>NC_012029.1:683823-1367647 GCF_000022205.1 Halorubrum lacusprofundi ATCC 49239
GCCCGCTACCTCGAACGCGCCGGCGTCGACGGCGTGGTCCCCGTCGGCTCCACCGGCGAGTCGGCGACAATGAGCCACGACGAGCACGTCGACGTGATCGAGACGGTCCGCGACGCCCTCGAAGACGTGCCGGTGGTCGCCGGAACCGGGTCGAACAACACCGCCGAGGCGCTCTCGCTGTCCGAGCGCGCCGCCGATGCGGGGGCCGACGGCCTCCTCCTCATCTCCCCGTACTACAACAAGCCCGAACCGCAGGGCTTTCTGGAGCACTACCGGACGATCGCCGACGAAGTCGATCTCCCGCAGATCGTCTACAACGTCCCGAGCCGGACGGGCCAATCGATCCCCATCGACGTGACCGTCGAGCTCGCCGAACACCCGAACATCCAGGGGTACAAGGCTGCCTCCGGCGACCTCAACCTCATCAGCGAGGTGATAGAGCGCACCCGCGACGAGGAGTTCTCCGTGCTCTCCGGCGACGACGGGCTCACCCTGCCCGTGCTCTCGATCGGCGGCACCGGCACCATCAGCGTCGTCGGCAACGTCGAGCCGGAACGCTCCTGCGCGATGGTCGGCGCCGCGCTCTCGGGCGATTACGACCGCGCGCGGGCGCTCCACCACGAGCTCTCGCCGCTCGTCCGCGAACTGTTCGCCGAGACGAATCCGATCCCGGTGAAGGAGGCGATGCACATCCGCGGGCGGGGCGGCCCGAGCGTGCGCTCGCCGCTCAGTCGGCTCTCCGAGGACCGGCGCGAGATCCTCCAAGAGCTGCTGGCCGAGTACGACGGGGGCGCGCCCGGAGCCGTCGATCCGGAGGCTGTCGAGCCCACGGCGGGGGACGCCGAATGAGCGGCGACTCCTTGTCTATCGCCGTCACCGGCGCCGGCGGTCGGATGGGCCGTGAAGTGATCTCGGCCGCCGCCGACCGCGAGGGCGTCGCCGTTTCAGTCGCGGTCAACCGCACCCCGACCGACCCCGTGGCGGGGGTCGCAGTCGAGGACGCCGACCGCCTCGACGAGCTGCTCGCGGCCGCGGAACCCGACGCGCTCGTCGACTTCACCGGTCCCGAATCGGCGGTCGCGTACGCCGAGATCTGTGCGGACGCGGGCGTGGCGATGGTCACGGGGACAACCGGGTTCGCGGACGCGCAGCTCGACGGCCTCCGGGCCGCAAGCAAGGCGGTACCCGTGCTCAAGGCGTCGAACTTCGCGCGCGGCGTCGCCGCGCTCCGGCGCGCGGTCCGCGAGGCCGCCGCCGCGCTCCCCGGTTACGACGTGGAGCTGACGGAGACGCACCACAACGCCAAGCGCGACGCCCCCTCGGGCACCGCGAAGTCGATCCTCGACGACGTGGAGTCTGTCCGCGACGACCTCGACGAGCGCGTCCACGGGCGCGAGGGCGACGCGCCGCGCGAGTCGAACGAGATCGGCGTCCACGCCCGACGCGCGGGCGACGTGACCGGCGAGCACGAGGTGCTGTTCGCCGGCAATCGCGAGGCGGTCGAGCTCACTCACCGCGCCGGCGACCGCGGCGTGTTCGCCGAGGGGGCGCTCGACGCCGCCGACTGGCTCGCCGACCGCGAGCCCGGCTGGTACGCGTTCGGCGACGTGCTGGACGCCGGCGGCGCCGGAGAATAATTACCGGACATACGCACATCGACGAATAAATACCGACACTCATCTATACACCATCCAATGACGCTTGAAGCCGACGTATCCGATCTGTGGGACCGCTATCAGGACGGGCTGACCGCCGCCGACGCGACGGCCGAGGACGCCGCCGTCGTCGACGAGTTCCTCGCCGCGCTGGAGGCCGGCGAGGTCCGCGCCGCCGAGAAGACCGGCGACGACGTAACCACGTGGGAGGCCAACGAGTGGGTCAAGCGCGGCATTCTGCTGAACTTCGGCCTGCGCGAGACCGAGGCCCGCGAGTACGGCGGCGTGACCTACCACGACGTACTCCCGCTGCGCGATACCGCCGACCTCGGCGAGCGCGGCACCCGAAACACGCCGGACGGCACCGCGATCCGCCGGGGCGCGTACCTCGGCAGCGACTGCATCATGATGAGCCCCTCGTTCGTCAACATGGGGGCGTACGTCGGCGACGGCACGCTCGTCGACTCGTGTGACACGGTCGGCTCCTGCGCCCAACTCGGCGAGAACGTCAAGCTCGGCGCCAACACGCTGATCGGCGGCGTCCTCGAACCGGTCGAGGACGCGCCGGTGATCGTTGAGGACGGCGTCTCGCTCGGCGCCGGCTGTCGAGTCACGAGCGGGTTCCGCGTCGGCGAGAACTCGATCGTCGGCGAGAACACCCTGCTTACCCCCCGAATCCCCGTCTACGATCTCGTCGAGGAGGAGGTCATCTACGGCCACCTCCCGGCCGAGCGCCGGGCGTTCACCCGGATGGTCGAGTCGTCGGTCGGCGACCACGACCTCTTCGAGGGCGGCGCGTACAAGCCCGCGGTCGTCGCGACTCACGTCGAGGAGGAGACGCTGGAGGCGACGCAGCGAGAGGACGCGCTCCGGGAATGAGCGACAACGACGCGGCCGCTGAATCCCCTCTGAGTCCCTCGGTCCGGCGCGTGAGCGACTGGGACGCCGACCGTCTCGCTGGCCTCGCGGTCGAACACGGCACCCCCCTCTACGTGCAGGACCTCGACCGCGTCCGCGAGAACAGCGAGCGCCTGCGCGAGGCCTTTCCGGACGCCGACGTGCGGTACGCGGTGAAGGCCCACACCGGTCGGGCCGTGCTGGAGGCCGTCCGCGAGGCGGGCCTCGACGCCGAGTGTGCCTCTGCCGGCGAGGTGGACCGCGCGCTCGCAGCCGGCTTCGGCGGCGATCGCCTCCACTACACCGCGGTCAACCCGCCCGCCCGCGACCTCGATTACGTCGTCGGCGTCGCCGAGGCGGAGCCGGACCTCACGATCACTGTCGGCGCGGTCGACACCCTCGACCGGCTGGCCGAGCGAGGCTACGACGGGCGGGTCTGCGTCCGAGTGAACCCCGGCGTCGGCGCGGGCCACCACGAGAAGGTCCGGACCGGCGGCGCGGCGAAGTTCGGGATCCCATACGACCGGGCCGCCGAGGCAACGCGAGACGCGGCCGAGCGCTTCGACGTGGTCGGAATCCACGCGCACGCTGGCTCCGGGATCGACCCGGACCAGCTCGACAGCCACCGCGAGATGGTGACACGGATGGGCGGACTGGCGCGGGATCTGACCGACCCGGACGAGGGCGGCGTGGCCCCCGTCGACATCGAGTACGTCGATGTCGGCGGCGGCTTCGGCGTCCCTTATAAAGAGGACGCGCCGGCGCTCGACCTACCGGCGGTCGCCGAGGCGACGCGGGAGGCGGTCGCGCCGCTCCCTGCGGGTGTCGATCTCGCGATCGAGCCCGGGCGGTACGTCGTCGCCGACGCGGGCGTCCTCCTGACGCGCGTCAACACCGTGAAGCCAACGCCGGACGAGCGCGTCGTCGGCGTCGACGCCGGGATGACGGACCTGCTGCGCCCGGCGATGTACGACGCCTACCACCCGATCCGGAACCTCGGGGGCGGGCGAGAGAGCGACGGGAGCGATGCCCCCGCCATCGACGACCGGTCGGCAACCCCTGTCACGGTCGCCGGACCTATCTGTGAGACCGGCGATACGCTCTGTACAGACCGAGCGCTCGCCGACCCGGTACGCGGGGACCTCCTCGCGGTCGGGATCGCGGGCGCGTACGGATACGAAATGGCAACCCAATACAACTCACGACCGCGGCCGCCGGAGGTCGCACTCGACGACGGGACTGCAGCGATCGTCCGCCGCCGGGAGACACTCGACGACCTGACGACGGTCGAGCGGGACGCGAACCGGAACCGAGCCGACCGAACGGAGGCGGGCCGATGAGCACCCACGCCGTCCCGTTCGAGAAGTACCACGGTACGGGGAACGACTTCCTCGTCGTCGACGCGGACGCTGAGGTCGTCGGCGACCGCGCGGCCTTCGCGCGCACCCACTGTGACCGCGAGACTGGTGTCGACGGGGGGGATTTCGACGCCGAGAGAAATGAGGAATCCACCGGCCGACGCGGCGCCGACGGCGTCCTCTTTCTCAGCGTCGAGGAGCGGTTCAACCCCACCCGCGTCGTGATGACGCTGGTCCAGCCCGACGGCTCCACGGCGACAATGTGCGGCAACGGCGCGCGCGTCGTCGCGCTGTGGGCCCACGACCGGACGGGCGACCGCGAGTTCATGATCGACACGCAGGCCGGTACCCGACGCGCCTCCGTGAACGCGGACGCGACCGCGGCCACCATCGAAATGGGCGAGCCGACGTTCGACCCTGCGCGCGTCCCCCTCGCCCGTGACGAGCCGCTGATCGACGAGCCGGTCGAGGGGCTAACCGTTACCGCCGTCAACACCGGGGTCCCGCACGCGGTGGCGTTCGTCGACGGCGGTCGCAGCGACCCCGACGGGATCGACTCGGTCGATCTCGACGCGGTCGCGCCTCCCGTCCGTCACGCCGACGTGTTCCCCGAGGGCGCGAACGTAAACCTCGCGAGCGTCGTCGACGACGGAAGTGGTGACGGTCCCGCCCTCATCGACCAGCGCACCTTCGAGCGCGGCGTCGAGGGCGAGACCCGCTCTTGTGGTACCGGCGCGGTCGCGGTCGTCGCGGCCGCGCGACGACTCGGCCTGATCGACGGCGAATCGGCCGTCAGCCGGCCGCCGGGCGGCGACCTCGAAGTTACGGTACCGGACCGCGGCCACGCGACCCTGACCGGTCCCGTCGCCCGCGAGTACGAGGGGACGCTCCCGGCCGACCCGCGATGAGCGGGGCGGCGTTCGACTCGGTCTCGTTCTTGGAGCAGGCGGTTCAGACCCCCTCTCACGAGTCAGTCGACGAGATGCGCGAGTTCGTCGTCGAAACGCTCGACCAGTTCGGGGCCGAAAGTGAGGTCGTCGCGGGCGGGTGCGTGCTCGCGAAGAAGTACTCGGACGCGCCCGGCGAGGGGCCGCATCTCGTGTTGAACACCCATCTCGACACGGTGACGCCGCACGTCCCGTTCGAGCGGGGCGAGGCGCACGAGGACGAGCGGGCTGACTCCGTCTCCGACGACGGTCCCGGTGACGTGATCCGCGGCCGCGGCGCCTGCGACGCGAAGGGACCGCTCGCGGCGCTTCTCTCGGGATTCCTCGCGGCCGATCCGGAACGCGGGCGGATCACGCTGGCGCTCACCCCGGACGAGGAGTCGCTGTCGCTCGGTGCGGCAGCGCTCACCGGGCGCTCGCCCGGGACCGAAGACCGGCTCAACGGCGACCTGTTCCTGGTCGGTGAGCCGACGAGTCTCGACGCCTGCACCGCCGCAAAGGGGCGGTTTCAGGGGACCGTGGAGCTGTCGGGAACCGCCGCCCACGCCGCGGAGTTCGCGGGAGCGAACGCAGTCGCGGCCGCCGAGGGCGCGCTCGCGGCGATCCGGACCTTCGACGACGGCGCCGACGAACACCCGCAGCTCGGCCCGCCGAAGCTCACGCCGACCGTCATCGAGGGCGGCGGCGCAACGAATCAGGTGCCCGCGGACTGTGAGATCACCGCCGATCGACGGAGTGTCCCCCCGGAGACAGCGGAGGGGTTCCGATCGTCGCTTGCGGACGCCGTTCGGGAGTCGACACCGAAGGACATCGGCGTCGCGGTCGCGCTGACGGACCGCGAGTCGCCGTTCTTCGAGGCGTTCTCGACGGACCCGGACCACGAACTGGTGGGAGCGGTCGCGAACGCGGCCCGGATCGCGGCCGACTCGACCGGAATCCTGGCCGACCGCGGCGGCGCTGTTCGTCCCTTCGGCGCGGCGACGGAGGCGTCGTACTTCGCGCCCGCGCCGACGGTGGTGTTCGGCCCCGGTGACCTCGCTGACAACGCTGGGGCGGTCGCGCACGCCGAGCGGGAGTACGTCCGGGTCCGAGAGGTGGAGGCGGCCGCGAAGACCGTCGAACGGTCGATCGCGGCGCTACTCGGTGACGCGGGTGCGACGGCAGCTGATGACGCCGTCTAGAGAAGGAACGTCTCCTCGTGTTCCGCGAGGTCGACGAAGTCGTCGGCGGCGTCGATCAGCTCGTCGGCGGCGGAGTTGCCGAACCCCATCGCCTCAACCCGAACACCCTCGTGACGGAGATGCGAGCAGAGCCGGGCAAAGTCGCCGTCGCCGGTGCAGATCACGACCGTGTCGACGTGACTCGCGAGCGAGACGGCGTCGAGGCTCATCCCGAGGTCCCAGTCGGCCTTCTTCGAGCCGTCAGCGAACGTTTTGATCTCCTTAATCTTCGTCTCGAAGCCGATGTCGCGCAGCGCCTCGAAGAAGCTCTCTTCCTCGGGGGAGTCCGCTCGGATCACGTATGCGATGGCCCGGACAAGCGATCGGTCGTTAACCGCCTCCTCAAGCAGCCCCGAATAGTCGATATTCCGGGAGTAAACGCTCTGTGCGGAGTGATACAGGTTCTGTGAGTCGGCAAGCACCGCGACGCGCTGATCGGGATGAATTTCGGTCATACACTCCGTTTGACGCGATGGGTTAGGGGTTTTGGGATCCGTCTGTCAGTCATGTCACCGAAGATGTTCGAATATCTGAAGTTTTTTGTATACCCACTTGTTGCATGATGGTATGTTACGTCGACACACTGACGGAACCGACGACAACAGCCGCCACATCGGTCGGCGGCAATGGCTCTCCGCACTCGGCATCGCCGGCGTCGCGACGCTGGCCGGCTGTTCCGGAAACGAGGGGGACGGCGGAGACGGAAGCGACGGCAGCGACGGCGGAAATGGAAGCGACGGCAGCGACGGAAGTGACGGAAGCGACGGCAGCGACGGCGGCAACAGCGTTGAAGTCGGCAATTTCCCACAGTTCGGCGTCGATGACCTGTACGGCGAGGAAGTCGCTCGCAACCTCGCGCGGCAGGCATTCGAGCAGTCCGAGTACGACTACAGCTTCGACGGCGGCGATCTGATCACCCCCGAGGGCGATCAGGTCGAAATCGATATCTATCACAGCGCGGGACAGGAGACCTCACAGCTCACCGCCGAATTCATCGCCCAGGAGCTCGGCAACAATCTCGGCATCAACGTCGTCGTTGAGGCGATCGATGGTACCCGGTTCAACAACGAGTACTGGACCGCCGAGCCGCAGGGTGGCACCGATACGGTCAACGGCGAGGATGTCGAGTGGGCGAACCCGACGCCGCAGAACCCCGGCCCGCAGTCGGTCACGAGCAACGAGCCGTGGGACATGTCGATCGTGTTCGGGCTGAACACCTACCCGCTCAACCCGCTGACGAACGAGGTGTTCTTCGACGGCCCCAACTCCTTTTATAACCCCGTTGGCTACTACCCCGAGTTCGACGCCACCGGGCTGTTCGAGGAGGCCCGACAGGCGACGAGCCGCGACGAGCTTCGCGAATCGTTTGTCGAGATCTTCGAGAACCTCGCCCAAGAGCAGCCGTACATCACGCTGCTTTTCAGCGACGATCTGGTCGGCTACAACCCCGACCTGAACGGCCCCATCGAGAACTTCTCGAACGGCTGGGACCTGCCCGCGTGGCACTTCAACGACCCGAGCGTCTCCGGTTCCTACGACACCGTCACGTCGGCCGGGTTCACGACTTTGAACCCGCTGTACAATACCGAAAACGGCGCTGGGAACGCGATCGCTCGCGCACTCGATCAGGGGTACACCTTCGACGAGAATCAGGAGTACTTCCCGCTCCTGTACGACATGTCCACCGAGGACGGCAAGGTGTGGACGTTCGAGGTCCGCGAGAACCTCCAGTTCAGCGAGCCGTACGGACAGGTCACGGCGGAGGACTTCGTCTACCTGATTCAGGAGCTCCACCAGAGCGAGTGGGCGAATACGGCGGCGTCGGCCAGCTGGGACGGCGTCGAGGTCGAACAGACCGGCGAGTTCGAGTTCCAGGCCACCCTCGAAACCGCCAATCTCCTGTGGCCCGAGACGTACGACCCGCTGCTGTACCCGATCCCGCGCGACCTCGTCGAGCCGTACGTTGAGGAGGAGGACGTCGACGGGCTCGAACAGGACGAGGAACTGCTCGAACTCCAGTTCACCGGGAATCTCGGCGCGTTCACGCTCGACGAGTGGAATCGCGGTTCCGGGACTCAATACACCCGTAACGACGAGTACTACCTCCGCGACATCAACGAGGGGCCGGACCTGTTCTCTGAGGGGCCGCTGTTCGAGGAGGCCTCGATCAGCGTCGTCGAGGAGCAAGCGTCCCGACTCGGCGCGTTAGAGACCGGGGAGGCCGACTCCGCGGCGATCCCGCCGGAGCAGTTCGAGTCGTACGACGAAGACGAAAATGTGACTGTGCGAAAGATCCCCACACCGTACAACATGATCATCTCCGTGAACCAGCGCGATAACGGCTGGCAGAGCGGGCCGGGGAACCTGTTTCAGATCACCGAGTTCCGGCAGGCGGTGGCGGCGGCGGTCAGCAAACAGCAGCTCATCGATGGCGTCTACCGCGGGCTCGCATCGACGCACTTCACCTGGCAGCCCCGCTGGTCCGAGTTCTACCCGGGCGACGAGTAGCGTCCACTGTCGCCTCTCTCACGTTATCACACATATCACATGGGATTTGGAAGATACGTTACCGCTCGCGTTCTCTGGGCCGGAGTGGTATCGCTCATCATCACGACGATCACGTTCTTCCTCGTCTCCGCCGCGCCGAATCCGGCGGTCCAAGAGGCGGCGACGCAGGCCGCGCTACAGGGCGGCGACCCGGCCGCGGCCGCCGAGCGAGCGCGCGAACTCCGCGGGCTCGATCAGCCTCTGTACGTTCGGTACATGGACTTCATCGAAGGCGTCTACACGCTCGACTGGGGCTGGTCTCGGAGCCGAAGTCAGCCCGTGACGCAGGCGCTGGGCGAGGGGCTCTACTACACCGCACAGTACTCCGTGCCGTGGACGATTCTGACGGTCCTGATCGGTCCGGTAGTCGGCGTCTACTCCGCGGCGAACATGTACTCTTGGAAGGACCACGCCGCGACCGGGTTCGCGTTCTTCGGGTACGCCATCCCGAACTTCTTTTTCGGGATCATCCTGCTTTTGATCTTCGGCGTCTGGCTGGAGGTTATCCCGATCGTGTACAACACGGACGTGTCGGTGTTCAGCGTACAGAACGCCGTGCAGCTGTCGGTACCGGTGTTCGTGCTGGTCACCGGATCGATCGGCGCGGTCATGCGCGTGTCGCGCAACGAGTCGGCGGAGTTCCAGAACGCCGAGTTCATGAAGACGGCGAAGGCCAAGGGCGTCTCGCCGCTGCGCGCGTACGCGTACCACGTCATGCGGCCGACGCTCGTGCCGCTGTCGACGACCCTCGTCGGACAGCTGCTGGCGCTGTTCCTCGGGTCGTCGCTGCTCGTAGAGGTCGTGTTCGGCATCCCCGGGATCGGCCGAGTGACGTACAACGCACTGATCGCGCAGGACACGAACCTCCTGTTGGGCTCGACGCTGGCGTTCACGTTTATCGCCGTGATCGGGAACCTCTTGGAGGACCTCGTGTTCACGGTGCTCGATCCGCGGATCAGCTTCGACGACAGATAACTTGAGGACACAGACATGGCAACACAGAAACCGGAACGATTCGATCAGGTCGACTGGAACAACATCTCACGGTCGCGGTGGTTCGACCTGTCGATCAACAGCATCGGCATGCTCGCCACTGCGGTTCCGCTCCTGTTGGTCGCGCTGTCTGACTGGCAGATCCTCGACGAACGGACGCCGACGCTCGAGCCCATCGGTCTGGAATGGGACATTGGGACCGTCGATTACCTGTTCATCTTCACGTTGCTGCTGTTCGCGTTCTACATCGTCTTGCCGCTGTTCCAGAACCCGCGGCGGACGAAGTACTACTGGCGAGAGTTCAAGCGCAACCGGCCGGCGGTCGTGAGCCTCGGCTGGCTCGCGATCGTGTTCGTCGGAGGGATCGTCGGGCCGTTCTTCATCAGTGCACCCGAACAGAGCATCCTCACCGGCTACCAGCCCCCCGTCTTCCTCTCGATCGATCAGTCGTACGTCTCGACGTGCGTCGGCGAGATAGCTACCGGCCAGTGTCACGGGACGTGGCAACACCCCCTCGGCACGACGGCCGGCGGGAAAGATATCTTCGCGGGGATCGTTCACGGGATGACGATCAGCATGCAGATCGGCTTCATCACGACGACGATCGTGGCCTCGATCGGCATCACCTTCGGGACGGTCAGCGCGTACGCCGGCGGCTGGGCCGACGAGTTGATGATGCGGTTCGTCGACATCGTGCTCTCGTTCCCGACGCTTTTGATGTTCCTGCTCATCCTCTACATCTACGGCGCCGGGCTCGGGATGTTCATCCTCGTCTTCGCGGCGTTCGCGTGGGGCGGCACCGCGCGGTACGTCCGCAGCAAGTCGCTGTCGATCTCCGAAGAGGAGTTCATCAAGGCGAACCGGATCAGCGGCGCGAGCACCTATCGCGTCGTGAGACGCCACGTCGTTCCAAACGCGGCCAGCAGCATCATCACGCAGCTCACGCTGCTCATTCCGGGATTCCTGCTCGCCGAGGCGCAGCTCGCGTTCCTCGGGCTCGGCGATTCCACGATCCCCTCGTGGGGCCAGCTCATCTCGGCCGGCCGGAGCGATCTCTCGTTCGCGCCGTGGATCGTCTTGGTGCCCGGTATCGTGCTGTTCTTGACCATTCTGGCGTTCAACTTCCTCGGTGACGCGCTGCTAGACGCCTTAAACCCCGAAGCGGAGGCGGAGAGCGCATAATGTCTACCCCACTGCTCGAGGTCGAAGACCTCACGACGACGTTCAGCACCGACAACGGAGACCTCACGGCCGTCGACGGCGTCGACTTCGTCGTCGACGAGGGGGAGACCGTCTGTATCGTCGGGGAGTCGGGCTCCGGAAAGACCGTCGCGACCGAGTCGATCACACGGATCGTCAAGGAGCCGCCGGGCCGCGTCGAGGGAACGGTCCGGTTCAAGGGTCGCGACCTGATGGCGATGTCCGACGAAGAGCTCCGTCAGATCCGCGGAAACGGGATCGCGCACATCTTCCAGAACCCACAGGAGGCGATGAACCACTGTTACACCGTGGGGTGGCAGATCGCCGAGGCGCTCCAGATCCACCAAGACGTTTCGGACGAAGCGGCGCGGGCACGGGCCGTCGACCTACTCGACCGGGTCGGGATCGCCAACGCGAGCGCACGCTTCGACGATTATCCCCACGAGTTCTCCGGCGGCCAGAAACAGCGCGTGATGATCGCGATGGCGCTCGTGGGCGATCCCGACCTGCTGATCGCCGACGAGCCGACGACGGCGCTCGACGTGACGGTGCAAGCGCAGATACTCAAGCTGCTCGACGAGCTCCAAGACGAGTTCGACATGGGGATCCTCTTTGTGACCCACGATCTCGGAGTGGTCGCGCAGATCGCCGACCGAATCGTGGTGATGTACGCCGGGAAGGTGATGGAGCGCGGTGGGGTGCTCGACATCTTCGAGCATCCGGCGCACCCGTACACCCAGCAGCTGCTGAACTGCGTCCCGGAGATCGGCGGGAACGAGGGCGGGATACCCGGCACGCTGCCGAGCCCACACGACCCGCCGGATGGCTGTCGGTTCGCGCCGCGGTGTTCGTACGCGGAGCAGGCGTGTCGGACCGGCGGACAGCCCGAGGAGTGTGAGGTGAGTCCCAGTCAGCGAGTCTCCTGTATCCACTACCGCGACGGTCGCGATCCGTCCATGCTCCGCGAGAACACCCCGGGCGCCGAGCAGGGCTCGAACGAGGTGAGCTCGGCAGATGACTGACGAGCCGATACTCTCGGTCCGGGATCTGAAGAAACACTATCCGCTCCGGAAGGGGATCTTCAACCGGCAGGTCGGCGCCGCGAAGGCGGTCGACGGGATCAGCTTCGACATCGCGTCCGGCGAGACGCTGGGGCTGGTCGGCGAGTCCGGCTGCGGGAAGTCAACCGCCGCGAGTTCCGTCATCCGCTTGGAGGAGCCGACTGCCGGCGAGGTCGTGTTCAACGGAAACGGCCGGGGCGGTGCGACCCGCAACCCGGATGGCACCCACCCGAACGACGTGACCAAGTTTTCCGACGCGGAGCTCAAGCGATTCCGCCGCGGGGCCCAGATGATCTTCCAAGATCCGGCGTCGAGCTTCGACCCGCGGATGACGGTCGGCAGCGCGGTCGCGGAGATGCTCGAGATCCACGGAATGTCGGACCGTCACCGGCGGCGGGCGATCGTCGAGGACCTGCTCGAACGCGTCGGGCTCTCCGCGGTGGATTACGACCGATACCCCCACGAGTTCTCCGGCGGCCAGAAACAGCGGATCGCGCTGGCCCGGGCACTCGTGTTGAACCCGGATCTCATCATCGCCGACGAGCCCGTCTCGGCGCTCGACGTGTCGATCCAAGCGGAGATCCTCTCGCTCATCGACGACCTCCAAGCGGAGTTCGACCTCTCGATGTTGTTCATCAGCCACGATATGTCCGTGATCCGCCGGATCTGTGACCGTGTCGCGGTGATGTACCTCGGTGAAATTGTCGAGGTCGGGCCGACCGACGAGATCTTCGCCGACCCGCAACACCCCTACACCGAGGCGTTGCTGTCGTCGATCCCGACGCCGGATCCGCGGTCGAGCGTCGGCGGGATCGAACTCACCGGCACGGTACCGAGCCCGACGAATCCGCCGAGCGGCTGCCGGTTCCACACGCGGTGTCACCGCGTCATCCAGCCGGAGGGGATCGACATCGACCAGTCCGACTGGCGCGGGATACTGAACTTCCGCGATCGCGTCGCCGCCGGTCAGGTCGATGTCGAGAGCATCCGGGAGAACATCGTCGTCGAGGGGGGTGCGGCGAGCGACAACGATGTGAGAGAACAGCTCCGCAAAGAGTTCGACATCGGTGAACGGCTCGACGATCCCGAGATCGAAGATACCCTCCGGGAGGTGATCGACCGACTCCTCGCTCGCGACGACGAGGAGGCGGCAGAGCTGCTCTCGGATCGGTTCAGTACCCCGTGCGCGGAGACGACTCCGGAGCGAACCGTTCACGCTGAGGGACACGAATCGGCGTGTCTCCGCCACGAGTCGGAGCATGTGGTCGCGGCGAGTCCGATCGACGGCTGACGCCGGGACCGCGCCCCGTCGCCGGGTCAGCGGACGACGATCTCCGAGAGCGCCATCGTCTTCGGTTCGGGAACGGCGTCGGTCGTGTCGTCCGCGACCACCGCGAGGTCACCCCGCGCGCTGTCGTCGCCGTGTCCGTCGCTTTTGGCGTCCGCGAGCACGGTGGTTCCGCCCACGGACAGCGGCGCGAGCACGGCGGCGGAGAGCGCGCGCGGATCTGCGAGGCTCGTGCGCAACACGATCCGCGTCTCGGAGTCGACGCCGTACTCGTCGACGACGGTTGCGGCCGCATCGAGCGCACCGCCGTGGGAGACGTCGCCGTCGGCGCCGCGAACGAGCGGATCCGCCGGGCCGACCGTGCTCGGCGGCATCCCCGGGTTCTCGCTCCACAACTCCTGTTCCCAGTGGGTCGTCTCGGGACGGTTCGGCGGCCCGCCGAAGGTGGCGAGGTTTGTCCCGGGCGCCGGTTCCGTCGTCGATTCGTCTGCGACGGCGACGAGGACCACGCGATCGCCCTGTTCGATCCCCGCCACGGGATCGAACCGGACCGGAGCGCCGAGCCCAGCGGCGCCTAAAAAGGCGAGCGTCGTGTGGAGCCCCGGCGTCGGCTCGACGGCGACGGTCGACCCCTCACGGGCACCGAGGTAGCGCAACACGTTGGCGGCCTTGTACGCGTTGGTAATCAGGTCGCGATACGTGCGCTCGCGCCCGTCGGCCGTGACGAGTGCGATGTCGCGGCTCCGCCGGTCCCGAGCGAGCAAGTCGCCGACGACGTCCATACGCGGGGCTCGGGGCGGGCGAGACTTAAAAACGCGGAGGCGTTCTCGGGAGTCGCGACCGAGAGCCGGGAACCGGAGCGCGGCTCAGGGCGCGCCAGCGATGACCATCTTCGAGCCGTCCGCGGAGAAGGCCAGATCGCGAGTAGAGTCAGCGTCGACCCGGACCGCATCGCCGGGGGCGAGTTCGACGGTGTCACCGTCGACGGTCAGCGTTGCCGCGCCGTGGAGTAGCACGTACACCTCCTCTTGACCGTCCTCGGCGTGGTCGTGTTCCATCCCCTCCCAGCCGTCGTCGGCTTCGACGACGGTGACTCCGAGCCCCTCGCAGTTCAGCGCGTCGCGGAGGAAGTACATGCCGGGAGCGCGCGGTTCGACGTCGTCGTAGGCGGTCGCGTCGTAGCCCATACTCTGTGCTACGCAACGCGTGTAAGAAAAGCTAGGGGTCGAAGAGATCGGGCGCTAGAAGGAACTCTTCAGCTTCTTGAAGAACCCGCCGCCGACATCGACGTCTTCGCCGCCGGCCTCGGCGAACGCCTCCAGCGCCTCGCGCTGCTCCTCGTTGAGCGAGTCGGGAATCACGACGCCCACTTTCACGTAGAGGTCGCCGCGCCCGCGCCGGCGCAGGCGGGGCATTCCCTTCCCCTTGAGACGGAACGTCTCGCCGCTCTGAGTCCCGGTCGGCACGTCCATCTCGACGCTGCCGTCGACCGTCTCGACCTCGATCGTGTCGCCGAAGACGGCCTGCGGGAAGGAGACGGCCTCGTTCACCCGGAGGTCGTCGCCGTCGCGCTCGAACCGGTCGCCGACGTCGACGTCGACCTCGATCAGCAGGTCGCCGTTGGGGCCGCCATTCTCGCCCGGTGCGCCCTCGCGTTCCATCCGGAGGCTCTGTCCCGAGCGGATCCCCGCCGGAATCTCGACCGAGAGGGTCGCCTCCTCGCGGACGACGCCGTCGCCGCCGCAGTCGGCGCAGTCCTCGCTGTACAGCTCGCCAGATCCTTCACACCGGGGACACGTCGAGGTCTGCTGGACGCGGCCGAGCGGCGTCTGCTGGACCTGCTGGACCTGTCCGCGCCCGTTACACTGCGAACAGGTCTCCACGTCGGCGTCGGGCGGGTGGCCCGCGCCGTCGCAGGTGTCGCATTGGGTCGGTCGCGTGAGTGTGACCTCCTTGGTCGCGCCCTCGAACGCCTCCTCTAAGTCGATCGTGAGCCCGGTGCGGAGGTCCTGTCCCTGACGCGGTCGGTTGCCGCCGCCACCGCCGCGGCCGCCGCCACCGCCGAAGAATTGGTTGAAGATGTCCTCGAAGCCGCCGGCGCCGCCGGCACCCCCCGCGCCGCCGAAGGGACCACCGGCGCCGCCGGGGCCGCCCCCGCCGGTCGCGCCGCGCTTGTCGGCCTCGGTGAAGCGGTCGTGACCCAACTGGTCGTACTGCTGTCGCTTCTGCTCGTCGGTGAGCACCTCCTTGGCCTTCTGGATCGCCTTGAACCGCTCCTCGGCGTCGTCGTCGTCGCTGACGTCCGGGTGGTGTTCGGCGGCCTGCTTGCGGTACGCCTTCTTGATCTCCTCCTCGCTGGCGTCCCGCGATACCCCGAGGACGTCGTAGAAGTTATCGCTCATGCGTTACGGTGAAATTGGTTGTGAATGTTGATCCGGGGACCGATGAACCGGCGTTACGCGTCGTCTTCGTCGTCGACGTCCTCGAAGTCGGCGTCGACGTACTCCTCGTCGTCGGCGTCCGCACCGCCGGGGCCCGCACCGCCTGCACCGCCGGGGCCGGCTGCGCCGCCCATGCCGCCCATTCCGCCGGGACCGGCGCCGGCAGCACCGCCCGCGCCGCCCGGACCGGCCTGTGCAGCCTGTCCTTCGTACATCTGTTTGCCGATCTCCTGCAGCTCCTCGGTGAGTGCTTCGGTGGCAGACTCGATCTCGTCGGTGTCGGCGTCCTCGTCTTCGAGGACCTCCTCGACGTCCTCGATGGCCGCCTCGATGTCGGCGACGAGCTCGTCGTCGTCGAGCTCCTCCTCGTTCTCCTCTAAGAGGGTCTCGGCGCGCTGGATCGACGTCTCGGCCTCGTTGCGGGCCTCGATCCGCTCGCGGCGGGCCTCATCCTCCTCTTTGTGCTTTTCGGCTTCCTCCTGCATCTGATCGATCTCCTCGTCGGAGAGGCCGACACCGCCCTCGATGGTGATCGACTCGGCGTTGCCCGAGCCCTGATCCTCGGCCTCCACGTTGACGATACCGTTCTCGTCGATGTTGAAGGAGACCTCGATCTGGGGGGTTCCGGCGGGCGCCGGCGGGATGCCGGAGAGCTGGAACGCGCCGAGCAGCTCGTTCTCCTCGGCGATCTCGCGTTCGCCCTGGAAGACGCGGACGTTGACGGAGGTCTGGTTGTCCGCGGCCGTCGTGAACACCTTCGACTCCTCCGTGGGGATCGTGGTGTTCTTCTCGATGAGCCGCTCGAAGAGGCCGCCCTTCACCTCAATCCCGAGCGAGAGCGGGGTCACGTCCAGCAGGACGATGTCGTCGACGTCGCCGGAGAGCACGCCGCCCTGAACCGCCGCGCCGAGCGCGACCGCCTCGTCGGGGTTGACGTTCTTCTTCGGCTCCTGTCCGACGAGCGCTTCGACCTGCTCCTGAACCTGCGGCATCCGGGTGGAGCCGCCGACGAGGATGACCTCGTCGATGTCCGACTTGGAGTAGTCGGCGTCCGAGAGCGCCTGCTCGGTCGGGTTGACGGTGCGTTCGATGAGATCCGACGTGAGATTCTCGAACGTCGCGCGGGTGATCGACTGTTCGAGGTGGACCGGGCCGCTGTCGGTCGCGGTGATGAACGGGAGGTTAACCGTCGTCTCCTTTTTGCTCGACAGTTCGATTTTCGCCTCCTCGGCAGCGTCCTTCAGCCGCTGGAGCGCCTGCCGATCCTCGCGGAGGTCGATGCCGTGGTTGTTCTTGAACTCCTTCGCGAGGTGGTCGATGAGCGCCTCGTCCCAGTCGTCGCCGCCGAGGTCGTTGTCCCCGTTCGTGGCGACGACCTCGTAGACGCCGCCGCCGAGATCGAGAACTGATACGTCGAAGGTACCGCCTCCGAGGTCGTACACGAGGACGGTCTGGTCGGACTCGTCGTCGAGGCCGTACGCCATGGAGGCCGCGGTCGGCTCGTTGACGATGCGCTCGACCTCGAAGCCGGCGATCTCGCCGGCGTCTTTGGTCGCCTGCCGCTGTTTGTCGTTGAAGTAGGCGGGGACGGTGATGACCGCCTTCTCGACGTCGTCGCCGAGATACTCTTCGGCGTCGCGCTTGATCTTCTGGAGGATCATCGCCGAGACCTGCTCCGGCGTGTACTCTTCGTCGCCGATCTCGACGGTGTAGCCGTCCTCACCCATGTGCCGCTTGATCGACTGGATCGTGCGGTCGGGGTTCTGGACGGCCTGATTCTTCGCCGGCTTGCCGACGAGTCGCTCGCCGTCGTCGGCAAATGCGACGACCGAGGGAGTGGTCCGGTCGCCTTCCGCATTGGCGATGATCTCGGGCTCGTCGCCCTCCATCACCGCGAACGCGGAGTTGGTGGTACCGAGGTCGATACCGAGGATCTTGTTGCTCGCCATCTTGCTCAAATGTACCGGCTTGTGTCGGTTAAAGGTTACTAGACGGCGCGAATCGGGCGTGCAGTAGATACCGGCGCAGTCATGCGATTTCCGCGATCGTGTGAACGCGTCTCACCGATGTTTTTATATCGATCCGCAAGCGCAGCAGCCGACAGCCGTCGAGGTGCCACGAGTCGGGCGTCGACTGCCGAAGAAAGTCCGCAAACGCCACCTGTGCGCACTCAGATCCCGCTGACGAGGTCTTCGAGCACGGCCTTCGGGTCGTCGGCCTTCGCGACGCCGGAGGCCAACAGGACGCCGGCGGCGCCGAGGTCGCCGGCGGCGACCACGTCGTCGCCGGTCGAGACGCCGGCACCGCAGAACACGTCGACGGCGGGATCGACGGCCTCGGCGGCCGCGACCGCGTCCTCGACGATCCCCGGGTCGGCAGTCGAGACGGAGACGTCGCCGCCGATGAGTTCCGGCGGCTCGACAGCGACCGCGTCGGGACCGAGTGCGGCGGCTGCGCCGACTTGCGCGGGGTTGTTCGCGCAGACGATCGTCTCCAGTTCGGTGCGCTCGGCCGCGTGAACGGAGCCGTCGATGTCGGCGAGCTTCAGGCGATTCTCGGAGTGGTTAATAAGGGTCCCCTCCGCGCCGTTGTCGGCGACGGCCTCGGCGAGCGTCGACCCGGTGTGAGAGCCGTGGGCGTTCGGCGAGACGTGCTGGGCCCACGTCTCGACGCCGGTGTCGGCAACGCGGGCGATGTCGGCGGCCTGCGGCGAGACCGCGATCCGGGCGCCGGACGCTTCGGCGACGTCGCGGGCAGCGGTCGCGACTTCGATCGGGTCGCACGGGTACGCCTTGAGGTTCACCAGAATGAACATACCCACACTCGGTGTCCGCGGCGCAAATAGCTTCATGCTTCGTCGACGATCCGCTGAGAGCAGAAACGACCTTATACCCCGCTACTGTGGTCCCGATAAGGGATGTCCCTCATCGAGCTCATCGCGGGCGTGGAAGCTCACGAGGCCACGTTGACCGTCTTTAACGCCGATCAGGAGGACGCTGAGGCGCTCCGGGAACACTTCGCCGACCGCAACGTTCGGATCGTCGAAGAACGGACCGCGGCCGGTCCGGAGGCGTTCGCCGTGCTCGCGCGCGACGAAGAATTCGTCACGGCCGTGACCGTCGACGAGCTACTGCCGCGACCGGGCGGGGTCGGAGACGGAGAGTCGGGAGACGGTGGGTCAGGAGTCCGATCGTCCGAAGACGGAGCGTCAAGCGGCGGGCGCGTCGGGGAACCGGTGTTGGACCACCTCGACGAGACGATGTTTACCTCCTACTCGCGGGCAGACATGGTGGCCGCGTCTCGCGAGATCGAGGACCGCGCGTGGCGAGTCGGCAACGGCGAGCTTCACGCCGGGTTCCAGACGCTCGACGTGCTCACCGGCGAAGCGGACACCTATGACCTACTCGGCGAGAAGGAGCGGCTCGACGTGCACGCGTACGCCGCGGACGAGGGCAATGCGCCCGATGTTGAACACTACACCGTTCACGTCGGCGAGACCGCCGAAATTCGGGAAACGTGGTTTGTCGCGTACGACGGCGGCGGGTACGACGACGCGAAGTGCGCGCTGCTCGCCGAGGAACGCGCGCCGGGCGAGTTCTACGGATTCTGGAGCTACGACCCCGAGACGGTCGATTACATCATCGACTACCTGAGGGAGCGATACGGCGGATCGGAACAGACGGACGGCGGTGGGGCGATAGTGTGACAGCCCGGCCCTCGGAGACGACCGTTTGGCTGTCGGCTGCGACAGTCGTCGCAACGATCGCGACCGCGGGGAGTCTCTGGTTCAGCCTCGGGCTCGGACTCACCCCCTGTGATCTGTGTTGGTACCAGCGGATCCTCATGTACCCGCTCGTCGTGGTGTTCAGCGTCGCGACGGTCGAGAAGCGACCGGCGGTCCTCCGGACTGCGCTCCCGCTCGTGGGGCTCGGGCTCAGTCTCGCCGCCTACCACTCGTACCTTCAAGCGACGATGACGGAGTGTACGCTTGGTGGCCCGTGTGCGACCGTTCTGTGGCAGAGCCCGGGGCTCGGGCTCACGATCCCGAACCTCTCGCTCGTCGCCTTCGGGGTGATCGCGGTCCTGCTCGTCGGGATGTGGAGAAGCGCCGGACGGCGCTGACAGGGTGACGTTGAAGAAGAAACGACGGCAACCGAGAGCAGGAGGAGAACGGGAGAGATTCCGGCGGTTCTGTCGGGTCAGTCTTTCCGCTTGACCACGTCGCCGAGCGTCATCGTCCCGGCGTCGCCGCTGTCCCAGTCGGCGTCGTCGGCCGACTCGCCCTCGACGAGAGTGATGTCGAGTTCGCTCTCCAGTTTCCGCTGGATATCGTCGGTGGGAAGCGTGTCGCCGCGCTCCAGCTTACGGATGAGGCTCGCCTTCTCGTTGAGCTGGTCGGCCAGCTCTTCCTGGCTGAGCCCGCGGGACTCGCGGGCGTTGCGGATCCGGTCGTCGTAGTCGGTGGCGATCTCGTCCATGTTGTCGAACATGTCGCGCGGACGCGTCGAGCCACCCGACGATCCGGACGATCCGCCCGAGGAGCCGGATGACGACCCGGAGGACGTCCCGCTACTCGAACTCGTGGAGTACTTGCTGCCGCCGGAGCCGGTGGACTCGTCGCGGACCTCGGTACCGAAGTCCGTACACGAGCTACACAGCTCCAGTTCGGCGCCTTCGACCTTCGTCGTCGTCAGCGAGGCCTCGTCGGCGCCACACATCTCACACTGGGGCATACGCGACGGTAGCGCTCCCGATGGTATAAAGGGTACGCCGGCGGGGTCCGGCGAGCGCCCGGGTCGCGATCCGCCGGCGGATCCGCCCGCCAAGCCGCGTCGTCGAACTCGCCCGCAGAATCGTGCCGCGGCCGGTACCCACTTGTCGTCGCGGACGGCAGGGGACGTATGGACGTCAACGTCACCAGTTCGACCGTGCGGGGTACCACTCGCGCGCCGCCCTCGAAGAGCTACACCCACCGCGCGCTGCTGGCCGCGGGGTACAGCGACGGCGCGACCGTGCGCTCCCCGCTCGTCTCGGCCGACACGAAGGCGACCGCCCGGGCCGTGACCGCCTTCGGCGGCGCGGTCGAGCCGGAATCCGGAGAGCGTTTCGACGACGCCGACGCGCTCGTCGTCGACGGATTCGATGGCCGACCCGCCGTTCCCGACGACGTGATCGACTGCGCGAACTCCGGGACGACGATGCGGCTCGTCACCGCCGCGGCCGCGCTCGCGGACGGGACCACGGTGTTGACGGGGGACGAATCCCTCCGCTCGCGCCCGCAGGGACCCCTTCTGGAGGCGCTCGGTGACCTCGGCGTGCGCGCGGAGTCGACCCGCGGGAACGGACAGGCGCCGCTCGTCGTGAGCGGACCGCTCGCGGGCGGCGAAGTCGCGATCCCCGGCAACGTGTCCTCGCAGTATGTCACCGCCCTGTTGATGGCCGGCGCGGTCACCGAGGAGGGCGTCGAAATCGACCTGACGACGCCCCTCAAATCGGCCCCGTACGTCGATATCACGCTCGAACTACTCGACGATTTCGGGATCGAGGCCACGCCGGTCGGCGACGGTGGCGACGCGCTCGACGGCGCGGCCGGTGCGGCGGGCTTCGTCGTCGACGGTGGACAGTCGTACGCGCCCGCGGGCGGGAGCTACACCGTTCCCGGCGACTTCTCCTCGATCTCGTACCTGGTCGCCGCCGGCGCGGTCGCCGCCGAGCCGGGAGAGCCGGTTCGGATCGAGGGCGCCGTGCCGAGCGCGCAGGGCGACTCCGCGATCGTGGAAATCGTCGAGCGCATGGGCGCCGACATCGAGTGGGACCGCGAGGCCGGCGTCATCACCGTCCGGCGCTCCGAGCTGTCGGGCGTCGAGGTCGACGTGGGTGACACGCCCGATCTGCTCCCCACGATCGCCGCGCTCGGCGCGGTCGCCGACGGCGACACCCGAATCATGAACTGCGAGCACGTCCGGTACAAGGAGACGGATCGCGTCTCGGCGATGGCCGAGGAGCTGGAGAAGTTGGGCGCAAAGACGACCGAAGAGCCGGACACGCTGACGGTCCACGGTTCCGAGAGCGACCTCCGGGGCGCGAGCGTCGACGGGCGCGCCGACCACCGGATCGTGATGGCGCTCGCCGTGGCCGCGCTCGTCGCCGAGGGCACCACGACGATCCGCGGCGGCGAGCACGTCGACGTCTCCTTCCCGAACTTCTTCGATGCGATGGCCGACCTCGGGATAGCCGTCGAGCGCGACGGCGCGGGCGAGTAGGGCGCGGCGGCGGTTTATAAGGGCGGTGCGGTGGCGTCGCCGGCGGCTTTGCCGCCGGCTGCAAGCGAGAGCTTCGCTCTCGCCCTGCGTGCCTCTTCGCGCCCATCGGGCGCGAAGCGCCGGCGACGAAGGGAGCCGCGAGGCTGGGGAGGCGTGAGGCTGTGCGGTTGCGGTGCGGGGTGGGACTCAAAGGGGCAGTCGCGAGGACGAAGCACGCTGCAGCAAGCACCGCAGCGAGCAACGCGAGCGAGGAGCGCAGCAAAGCGCGCGAGTCGTCGCGGCTGGGGCTTTGGAGGTGTCCGCTGGCGAGTCATCGATCACGTAGTACCGAGCGGCTGGGGCTTTGGAGATCGTCACCGTGGAGTCGCCGACTACGTATAAAAAGCCGATAGCGACACCCGATTTGACCTATAAGAACCCGGCCAGCCCGACCGCCTCGATCAGCGGGACCCCGGCGACGACGGAGCCGATCAGGTAGCCGCCGATCGCGCCGCCATTTAAAAGCGGGAGCCCGGCGTGCGGCCGTCCCTTGATCACCCAGCTCATCAGGACCAACAGCCCCGCGAGGCTGCCGACCATCGCGAGCAGCGCGGGGAGGTTGATCCCGATCAACGGCATGTCGAGGGCCGCGGCCGGCGAGAACGTCGCCGCGCTCGCCACGAGCACGGTCGGGATCACGGCGTCGCCGAGCCCGATGAAGAACGCGTCGCGGTCCTCGATGTCGGTCGGTTCCGAGACGTCGGCGCCCTCGTCTGCGGATTCGTCGGGATTGTCGAGGTCGTCCGAGTTGGCATCAGGGTCGCCGTCGTCGATCGCGGAGTCGCCGTCGGTATCATCGCCCTCCGACTCCGACTGCTCCCCCAGAAGCGAGTACGAAAGCGACAGCGGAATCACGAGCACCACGGGGATGTTCAGGTCCATCACGCCCTCCGCGAGCGACAGCATGTGCTCGGTGCCGTACACCGAGATCGCGTCGTACACCGCCAGGAAAGCCAACAGCAGGAGGGCAGGCAACAGCCCGAACGAGATGCCGAACAGCCCTGCCGCGCCCGCGCCCATCAACACCCCGGCGGTGTCGATCACGTACCACTCGGGGTACACGAGCAGGGCGACTCCGACTGCGATCGCGGGCACGGCGGCCGCGAGCTGCGAAACGACCGCAGAGAAGACGTACCACGAGAGCCACGCGGAGACGCCGACGATCAGCAGCCGGATCCCTTGATCGAGGTCGTAGCGGAACGCCGCGAGCATCAGCCCCGTCATGGCGATGATCGCGGCGATATACAGGAGGCTGTTCGTCGGGTTATCCGGGTTATCAACTGCCTGATAGCCGCTTTCAGCGAACTCCGGTACCAGCGCTAACGCGCCCAACTGAACGACGAGGAACAGGCCCACAACGAAGGCGACGCCGCGGTACTCGCGGGGGAACATTCGACCGTCGGTTCGGGATCCGAGGGTTTCGTCCTTGCGCTTCGCTCCGGGAACGGATCAATCGCTACCAGACGAGGGTCCGGTGCCGAGAAACGGGATCGGGTACGGTGTGGGAGCGGGTGGACCCGAGCCCGAAAGCCGACGGACGACGGACGGTGGAAGCGAGTCTCCGACCGACCCGCCCGAAAACGGGGTTGGGTCGGCCGGTTTCGTCCGCGGCGTTTACGTGCTCCCCCGACCGCCGTAAGTAGCTATCGACCAAGTTATCGGGTTTGATATTACACCGATCCGGACACCGTCGTCGACGAGCAGCGTAGGGACCAGCGACGCAGTGGTGCGAGGATACGTGGGGCACGGGAATGCGAGGCCACGGCTGTGAGGGGTTCGGAAAGGGGGAGCGGCGAAGGCGAGGAAAGGCGAAGCGGAAAGGTGAACGACGAGAGGCGGGCGGGCGGCGGCCGAACAGCGGACCCCCGGGCTGTCACCGGCGTCGCCGCCCGAGTGGTCGGGACGGGCGCGTGGTTGGTCGCCGAACTCCAACGAGAAAAGCGTCGGACTTCGGCATTGGATCCTTGTCGCTTCTCCCGTATAAATGAGACGGTCCGCAGCTATCGGCGGTCGTGCAGCGCGGGGAACTCCTCGCGCACCGCCGCAACCTGGTCGGGGTCGATCTCGGCGGTCACGGTCGTCGGCTCGTCGCCCGCCGACGCCAGCGTCGTCCCCCACGGGTCGTAGACGGTCGTCCGGCCGCAGAGCGCGTCGCTGTCAAATATGCCGCTCCCGTTGACCGCTGCGACGTACGTCAAATTCTCGATCGCCCGCGCCCGGCCGAGCGTCCGCCAGTGCTCCACGCGCGGGTACGGCCACGCGCTCGGCACCAGCACGCACTCGACGCCCGCCTCGACCATCTGCCGGAACTGCTCGGGGAACCGAAGGTCGTAGCAGGTCGTCACACCGACCTGCACGCCCTCGATATCCGTCATGGGTACCCGTTCGCCGGGGACCATCCGGTCCGTCTCCTCGGAACCGTAGCCGAACAGGTGCCGCTTCCGGTAGACGAGCCGACGCTCCCCGCTCCGGTCGAACAGCACTGCAGTGTTCGCGAGCCCCTCGTCGGCCGGGGCCTCGATCCCGTCGGCCGCGGACGCGGCGAGGTCCTCGACGACGGTCCCCGCCAGCACGTTGATGTCTTCCTCGTCGGCGACCGCGGCGAACCGACTCAATCGGTCGCCGGCGACGCTCTCGGCCGCGCGGGCGTACGCGTCGAACGCGAAGTACCCCACGTCGAACAGCTCCGGGAGCACGACCAGGTCAGCCCCGTCGGCCGCCGCCTCGCGGACCGCTTCCATCGCGGCCGCGACGTTGTCCTCGATAGCGCCGCCCTCGACGCCGAGCTGGACGCAGGCGAGCCTCATGCGGTCGTTCCGAACGACGCTCGCAGGGCGTCTTCTAAGTTGTCCAGCTCCGCATCGAAGTTGCGTTCGAAGAACGACTCGACGCCCGGCAGCCGGCCGTCGACCACGAACTCGTTGGCCAGCTGACAGCCGCCATCGATCTCGGTGATCGTATGCTCGCCGGTGACGCGGAAGGCGCGCGACTTGCCGACGAACTTCACTCGGGTCGGTGGCTCGCGCTTGACCTCCTCCGTCTCGACGGAGATGGTCGACTTGATCATCGGGATCGGGAGCGCGACGTGCCACGTCGCCCGCCCGTCGCCGTGTACTTCGAAGGTGTCGACGACGCTGATCGCTTCTGCGCGCTGCTCGGCGTCCGAGATGAACGCCCACACGTCCTCGGCGGGTGCGTCGAACTCGAACGTCCGGGAAACTCGGACGGTCATACGCTCCCGTTTGGGGCCACGGGGGTTAAAAACACGCGAGTCGAGCGGGGCGGAAGCAAGAACGGGACCAGAATCGGGCGGCGGAAGCAGACGCCGACAGCGAGGCGGGGCGCGTCAGCCTTGCGGAGTCACGCGCCACGTCGTCGACCGCGCACGACCCCACTTCTCGATGTCGACGTCGTCGGATTTTTCGGCGAGACGGGGGAGCCGGGAGCCGACCTGCTTGGCGGTGAGACCGATAGCGTCGGCGATCGTCTTCGAGCGGACGTACCGCTCGCCACGGGTAACGCTGTCCGTGAGGTACGCGAGGATGCGCTGCTCCTCCTCGGTGTACTCGCTCATGTCCTGAAGTAGGCGTCAAACGTCCTTAACGGTTTCTCGTCCGGATCGCACTCAGTCGAAGATCTGGACGGCGACGACCGAACAGACGGCGAAGACGAACGCCGCTCCGAACCCCCAGGCCTTCCCGATCTGCGACGGGTGGCCGAACAGCACGATAGCGCCGACGACCGCGATTGCGCCCAACGCGAGCGCCACGCCGACCTCCTTGTCAGACTCGATGGATGCCTCGCTCATACTCGTCGCTTTGCGGGCGACTACTTAGTTTATGCGAAGGCGGGGACTCGGACTCGAAACGGCGACGCTCGCTCAGATGATCTCGACGTGATCAGAGGGCTCGTTGAGCGCGAGATTCGCGGCGATCTCGGCGTTCCGCATCGCGTACTCTGCGGTGTGCTGGAGGCTGACGAGCACTTCGCGGGTCATCAACAGCGTGTCGTTGTCGAGGTCGTTCGGTAGTTCTCCGAGGATCTCCTGTTCGCGATCCTCGAGTCGGCCGAAGAGATCTCGGCACTCGACCGTGAGGTCGTAGTCGCGCTCGACGACTGCCTGCACGGCGAGTGCGGTGAGGTCGTCCACCTGATCGGTGAACTCCCGGATCTGCCGCATCGTCGCGCTGTCGACGTCGAGCGTGTGGCCCTCCGCCTCCATCACGATATCGGCGATGTCCTCCGCGTTGTCGGCGGTGAGTTCGAGGTTCTTCGCGACCGACCGGTAGCCGATCAGCGGGAACCCCTCCTCTAGCCCGACCGCGCGGGCGAGGTTCGGGTTCTGGTACGCCGTGAAGATGAGCCGGAGCAGGAGCACGAAGATCTTGTTCGCCTGCCGCTCGCGGTTGAGCGCACGCTGGGCCAGATCGGGATTCCCGTGGGCGAGTGCCTTCACCGCCTCGCCGCGCATCGTCGATCCCGTGTTCTCCAAGCGCTCGAGCAGGTTGTCGAGGGTGAAGTCTTCGGGGTCGACCGAACACCGGATCGAGATATCCGAGGGCGTCTCTTCGATGACGCCGAGTCCCATCAGCTGCGTTTCGGCCTTGTAGACGGCGTTGATGTGTTCACTGTCGAGCGTTCCCTCGCTGCGGACGTGGATCACGCGCCGCCCGAGAACGTACTGCGCGACGATGGCGCGTTCCAGCGACTGCGCGTCGAGCCCGTCGGCGTTGATCACCGCTTTCGACTCTTCCGTGCTCACCGACTCCGGCAGGACCGTGAGCGTTCCCTTGCCGCCCATCCGCAGCGACACCTCGTCGCCCTTGTTGACGCCGTGTTCCTTCGCCCACTCCGCGGGGAGGGTCATCGCCAGCGTCGACGGCCCCAACCGCTGGACTTTCCGCGTTTCCATAGACGTTGATACCGCCGGATACACCTTAACCTTGTTCCTATGTTCATTATACGCTTCGTCGAATATACAAGGTGTTCCAGCGCGTCGGTGGCAGTGAGGATCGAGGACTCTCGGCGGCCGGTCGATCGGTCCCGGCCGCCCGTGTCGATCCACGCGTTTATGCCGTTCAGCCGTCGACGGCCACGTATGACCGAGCGGGTACTCGTCGTCGACGACTCCTCGTTTCAGCGGACCGTCGTCCGGGACGCGCTGGAGGATCCCTTCGAGGTGGTCGGCGAGGCGGAGAACGGCGCGGAGGCGGTGGAGCTGTTCGAGGCGTACGAACCGGATGCGGTGTCGATGGACGTCGTCATGCCCGAGATGACCGGAATCGAGGCGACTGCTGCGATCAAGGACCGCTGGGCCGACGCCGTGATCGTGATGTGTACGAGCGTCGACCAGCAGGAGAAGATGATGGAGGCGGTGAAGGCCGGTGCCGACGGGTACGTGACGAAGCCGGTCGACGCCGACGAGCTGGTCCCCGAGATGCAGAGCCACCTCGAGTGAGCGGGTCGCGGTTGGTGGGGGCGGTGAGGTGGAAACGGCGACCATCCCTCGGCGACGCCGGATCGACCGGGTTCCTTACATCGGATCAAACGACCGCAGGATGGATGCGAGCGCGCTCGCGAGTTCCTCGAACCGGTCAATCTCCATCGAGTCGGTCGTTACCCATACCCCGTGATCGTTGGCGATGACGCGCGTGAGGTAGCCGTTCTCGAACACGCGGACCGTGAACTGGTAGTCGCCAAGCTGCGTGTCAGCGTACAGCGACTGCGCGCGGAACCCGTGTCGCTCGCTCTCCGCGAAGCCGACGAGGTCAGCCGTCCGGCTCAGGTCGCTGCGGAGGTAGAGCTGTTCGACATCGTCTTCACTGAAGTACGTGAGGCTCCGCAGCTCGTCTCCGGTGGCAGTCCGCGCCGCGCTGAGCAGTTCTTCGACGCTGGCGTCCGGTGGGTGTTCCATGCTACCATGATCGATCGTCTGATACATGAGCGTATGGGTGCCCACAGAACCGACTGGCTGACGGGTCGGCGATGATCCCGGTCTGCCGGGGACCGGCGCCGTCCCGGAAGGACAGAGTTTAGCGACTCCCCTGATATCGACCCCGTAATGAGCGAGTACGACGACGTCTGCGTCCTGCTCCCGACAATGGACGAGGTCGAGACGGTCGCGCGCGTCGTCGAGGCGTTCCGCAACGCCGGGCTCGACGGTGTCCTTGTGATCGACGGCGGATCGACTGACGGCACGCAGGAGGCGGCCCGCGAGGCGGGCGCGCGAGTCGTCGAGCAATCCGGCCGGGGGAAGGGGCAGGCGGTGAGGGAAGCGGTCCGAGACCATATCGATGCACCTTACGTCGTGATGGCCGACGCGGACGCAACGTACGACGCTGGCGATGTCGACGCGATGCTCGATCCCCTGCTGTCCGGTGAGGCGGTCCACGTTATCGGGAACCGGTTCGCGGACATGCGGCCGGGCGCGATGACGCAGTTGAACCGGATCGGAAACCGGCTCATCAACCTCTCGTTTCGCGCGATCCACGGCGAGCAGTACCGGGATATCCTCTCCGGGTATCGGGCGTTCACCCGCGAGTCGTTCCGCCGGCTCCACCTCACCGCCGACGGGTTCGGGATCGAGACCGAGATGGCGGTCGAGTGCGTGAAAAACCGGCAGTCGGTCGCGGTCGTCCCGATCACCTACCGAGAGCGTCCTGGCGGCTCCGCCACCAACCTCCACCCCATCCGCGACGGCGGCGTGATCTTCCTCGAACTGTACCGGAAGGCGAAGACGAACAACCCGCTGTTCTACTTCGGCAGTCTCGGCGCGATCTCGACGAGCGCCGGGGCGCTTATGACCGGGTACGTGCTCTACGACTGGATCGTCAACGGGATCCCCCACGAGATAATCGCGATCGGCGCCGTCGGGGCCGCAACCTTAGGGATCCAGCTTCTGATCTTCGGATTCCTCGCCGACATGATCCTCTCGCTCCACCGCGAGCAGGTGGCGCGCTATGAGCGTGCAGTCGACGACGGCTCCGATCGATAGGCTTCGCCGGTCGCGATCGATAGGTCTCGGACGCAAACCCGGATTGAGCCCCATATTTTATGCCGGATCGCGGAGAGAAACGGCCATGGACGAAAAGCGGTTCGTCATCGCCCTCTTCGGACTCGCTGTCGGGGCGCTCGTCGGGTTCATCGCCTACCGGTTCGTCGCCCCGCTCACCGTTGCCGTCTTCCTCTACTACTCCACCCGACGCCTCTTTCATCGGCTCGAACGCTTCCGGCTCCCCGCCCGAGTCAGGGCGATGTCCGCGCTGTCGCTGATCGCCGTTCCGCTGATCGGCCTACTGAGCTACACCATGCTGCTTCTGGTGATCGAGGCCCGCCGGTTCATCGAGCAGTATCCGGTCGCCGAGACGGTCGGTGCCGAGAACTCGTGGGTCGGCGATCTCGCCGAGCTGTCGAATCCGACCTTCGACGGGATCATGCAGGCGTATGAGTCCGGCCAGCTCGACCCGCTCATCAACTTCGCGTCAGAGCAGGCGACCCTGCTGGCGAGCACCCTCTCGGGGCTCGTGTTGAGTCTCCTCATCACGATCGTCGTCACCTACTACCTGCTGCTCGACGGCTCGAAGTTTCACGAGTGGCTCCTCACGTTCGACGACGACGCCGTTGTGCGCGAGTACCTGGAGGCGGTCGATGCCGAGCTAGAGGCGGTGCTGTACGGGAACCTGCTCAACGTCATCGCCATCTCGATCATCGCCGTCGTGGCCTACACCGGATACAACGTGATCGCCCCGGAACTCGTCGAGGTGCCGTACCCGGCGCTCGCCGGTGCGCTCACGGGTGTCGCCAGCCTGATCCCCGTGATCGGGATGAAGATCGTGTACCTCCCACTCGCGGCGGTGACCGCGGTCCCGGCGGCCCTCGGCGACGAGATCTCCGCACTCGTGTACGTGGCCGGGTTCCTCGTCCTCGCCGCGATCGTCGTCGACACGATCCCCGACATCGTGCTCCGGCCCTACTTCAGCGGGAAGACCACTCACGTCGGGCTGCTCATGCTCGCGTACATCTTCGGCCCGGTGGTGTTCGGGTTCCACGGGCTGTTCCTCGCGCCGATCGTACTCGTGTTAGCGCTCACGTTCGCCGACACCGCCCTGATACGGCTGCTCGGCGGCGACCCCGAGGAAGTCGGTCCGGAGGTGCCGCGCGGACAGCGCCAACTCGACGAGTTCTGATCGGGCCGCGGGGTCCGGCGCTCGGGCCGAAAGAATAAACGCCCGCCTGACGACCGGGGTGACGTATGCGTGTACACGTTATCGGTCTCGGAGGCGCCGGCGGCCGAATCATCGACCGGCTCGCCGCCGACAGCGACGGGGACCGGTTCCTGCAGGGCCTCAACGCGTTCGACACCGACGCGGCCGCGCTCGACGCCCTCCGGTCGATCGACGAGTCCCGGCGGTATCGCTTCGGCGACGCGGCCGGCGGGGGCGGGCTCGACGGCGACCTCCACGCGGCCCGGCGGCTCGGCGACGCTCACGCCAGCGAGCTCGGCCGAGCGATAGACGATCAACAGCCGTCGCTCGCGGAGGCGTTCGTCCTCGTTGTCGGGCTCGGGGGCGGTGCGGGCGCGGGTGTCGCGCCGGCGCTGGCCGAGGAGCTGACGCGGCTCTACGACGTCCCCATCTACGCCGTCGGGCTGCTCCCGACGCCCGCGGAGTCCGAGCCCGACGAGCCCGGTAAGGCCGATTCTCCTCGCACGGCAGGGGACGACTCCGAGGATCGCCCTCCAAAGCGTCCCCTCGCGGAGAAGAACGCGGCGCGGACCCTCAATGCGCTCTCGGACCGCTGTGCGGCGATCGTTCCATTCGATAACGACGACTGGCTCCGTCCCGGTGAAACGCTCGTCGACGCCCGCGACCGGCTGAACGGGGTCGTCGCCGAGCGGATCGCGGCGCTGTTCGGCGCCGGCGAGGCCGATGACGCGGCCTCGACGCCCCAGCAGGTGCTCGACGCGAGCGACGTTGCTCGGGCCGTCGGCGACGACGGGGAGATCGCCGCCATTGGCCACGCGACGCAGGCGGTCGAGCCGCCCGAGTCGGGATCGCGGTTCGGGCTCGGGCTGTTCGGCTCCTCGGAGCCGGCAGAGGTGGACACGAGCGCCGCGGTGTCGGCGATCGAGACGACGATCCGGAAGGCGGCCCGCGGGAAGAACACCGTCGAGGTACCGGACGGGCGGGCCGACCGGACCCTACTCGTGGTTGGCGGGCCGCCAGCGTGGCTCAACCGCGAGGCGATCGCGGACGGGCGGCGGTGGCTCGCCGACGAGACGGGTTCCGGCGCAATTTTGACCGGCGACGCCCCGGTCCCGGGCGGCGACGAGGTGTTCGCGCTGGTGGTGCGCTCGGGGATCGACGAGTCGACCCGAATCCGCGAGATCCGGGAGTCGATCGCGTGAGGCGGGTTTCCGACATCTCCCCCGTTTTGCCCCCGACCCGAACTCGTTAACCGGGTGAGGTGCCCAGTACGTCCGTGACCACCCACGCCGACCTCGGGCTCGACCTCGACGTGTGCGACACGGATGCGGTCGCCGACCGGCGCGACGAGCTCGTCGCCGCCGTGCGGGACCACGCCGGAACGATCGCCTACCAGCTCGCCAAGCTGCAGGGCGGCGACTACGGCCGACAGGAGCTGTCGACGCCGGGGGGGACATGGACCGTCAAACACGAGGCTGGCGAGCTGGAGTTCCTCCTGTTCTCGCCGAAGTCGGGCTCGGACGTGTACGTGATCTCGACGCAGCAGCCGCCGGACCCCGCGGACCTCGCGACCGCGCTCGACGACTACGCGAACTTCGTCGCGGCGTGGAACGAGTGGGTCGGATCGCTGTCGGGCGTCCTCGACGGTGTGAGCGCCGAGTTCCCGGAGCCGGACTCGACCGATGGGATTGTCGCCGAGCGCGATCGGGTGCTAGACCGCGTGCGCGAGACGTGTTCGGTCATGGCCGGTGAGATCTACCGATACGAGGGCGACAACTACGGGACCTTCACTGCCCGCGTCGACGGCGACCGATGGGAGCTGAAGTGGGATGAGGGGACCGTCTCGTATCTCCGGGTGGGCGGATCGGGCGGCCTCTATATCCTCTCGCAGTACGAGGCGCCGTCGGCGGCCGACGTGCGCGAGTACGCCGACTCGTTCCGGGGGTTCGTCGAAGCGTACAACGAGTTTGTCGCGGAGTTAGAAAGCGATCTCGCGGCGGTCGAGCTATAGACGAAGGGGGGTCCTTTTCAGACGCAGTCTGACCACGAATGTGTGTATTTCGTTGTTCGATGTGAGAATATTTATGCACTAACATCCGGTATCGCCGGCTATGACGATCACTCTGCCGGGACCCACGCTCGGCGTCGTCGGCGGCGGCCAACTGGGTCGCATGATCGGTGAAGCGGTCGCGCCGCTCGGCGTCGATATCATCGTATTGGACCCGACGCCCGGCTGTCCGGCCAGCCCCGTCGTCAGCGACCAGATCGTCGCTGGCTTCGACGACCCAGAGGGGATCCGCGAACTGGCGAGCCGAGCCGACGCCCTGACGTTCGAGATCGAGTTGGCTGACCCGGACCTGATGGCCGAGGCCGCCGCCGAACACGACGTACCCGTCCACCCCGACCCGGACACGCTCCGTACCATTCAGGACAAGCTCGTTCAGAAGGAGGCGCTGGTCGACGCCGGGATCCCCGTCCCCGAGTTCGTCGCGGTCGCCACCGCCGAGGGGCTCGAACGCGTCGTCGAGGAGTACGGCGGCGTCATGCTGAAGGCCCGCGAGGGCGGGTACGACGGCCGCGGGAACGTACCTGTCGACGAGCCCGCGGACGCCGCCGACGCGCTCGACGAGATCGGCGGCGCCGCGATGGCCGAGGAGTTCCTCGACTTCGAGCGCGAGATCGCCGTGATGGGGCTGAAGGGGGCCGACGGCGAGACGCGGACCTACCCGGTCACCGAGACGATTCACCGCGAGGAGATCCTCCGCGAGAGCGTCGCGCCGGCCCGGACGGACGACGCGGTCGTCGCCGAGGCCGAGTCGGTCGCGCGCGACGTGCTCGACGTGCTCGACGGCCGGGGCGTCTTCGGGATCGAGCTGTTCGAGACCCGCGACGGCGAGGTGCTCGTCAACGAGATCGCGCCGCGGCCGCACAACTCCGGCCACTGGACCATCGAGGGCGCGCGCACCTCGCAGTTCGAGAACCACGTCCGGGCGGTCCTCGGGTGGCCGCTCGGGTCGACCGACCTCGTCGCGCCGGCGGTCACAGCGAACGTGCTCGGGGATGTCGAGGAGACGCAGCCCGCGGCGCTGTCGGGCGTTGAGGAGGTTCTCGCGGCGCCCGAGGCCGACGTACACTGGTACGGGAAAGACGACGTGCGCCCGCTTCGGAAGATGGGGCACCTGACGGCGACGGACCGTGATGCTAACGCCGATCGCGACGCCCTGCTCTCCCGATCGCGAGACCTCCGGGACGGGCTGACGTTCCGGAACGCGTAGCTGCGAACCGATCGGTCGTCACGAGTTCCGGTCGATCCACGCGCAGAAGGCGTCGAAGTCACGTGCTCCCCCACTCTCGGCGATGTTTCTGAGCGTTCCTTTCCGAACTTCGTCGTGCAACGGGACCGTGACGTGTCGTTTGTCCTCCTCGTACGTCGGATGCTCGTAGTAGAGCTGTGCGTGGTCGCCGGCGGTTCGTCGCCACTCGAAGCCGCCGCGGTTGACGAGTACCTTCACGACCTCTCGCCCGGAAAACGTACGCCTCGCCACGCTATTCGAGAACGTCGGGCGGCTTCGTGTCTCCGGTCGCGTTCTCCTCGGGATCGATCCCGAGTTCCCGAAGCTCTTCGTCGGTCGGTTCGCGACCGATCTCTCCCCGGTGGAGCGCGACAGCCTCATCGAGGTTCTCTAGCGCCTCGGATCGGGACACGCCCTGCGTCGTGACGCCCGTTCCCACGTCTCGAGCGATCCACCAGTCGTCCTCTCGCCAGAGCCGGATCTCGCCTTCGTGATCCGACCCGTTTTCCGTCGAACTTGCCATTACCGTACAGTTCGAGCGATTTCGTTGATAAGGGTTGGGCAGGCAAACGACTGATACGAGTGTGCTGACCCGCTTCGGTCGCATCTCCGCTCTGCGCCCGAGACGACGGACCGATCCGCAGTCGCCGCATCCGGGAGTTCCTTGTAGCCCTCCGCCGAACCCGCGTCCATGACCACGGTGCAGGACCTGATCGATCGACTCGAAGCGGAGGCGGCGGCCGACGCCGACCCGGAGACCACCCCCGACGTGGGGATCATCATGGGGTCGGACTCGGACCTCCCGACGATGGAGGGGGCGTACGACGCGCTCGACGAGCTCGGGTTCGCCGAGCAGACCGACTTCGACGACGCGCCCGACGCGCGGTTCACCTACGAGAGCTACGTCGTCTCCGCGCACCGGACGCCGGAGCTCATGTACGCGTACGGGGAGACCGCGGCGGCCCGGGGGCTCGACATCGTGATTGCGGGTGCGGGTGGGAAATCCGCTGACCTCCCGAACATGACCGCGTCGCTCGCGTACCCGATCCCGGTGATCGGCGTCCCGGTTCAGGAGAAGTCGGTCGACTCCGTCATCGGGATGCCCACGGGCGCCCCGATCGTCGCGGTCGACGCCGGCAAGTCGTTCAACGCGGGGCTCTCCGCCGCGCAGGTGCTCGCGCGCGAGCACGACGCGATCGAGGAACGGCTGATCGAGTACCACGAGGAGCTGAAAGGCGGCGTCGCAGAGGTGTCGGCCGACCTGCATGACCTCGGAATCGACGGGTTCCGCGATCGGAACGAGCCGTAGTACTGGCTGGACAGCCGAAACGACACCCGACCCCGATCGTTTGTCCGGCTTGCTGGCCGGCGTTTTCGGCGACGTGGGGGCGTTGCGGTGAAGACTCAACGCTTATGAGGGGGCGGTCCAAACCCCAGCACGTTACGGAGACCTATATGAGCGATTGGATAGCGATTGGCGCCTTGGCGGTCGTCGGCCTGGTCATCCCGCTAGCGATGATGTCCGTGTCGGCGTTGCTCCGTCCGAGTGTGCCTGAGACCGGTAAAAGTACCACCTACGAGTCCGGCGAGACCCCGACAGGCGGGACGCGGATCCGGTTCAACATCCAGTACTACATGGTCGCGCTGTTGTTCGTCGTGTTCGACATCGAGACCGTGTTACTGTTCCCGTGGGCCGTCATCTACCGTCCGGCGATCAGTGCGGGCGTGCCGATGATCGACCTACTGTGGCCGATGTTGGCCTTCGTCGGCGTCCTCGCAGTCGGGCTCGTCTGGGCGTGGCGCTCCGGCGCCATCAGCTGGGCCCGGAGTCCCCGCGCGACCAGTCGAAAGACGGAGCGTGACCTCAACTAATGAGCAGCGATCAACCATTCATCACCGACGAATCGCAAGTCGTAACCGAGACCCGCGACAGCCGGATGACCGGGCAGGGAGACCGATTCAACTCCCGTCTTCGCGAGGCGTTCGGCTCCTCGCCGTTCATCCTCACCAAGTTCGATAAGTTCCTGAACTGGTGTCGTGGATCCTCGATGTTCATGCTGCAGTTCGGTATCGCCTGCTGCAGCATCGAGATGATGCACACTTACGCGGTGAAACACGACCTCGACCGCTTCGGGTCGGGTGTCCCCCGTGCGTCGCCGCGGCAAGCCGACGTGATGATCGTCCCCGGGACGATCGTCTCGAAGTTCGCGCCGCGGATGAAGCGCGTGTACGACCAGATGCCCGAGCCGAAGTTCGTGGTCGGCATGGGTTCCTGTACTATCTCCGGCGGTCCGTTCCAGGAGGGGTACAACGTGATCAAGGGCGCCGAGGAGGTCATCCCGATCGATATCCACGTCCCCGGCTGCCCGCCCCGTCCGGAGGCGCTCGTCTACGGCGTCGTGAAGCTGCAGGAGCGCGTCGCCAACGGCGAGGCCGCGCCCGTCACCGTCAAGCCGTACGAGCTGGAGGAGTTCTCCGACCTCGAACGCGACGAGCTTGTCGACAAGCTCGCCGATCAGGTCGAAGACGACGAACTCGTTATGCGGTACAACTTCGCTGATTCACCATGAGCCTCGAACGACCCGACTCCGTCGATGACGGCGCCGGCGAGCGCACTCCCGACGAGCTGGAGGCGCTCTTGGGCGACCTCGTCGTCGACCGCGACGACCACCTGAACGCGCCCGGGTTCGTTATTCGGCCCGACACCGTCCAGGAGACGCTCTCGATCCTGAAAGAGCAGGCGGGATACGACCACCTCTCGGTGGTGTCCGCACAGGAGTACGAGAACCGGTACGAATCGATCTACCACCTGAAGAAGTTCGACGACCCGACCCAGGAGGTCAGCGTCGTCGTCCCCGCCGACAAGGACGACCCCGTCTCCGAGTCGGCCGAGCCCGTCTTCCGCACCGCCGACTGGCACGAACGGGAGGCGTACGATCTGATCGGCATCGAGTACGACGACCACCCCGATCTACGCCGGATCCTACTCCCCGAGACGTGGCAGGGCCATCCCCTCTCGATGGACTACGACCAGGACCGGCCGCAGATCGCTAGTCTCCCGGAGCACGCGAACCCGCTGCAGGAGCACCACAAGGACGCTGAGTCCGACACGATGTTTCTCAACATCGGGCCGCACCACCCTGCGACCCACGGGGTGCTCCACCTGAAGACGGTCCTCGACGGCGAGCAGGTCGTCGACGTCGAGCCCGACATCGGCTACCTCCACCGCAGCGAGGAGCAGATGGCGCAGTCGGGGACGTACCGTCACCAGATCATGCCGTACCCAGACCGCTGGGACTACATCTCGGCGGGCCTGCTCAATGAGTGGGCGTACGCCCGCGCGGCCGAGGACCTCGCCGACATCGAGGTGCCCGAGTACGCGCAGGTCATCCGCACGATGGGTGCCGAGATGTGTCGGATCGCCGCACACATGCTCGCGCTCGCCACCTTCGCGCTCGACATTAACGGCGACTTCACGGCGACGTTCATGTACGCCATCAACGACCGCGAGCGCGTCCAGAACCTCTTGGAGGATCTGACGGGCCAGCGGCTGATGTTCAACTACTTCCGGCTCGGCGGCGTGGTCTGGGACCTGCCGGAGCCGCGCGACGAGTTCTTCTCGAAGACTCGGGACTTCCTCGACCACCTCCCGGAGTCCGTCGAGGAGTACCACAATCTCATCACCTCCAACGAGATTTTCCAGATGCGGACGATCGACACGGGAATCTTGCCGCCGGAGGTCGCCAAGAACTACGGCGCGACCGGTCCCGTCGCTCGCGGATCGGGGGTCGACTACGATCTGCGCCGCGACGACCCGTACGGGTACTACGACGAGCTCGATTGGGACGTCATCACCGAGGACGGCTGCGACAACTTCAGCCGTCTGCTCGTTCGGATGCGCGAGGTCGAGGAGTCGGCGAAGATCATCGAGCAGTGTGTCGACCTGCTCGAAGACTGGCCGGAAGACGAGCGCAACATCCAGGCGAACGTGCCGCGCACGCTGCGTCCGGATGACGACACCGAGATCTATCGCGCCGTCGAGGGCGCGAAGGGAGAGCTCGGCATCTACATCCGGGCCGACGGCACCGATAAGCCGGCTCGGTTCAAGATCCGATCGCCCTGCTTCTCGAACCTCCAGACGCTTCCGGAGATGGCGAACGGGGAGTACATCCCCGACGTGGTCGCCGCGCTCGGTAGCCTGGACATCGTTCTCGGGGAGGTGGACCGCTGATGGGGACGGCACCCGCACAGCTGTTTCCCGAGTTCCTCGTCGACACGTTCGGACTTCCGGGCGTGCTCGGTGAGGTCGTCGCCTCGCTGATCGGGGCGGCGCTCGTCGCCAACATCATCCTCGCGTTCTCCGGCATCGCCGGACCGTGGGCGAAACGGAAGATCACGGCCGCGTTCACCGACCGGATCGCGGTCAACCGGATCGGGCCCTTCGGGCTACTCATTATCCCGGCGGCGGCCGTCCAGCTGCTCGCGAAGGAGCTTATCATCCCCGAGGGGGTCGACCGCCCGACGTGGGATATCGCTCCGATCCTCCTGCCGGCGTCGGCGATGCTCGGGTTCTCCGTGATCCCGATGGGCCAGATCGGCCCGCTGAACATTCACCTCGCCGACCCCGAAGTCGGGCTGGCGCTGGTGTTCGCGTTCGCCTCCATCGCTTCAGTCTCGCTGGTGATGGCCGGCTACGCGTCGAACAACAAGTACTCGCTTCTCGGCGGGCTCCGCGCCGTCGCGCAGAACCTCGCGTACGAGATCCCGCTCATCGTCACCGCGATGTCGGTCGTGGTCTTCGCAGGGACGCTCCAGATAAGCGGTGTCGTCGGGGCGCAGACGGAGACGCTCGTGACGATCGCCGGCTTCGACATCCCGGCGTGGTTCGCGTTCGTGAACCCGTTCGCGTTCGTGCTGTTCCTCACGGCGAACATGGCGGAGATCGGGCGGAATCCGTTCGACATCCCCGAGGCACCGACGGAGATTGTCGGGGGGTACCAGACGGAGTACTCATCGGCGTACTTCGTCCTGTTTTACCTCGGCGAGTTCGTCCACATCTTCCTCGGCGGTGCGATCCTCTCCGTGGTGTTCCTCGGCGGCGCGTCCGGTCCGGGCCCGGAGAGCATCAGCTTCATCTGGTTCGTGGTGAAGGTCTGGGGCTTCTTCCTGTTCACGCAGTGGGCCCGCGCGGCAATCCCTCGCGTCCGGATCGATCAGCTGATCGAGATCGGCTGGAAAGGGATGTTAGTGCTGTCGTTCGCGAACCTGGTGCTCACGGCCGTAATCGTGGGGGTGATCGCCTGATATGATCGGACTCATGAAATCGATGGCGACGACGATGAAACACGCGCTGGACGGGAAGACGTTCACGGTGGAATACCCGGAGGAAGCGCCCGAGGTGAGTCCGCGCTTCCGTGGCGTCCACAAGTTCAGCCAGGAGCGGTGTATCTGGTGTCGGCAGTGTGAAAACGTCTGCCCGAACGACACGATTCAGATCGTTCAGGACGACCAACGCAACGGCGAGCAGTACAACCTCCACATCGGGCAGTGCATCTACTGCCGACTGTGCGAGGAGGTCTGTCCCGTTGACGCCATCCTGTTGACACAGAACTTCGAGTTCACCGCGGACACGAAAGACGACTTCGTGTTCAACAAAGAACAGCTCAAGAACGTCCCGTGGTACAAGGGAATCGACCCGCTGGAGTCCCGGAACCCCGATCGCGGCGCGTGGATCGGGGAGGGAGACGGCGAGGTCGACTACCAGTAACGGGCGCGTCTCGAAATCTTCAAAGGGACTCTCATAGGAGACAAACACAATGGTTTATGCTACCATCGCGTTCGGGCTGTTCGCCGCGGTCACGCTGGCGTTCGGCCTCGGGGTCGTCCTGGCGCGCGACGTGTTCCACGCCGCGTTGCTTCTGGGCGGTGCCCTGACGAGCGTTGCGGTGCACTACGTGATGCTGCAGGCGGAGTTTATCGCCGCCATGCAGATCCTCGTCTACGTGGGCGGGGTCTTGATTCTCGTCACGTTCGCCGTGATGCTCACGCGATCGGACACGGAAACGGAGGTGAATAGCGCATGAGTAACGACGACTCCCGGAGCCGCGGGCGTCTCGTGCCCGCAGTCGCGGTCGGACTCCTGTTCGCCATCATGGCACTGACGGTGCTGTCGGCCGACTTCGGCGAAGTTGCTGCGTTCCCGGCGGACGCGTCGATCGTCCACAACATTGGGTACGCACTCTTCAACCTCAGCGAGTACGAGCTCGGCTCGGTGCCGTCCGAGGGCTTCCTCGCCGCGTTCCTGATCGCGGCGGTCGCGCTCGACGTGGCCGTCGACGGCGCCATCTACCTGGCGAAACGCGAGAAGGACGGCTCCATCGTCTCCGCGATGAGCACTGTGCTCACCGACGGCGGGCGCGAGGGAGGTGAGCGGCAATGACCGCCGTCGCTTCTTCGATCCCGCCCCAGTGGTACCTGCTGCTCGCCGCCGGGGTGTTCTGTATCGGCCTGTTCGGAGTGCTCACGCGGCGAGACGCGCTGTACTTCCTGATGAGTATCGAGCTCATGATGAACGCCGCGAACATCAACTTCGTCGCGTTCGCGCTGTACTACGGCGATCTCACGGGGCAAGTGTTCGCACTGTTCGTCATCGCGCTTGCGGCCGCGGAGGTCGCGATCGGGATCGGCATCATCCTCGTGTTGTACCGTAACTTCGGGGTCACCGACGTGACCGTTCCAACGGAGATGAGGTGGTAACATGATAGATGTGTTCTCATACGTTCCGGCGATCGTTCTCCTCCCGTTCTTCTCGTTCCTGATCGCCCTCGGTGTCGGGAAGTATCTCCCGAAGGGGGGCGCCTTCGGCGGCATCGCGGCGACGGCAGGATCGTTCCTGCTCTCGCTGTGGGTGCTCGCGACGGTCGCAGGCGGGGAGGCGGCGAACCGTACGCTCTACACGTGGGCGAGCGCGGGCGGCATCGGTCCGACGGATGTCGAGCTGTCATTCGGTATTCTGATCGACCCCCTATCGGCGCTCATGCTCGTCATCGTGACGCTCGTGGCGCTTCTGGTCCACGTGTTCTCGCTCGGCTACATGAACGACGAGGGCGAGACGGGGCTGCCCCGGTACTACGCCGGGCTCGGCCTGTTCACGGCCTCGATGCTTGGGTTCGTCGTCGCCGACAACCTGCTGATGGCGTTCATGTTCTTCGAGCTGGTCGGGCTCTGCTCGTACCTGCTCATCGGCTTCAACTTCCGAGAGCCCGGCCCGCCGTCGGCGGCGAAGAAGGCGTTCCTCGTCACGCGGTTCGGGGACTACTTCTTCCTGATCGGCGTCGTCGCCGTGCTCGCGACGTTCGGCACCGCACAGTTCGCCGGTGAGGGGTCGTTCCCCGCGCTCGCCGACGCGGCGCTCAACGGTTCCGGATCGGTCGCGTGGACACCCGGCGGAGTCGAACTGCAGACGTGGCTGACGGTCGTCGGCCTGCTTGTGTTGGGCGGCGTCGTCGGGAAATCTGCGCAGTTCCCGCTGCACACGTGGCTCCCCGACGCGATGGAGGGCCCGACGCCCGTCTCCGCGCTGATCCACGCCGCGACGATGGTCGCGGCGGGCGTCTACCTCGTCGCGCGAATGTACGGCTTCTACGCGCTGTCGCCGACAGCGCTCGCGGTTATCGCTTTCATCGGCGGCTTCACCGCGCTGTTCGCGGCGACGATGGGGCTCGTGAAAGACGAACTGAAGCAGGTGCTCGCGTACTCCACCATCTCACAGTACGGGTACATGATGCTCGCGCTCGGCGCGGGCGGGTACGTTGCGGCGGTCTTCCACCTGACGACCCACGCGTTCTTCAAGGCCCTGCTGTTCCTCGGCGCCGGCGCGGTGATCATCGCGATGCACCACAACGAGGACATGTGGGATATGGGCGGACTCAAATCGAAGATGCCGGTGACGTACTACACGTTCCTGGCGGGTTCGCTCGCGCTCGCGGGCATCTTCCCGTTCGCCGGCTTCTGGTCGAAAGACGAGATCCTCTACGAGGCGCTTGTCCACGGGCTCAACGACCCGCTGCTGCTTGGCGGCTACTTGATGGGACTGCTCGCGGTGCCCGTCACCGCCTTCTACACCTTCCGAATGGTGTTCCTGACGTTCCACGGCGAGCCCCGGAGCGAGACCGCACGCGACCCCGAACCCGTTCGCTGGAACGTGAAGGGGCCGCTGACTGTGCTGGGCACGCTCGCGGTCGTCACCGGGTTCATCAACATGGTGCCGGTTCAGAAGGTCCTCGGACTGGAGGGGATCGACATCCTCCACCGCTGGCTCGACAACGAGTGGGGCGGCATCGAGGGGCTCTCCTCGCACCACTACGCGGATCTGGGCCCGTACAGTAGCGGGTCCCTTGTCGGCGGCGAGGTCGGTACGGTGCTCGTCGGCGCGGCTGTTTCGCTCGGCTTAGCGCTGGCCGGCCTCACGGTCGCGTGGCGGCTCTACAACGTTCCGTCGCCGACGGAGCATACGGCGAAGCTCGGCGGGATCAAAGACGTGCTGTACAACAACTACTACTTGGACGAACTGCAGGTATGGCTCGCGTATCGCACAGAGGATATCGCCGGTGGCGCTAACACCTTCGATCAAGGTATCATCGACGGCGTCGTCAACAGCGTCTCGTCGGTGAGTCTCTTCGGCGGGAGCCGGGTCCGCCGGCTCCAGAGCGGCGTGGTCTCGCAGTACGCCATGCTGCTCACGCTGGGGCTCATCGCGCTGCTTCTCGCGCTCGGCGTGACAGGGGGGTGGTTCCTGTGATGATCGAAGCCCTCATCGGCGTCACGTTCGTGGCCGCACTCCTCGTGCTGCTCGCCCCGAATGAGTGGGCCGGGCGGCTGGCGTTCGCGTTCAGCCTGCTTCCGTTCGCCGGCTCGCTGTACCTCTGGTCCGGCTTCGAAAGCGCCGGCAACGCCCTCACGGGCGGTGATATTGCCTATGCGACCCAGATCGAGTGGTTGGAGGTCGGCGGACGGACCGTGTCGTGGTTCGTCGGCGTCGACGGGATCAGCCTCCCGCTCGTCGTGCTCACGACGTTCCTCGTTCCGCTCGCGATCGTCAGCGCGTGGACGCCGATCGACGCCCGCCAGAGCCAGTTCTACGGGCTCATGCTGTTCATGGAGGCGAACCTGCTCGGCGTGTTCACCGCGCTCGACTTCTTCCTCTGGTTCGTCTTCTGGGAGGCCGTCCTCGTGCCGATGTACTTCCTCATCGGTATCTGGGGCGGTCCCCGCCGGAAGTACGCCGCGATCAAGTTCTTCGTGTACACGAACGCGGCGTCGCTGTTGATGTTCATCGGCTTCATGTCGCTGACGTTCGCGCTCGGCGACTCCGTGAGCTCGTTCGCGCTGCCGGAGATCACGCAGGCGATCGCTGACGGCGGTCTCGGAACGTGGTTCGGCATCTCGCCGGACCGGATCGCGATGATCGCGTTCCTCGCGATGTTCCTCGGGTTCGCGGTGAAGGTCCCGATCGTTCCGTTCCACACGTGGCTCCCCGACGCTCACGTGGAGGCGCCGACGCCGGTGTCGGTGCTGCTGGCGGGCGTGCTCCTGAAGATGGGGACGTATGCACTGCTCCGGTTCAACTTCACGATGCTCCCGGAGCAGGCGTCCGCACTCGCGGTCCCGATCGCTGCTATCGCTGTCATTAGCGTCATCTACGGTGCGATGTTGGCGCTGGGTCAGAAAGACCTCAAGCGGATCGTCGCGTACTCCTCCGTCTCGTCGATGGGGTACGTCATCCTTGGACTGATCGTGTTCACCGAGTACGGCGTCGGCGGCGCGACGTTCCAGATGGTCGCACACGGCCTCATCTCGGGGCTGATGTTCATGGCCGTCGGCGTCATCTACAACGCGACGCACACGCGAATGGTCGGCGACATGTCCGGGATGGCCGACCGGATGCCCGTCGCGGTGGGCATCCTCGTCGCCGGCGCGTTCGGGTACATGGGGCTCCCGCTGATGGCCGGCTTCGCCGGGGAGTTCTTCATCTTCGTGGGCTCGTTTGCCGCCCCGGCGCTTCCGTACGCGCCGATTTTCACGGCGCTCGCGATGTTCGGTATCGTCATCGTCGCCGGCTACCTGTTGTCGGCGATGCAGAGCACGCTGTTCGGGCCCTTCGAGCTCGAAACCGACTACGACGTGGGTCCCGCGCCGTTCCACGATGTCGCCCCGCTCGCGGTGCTTCTGGTGGCGATCATCGTGCTCGGCGTGGCACCCGACATCTTCTTCGAGATGATACGTGATGCCGCCGTTCCCGTGGTCGAGGGGGTGACCGTCGATGGTTAACACGCTTCCGCAGATGGCGGCGCTACTGCCCGTCTTCCTGCTCGCCTTCACGGGACTCGCGCTGCTGCTCGTCGACACCATCAGCCCCGACGCGCGGTCGAACACCTCGATGGCGGTCGTCGGCGCACTCGGATCGCTCGCCGCGCTCGCGGCGAGCGTTTGGCTGGTCGTCTCCGGCACCGGGAGTGCGGACACCGGCGGCGCGATCACTCTGTTCGCCGAGGCGATCAAAGTGGACACGATGGCGCTGTTCTTCACCGCCATCTTCGCGTCCGTGACGGCGCTGGTCGTCGTCGCAGCCCACGACTACTTCCACGACCACACGAACCCAGCGGCGTTCTACTCGCTCGTCGTGTTCGCGGCGACCGGGATGGCGCTGCTCGCGGCCGCGAACTCGCTCGCGGTCGTCTTCGTCGCTCTGGAAATGGTGTCGCTGCCGTCGTACGTGCTCGTCGCGTACCTCAAGCGAGACCGCGGGAGCGTCGAGGCGGGGATGAAGTACTTCCTCATCGGGGCGCTCTCTTCAGCGATTTTCCTGTTCGGAATCTCGCTGGTGTACGCGGCGACCGGATCGCTGCTACTCGGTGACGTCGCCGAGGGGATCGGCTCGCTTGACGGCCTCGCTGGCGTCGCCGGACTCGGGATCGTAATGATCCTCGGCGGCGTCGCGTTCAAGACGGCTTCCGTCCCGTTCCACTTCTGGGCACCGGAGGCATACGAGGGTGCGCCCGCACCGGTGAGCGCATTCCTCTCGTCCGCCTCGAAGGCGGCCGGCTTCGTGGTCGCGTTCCGTCTGTTCACCGAGGCGTTCCCGGTGGGCGCGTCGCTTGCCGCCGGCATCGACTGGGTGCTGGCGTTCGGCGTGCTCGCGGCCGTGACGATGACGCTCGGTAACTTCGCGGCGGCCGTTCAGGAGGAGGTCAAGCGGATGCTCGCATACTCCTCCATCGGACACGCGGGCTACGCGCTCATCGGCGTCGCGGCGCTCTCGCAAGGAGGGAGCGCAAACGGCGCCGTGATGGGCGCGGCGATGGCGCACCTGCTCGTCTACGGGTTCATGAACACCGGCGCGTTCCTCTTCGTCGCGATGGCGGAGCGGTGGGGCGTCGGCCGGACCTTCGAGGATTACGCCGGGCTCGCGCGGCGCGCGCCTGTCGCCTCGACGGCGATGGCTGTGTTCATGTTCTCGCTCGCCGGGCTGCCGCCCTTCGCCGGGTTCTTCTCGAAGTACTTCCTGTTCATGGGAGCCATCGACAACGGCTTCCTGTGGCTGGCGGCGTTCGGTGCCGTCAACAGCGTCGTCTCGCTGTACTACTACAGCCGGGTCGTGAAGGCGCTGTTCATCGACGACCCCGCGTCGTCGAGCTCGCTGGACGTGATCGACGTGCGGCCGACCGGGCTGTACGCCGCGGTCATCTTCGCGGCGGTCGCGACGGTGCTACTCTTACCCGGCTTCGGACCGGTCATCGAGACCGCCGAGGCCGCGGCGTCGGCGCTGTTCTAGCGGCCTCGCGGTCCGCTCCCGCTTCTCGGTTCCGTTCGGCTCGACCGTCCGTCCGGTACCCGCAGGTATTCCCGCGTCCGGCGCGTCGATCCGGTATGAGTAGGAAACGAGCGTACCGCTGTCTGAACTGTCTGGAACACACCGTGAGCCGGGAGTTCGACACGTCGCACCTCTCGGTGACGTGTCCAAACTGCGGCTCGTTCGAGCGGTTCGTCAACGACGCGGTGTTTCAGCAGTTCCGTGCGTTCGAGGAGTCGCCGCCCGCGGAGATCGATTGGGCGCGGCTGGACCGCACGGAGAAGCTGGTCGTCTCCGAGCGGCTCGTCCGCTCGACGAAGACGCTGGCGGACTTCGACGTCGTAAAAGAGGAAGCGACGGCCGGGGAAGCGACGGCCGGGGAAGCGACGGCCGGGGACTGAGTCAGCGCGCGTATAGTTTCCCACCGACGAGCGCGGCGAGGTCGTCGTCGTTCGGCGTCACCGCCACGTAGGGGCGATCGACGGGGCCGAACACGTCGACGACGCGCCCGACCGTCGCAAGCGACTCGTCAACTACGGACGAGCCGATCCGCGGCGGCTCAGCGCCCGCCTCGGTGCGTGCGATTGCGAGCCCGCCGGCGGTGCGGACGACGGTACCAACGCGGCGCATCGTCACTCCCGGATGACCCCGAGGTAGGCGGCGATCGCCTGCACGAGGTCGTTTTTCGCGGTGTCCTCGGTCCCTCGGACGACCACCGCGCCTCGCGGCTTGAACTCCCGAGAGTAGGTTTTCTCGCGTTCGATCACCGCGTCGTACCCAACCTGTTGGACTGCCTTCGCGATCTCGTCGACCGTCGGCTCCTCGATCGCGAGATCCATCGGGACACGACGCCCTTCCGACCGCGATCGGTCGGCGTCGAAGTACGCGGGATAGACGACGTTCTCGACCATATACCGGAGAGGCGAGCGCGCGGCGTAAGGTCGTTTCGGACCGGAGCAGTTGGCGGGGCGGAGTCGGTGGGGTCGGTCTCTTCAGGCGGAGCCGCCGCGGTCACGACGTTTTGAACTCGAACCGCGCCCCGCCGGACTCGCCGGTGAGCGCGCGCACCTGCCAGTCGTGCGCGTCGGCGATCCGCTTCGTGATCGCGAGCCCGAGGCCGGTCCCGCCCTCCTCGGTCGTGAATCCGCTCTCGAACACGCGGTCGCGCTCGCCCTCGGGGATCCCACAACCGTTGTCTTCGACGAAGAAGCCGCTCCCCGTTGTCCCGTCGTCGCCGCGGAACGCAGTGTCGCCGACGCGCACCGTAAGCGGCTTGCCGTCGCCGCCGTCGTTCCCACCTGAGGAGCGCCGGCCGTGCTCCACGCTGTTTCGAAACACGTTCTCCAGCAGCTCTCGCGTCCGGGTCGGACTTGCATCGATCGTCACGTCGCCGTCGACGACGAGCTCGATGCCGTCGGTGTCGACACTCTCCCACGCGTCCCTCGCGATCGCCTCGATCGAGACGGGTTCGGTCTCGCCGACCGCCTCTCCCTGTCGGGCCAGCGAGAGCAGGTCGCCGACGAGCTCGTCCATGCGGTCCAGCGCCTCCAGGGTTTTCTCGAGATGGGCGATCTCGCCGGTCTCGTTCGCGAGGGTGACGTATCCCTCTGCGACGGAAAGCGGGTTTCGGAGGTCGTGGGAGACGATACTTGCGAACTCGTCGAGCCGTTCGTTCTGTCTGCGGAGCGCCGCCTCGCGCTCACGTCGCTCCGTCACATCGGTGTAGATAGCGTATCCGGAGACGTTCTCGGCGTCGAGCCGGATCGGCACGACGTGGAGGATGAAGTGTCGAAGGCCGTCAGCGGTCTCGCGGGTCACCTCGCGTCTGACGTTTTCGCCGCACTGAAGCCGCTCGTTGAGTTCCACGGCCTCGGCTTCGGCCTCGTCGCTGGGGGGAACGATATAGTCGTCGACGGACTCGCCGACCACGCGATCGGCGTCGTAGGCGAACGTCTCTTCGAACGCGTCGTTGACTCGGTGAACGATCGGCTCGCCGTCGACGTAGTCGTAGGCGATCGCCGGGTCGGGGACGTTCGAGAACAGCGCGAGCAGGTGGTCCCGCTCGGTCCGAAGCGCTTCGTCGGCGCGGATCCTGTCGAGCGTCTCCTCGACGTGGGACGCGAGCAGCTCCGCGAGGCGGCGGTCACCTGCGTCGAACCCATCGTCTTCGTCGGCCGCGAGCTGGAGTACCGTCTCGTCGCCGACCGGAAGCGAGAGAAGCGCGTCGTAGGGGGCCTCGCCTATCGTTCGGGACTCGATCACCGGATCGCCGGTATCGATCGCAGTTCCGGCCGAGCCGCGCCCGACTCGAACGCGGTTACAGTCGTCGATCGAGACCCCGGACGAGGTCGCGATCGGTTCGACCCACTCCCCGTCGCGGACGCCGACGACGCAGTGGTACCGCGGGAACACTTCGGCGGCGACGGCGATCGCGGTTCGGTGAGCCCCCTCTATCGACCTGACCGACGCGAGGCGGGTCACCTCTGCGTTGAGCTGCTCGATCCGCGAAGGCGTTCGCGTCGGGTCGTCGCGGTCGATGCCGGACTCGCCTCTGGCCGCGAACCAGCGGAGCGTCGCATCGAGATCCGCCGGCGTGGTCGCAATCACGTCGACGAGGGGATCGGTTGCTGGCTCTGTGGCGGGGTCGTCAACGAACGCGACCACACGGCACGACCGGTTCTGACCACGGATCGCGTCGAGTCCCTCGGCGTCAAGGACGATAGCCACGTCCGTGGTCGCGAGGTCGTCGACGGAGGTGGGGGAGACGGCGTCGTCGACGGAAGGTCGGGGGGAGCCGTCGACGGGTGCGGGAGCGGCGTCGGCGCTTTCCAACGCGTCGGCCACGTCGGCCGCCTCGTCCGCGTCGCCAGCGAGAACGAGGACGGACGACCGCCCGCTGGGCTCGGTGTTCACTATACAGATGAGCAAGACTGGAGCGCGGATAAATTTTCCTTCCGTCATCTGTTTCTCCGGAATCGAGGATCGGCCTGTTGGGGGAGAAGTGATACCACTGTACGCGTGTAGAGCGGGTCGCGAGACACCCCGGAACCCTTTTGGAGGAACACGGGCCACGTTCCTGTAATGAGCGATCTCGAAGCGGAGTACCGCCTCGATTACTTCGAGGAGGAGGGGTTTGAGCGGAAGGAGTGTCCCTCCTGTGGCGCGCACTTCTGGACCCGCGACGCCGACCGCGAACTGTGCGGCGAGCCACCCTGTGAGGACTACAGTTTCATCGACGACCCGGGGTTCCCGGAGGCTTACTCACTGTCCGAGATGCGAGAGGCGTTCCTCTCATTCTTCGAGGAGCATGGCCACGAGCGAATCGACCCGTATCCGGTCGCCGCGAACCGCTGGCGCGACGACGTACTCCTGACGCAGGCGTCGATTTACGACTTCCAGCCGCTCGTCACGTCGGGACAGACCCCGCCGCCCGCGAACCCCCTCACCATCTCACAGCCCTGTATCCGGATGCAGGACATCGACAACGTGGGGAAGACGGGCCGCCACACGATGGCCTTCGAGATGATGGCCCACCACGCGTTCAACACGCGCGAGGAGGTCGCCGAGGACGAGTACGCCTACCACGGCGAGGTGTACTGGAAAGACGAGACTGTTGAGTATTGCGACAAGCTGTTCGAGAGCTTGGGCGCGGATCTAGAGGATATCACCTACATCGAGGACCCGTGGGTCGGCGGCGGGAACGCCGGCCCCGCCATCGAGGTCATTTATAAGGGAGCCGAGCTGGCGACGCTCGTCTTCATGTGCATGGAGCGGGACCCCGACGGCGACTACGAGATGAAGGACGGGCACACGTACTCCTTTATGGACACGTACATCGTCGACACCGGGTACGGGCTCGAACGGTGGACGTGGATGAGTCAGGGGACGGCGACGGTGTACGAGGCCGTCTACCCCGACGCGATCGACTTCCTCAAGGAGAACGCGGGGATTGAACACACGGAGGCAGAACAGAAGCTCGTCCACCGGGCGGCGAAGCTCTCCGGCCGACTCGACATCGACGATGTCGACGATGTGGAGGCCGCCCGCGGCGAGATCGCCGATCGGCTCGACGTCGATGTCAACCGGCTCCGTGAGCTGGTCGAACCGCTCGAATCGATCTACGCGATTGCCGACCACTCGCGGACGCTCGCGTACATGTTCGGCGACGGGATTGTCCCCTCGAACGTCGGGACGGGCTACCTCGCCCGGATGGTCCTGCGGCGCACGAAGCGGCTCGTCGACGAGATCGGGATCGACGCCCCGCTCGACGAGCTGGTCGACATGCAGGCCGAGCGGCTCGGCTACGAGAACCGCGACACGATCCGCGAGATCGTCCGCACCGAGGAGCGGAAGTACCGCAAGACGCTCGAACGCGGCTCCCGAAAGGTCGAATCGCTCGCGGACGAGTACGCCGGCACGGACGAACCGATCCCAACGGAGGTGCTCTTGGAGCTGTACGACTCCCACGGGATTCAGCCGGACATGGTTGCCGACATCGCCGCCGAGCGAGGCGCGACCGTCGACGTGCCGGACGACTTCTACGCGCTCGTCGCCGACCGGCACGAGGAGGCGGACGGCGACGAGGCGGCAGCCGAGCGCGACGACCGCTTCGACGATCTCCCCGAGACGGAGAAGCTGTTCTACGACGACCAAGGACGCACCGAGTTCGAGGCGGTCGTCCTCGACGTGTTTGAGCTCGAGGAGGGATACGACGTGGTCTTAGACCAGACGATGTTCTATCCCGAGGGCGGCGGCCAGCCGGCCGACAGGGGCCAGCTCACCGCCGGCGAGACGACCGTCGACGTGGTCGACGTACAGGAGCGCAACGGCGTCGTGCTCCATCGCACCGATGCCGACCCCGGGAAGGGAGAGTTCGTCCGCGGGCAGGTCGACGGCGACCGCCGTGACCGGCTCCGCGCGCACCACACCGCGACCCACCTGATCGGCCACGCGGCTCGCGAGGTGCTCGGCAATCACGTTCGACAGGCGGGCGCACAGAAAGGAATCGACTCCTCCCGGCTCGACATCCGCCACTTCGAGCGGATCACTCGCGAACAAGTCAAAGAGATCGAGCGCGTCGCAAACGCGCTCGTCCGCGACGACGTGCCGGTGCGACAGGAGTGGCCCGACCGCAACGAGGCGGAGTCCGAACACGGCTTCGACCTCTATCAGGGCGGCGTCCCGCCGGGAACGAACATCCGCCTGATCCACGTCGGCGACGAGGACGTGCAGGCCTGTGCCGGCACCCACGTCGAGCGCACCGGCGAGATCGGCGCGGTGAAAGTGCTGAAGACGGAGCCCGTCCAAGACGGCGTCGAACGGATCGTGTTCGCGGCGGGCGGTGCCGCCGTCGAGGCGACCCAGCGCACGGAAGACGCGCTGTACGACGCGGCCAGAGCCCTCGACGTCGACCCGCTCGACGTGCCCGAAACGGCCGAGCGGTTCTTCGAGGAGTGGAAGGGGCGCGGCAAAGAGATCGAGTCGCTCAAAGAGGAGCTTGCGGCGGCGCGTGCGTCCGGCGGCGCCGACGCAGAGGAGGTCGAGATCGGCGGCGTGACCGCGGTGATACAGCGGCTCGACGGCGACGCGGACGAGCTGCGCGCGACCGCGAACGCTCACGTCGACGACGGGAAGGTGGCGGTCGTCGGCAGCGGGGCAGACGGCTCCGCGAGCTTCGTCGTCGGTGTCCCCGATGGTGTCGACGTGAACGCCGGACAGGTGGTCTCGGAGCTCGCCGCCCGCGTCGGCGGCGGCGGCGGTGGCCCGCCGGACTTCGCGCAGGGGGGCGGCCCGGACGCGGACGCGCTCGACGACGCGCTCGACGCGGCACCGGACGTTCTTCGCAGCCTTCAGGAGGCCTGACGGCTTCCCGCAAGTTCACCATGCCTCACGCGAACAACGCCGGTGTCGAGATCCGGTACGAGGTGGACGCTCCCGACGCCGGCGACCCCGACGAGGCGGTCGTGTTCTGTGGCGACGTGGGGCTCGGCGCGTGGCAGTTCGGCTGGCAACACGCCGCGCTCGCGGGCCCACACACGGTGATCACGCCCGAGACGCGGGGTGTCGGTCGATCGGACGCGCCACCGGGGCCGTACACGGTCGAAGCGCTCGCGAGCGACGTGGACGCGGTGTGTGCCGCGGAGGGGATCCGGAACGCGCACCTCGTCGGGTACGGCCTCGGTGGGATGGTCGCGCTCGCGTACGCGCTCGCCTCGTCGCGTCCGGCGAGCCTCTCGGTCATCGGGACGCCGCCCGCGGGAGACGACTACAACCCCGCCGGCGTGTGGGCCGACCCGTCGGACCCGGCGGCGGTCGAGGGCTCCCTGAACGGACTGCTCTCGGACTCGTTCCGGGAGCGCCATCCCGACGTGCTCTCGCGGATCGTCGAGTGGCGACTCGGCGAGGACGCCGACCGCGAGACGTTCGAGGCCCACTGCGCCGCGATCGAGGGGTTCGACCTCTCGGACCGCCTGTACGAGCTCACGACGCCGACCCTCGTCGTCCACGGGACCGAGGACACCGTGTGTCCGAAACCGGCCGCGGAGGGGCTCGCTGGGGGGCTCCCGCGCGGGGAGCTTCACGCGGTCGCTGGCGCGCGCCACTTCGTCGGGGTGGAGGCGTCCGCCGCGGTCAACGACACTCTCGTCGGCTGGCTCGCGGAGCACGCCGCAGACCCGTTCTCGGAGTGATCGAGATAGCCGGCCGACCCGACACCACCGCTCATCGACGCCGGTAGCGCTTCCCGCCGCCGCAACCGTTTTTGCCCCGTCGCGCCTCGGAGCGTCCAATGACACGTCTCCGGTTTGCCCTGCTGAACGCCGCCCACGACGGCGCGAACACCCGGCGGAACTTCCGACGGGAGGTCGACGCCGACCTCGTCGAATTCTCGGCCAGCGACGGCCACCTTCCCGACCACACCGAGTTCGACGGCGTCGTGGTCACCGGGTCGCGCTCGTCGGTCTATTGGGACGAAGAGTGGATCCCGTCGCTCGTCGACTACGTCGCCGAGGCCGCCGACGCCGGCCTCCCGGTGCTCGGCGTCTGTTACGGCCACCAGGTACTCGCGGAGGCGCTCGACGGGCGCGTCGCCGGGATGGACGGCTTCGAGATCGGGTACAACGAAGTACGCCACCGCAGCGACGACGAGCTGTTCGCGGGGGTCGACGAGGAGTTCACCGTCTTCACGACCCACGGCGACGCGGTCGTCGATCTCCCGCCGAATGCGAGCCTGATCGGCGAGAACGACCACGGCGTCCACGCGTTCCGCGACGGCCACTGCTGGGGCGTGCAGTTCCACCCGGAGTACGATCTCAAGACGGCACGAGAGGTCACGGAGGGGAAACGCGAGCGGCTCGGCGACGCCCGCGTCGACGCGGTGTTAGAAGCGATTACGCCCGAGGCGTACGACGACGCCTGCGAGGCGAAGCCGCTCTTCGACAACTTCACCGAGTATGCTCGACGCCTGAAGGCCGACCGGGAGTCGGTCGCGGCAGCCGGCGACTGAGTCGTCGAGTCGATAACGTCGCGATCGGTCGTGAGGTCGGCCCGACCAGTCGCGCAAGGGTACCGTCCGGGTCGAACACGCTTATACGGTTCCCGCCCGGACTCACGGTATGAACGTAGTACCGGACACCAGTGCGGTCGTCGACGGCCGCGTGTCCGAACGGGTCGAGGACGGGACCTACGCGGCGGCGCGGGTGCTGATCCCGGAGGCCGTCGTCGGCGAGCTGGAGTCGCAGGCCAATGACGGGCTCGAATCGGGCTGGGACGGATTGAGCGAGCTCAAACGGCTCGCCGACTACGCCGACGAGGGGACGATCGAACTGGAGTACGTCGGCGAGCGAGCCGACGGCGACGCCCGCTCGCGCGCCCACAAGGGCGACGTGGACGCGTTGATACGCGAGGTCGCCGACGACTACGACGCCACGCTCCTCTCCAGCGACATCGTACAGGCCGAGGTCGCCCGCGCGAAGGGGATCGACGTCGAGTACGTCGAGCCGGTCGCCCGCGGCGTCGTCGACGAGCTGCCGATTCTGGAGTTCTTCACCGACGAGACGATGTCGGTCCACCTCAAGACGGGGACGAAGCCGAAGGCGAAGCGGGGAGCGCTCGGCGAGATGCGGTACGTCGTCATCGACGAAGAGGAGACGAGCGAGGAGCAGATGGACGAGTGGGCCACCGCCATCGTCGATCTGGCCCGCCAGTCCACCGATGGGTTCATCGAACTCTCCGACGACGGGATGGACATCGTCCAGTTCCGTAACTACCGGATCGCCGTTGCGCGACCCCCGTTCGCTGACGGGATCGAGATCACGGCCGTCCGCCCCATCGCGAAAACGACGCTCGACGACTACGAGTTCGCCGACGAGCTCCGCGAGCGGTTCCTCGAACAGAAACGCGGCGTGCTCATCTCCGGATCCCCCGGCGCCGGGAAGTCGACGTTCGCGCAGGCGGTCGCGGAATTCCTGAACGACAACGACTACGCGGTCAAGACGATGGAGAAGCCGCGGGACCTGCAGGTCGGTCCGGAGATCACCCAGTACGGCGCGCTCGGCGGCCAGATGGAGAAGACGGCGGACTCCCTCCTGTTGGTTCGCCCCGACTACACCATCTACGACGAGGTGCGGAAGACGAACGACTTCGAGGTGTTCTCGGACATGCGGATGGCCGGCGTCGGGATGGTCGGCGTCGTCCACGCCTCCCGCGCCATCGACGCGCTCCAGCGGCTCGTCGGCCGGGTCGAGCTCGGGATGATCCCGCAGATCGTCGACACCGTGGTGTACATCGAGGCTGGCGAGGTCCACACCGTCTACGACGTGACCACCGAGGTGAAGGTGCCTGCGGGGCTCACCGCCGAAGACCTCGCGCGGCCGGTCATCCAGGTGTCGAACTTCGAGACGGGTCGGCCGGAGTACGAGATATACACGTTCAACCGGCAGGTCGTCACGGTTCCGCTGAACGACGAGGACGGTGAGGGCGAGGCGGAGACCGGCGTCGGCCGGATCGCGAAACAGGAGATCGAACGCGAGATTCGGTCGGTCGCACACGGCCACGTTGACGTCGAGCTCAAGGGGAACAACAAGGCGATCGTGTACGTCTCTGAGGGGGACATCGGCACCGTCATCGGTAAGGGCGGCGGCCGCATCAGCGACATCGAGAACCGCCTTGGGATCGAGATCGACGTCCGCACTCACGACCAGAAGCCCGGCGGCCGCGAGGGCGGTTCGGGCGGCGACGGGCGCGGCGCGAACGGACAGGGAGACGGTCAGGGCGGGCAGGTCGGAGAGGAGCGCGGCACCGTTGTGACCCCCGAGATCACCTCTCGACACGTCGTCATCGCCGTCGACGCCGGCGTCGGGGAGACGGTCGAGGTGCGCGCGGACGGCGAGTACCTCTTCACCGCCACCGTCGGGCGCGGCGGCGAGGTGCAGGTCTCCCGCGGCTCCGCAATCGCCGAAGAGTTGGAGGACGCAATCGACCGGAAGCGGACCGTAACGGTCGTTCCGGCTCGCTGATAGCTGGGCCGACTCGCTGATTGTCGCGTTTCCGTGCCCGTCTCGGGCGCAACTGCCGCGGTTCGCCGCTACAGTTTTGGAAAACCGAACGACGCAACGCCGTCGTTCGACGCGAAGCGGTTCGTCGATCGTCGTGCGTATTCCTCCTGAAAGATAACGCTTTTTTGGTGGTGGTCGGAACTTTCCTCCATGTCAGACGAGTTAAAACGCGGGCTCGAAGGCGTCCTCGTCGCGGAGTCGGATCTGAGCTACGTCGACGGCGAGGTCGGCAAGCTCGTGTACCGTGGGTACGACATCGAGGACCTCGCTCGCGGTGCGAGCTACGAGGAGGTGCTGTACCTCCTGTGGCGCGGCTCGCTGCCGACGCGTGAGGAGCTCGATGCCTTCACCGCGGATCTCGCCGCCGAGCGCGCCGTCGACGACGACGCGCTCGACGCCGTCCGGACGCTCGCCGACGCCGGCGAACGCCCGATGGCGGCGTTGCGGACCGCAGTCTCTATGCTGTCGGCGTACGAGCCGGAGTCGGATGCCGACCCCGAGGATCTCGACGCGACGCTCCGGCAGGGCCGCCGGATCACGGCGAAGATCCCGACGCTTCTCGCCGCCTTCGAGCGCGCGCGGCAGGGCGAGGACCCGGTCGCGCCCGACCCCGACCTCTCACACGCCGCGAACTTCCTCTACATGCTCACCGGGACCGAGCCCGACGACGTGAGCGCCGAGACGTTCGACATGGCGCTGACGCTCCACGCCGATCACGGACTCAACGCCTCGACATTCACCGCGATCGTGATCGGCTCGACGATGGCCGACGTGTACTCCGGTGTCACCGGCGGGATCGGCGCACTCTCCGGCCCCCTCCACGGCGGCGCGAACCAAGACGTGATGGAGGTGCTTCAGGAGGTCGACGCCTCCGATAAGGACCCCGTACAGTGGGTAAAAGACGCCCGCGAAGAGGGTCGGCGCATCCCCGGCTTCGGCCACCGCGTCTACAAGGTCAAAGACCCTCGTGCGAAGATCCTCGAAGAGAAGCTACGTGACCTCTCGGAGTCGTCCGGCGACACGAAGTGGCTCGACTACACCACCGCAATCGAGGAGTACCTCACCGAACAGGGATTGCTTGATAAGGGAATCGCTCCGAACGTCGACTTCTACTCCGGATCCGTCTACGACTCGCTGGGGATCCCGGTCGACATGTACACCCCTATCTTCGCGATGAGCCGCGCCGGCGGCTGGATCGCTCACATGGTCGAGTACCAGGAGGACAACCGCCTCATCCGCCCGCGGGCGCGGTACACCGGTCCCAAAGCGTCCGAGTTCGTTCCCGTCGACGAGCGGTGAGGCGTCGACGGCGGTCCAGAACCGCAGTCTGACACCTGTTCTCTTCTACAGCGTGTAGTCGTGTTCTCCGGACTCGGACTCCAAAAAGGCCGTCAGCAGGTCGATCGTCGCGGCCACGTCGTCGCCGTCGGCGGTTTCGGTGACGGTGTGGAGGTACCGCGTCGGGATCGAGATGGCGCCGACAGGCTTTGCACCGGCAGTATTCTGAAACCCGGCGGTGTCGGTGCCGCCCGCGGGCAACACCTCGTGTTGGTGATCGATCGCCTCCGCTTCGGCGACCGCAGTGAGCCGCTTGTGGACCTTCGGGCTGGTGATCACCGACGAGTCTTTCAGTTTGATCGCGGTCCCCTCGCCGAGCTCCGTCACGGCGTCGGCCGGTTCGCCGATCTGGGGTACGTCGTTCGCGACGGTCACGTCCAAGGCGATCGCGAGGTCGGGGTCGATGTCGACGCCGAGTGCGGTCGCGCCGCGGATCCCGACCTCCTCTTGAACCGTCGCCGCGAAGTGGATCGTCACGTCGGGATCCTCGATTCGCTTTGCGGCCTCAAGCGTCGCGAACAGGCAGATCCGGTCGTCGAGCGCCTTCCCCGTGATCCGATCGCCCATGCGGGTCGTCGTCTGATCGAGGGTGACCAGATCGCCGACGCCGACGAGTTCTTCGACCGCCTCGGCGTCGCGCCCGACGTCGATGAACACGTCCGAGACCTCGTCATCCTTCTCCTTCTGCTCGTCCGTGAGCGTGTGCGGCGGGACGGAGCCGATGACGCCGGTGAGATCCTCCTCGCCGTGGACGGTGACGCGCTGTGCGCGCAGCACCCGGGCGTCGAACCCACCGAGCGGATCCACCTGGACGAACCCCTCGTCGGTGACGTGTCGGACCATGAAGCCGATTTCATCCATGTGGGCCGCGACGGCGACCGAGTAATCAGAGTCACCCTCGAGCGTGGCGACGACGTTTCCCATCGCGTCGGTGCGAACGCGGTCGGCGCGATCGGCGAACTCGCGGCGGACGATCTCGCGGACTTCGTCTTCGTATCCCGGGACGCCTCGGGCCTCAGTCAACTCACGGAGCAGATCGTAATCAAACTCGAACGACATACTCACCCTCACGACCCCACCGACAAAGTTCCGCAGGATCCGGAACGCGCGCCCGGTTTCCGTGTTTCTCATCTGAGAACCCTCAACGAGTTTAGCGTTGTTCCGCAACGCTTTTGCGCTCGCTCCCGGGAAGTGGGTATATGACAGACGTGAAAGCGGAACTCCGCGAACAGTTCTTAGAGGCCTTCGGCGGCGCCGACTTCCCCGTCGAGAACCAGATGGATCTGGTCCCCGCACTTCCGGACGGACCGGCCACGAAGTTCGAGGCCGGCGACGTGAGCCTCACGGCGATGGAACTGGCCGCGAAGCTCGGAAACGAACAGGAATTCCCCTACGACACCCCCGAGGCGCTCGTCGACGACATTATCGACGGGCTCGAAGCGAAGGGAATGATCTGACGCTTCGGCGCGACACCTCTTTTTGAACCGCCTGCTGAACCCGCCGAGGGGTTGATACGCGCGGAGCCGTAACTGCGGGCGTGGTCGTCGAGCTCATCCGTCTTCTGCCGCCGTGGGTCGTGTTGGGCCTCGCGCTCGGCATCGTCGCCTCCGGGCTCGTCGCGCTCGCCTTCTACCTCGGGAACCGCTATGTGGGTCCAGTCCCGAACGACGGCGCCGGAAGCGCCGGTCCCGCGGGTACCGCCAGCGGCGCCGGTTCGGGTGCTGCCGGCGACGAGCGACGACGCCGGGAGATCCGCGAGTACCTGCGGGCGATCGGCGAGCAGTTCAGCGAGGACCACGCGCTCGACGGCGTGACGGTCCCCTTCTACCTCTCCGAGCGCGGGGTCGCCATCACGTTCGACGCGCACGACTACTTCAGACTGGAGGGAGAGGGCATCTACACCGTTCTCTGTGAACACGAGATGCCCGGCCGCGGGCTCGGCCGGCGGCTCCCCTTCGACGTGATCGAACCCGAGTGGGCGACGGGCGGCCGGGCCGGGAGGACCAGAAGGACCCACCGTCGCGTTGGCGGAGCCGGCCGCACCGCCGACAGGATCGGACGAGCCGCCGGCGTGGGTGGACGCGATCCCGTGGCGGCCGCCTTCGCCGAGCTCGATGTGGCGACCGACGCCGACGCCACCGAGGTGAAACGCGCCTACCGCGATCGCGTCAAGGAGACCCATCCCGATCAGGGCGGTGACGAGGCGGCGTTCCGACGCGTTCGTGAGGCGTACGCGACCGCGCGCAACCACGTCGGCGAGGGAGACGGTGACGTCCCGCGAGACGACGGCGGCGCTCGTACGAGAGGAGCCAACTGAGGCGATCCGTCCGGCTCGCGAACGGGCTTCGGTCGGTGAGCGGGGAGCCTCTATCGGTGACCGAAGCGGATCGCCGTCGGACTCGACCGTCGCGAACGCTTTTGCTGTTCCGTGTTTACTGTGACCTATGAACACAGAGGCCGCCTGTCTCGGCTGCGGCGAACCGTTCGACTGGAGCGACGGGGAGTGTCCCGACTGTGGATGGAGCCGAGACCAGTGGGCGGCACGCGGCCGCCACGGGCTGGAGAAAGAAGGTCACGGCGAACCAAACGAGGAAGGGACTTCGGGAGGTACCGGCGGCGGAATGAGCGGTCTCGGACCGATCCGATGACAGATATCGGTCCGGCGAGCGGGCTACGCCCCGGGGCCTTCCGGACCGTGTCGGGCCCGATGGAGCGCGTCGCACACCGCCCCCTGCCCGCCCATATTGACGGTGGCGAGCCGCGAGCGCTTCTGGACGAGGTCGAGCCGGTCGGCCTCGATCTGCTCGCCTTCCGGCGTGAGAAACAGCGCGTCTTCCGGTTCCGTCACGTGGCGGCTCTCGGCCGCGCGGTCTAGGTAGTCGTCGATCGGGTCGGCGTCGACGACGACGGAGAGCCCGTCAAGCGAGACGTACGCCTCCTCGCCGGCGATGTCGACGTCCGATCGTTTGAGGGCGACGACCTGCTCGGGGTCGAGACCGGCGTCGAGCAGCGCGTCGATCGCCTCGCGCTGCGTCGAGACGCGAGCCTTGTCGGCGATGGCCGCCCGTACCTCCGCCACTCCGCCGTCGGCGTCCGGGAACGTCTCGCCGAAGGTGTCGCGGGCGTTCACGCCCGTCGTAACTTCCGTCTCGTGCATGTGGTCGCACAGCTCGATCCGGGCCTCGCGGACCCAGTCGAGCGCCTCGACCTCGTCGCGAGCGTCGGTCGCCATCATCCACGCGAATGCCGGCGAACACCACGCCGTCGGGAGCGTGAACCGGACCTCGACGCGGCCGCCGTCGATCTCGATCGCGTCGATATAGTCGAGTTCGACGATAGAGCGGGCGAGCTCCGGGTCCTCGACGCGGTCCAGTCGGTCCCTGACCGCCGGCGTCCCGCGCGGATCGCCTCCGCTGTCCCCCACTGGGTCACCTCCGGGATCGCTCGTCGGGTCTGCACTGCTCCCCGACATCAGTCCGCCCTGGCCCCCGCATCGCCGCCGTAGTGGGACTCGAGGTCGAACCGTTCCGTGATGTCGTCGTCGCGGAACTGCCGCTTTTTCTCCTCGATATCGATGTCGTACAGCTCCGCGGCGTTCTCGCCCATGATCTTCTTCATCGTATCGACGTCGAGCTCGACGCCGTACTCGTCTTTCTGCTCGTCGGTGAGTTCCGCGTTTATCACCTGTTCGACGAGCCAGTCGGGGTTCCACAGCGCGTAGTCGGAGCCGAACAGGACCCGGTCTTCGCCGAGCCAGAAGAGGAGCTCACCCATGATCTCGCCGAATTTCCGCTCGCGGTGAGTCGACATCGCGGAGGCGACCGCGAGCCCGCCGTACACGTTCGGCTCTTGGGCGGCGATCCAACAGAAGTCGTCGAGCCGCGGGAGCCCGACGTGGTTGACGATGAAGTTGAGCTCCGGGAACGACGAGGCGGCGTCGTCGATGTCCTTCACGTCGAACGCGTCGCGGTTGAGCGGGCGGATCGTCGGTCCCTTGTGGGCGTTGATGTTCTCGATGCCGAGCTCCGAACACTTCTCGAGGAACTTGAAGGCGTCGTCGCTGTCGAGCCGCCACCCCTTCGAGTCGTCGCGCCACTCAGCGGTGTACAGCTTCACGCCGGGGATGTCGTACTCCTCTTTGAGGTGTTCGAGGTAGCGCAGCCCCTCTTCGCCGTCACGCGGGTCGAAGCTCCCGTTGAGCACGAACCGCTCGGGGTACTCCTCCGCGAGTTCGGCGTTCTGTTCGGTCGTGTTGAACCCCTCGTCGTAGAAGTCGGAGAGGTACGTCGGCTGGAAGATTGCCATGTCGGCGGCCGCGTTCCCGAACAGGTCCTCGGTCATGCGGTCGGCGCCGTAGTGGCGGTACTCGTCGATGTCCCACTGTTCCTCCTCCGGGGTGAACCCGGTATGGTAATCGTAGAAACACTGGAGGAACTGCTCGCCCCCCTCGTGAATGATGTTCTCCTGCCGCGCGTCCCACAGGTGGACGTGGCCGTCGATGACGAAGATCTCCTCGCCGTCCTTCTCGTACATACGAGTACGTATGATACACGGCAACACATAACTATGAGGATTGATCATGTGAATTGCGCATCAGTTTGTCGTTCACTCGTCGGGTCGTCGGTCGGCTCCTCCGGCGTCGGGTTTGCGGGTGGCCGCACCTCGATGAGACTGCATCGTAACGAACGTTTATGATGAAGGGTGCGGGAGAGTATGTCACATGCAAGCAGCTAGACTCCACGAGTACACCGACGACATGAGCGAGGGGCTCGCGATCGACGAGGTCGACCGTCCGCACGCCACGGGCCCGAGCGACGTGATCGTCGAGGTCGAGGGCGCGGGCTGGTGCCAGACGGACAACCACATCATCGAGGGGATGTGGGAGGAGTACGTCCCCCAAACTCTTCCCATGACTCTTGGCCACGAGAACGCCGGGACGGTCGTCGAGACGGGAGACGACGTAGATATCGTCTCTGAGGGCGACCCCGTGATCTGTCACCCGGTCCAGACCTGCGGCACCTGTCGCCCCTGCCGGCTCGGCGAGACGATGTACTGCGAGAACAGCGCGTTCAACGGACTCACCACGGACGGCGGCTTCGCCGAGTACCTCCACACCAGCGAGCGCTCGGTGATCCCGCTACCGTCCGGCGTCGATCCGATCGACATTGCGCCCCATGCCGACGCTGGGATCACGGCGTATCACGCCGTAAAGAAGGCGGTCGCGGATCTGAATCCCGGCGACCACGCGGTCGTCATCGGCGTCGGCGGGCTCGGCCACATCGGCCTGCAGTGCCTAGATGCCATGAGCGCGGCTCGGATCACCGCGGTCGACCTGAAGGAGTCGGCGCTCGACCTCGCGGAGGGGTACGGTGCCGACCACCTTATCAACCCGAGCGACGATGATGTCCGCGAGGAGCTTGCCGGAATCACCGACGGGACGGGCGCCGCACAGGTGCTTGACTTCGTCGGGGCGGACATCACTACCGCATACGCGCCGGACATCACCGCGGCCGGCGGCGACCACCACATCATCGGCTACGGTGGACACGTCCACGAGCCGGCCCAGGCGCTGGTGAACGGCGAATTCTCCTTCGTCGGCAACATCGTCGGGCGGTACGCGGAGCTGCAGGAGCTGGTCGCGCTCGTCGAACAGGGCGAGGTGGATCTCCACACCAGCCGGTACGATCTCGGTGAGGTGAACACGGTCGCGGAGAAGCTCGAACACGGCGAAATCGACGGTCGCGCCGTGATCACGCCCTGAGCGTCGACGGCGACGGACCCTCGGCCGCGACCGCTAACTCCTTGTGACCGTGAAGCACATCGGTGGGTATGGGCGAGAACGATGTCGACGATACCGGCTCCGCGACCGATCCCCTCGCCGACGAGGACTGCTACCGCGTGCTGGGACCTGACGGGATCCCCCTGCCGGACGCGACCGTGCCGGATCTGTCGGACGAACGATTTCGTGCGATCTACCGCGACCTGGTGACCACGCGCCGGTTCGACGAGCGCGCGGTCAGCCTCCAGCGACAGGGGCGGATCGGGACGTACGCCCCTTGTGCGGGGCAAGAAGGGTCGGCGGTCGGGTCGACGCACGCGCTCGCCGATCGGGACCTAATCAGCTACCAGTACCGCGAGCACGGCGCGATCGTCGTTCGCGATCTCCTCTCGGAGTACCTCCCCTACTGGCTGGGCCACGAGTCCGGGACCGAGGCGATCGCCGACGGCAACGTCTTCCCGCTGAACATCGGGATCGCGGCGCACCTCCCGCACGCGGTCGGCGCCGCGTGGGCGTTCGACTATCGGGAGGAGGATCGAGTGGTCGCTGCGCACTTCGGCGGCGGCGCGACCAGCGAGGGCGATTTCCACGAGGCGATGAACTTCGCCGGCGTGTTCGACACACCGACCCTCTTCTGCTGTCACAACAACGGCTGGGCGATCTCGATCCCCGAGTCGCGCCAGACCGCTAGCGACACCTTCGCCGAGAAGGCGGGTGCCTACGGCTTCGAGGGCATTCGCGTCGACGGGATGGACCCGCTCGCGAGCTACGCGGTCACGAAGGAGGCGGCCGACCGGGCGCGAAGAAACGAGGACGATTCTCCCGTCGATGCGCCCCGTCCGGCCCTCATCGAATTTCTTGAGTACCGGTTCGGCGCGCACACGACCGCCGACGATCCGACCGCCTACCGCGACCCCGACGCCGTCGATCCGTGGCGCGCGCTCGATCCGCTCGACCGGATGGAGGCGTTCCTCCGGGAAACGGGGCGGATCGACGACGACGGGGTCGCGGCGATCCACGAGGAAGCCGACGAGATCGTCGCCGACGCGATCGACTTCGCCGAGTCAGTCGAGCCCGATCCGGCCGACATGTTCGACCACGCGTACGCCGACCTCCCGCCGGAACTCCGTCGCCAGCGCGACGAGCTGCTCGCGGCCGTCGACGAGCACGGTGAGGGGGCGTTCCAGCGAGAAGAGTAGATCGCCCGACGATCGTTCCGATCGTTTATAAGTACTCACCAGCCGCCTCGGCCGCGCTCCGCCCGCTCTCTACGGCACCCTGGATCGACGACCACTCGGTGTAGTCACCGGCGAGGACGACCGGGCCCTCGGGATCGTCTGGGTCCGGGAGAGCGGCGTGGACGCCCGGCGGCTGGGCGAACTGCGCGAAGCGGATCCGGTGAACGTCGACGGTTTCCAAGCCGTCGAAGTCGCGATCGGGGTACCACGCTTCCAGCGCGTCACGAACGTCGTCACGGAGACCAGCGGCAGGACGGTCCAGCGACGACTCGCCGAGGAACGTTGCCGCGATCAGGGCGCGGTCGTCGGGGGCGTACTCGGGCGCGACCTCCGACATCGGGACCACGGCGTTGGGCGAGTCGTCGGCCGCGTTGAGCAGTATGCGCTTCCCGGTCTCGAACGACTCGCCCGCGGGGAGTGTGTACCAGCCGGTGACGTTTGGGACACCCTCGGTGGGTATCGACTCGACGCCTGTGAGCCGACGGGCCTCGGGCGGCGTGGCCGCGACGACGACCGCATCGGTCTCGCGGGTCGAGCCGTCCGCCAGCTCGACCGTGGCGCCTGTGGCGTCGCCGCTCCCGGTCCGGAACGGGATACGCCCCTGACCTGCGGTCCGGACGGATTCCACGTCCTCGCCCGTCTCGATTGTCACGCCGGCGTCACGGGCGCGGGCCGCGAGCGCCTCGGGGATCGCTCGCATCCCCGCTGCGGGAACGGCGATCGTGCCGCGGCTCATCGCCCGGAACGTGTACTCGAAGACGTGCTTCGAGGTCGAGAGCGTTCGATCGAGGGTGATCCCGCCGTAGAAGGGTTCGACGAAGTTGGTCACGTAGTCGTCGGCGAATCCCCAGTCGTGGAGGTACTCGCGGATCGACGCGTCGCGGCCGGTAAAGAACGCGCCCTCGTCTCGCTTCGCGAGATCGTGCCGGAGCGCGAGCGTCCGGAGCTTATCGGAGAGGGAGACCTCGTCGTTCAGAAGCGAGGCGATTGCGGCGCGGGGATCGCGGAGCGGGTCCGAGAGCACCGACCGCGATCCCGGCCGACAGATCGTCGCGCCGGGCGCGAATTGGCGGATGTCGAGAGCGTCGATATCGAGTTCCGCCACGACTGCCGGATAGCTCGTGAAAAACACCTGAAAGCCCCGATCGAGGGTGAAGCCGTTGACTGTCTCGGTCCGCACGCGGCCGCCGACCTCGGGCCGTCGCTCGTACAGCGTCACGTCCGCACCCGCCTCAGCGAGTCGGGTCGCCGCGACGAGCCCCGCGAGCCCGCCGCCGACGACGGTGGCGTCTCCGTGCATACGAAAGATATCGGGTCGTGGGTTTATAAGCGGCCGCAGGATTTGCCCGGTGTGGATGCACGGGGACGCCGAACCAGGAAAGCGTCAGCGTTTATGGCTCGCCCCGCATTCTCGCGACAATGAGCGTCCCCTGCGTCGCGGTCGAGCGCGAGCGCGGCGAGGCCGTCCGCGAACGGCTCGCCGACGCCGACATCCTTGACGGCGACCACGAGATCGCGGTCGACGGCGACACGATCTACATCCCCGTCGCGGACCCCGAGGCGGTCCCCGCCGACCTCGCGACGGCGATCGTCGAGCGCGACGCCGCCGAGCGGGACCGCCCGCAGACACCAGCCGCGATCCTCGGCTACGAACCCTCGCTGGAGCGGCTCGGCGACATCGTCATCGTCGACGAGGACGACGACGAGCGCGCCCGCGAGATCGCCGACGCGGTGATGGCCTCCGACGTACCCTGCGAGACGGTGCTCAACCGGGCGTCCCCGATCGAAGGCGAACTTCGCGTCCGGCGCTGGGACGTGCTGGCGGGGAACGGCACTGAGACGGTTCACCGCGAGTACGGCCACGAGTTCCTGTTGGACGTGGCCGAGGTGTACTTCTCCCCGCGGCTCGCCACCGAGCGCCACCGCGTGATCGAACAGGTCGACCCCGATGAGGCCGTCATCGACATGTTCGCCGGCGTCGGTCCCTACGCCGTCCCGATGGCCGCCCGCGGCGCCGAGGTGGTCGCGTGCGACCTCAACGAGCGCGCCGTCGAGTACCTCCGCGAGAACGCCGAGCGCAACGGCGTCGCCGACCGCGTGACCGCAATCGCCGGCGACGTGCGGGGAATCGCAGACGCCTACGCCGACACCGCGGATCGGCTCGTTATGAATCTCCCGCACTCCGCCGACGAGTTCCTCGAAACCGCCGTCCGGCTGGCGGGCGACGACTGCGCCATTCACTACTACGACATCCAACACGAGGACGACCCGTTCGGTCCCGGGCGGCGCGCCATCGAGGCCGCCGCGGGCGACGAGTACGACGCGGTCGTCGAGACCGAGCGTGTCGTCAAATCCTACGCCCCGCACGAGTACAACGTCTGTCTGGATGTGCGGCTGATCCGTCGATGACTTCGGTCTACTCGCACCCTACGCCCGCCACTGGTCGCCGGTAGGGTCGGGGTGGCGTAGAGTTGGAGTGACGTCGAGTCGGGCCACACCCCTACGAAATTCGTTTATATTAGGTAACACTTTTATCATGCTCCGGACCCTTCTACCAGCCATGAGTGACGCAGAAGCTCCCGAGGAGCGTATCGATGACACGACCACGTGGCCAGACCTCGCCATCGGTCTCTACGACCGATTGACCGGGCGGAACGCGGAGATCATCTACGAGTTCGAGGACATGACCGTCGACGTTCCGAGCGGGACTGGTGACGACGCCGAGCACGCCCACTGGCGGCTCGACGGGACCATGCGGATCACCACCCGTGAACAGGACTGAGGAGAAAGTCCCACTCTCGATCGGAACCGACAACCTGACGCTGACGGTCGACGGCATCGAACTCGACGTTCACTCGACGGGAGAACGGCTGTTCATCGAGGTCGACAGCGTTCGCGACGCGATTCGTGCTGTACGGACGGTGCCCGACGGGGACGTGAGGGGTTCGGCCGCGTTCTTGACCGCAACCGATCTCACAATTGAGGTCCGTGTACGCGGGCGCACAGTCGTCGTGATCGGTGCCGACGCACGCCCGGGAGTGCTGTCCCACCGGCTTGGCGTCGCGCCCGCCGAGTTCCGGGTCATCGGGGCAGTCGACGCCGTCGCAAGTGGGCTCGCAACGATGAAAGGTGCCGGGAGGCGGCTATTTCGGTGATCGGCGGTGACGCGGTCGGTAATTACGGTCTTCTCGTTCGGAGAAGAGATAACCGAACAGCGTGATTGCCGCCCCACCCGGGAAACGGTACGGGTCGGGGCGGCTACGGCCCGTTACATGACAAGAGTTCACGGCCGCGAGACAGTCGGGCCAGAGGCGATTTCGCGCTTGGCACGTCGGAGACGTAGATCACACGCCAGCCGTGTCTGATCGCTGAGAGGGGTGACTGCCGCGCCGAGTCGCGGTGGGGGTCGCGCTCGGCGAGACGAGCGACGCCCGGTACGGGCTTCGACCGGGCAGACACCGTCGGGGGAGTCGATCCCCGCCATCGCGGCACACGATCGGTGTTGTCACGGGTCAATCGAAGACCAAATACGTATATATGCTTTTTCCTTATATTCTTGTATCTATCTGCTATTTACTATACTGATACGAATGTTATAGCGGATATTCCGAAACAAATTCCAACATACTCCCGTTCACGATCACCGATACGGAACCGGCCGGCGTCGCGCGGTCTTGCGGGGCGTGGCGCCGCGGTTTCGGAACCCTTATTTTTCCGTTCGGGAATGATAAGACACGCGCCGGGGTAGCTCAGCTGGCAGAGCGATTCCTTCGTAAGGAATAGGTCGAGGGTTCAAATCCCTCCTCCGGCTTCAACCAATTCGTTTACAATCCCACGGCTAAACCGGGATTGTGATACTTCTCGCGGTTACGTCGACCCAAAGATAGAGCAGCATACGCTTTATCAGACGCCGTCTCAGCCGGGGGTGTCGGCCTGATGTCCGTCACCATGGCGCCGGTGTGCGGAGCGCTCGGTTGTTCTGACGACGCCGACGTCGTCGTCGACCACCCCAATCACGGTGAGCGTGTTGTCTGTGCCGACCACGCCGACGGTCAGGAGGTGGTCGGCGATGTCTGAGGACGATGTCACTGCGAGAGAGGCACTTGCCGTCGCTCAGCGCGCTCTCGCGAAGGCTGTCGACCTGGAGCGAGACATCTCCGAACTTGAAGACGAGACTGCTGCGTTACGGTCAGAGCTCAACGAAGTCGACCAGCGGCTCTCAGAACAAGAGGCTGCTGCTGCAGAAGACGGAGGAGAGGCCGATGTCTGAAGACGACGTCTCCGCGCGTGACGCCCTCGCGATCGCACAGCGGTCGCTCGCACGCCTCCAGGAGATCGAGAACGAACTGCACGGTGAACTCGAGGAGACGAACGAGACTGTCGACCAGCTCCAAGACGACCTGACTGCGCTCGAGCTTCGTGTCTCCGAGCTCGACGAGAATCGCGATCCAGCCGACCTCTCTGCAGACGAGAAAGTCGGTATGGTTCGCGAGCATGGCTTCCGGAAAGCCACAGAGGGCCACGGCCGCGCGAAGCTCGACTACGACGACATCAAGTGGGAGATCTTCGGCGGCGACATCGGCGACTCGACGTGCTACCGCCTCATCCGGAAAGCGGCCGGGCTTTCAGACGAGAAGACCGGGAGTACCATCGACGGCTTCACCGCTCGTAACCCGGCGGGAGACAACTACCACCTCGCGATCGACGCGCAGGAAGCAAAACGAAGCCGGGTGTTTTCCGCCGGAAAAATCGGTGTGACCGAGGAGGTGCGCTGAACATGGCTCAGTTCGATCGCGGTATCCCACCTCCGTTGTACTCCCCGTAGATCACAGCAACAGCAGTAGTGTACGCAAACATCCGTTAGCCGGAAGGCCGTCGTTTTGGCCGACGTTTGGCCGACGTCGGCGGTCTCGGAGAACGCCTCGATGGCGTTTTTTCCGGCGGAAAACACGACCTCGATGTCAACCACCCACGACCGACGAAAGGAGAACGAGACGCTAACCGAGACGCTGGTCCGCTTCCTTCGGGAGCGGTACCGTGACGCGATCGGCACGCTCGCGCAGCACTACCCGAACGAACAGCGGTCACTCGTCGTCGACTACGACGAGCTGTACGAGTTCGACCGCGAGATCGCCGAGGATATCCTCGCGAAGCCGGACGAGATGCAGGAGTACCTGGAAGAGGCGCTGCGGAACTTCGACCTCCCGGCGGACGTGTCTCTCGATCGGGCTCACGTGCGCGTGGCGAACCTGCCGGACGAGTACACGCACTACCCCGGTCACTTCAGTCCGACCAAGGTCCACAACGACCAGCCGTACATCGGCGTCGAGGGCGAGATCGTCGCGGGGAGCGACGTCCACCCGAAGGTCACCGAGACCGCGTTCGAGTGCAAGCGCTGCGGGACGATGACGTACATCCCGCAGACGGATCGCGGCTACCAGGAGCCCCACGAGTGTCAGGGCTGTGAGCGGCAGGGGCCGTTCCGCGTCAACTTCGACCAGTCCGAGTTCATCGACGCCCAGAAGATCCGCCTCTCGGAGCCGCCGGAGGTCGCCGGTGGCGAGGGCCAGTCGATCGACATCTTCGTCGAGGATGACCTCGCCGGCGAGGTGACCACGGGCGACCGCGTCACCATCACCGGGCGGCTTCACCTCGAACAGCGGACGAAGGGCAACGAGAAGAAGTCGACGTTCGAGCCGTACCTGAACGGCCACGCCATCGAGGTTCAGGAGTCGGACCAGACGACGGTCGAGGTCTCGCACGACGAGCGGAAGGAGATCGATGGGATCGTCGACGGTGAGCTGGGCGAGCCGCTCGTCGTCGCTGCCGAGTCGATCGCGCCGGGCGTGTTCGGCGAACAGTACGACCACATGAAGCGGGCGATCGTCCTGGCCGTGGTCGGCGGCGATTGGGTCGAGGGGAAGGACGGCAGCGTCGAGCGCGGCTCCATCAGCATGCTCCTCGTGGGCGACCCGTCGACGGGGAAGTCCGCGCTGATCAACCAGGCCGAGTCCAACGCCCCGCGGTCCGTCGGTGTCTCGGGGAAGGGCGCTCGCGAAGCCGGCATCACTGCCTCGGCCGTTCGCGACGACTTCTCCGACGGCGAGTGGACGCTCAAAGCGGGCGCGTTCGTGAAGGCGAACGGCGGGATCGTCCGGATCGATGAGCTCGACGACATGCCGCCGGACGTGCGGGCGGCGATGCTGGAGCCGATGGCCAACGGGAAGATCAACGTCTCGAAGGCCGGGATCAACGCGACGCTGCAGACGCGCGTCGGCGTCATCGCTGCGGCGAACCCGAAGTACGGCCGGTTCGACCCCTACGAGCCCGTCGTCGAGCAGGTCGAGCTCGGGTCGACGCTCATCTCGCGATTCGACCTCGGGTTCACCGTCACCGAGACCGACGAGGTCAACACCGTCAAACAAGTCGCTCGGGACATCGTCGGCCGTCGCGAACACAAGAAGCGCCTCGACGTCGCCCCGGAGACGATCGAGCCCGGTGAGACCGACAAGTACGATCCGCCGGTCCGGAGTGAGCTCCTCCGAAAGTGGCTGGCGCTCGCCGGCGACCAGCCGTCGCCCGTCATCGCGAGCGAAGAGCTCGAACAGCGGATCGCCGACGAGTTCTCCGACTTCAAGACGAAGCACATGGGAGAGGACGCGCCCGTCCCCGCGACGTGGCGCGACCTGGAGGCGCAGCTGCGGCTCGCCGAGGCGGCTGCGAAGCTGGAGTTCTCGGAGACGATCGAAGAGCGGCACTTCAAAACGGCACTCTCGCTGACGATGCGCTCGATGCGGGACTTCGGGATGAACGAGGACGGTGAGTTCGACGCCGACGTCCGCGAGTCCGGCACGTCGAAGACGCAGCGTGACCGCATCACAGTGCTCGAGGACATCGTTGAACAGCAGTGCTCTGAGGGGAACAGCAACGGTGCCGCTGTCGAAGACGTTCTTGACGAGGCCGAGGCCGAGGGCGTCGACCGGAAGCGCGCGGAGAAGGCGCTCCGGAAGATCAAGGAAGAGATCGGGTCGCTGTACGAGCCGATGGATGGCACGCTCAAGTGGCTCGGGAGGGCGTAATCATGCCTGCCACGAGCCAACACAACGAGCAGGCGGGGGCGCTCCCGAACCCGTCGCCGGAGAACACTACCGAACACGGCGAGAACCCGGCGCGATTCCTCGTCGAGGAGCTCACCGTCGACGACGGTGACGGCACGACGGGCGAGCTGATGCTTGCACGCATCCGCGGGCTGGAGACGATCGCGCTGTGTCGGTTCTGGCTCGGCGTCGAGCGCTACCTCGCTGCGCATGCGGATCGCGACCCACGCGATCGCGTCGTCGACGCCCTCGAGGAACGCGAGGAAACCCTCCGGAAGCGAGGTGAGGGGATAGCTCAGGCCGGGCTCTCTGCAGCGGAGCGTCGCGAGCGTGCCACCGAGCTCGACAGCGAGTCCGTAGCGGTGCTCGTCGACGAGGACGGTGAAGAGGTCTCGTGGAGTCGACAGCGCGGAGCGGTCATGGGGGCAAGCCGATGAGCGACACGCTCCACGTCGACGACGCGGGGCTGTGGCTGCCGGAGGAGTACGGAAACCACGATCAGGGTGTCGTGATCCGCACGCCGAGGGCGACGATCGACCACAAGCCGGGCGGCGCGATCGGGCCGCAGCACGGGATGATCCGCCCGAGAGACTTCGGCGACGAGGAGGAGTTTCACGAGTCGCGGAACCCGGAGTTAGCACCTGACAGGGTCAAGCTGAAGCGATACGGAGAGGATCCCGAGACGTTCCGCGTCGAGGTGGACCGATGAACGACGCCGACCGCGCCAGCGACGATCAACGCGACGGAGTAATTGCGCAGGTCGACTCGAAGGGAGTCTGTGAAAACTGCGGTCATCATGCCTATGTCGTCTCCCACGGCCACGAATCCCTCGACGGTGGTTCGGTCAGCAGGGGCGACGATGAAGTCCGCTGCGAGCTAACGTCTTACGGAGGTGAGGTCCGTGCCGAGTGACTCCGACGACGGAGAGATTGATCGCGAGTACGTCGACGTCCGCGAGTTGATGGGGTATCGGCGCGTCCCGTGCAAGGTCGAGGGCTGCGACGACTTTATTCGCGCGTCGCCACGGTTCGATCCGGACGAGTGGTACTGCCGGACTCACCTACCGGAGCGTCTCGACAAGAGCCACCTTTCCGAAAGTCCCGAGGTCAGGATATGAGCGAGACCGCCGACGTCGCCGATCTCCCTCGACCGACGCGTGAACACCTCGCCGAGCTCCCACCGACGGCCACAGTCGTGTACCTCCACCTCCGCAACGAGGGGAATCCCCGAACACTCAGACAGATCGCCTACGAGACGGTTCGCCCGCAGCGTTCGATCCGTCGCGCACTTCGCCAACTTCACGAGGAGGGGATGGTCTCGTGCTCGCCGCGACACACGGATCCGCCACAGTCGGAATGGCAGGTCAACGAGTGAGCGACAAAATGGCGCTCGGGGGTCGACTTAAGCCTAGGGGCAAGCAACAGATGGTCGACGACGGCACCGCCACATGGTCCCGAGCCTGAGAGGGCGATGACAGGGTCAGTCCGACAGCACTGCGCTTCTCCTGCCTGTTCCCGCATGTCTACCACTACCCAACAGTCACTCGATGAGTTCGCGCCTCGTCGCGACGTCGTTCCAGCCCGCGTGTTCGAGCGCTATCTCTGGACGAACCCCGAGGTGTGCAGCGAGTGCTTCGCCCGGATCCGTACCGAACACGAGTTCACACGCGATCAGTGGGGGAACACCGTCACCGAGCTCGACCGGGCAGACTCGGGCGTTCAGGGGTACGACAACGTCAACGGCGGTGGCGTGTACCTCCCGCGGACGTTCTGCGAGGAGTGTGGTGGCCGGGGTCGCGCCGATCCGGACACGGACTCGAAGGTCCAAGCGACGCGCCGAGCCAGTCGGATCGCCGACCGCCTCGAGGAGCAGGACATCCCCGTCGACTCCCGAGCACTCCGCCGGGCCGTTCGGAAGCTGAAGGCGAAGCCCGAACTGGAGGCACTCGACCGGGAGATCTACGAGCGCGCCACCAAACTCGCTGTCCGGAGGGCACAGCGATGAGCCTCTCGCAGTACGGGCGCGTCGAGTTCCCGTTCGGCGACCGGCGCCTCGTCGGCGATGCAGTCGACTTCGAGCCCGCCGGCGACGTCTCCGGGCCCGACGGCCTCCTGGTCGTCGACGTCGACGGGCTCACGTACCGCGTCGAGGAGTCGAAGGTCGAGCGGTTGGATCGATAGCGCAACGGGAGCGCACCGCCCTGAAGAGGCGGAGGTCCCGGTTCGAGTCCGGGTCGATCCATGTCCCGTGGGGCGTGCCTTCTCCGGAAGGCCAGGTCACCCTGCGGGGATGTTGAGCCGAATGAGCGGCCGGCAGCCATAACCGGCGTTCGGTACCTCAACGTGTTGTCTACGTCGCGTATCATGCTTCTTCGGACCGTCTCGACACGACGTTCCAAACCCAACCAAGACCGGCCGCCTTGCGACGCCTGTGGCCAGGTGACGGACGCCCCTATTGGGAGTGGCGAAACCAAAGCCCTCTACGGAGCTCCCCCGTCCCGGGTTCGATCCCCGGCGTCGCCGTTCGAGTCGTATCGCACGCTAATCCCTCCGTTTCCTCTCCAGATGCCCAGCCCGACCCATCGTTCGACGACCGGCCAGTGCCCGGAGTGTGGCGCCAGCCACGCCTCGGCGAGACCGTGTGACTGCCAGCCCTACGCTGATGTCACATGATGTCCGTCCAACGCCCTCGGCCGTGGTACTGCCGGGACGACCTCGTCGACGAGTACAAGAGCACGCTCAGAGAGGATGGTGAGTCACTGCCGATGCTGAGGGCGCTGAAGATCCTCCGCGCGATCATCGTCAACCTCGGCGTGATCGCCATCGGCCTCTACGCGATCTCCCGCGGCGGGGATCCAACGTTCCTGGGTGGCTTCGGACTCACAATCCTCGGCGCCTACAACGGCGTCGAGCTGCTCGACTACGCCGCGCTTCTCCAAGCGTACAGCGAGGTCCAGACAGACGCTGACGGCGAGGACTGATGGCGACGTGCGAGGAGTGTGGCGACCCGGTCGAGGCGAAGAACGCGTCTGGCCACTTCCGCGACAAGTGCATGGACTGCATCCAGGACGTCGCCGACGAGGTCCCGAGCCACCGCGAGACGTGCGACGACCCTGACTGCCTGATCTGTTCGACACCCTGATGATCGCCTCAGTGCGCGGGCCGTGTCGCGCTGGGGAGCATCGAACCGCAACCTCAGAACCTCAACTGATGCCTTACACAGAGATCGTCATGATCGGACCGAACGACAAGTACCGCGAGGTCATCTGCGCCGAGCTCCCGGACGACGAGCCTGCCCCGGAAACCGAAGCGGAGTACCAGGATCGCGAACACTCCGAGGCTGCCGAGAACTACCAGGAGCTCATCGCCGAGGCGCCGACGCCCGACGATATCGACATGGACCTCGAAGAGATGGAGACGCTGTCGTGGGACATACTCTCCGTCGCGAGTGATCCTGACCTCGCCGCAAAGGTTGCGACGTACTTCGACGGCGTCGACGCTGACGAGCCGACCGAGCTCATCCGAGCGAAGCTCCGGCTCCTCGACGTCGACATCTACGTCGACGCACAGGTTGCTGCTCGCGAGGAGCTGCGCGGATGACGACCTCGACGACCCCACGGCGGTTCGAACTCGTCCGTGAGGAGGATGTCTCCGAGACCTCCGGGACTGGTGTCGTTGCCGTCGGCGTCGAGTACCCTGATGGCGCCGTTCACATGCAGTGGTGCAACGCGGAGAACGACGGCCTCGAGACAGACTCGAACGGCTGTGCGTTCAAGCCTGCTCCCGACGGACTCGCGGCGACCGAAGAGATCCACGGCCACGGTGGTCGAACTTCCGTGCGGTTCCTCGATGAGGTCGACGATCGCGAACGACCAGATATCGAGGCCCAAGTTGCGTTCCATGGTGACTTCGACGAGGATTCCAGCTCTCTATGACCGACGTCCTCGTCGAACCGGACGACACCGCAGCCCGACTTCGCGAGTACGTTCGGGAAAACCCGGGCGTCCGCAAGGACGAGTACGACTACGACGACGTCGATCCCGTTGAAGGCGCGTGCTACCTCCTCGCGGAGGCGTACTTCCACGCCACTGGCGATCGCGAGACCTACGACGTCTACCGCCTCGACTGGAGCGACGTCGACCCAGCCTACGAGGGCGCGCACTGGTTCCTCCGTAAGGACGACTCCGTCATCGACCTCTCACTCCCGACGCCCGACGACGGCGCCGATGTTCCGTGGGACCAAGCCCGACACCGAGCCTTCATCACCGGGTACACACCCTCAAACCGAACCGAGCGGGCGCTCGAGACGCTGGACCTCGCGTTCTGAAACAACAACGCCGATGCGGAATAACACGCGAGCGCACCTCACTGGGCCGATATCGACCTGTCTGTAAAACAAACTCAAACTCAACCTCATGGCGCACAGAGAAAACTTCCACGAAAACGCCCACCCCGAAGCCACCGCGATCACCGGTGAGCGGGACTACGGCGAGTGGGGACAGTGCATCGTCGATCCGGCGAGCTCGACCGGCGAGCGCTGTACCCAGCCGGCGAAGGGGAGTCACGGGAAGTGCCACTCCCACGGTGGCTCTGAAGGCTCTGGTGCGCCGGATGGGAACACCAACGCCGAGGGCAACAGCGGCGGGGCAGCTCCCGAGGAGAACGACAACGCCGTGGGCAACGACGGCGGGGCAGCTCCCGACGACAACACGAACGCGGTCACTCACGCGTTGTACGTCGAGAGCAACCGCTTCTACTCGGAGGTCATCGACGACGCGCTCCGTGAGCTCTGCGACGACATCTACCGGAGCTATGTCGAGAAGTTCCGCGAGATCAACGCCGAGCCGATCGTCGGCGAGAAGGCGCGGCTCTCGGAGATCGCGGTCAACCACATCAAGATCATCCACGCGGACAACTGGGCGGTCGACCGTCCCGACGATCTCCACTCCGGGAACGCGCTCGTCGATCGGGAGACGCGGGTGAAGGCCTCCCAGAGTGAGTTCCGAGAGGAAGTCCGCTACAAGGAGTCGGTCGTCGTGAAGACGCAACAGCGCCTCCGGAAGGAGGATCGGAAGTGGCTGAAGGAGATGGGACTGCTCGGCGCCGACGAACTCGACGTCAACGTCGACGGGCAGGTCGACCACGACCACAGCCACGGTCTCGACGAGGACACTCGCGAGATGATCGACGACCTCGAGGAGGACCTGAAGGCATGACGCCACTCGCTCTCCACGTCGCGGCTCGCCTCCACGACGCCGACCACGCCGATCTCCCCGACCACGTCGATCACAAGGGCCGATTCGGCCGGTACGAGAACAAGCAGCCGGACTTCGCCCGCTCGCAGAACATGCCAGACTTCGTCCGGGACAACATCGTCGACGTCGCCCAGCGCGAGTTCGCGCTCGAGCCGCCGGCGACGCCGGACGACCAGGAGGCGATCCGGCAGAGCGACTATCGCGAGTTTTGGATCGACGAGCTCGACGCCGAGCCGTGGGACATCTACTCCATCTCGGAGGCGATGGCGACCCGGTTCGACATCAACCCGGGCTGGGCGTTCAAGACTGCTCGCCAACACCTGAACCAACTTGTCCTCCAGGCACGGATGCGCGGCTATCGGCAGGAGCGGCTCGCCGGCCGGCGCTTCCGGTGGTCGGGGCCCGAAGCTGACCACCCGGCGTGTCAGTGGATCCGCGACCAGATTCCCGACGAGGGCCTGCCGTATCACGACGTCGTCGAACTGATGCAGGAGGCGAAGCAGCGGTTCGTCGACGACCCACCGGCGAGCGCGCACGTCGTCCACGACTGGTGCCGCCACGAGATACGGGAGGTGCGGTGACCCATGTCGACAGACACCGGGGCGACCACGTCGACGGCGCCGTCGACGTCGATCGCCAAGCTGGTCGAGGAGCGACCGACGGCCCACCCGCTGCCCTTCTCGATCCGGCACCTCGGGACGGACGGGATCCTCGCGCCACCTCAGCACCTGCGGGACTGGTACCAGCACATCTGGGAGGCGGTGTACAAGGAACACACGCCGAAGAACCTCGCGCTGCTGGGGCCGCGGAACTACGCGAAGACGGTGTCGACCATCAACGTCGCGCCGGCGTGGCTCGCGGTCAACTTCCCGGAGATCCGGATGGCCATCGTCTCGCACAAGAAGAAGCACGCCGACAAGCGGGCGAAGACGGCGGTCGCGTCGATCGAAGAGGCGTGCGAGCGGTACGGCGTCTCAGTGTACGACTCCTCGAAGACGACGCTCCAGCTGGAGGCGGGCACGCACAACATCGAGCCGACGCTCGAGCCGCTCTCCATCCGGACGTCGGACACGGGGTCGCACTACGACGTCATCATCTACGACGACATCGCGACGCTCACCAACCAGACGACGGCGTTGCGGGGTACCATCTCGGAGAACTTCGAGGAGTTCTACGACAACGTCTCGGCGAAGGCCGGGGCGACCTGCCTGCCGCACAAGTCGCTGAACATCGTCATTGGGACGCGCAAGACGCCCGAGGACGTGTACCGCGAGCACGTCCTGTCGACAAACAACCCGGAGTGGGACGACTGCATCGCCCGCGGTGTCTCTCGGCCAGGATGGGCGGCACGCATCTGGCGGGCGACCCCGGACTGGCACGTCATCGAGAACGAGACGTACCAGGTCCACGCCACGAACGGCGAGGTCTACGACTCCATCCGGGACGTGCCGGCGGACGTCGAGATCATCGACGACGGGATCCGCGCCGGGCCGGACACCGAGTTCCGGACGCTGTGGCCCGCGTTCGAGGCGCCCGAGACGCTGCTGACGAAGGTCGTCTCGAAGGACGGCAGCGCGGGTCTGTGGCGGGCGGAGAACCAGCAGAACCCCGAGGCAGCCATCGGGCGCGTCCTCGACCTCGACTGGCTGCGCTTCGTCGACCCGATCCCGCGCGAGGACTGGTCGTCGCTGGAGTGGTACGCGGGGCTTGACTTCGCGAACCCGAACAACCTCGCCGCCGAGCAGCGCGGGGAGACAGACTACTGGGCGCTCGCGGTGTACGCGTTCGACCGCGAGAACGACCAGGAGTACGCCGTCGACACCTGGCGTGACCGTGGGTACATGTGGGAGGAGGCGGCGACCGAGTTCGTCGGCGTCCATCTCTCGGACTACCCGGTCGGCGAGCTGCTCGTCGAAAGCAACTTCGACGGCAAGGAGATCGCCGAGACGATCGAGGACAACGTCGACGTCCGGGTGACGCCCACTGCTTCCGAGGGCGAGAAGGAGCAGCGCCTTCACCGGCTCGCGAACCGCTTCCAGCAGGGGAAAGTGAAGGTGGCGAGCACGGAGAACGAGCGCTGGGAGTCGTTCATCCGTGAGGAGTGGCTGCCGTTCCCGGATGCGGCTCACGACGACAGATTTGACGCTCTCGAGATCGCGTCGCGTGGCCCCAACGGCTCCGTCGACCACGTGTCGAGCGACGACTTCGACCACCTCGACTGGTAACACGATGTTCTCCAACACTGATCACGATGACTGACGACGAACCACGCACGACGACGCTCGGCGAGGACGACGGCGGCGAGCTGGTCGCAATCGACTGGCCCGACGGCGATGTCGAGCAGATGCTCGGAGGGCAGATATCGTCGACACCACAAGCCTCGGGCGGTCGGTCGAACAGCCACGTCGACGACGTCGGGCCGATCCCCCGCATCTCGGACCGCGGCGGTGTCTGGAGCAAGCTCGACCTGCAGTCGTTCACGCTCAACTCGACAGAGCTCGCGACGACGGTCAAACGGTTCCGCGACGAGATGTACCGGAACCAGTTCCCAGTGCTCACGCCGGCGTTCGCCGCCCGCTGTACCAACTGCGGGACCTCGTACGATGAGGAGCGCGACGTCTGTGAGGTCTGCGGCGAGGCCGACTTCGAGACGCCGTCTCGGGCCCAGAAGGAGCGGCTCGCCGAGCTCTTCGCCTCGGTCAACGACGACGGGCAGTCGCTGGCGTCGCTGATGAAGTACGAAGAGAACTACCAGTCCTTCAACGGCGTCTCGACGATCCTCGCCCGCCTGCAGTACCAACACGTGGAGAGCGAGACGCAGGTCGCGGGGCGCACGGTCGAGTCAGCCGGCCGGTGGGAGGCGACGGCGATCGACGAGCTCGTCCACGCGGATCCGAGCCGCGTCCGCCCGGTTCTCGACGAACAGAACCGTCACGGTGGGTGGTGGACCTGTCCCGCCCACCGCGAGGAGTACTGGGAACACGACGCGCTCACGTTCGAAGACGGCGCCGATCACCCGGTCGAAGTCTGTCCCGAGTGTCACGCTCGCCTCGAAGAGGTCGGCTACGCGGAGGTCAAACACCGGAGCAACGACGTCAAGCGCCTCTTCCTCAAACACGAGGTCATCGACTGGGCGCGGCACTTCCCCATCCTGAACGGCCTTGACGGCCGGTCACCGATCCTCCCGCTGATCAAGCTCCAGGCCATCCTGCAGTGGTCGCGCAACTACGAGTTGCAGTACCTCAACCCACAGAACGACCAGCAGCTCCCCGACAAGTTCCTCGTCGCCTATGGGAAGAACGTCCGGGAGAGCCTGCGGGCCTCGCTGTCCGAAGAGGAGCAAAAGAACCCGTGGGAGGAGGGCCGACTCATGTACGAGGGCAACCCCGACGACGTGGAGATCGACATCCTCGACCTGTCGACGTCGGCCGGGATCAACGGCCGCGAGCCGATGGTCGAGCGACTTATGTCGCAGATTCGGGCGATGTTCGGGGTCTCCGACGCCTTCGAGAATGAACTCTCGGACGCTGGTGGACTCAACGCCGAGGGGACGCAGGTCGAGATCACGAACGGCGCCGTCGCGAGCGCTCACCAGGACACCCAGGACAAGGCGCTCGACACGCTGTGTCAGCTCATCGAGCGCGTCGAAGGTCACTGCGACTGGGAACTCGCGTACGTCGCCCCCGAGAGTGAGGGAGAGTCGTTGTCGCCCCTCGAAGTTCTCCAGGGGATCGAGAAGGCTCAGCAGACCGGCACCGCGGTGGCTGTCGAGGATGGCCAGCTGCAGATCCCCGACCAGGAGATCACGCCGATGGATCCCGAGACTACGACGCCGGCGGACGAACCACCTCCCGAGGAGGGCGAGCCCGACGGTGGCGGCGACGCCGGCGCCGCGAACCCACCTGACGACACCGGCGAGACGAACACCCCTGCTCCCGACCAACCTGCTTCCGACCCCTCTGACTCCCAGACATGACTGACACGACACTTGCCCCCATCGAGAACAGCGCGCTGCCACTGGCCACGCTCATCCGTGCCGTCGCCGACGACGTCGAGCAGGTAGCGAACACCGACGACCTCCCGCGACACTCACCGACCGAGGGCCGCGTTGCGGAGGTCACGGCCGGCACTCGCCCGTACGACATCTACGTCGGAACGGGAGACGCGTGGGCCCTCGCCACTGCGGAACTCGGCTTCGAGGCCACGGTGCTTCGGGCGACACCCCAAGACCTGACCGCCGATGACGCGCCGGCGCCGGGCGAGGCCGGCGTCCAGGCCGCTCACGACGGGACCGGCACGCCGGCGGCGGGCACATACACGTCGGATCCGGCGAACAACCAGTGGGTCGGCGCCGACGACACCACGACCGGCACGACGATCGCCTACTGACCATGAGCATCCGCGTACTCAACCACCTCGTCGACGGAGACGTCGACCGAAAGGCGGCGATCGGCGAGTCCGTCGACGCCGACGGGCCGATCCACGACCGGCGCATCTCCCGAGAAGATGTCCCCGACGAGTGGGAACACGCCGTCTTCGAGGCGGAGAACTTCATCATCGAGGGGCCCGCGAGCGTCGAGATCGTCGACCGGAGCGGCCAGCAGATCCAGATGGACGCGGTCGCCGACAGCCTCGACCGCTATCTCGAGAGCACCCGCGAGCCGGGGATCATCTCGACGAGACACGACGACGTCCCCGTGGGCGTCCCGGTCTGGGAGTGGACCACCGACGAGGGCGTCCACTACGAGACGACCGTCGACGACGAGGAGTTCACACTCGTCGCGAACCTCGGCAACGAGACGACGAAGTCCAAGATGGCGCGGCTCCGCTGTCTCAGCGGCGACTACGGTGGCTACTCGGTCACCGTCTACTCCAACCAGGAGCACCGGCGCAACGACGGCACGCGGGTGACTGTCGACTGTGACCTCCACGCCGTCACGCTCGGCCACGAGAGCCAGGTGATGAACCCGGCGGCCGACTTCGACGTCGTCGACTTCAAGCACGGCGGCGTTCTCGAGGCGGCGGTTCGGCGTCGACTCCGGCGCCGGAACAGCCTCGCCGGCCGGATCGAGGACCGCCTCTAGCACTGGCTGACCACTGACTGCAGAAAGACGTCCTGCGCCGGCGTGGTGTGGGACAGCGGCCGACCGCCGCCATCTGGAAACGGGTCAGCGATTCTGACAGGACACATGAGCATATTCGGGAGAACCCCGACCGTCGACGGCAAAGCCCGTACGGTCCTGGGTGACCTTCCGGAGGACCCCTCGCCGTTCGAGATCCTCCAGACGGTCGACCAGAAGGCGGGCGACGACGTCGACCCAGACGAAGTTGTATCGAAGATGCGAACGCTCGACGAGTCGGTCGACCAGAAGCTCGCCGCCATCGACGGCGACGACGTCGACCAGAAGGAGATGCGGACGGCGGCCAGCATGATCGCTGACCGCACCTCGTTCTCTGAGCCGGCCGTCATGAACCTGCTGTCGGCTGCCGCCGAGGCGGCCGACCGCATGGATCCCATGCTGTTCGTCGACGAGTTCGACGCACTTGCAGCCGACGAGCAGCTGGGCGGCGCCGAGATCGACCAGCGCGCAGAGACCAACACGGACACAGCAGACATGGAAAACAACACCGAGACTACGACCCCGGACGACCCGGGCGTTGACCAGAAGCAGGAGAACGACGACGACCAGATGGATCCGATCGACCTCGTCGAGGAGATCGGCGGCTCGGACGCCCGAGACACCGTCGAGAACTACGCCGAGTCGGTCGGCAAGGACACGCAGGAGGCCGCCGCCGAGTGGGTCTCCGAGAACGTCCCCGGCGTCACCGTCGAGGGACACGGCGACACCGGCGACACGCCCGAGAACGGCGATGTCGACACCGCGGGCAACAACCCGGACGACGACCCGTACGGCGACGACGTCGACCAGATGCTCGAGGAGAAGGTCGACCAGAAACTCGACAACATCGACGAGCGCATCGCGGATGCCGTCACGGCCGACGGGGTCATCTCGGAGATGGCCGGCGCGGTCGCTCAGAAGCTGTCGAGCGACGAGGACCTCGCCGATCAGCTCGTCGACACCGTCGACCAGAAGGGCAACTTCGCGACGACCGACGACACGGTCGTCACGGCGCCGGGCGACGACTCTCAGACCGTCGGTGAAGCCGGCGCGGTCACCGGGGGTGATGACGCGTGAGCGCTGAAGGGCACCCGTTCATGAACTACGCCGGCGGGAACAGCCCCGGCCGGTTCCTCGAGAGCAACATCGTCGGCGACGTCCCGCTCGACTGGGACGATGGCCTGCTCCAGCGGGCGCAGTACGACACCTCGACCGAGGCCCACGTCAACGCTATCTTCACGGCGACGCTGTACGCGCAGTACAACCAGGAACACGAGTGGTTCAACGCGCTCTCGCAAGTCGACCGCTTCAACGCCTCGCTCGAGGGGCCAGTCACCGCAAAGGCCTACCGCGCGGCCACGAATCCGGTCGACCTCCAGACCCACACTGAGGGTGGGTCGGTTCCGGACGGCCAGACGATGGGCGTCGAGGAGGTCGAGTTCGATCCCAAGCGGTCGGACACCGTCATCGAGGTGTCGGACCTGCAGGAGATCTACGCGGCCATCGAAGACGCGGTCGGGTTCGAGGAGTTCTGGCAGACCCAGCAGGAGCAGCTGGACCTCGCGATCGACCGCGACGGCCTCGCAAAGGCCGTCATGTCCGGCGACGCCCAGTACGGCGCCACCGACCAGCTCACCAGCCTCGACCGCGTCATCGCCTCCAGCGACGAGGAGGCGCAGGCGCAGGACCCCAACGGGGCTGCCTACAACGACGGTGACCTCGACTACGGGAACGTCGACCGGTCGAATGACGACTGGGCAGACTCCTACGTCGACTTCGACGCGGCAAGCGTCCGCCAGCTGAACAACGACCTGTTCTCGGGCTTCCTGAACTCGATGAACGAGTTCGCCGACGTCGACGTCTACAACGACACGGCGATCCTCACGGGCCACGACACCGCGGGTGTGCTGTCGGAGCTTGCGGCTGATCGGAACAACGTCCGGAACAACGCCGCGATGGCGGACTACCGGCGTGAGGAGGTCGGCGACGCCGAGACGATTCGCGGGCTCTCGGGGACGGCCCGGTTCCGCGACTACGACGGGATCCCGATCATCGGCAACCAGCACGCGATCAAGCACGGCGACATCTCGTCGATCTTCCTCGTCCCGACGGACACGATCCGCGGGCAGCCGCGGCTCGCGATCGAGCAGTTCCAGGAGCCGTACGTCGAGACTGCCGGCCGTGGTCAGTCGCAGGGGTACCTCGCGACCGGCAACTACCGCGACCAGGCGCTCATGAAGCTCGACCACGAGGCCGTCAATCGCGACTTCAGCAGCTGTGGCCTTCTGAGAGATATCGGCGAGTAACCACACATGAGCGACCGCGACACTACCACCATCACCATCACCGTCCTGATCGACGGAACACAGTACGTCCGCCAAGTCGAGGGGACGCACTGGCGCCGCGACGACGAGCGCACGGTGTATGTCTACGACGGCGACACCACAGTGCTCGAAGTCGACGCGGAGTACTTCGTCGAGGCGGCGCGGGAGGACCGTGTCGAGACCATTTCCACCGTTACTCAGTAACCACACCATGCCCATCAGTACACTTGCAAGCGCACGCGATTTCGAAGAGAAGGATCACGCCGAAGTCGAGTTCGTCGGTTTTCGGTACGTCGGCGACCAGTCCACGAAGACGGACCACGACATCCGGCAGCGCGTCGGGTACAACGGTCCGGCCAAGTTCCAGGCCGGTCGCGTCTACCTGGCGCTGCTGCCGACCTACCTCGATCCGAACCACGTCGAGAACAGCAACATCGGCGTCCACGCCCTGGAGTCGCGCAACGACTTTGAGGTAATCTACGACGCCAAGCGACTCGCCGAGGCGCTACTCGAGCGGAACTACCTCCCGCCCGAGGCGTTCTACGAAGGATTCGACCGCTGGAAGCGCCAGAAGGTCATGGAGAAGCTCGACCTCGACGATGCCGGACGGGTGTTCGAGAAGGACGACGAGGAGCCCTACCGCAACCAGCTCCGAGAGATCGCCGGCGTCGAGGCCGACGACGAGGTGTCGGTCTCCACGCAGCGCTCTGACGAGTACACCGGCCGGTTCTCCCGGTCGGAGGCGTCGGAGATCGTCACCGTCCTTCGGGAGGCACAGGCACCGGCGCCGCCGTTCGATCCCGGCGAGCACACCATTGGTGAGCTCGAAGAGGAGCTCGACACGGACGAGAACGAGAAGCGGGATGTCGACTCACTCAACGCCCTCTACCGGGCTGAGCGCCTCGGCGACGACCGCACGGGAGCCCGCGACGTGATCGAGGACGTGCTCGGCGACGATCTCGAGCCCGTCGATGTCGAGATCGACCTGGAGAGCGCCGGGCTCACTGACATGGCCGACTTCCTCACCCGGTTCGACCCGGCGACGGTCGAGACCGCAGCCGACGTCGTCAACGGCGACACCGAGATCTCCGAACTCGAGGTCACCGACGGCAGCGAGGACTGACGTTTGATGTCCACCGCCGCTGACCCGATCCGGTACGCCACCGCAAACGAGGTCCTGCTGGCGCTCGATCCCGACACGGATCCGGCAACGGTACCCGAGCACACTCGTGACCGGGCGATCAAGCGCGCAGCGAGCGCGACCGAGAAGTGGGTCAACCGCACCGGGCGGGCATTCCATCCCGTGCGTGTCGGCGCCGTCGACGAGCCTCGCAGCTGGGAAGTCCACGACGTTCAGGACGCGAGCTCGTGGTCGCCGGCGACGGTCATCCTCGACAACGCTCGGCCGATGCCACTCGATCCTGCCGAGGGTGACGCCATCGAGATCCGCTCAGGGCGCAGCCAGTGGGACGACGTCACCGACGAGGAGGGCGACGCGTGGGCGCTCGACTACCGGCGTCGACGCCTCCGAGTGTTCGAGCGCCGGCTCGCCATCTCGCGCCGCGACGATCCGAACACGAGCTTTGTCCGGCTGACCTACCGGTACGGCCCGCTCGGCGAGGAAGTGCAGATCAACGCGGACAACGTCGTCGAGAGCGCGCCGCCGGACGTCCGCGAGGCGGTCGCGGCGAAAGCGGCGTCGATGCTCGCACTCAGCGACAACACGGCGCTCGACATCCCCGACAACGGCCAGCTGGCGAGTCGGACCTCGCGGAGTGAGGCGCTGAAGGCGGCCTACGAGGACACGGCCGCCGAGTACAGCGGGTTCTCATCGTTATGACGCCACCCAATCGCCCCTACCGTGCGCTCCGCGCCGGCGTCGGCGCCAGCGTGATCGCGGTGGTCGTCGCGCTGTGGGCACACGGTCAGCTGACCGGTGACGAGCTCGGGACGCTTTGGGAGGTCGTCGTCCTCGCGATCATCCTCGCCGGGGGCTACTCGGTGTTCGGCCACTCGACGATGAGCGCCGCCGTCGACGACGCCCAGGAGCTCGCCGACGGGGCGGACGATGAGGAGGGTGATGGGCAACCAGGGGTCGCAGAGACGCCCGAGACCGATCCGCGGGGCGAGTGATGACCTCGCTCCCGAACTTCGTCGAGGACGCGCGTGAGGAGGTTCTCGACAAGCTCGAGGAGTACGCCCGCGAGGAGATCGCGCCGCAGGTTCAGGCTCACGCCCACGAGATTCTCGAAGCGTACGGCAGTGAGCACGATTACGACGTCAAGCCGATCATCGAGGCGGGCGAGACGGAGATCGTCCGGCGCGGCGACCGTGTCGTTGTTCGATTCGGATGGCCTGAGCCGGCGATCTACTTCGAGCGCGGCACGGTCGAGCACGTCGTCGAAGCGAAGAACGCCGACGCGCTGTCGTTCGTCTGGGAAGATCCACCCGAGTGGGTCCGTGAAGAGTTCGAACCCGAAGACGACGGCTACCGCGTGTACCTGCAGAAGGTAGAGGTCTCTGGCCTCCCCGAGTCCCGGTTCATCCGAGACACACTCAACTGGTTACAGGCTCAGTTCCGATGAGACACGAGATACAATTCCTCCTCGAGGACGTCCTCGGCCCGGTCGCCGACGCCCAACCGGAGGATCACCCACTGTTCCGCGTCAACCGGGACACGTCGACGGTCTACGAGACGGACGAAACGCTCGACATGCAGACGCCGATCCAGACGCGGAAGAAGCAGCTGCAGCGAGCCAACTTCGTCGGCGTCGCGAGCGAGACGACCAACCCGACACCGGTCGGGCCCGGACGACGGTACGACCTCCAGACGGCGGTGTCGATTCGACTAGAGGGGCTGTCGGCGGCCAAGCGCGGGCACATCGAGCATCCGTCTACCGACGGCGTCCCGTTCGAAGCACCCTTCCGGAGCGTGTTCGACGCCGTCCAGGGCGCGATGTCGTACCCCGACGTCGGGCGCCCCGGCGTGTCGTATCGCGACCTCACGATCACAAACGTCGACGACGCGCAGTCCGAGCACTCGGACTTCTACCGCGCCGAGTTCGACGTGCTGCTCCGCGGCTACACGGATACACCATGACAGAATCCATTCATACGATAACCCGAGGTGAACAGTAGTGCCTGGCGCAGGGTCTGCAGAAGTGGCCTTCACGCCGGAGCCCGAGTTCGGCGCCGGGCCGGGAGCTGATCCAACGTGGATCCAACCCGGCATCGACGTCGCCGTTTCGGACCTCTCGGTTCAGCAGGCACTCGAACGCAGTCGCCACCCAGACAGCCCGCTTCCCGCTGGCTCCCGGCCGCGTGACTTCGAGGGTGGGATCGGCCTCGAGTTCACGCTCACCGACGCCAACTGGCACGATCTCGTGTTCGCGAACGGCGGGACCGCACTCCCGACGTCGACCACGACGGCGCCGTCGTCGGCGTGGTACTTCGCGACCACACTTCCCGACGGGACGGTCGAGCCGCGGACGCCGACCGGGACGATCATCACCGACGCGGAGGTCGTCTACGAGCGTGCTTCGGACATCCGCGTGTCGTTGACCGGGATCTACGGCTTCGAGCCGGACGACGTCACGGCGCCGGCCGATGGGGCGATCCAGCAGCCGTCTGACGAGGACGCGTTCAGCTATCACGGCGCGACCTTCTCGGTCGACGGTCTGAACCAGCCGCTGATGCAGTCGACGACGATCTCGCTGGCCGGGCTCTCGCGCTTCCGTCGGGGGCAGGGCCGGCATCCGTACGATGCAGTTACGGGGGCTATTGAGCCGGCATTCAGTACGGATGCCATCTTCACCGAGCGTGACCAGCTCGCCGCGGCCGTCGACGATGTCGACATGAGTGACTACGAACAGATCGGCAAGGTACCCGGCTCCGTGACGTTCGAGAACGGGCAGGGCGACACGATCGAGTACGCCCTCTCTGACCTTCAGCCGACGTCGTACAACTGGTCGAATCTCGTTGCCGCCGACACCAGCCTCTCCGAGCCGATCGATTGGCACGTTACGGACATCACGCCGACCGTCACCACCGCCTAATGCTTACCACCCAGACACTCACCGTCGACGATGCACGCGCAGAGCTCACTGAAGGGATCGAGGCGCTCGAGGATGCACTCGACGGCCTCGACGAGGACACCGACGACGCAGCCGTGATCCGTGACCGGAAAAGCACGCTCACCTACTGGCGAAACGGTCTCGACTGGCAGACGTCGGAGGGAGACTGGACCACCGACACAGAGCTCACCGTCGGCGCGATGAACGCCGGCGAGGAGGCGATGATGCACCGCGAGGTGCCCGAGCAGGCCGGTCAGGATGAGTTCCGGATCTGGTTCGTCGCTGCGAGCGTCGAGGCTGGGCCGTTCGTCGAGGACGACCTGAATGAGACGTTCGCGAACGCGGCCTGTCTGCATCCTGCGGTTGTGAAGTGGCTCGAGGCGAAGGCGAACGGTCTCGGAACGGCGAGCGACGAGGGAAACGGATCCAGCAAGTCATCGTCGGCGACCGACAGCGAGGCGACCTCAGCCCAGCCGCCCGACTCGACTACCTGATCGTCGTGGCACTCGCCCACGGCATGTCGTACGATGAGGCGCTCTCGACGCCGACGCCGTACCTCGAACTGCTTGCTGACTACGCCGCCCAACACCCACTATGAGTGATTTTGGCACGCTAGCCGAGCTCGACCTCGTCGTCTCCGATGAGTCGCTTCGGAACGTCCAGAAGCAGATCGAGTCGGAGCTCGGCGCCGTCGAGATCGGCGTGACAGACGGCGGGGCAATGTCTGCCCAGGCGGGCGGTAGTGGTGGCGCCGGTGCGTCCCGACGTGGGCGGCAGTCCTTCCAGATGGAGCGCACGCGGACGGACCTCCTCGAGGAGGCAGTCATCTACCTCGAAGAGATCGAAGACAAGGTCGGCGGTGGTGACGGTGGCGGCGCCGGCGGGGTCTTCACGGAGCTGCTCGGCGTCGCTGGTGAGACTGCTGGCGATGCAGCGATCGAGACTGGTGGAACGGTCGCCGACGCGATCACGGACGTGCTGACGGGGACGGCTGCGACCGCACTGGGGAACACGATCAGCTCTGCGATCACGAACTCGACGGTGACGGTCGAGGACACGACACTCACCGTCAAACGCCCCGGGTGGCTCGACGAGCTCACCGGTCGCAACATCGAGTTCACGCCGACGGTCAAGCCGACGTTCGAGGCCCCTGATCTCGACCTCGGGCCGGACATCAACCTCGGCGTGCCCGACACGGTCGCCGTCAACCGCGATCCACTGCCGGTACAGCGTGACCCGCTTCCAGTGGACCGCGACCCGCTGCCTGTACAACGTGACCCACTACCGGTGGATCGTGAGCCGCTGCCTGTCGAAGCGGTCGGTCCGATCACGGTGGACGTCCAGGCTCATGGCGCAGGGTCAGCCTCGACAGAGTCGAACAGCGACTCGTCTGGAGGCATCCAGTTGGGTGGTGATAACGGCATCACGGTTGGGAACGGCGGCATCCAAGTCGGCGGCGACCGCGGGATCACGATCGGTCGCAACCCCGGCGATCCAACGGGAACACAGTCCAACGGATCGCAGACGTCATCCGCAGCAGGGAGGGAGGTGACGGTCACCCACTCTCCGACCTACCGCGTGGACGTCGATCCGCGCCGGCTCGACTCGTTCGCCGACCGGATCGTCTCCAAGATCGAGGATGGCGTGCAGCGTGACCTCGACAAGCTCGAAGACACCGTCGAGGAACTCCAGCGCGACCTCACCGCGCTCGAACGCGACATCACACAGTGACGCTTGGACCGAGCCTTATGCCCCTACAGCACCCCGTTTCAAGTATGAACCAGAGCGCCACTCGGGCCGTCATCGGCGCCGGCGTCATCCTCGCCGCGCTGATCGTTCACCTGCGACTGGTGAGCTCGACGGCCACCCTGTCGGCGGTCGTGCTCGTCGCCGTGACGAGCGGCGTGACGGCGATGGTCGTCAGCGCGCATGCGTCTGAGCGTGATGCCCACCTCACCGAGATTCGTGGGACGCTCGCTCGGATCCGCGAAGACCAGCTCCGCGCGAAAAAGCAATCTGAAGCACTGGTCGTCGACGACCCGGACGACTGACTCCCGCCGCGCGACGGTCACCGCGCACCGTTTTCAGACACACATGCCACTACACGATAGAGCCGTCCTAGAGGTATCAGCGTTCGACCGGACGGGCGTCTTCGAGTTCCGAGAGCACGAGCCCAACCGCGAGCTCACTCACGACTACCTCGTCGGCGGACGGGGCCAAGTCCTCAGCGAGCTGTACTCGCAAGCCTCTGATCTCGACCCGATCGACATCCTCCCGGACGCCGATCTCGACCGCCGGGCGGGTTTCCACCTGGACGCCGGGGCAGGGCGCGACCAGTTCAACTACACTGCGAAGGCCGGCACCGGGGACGAGGATCTCCGCTGGGGAGACGGCTCCAGCGCTGCCGGCGAGGCGAACGTCTACGACGCCGAAGGCGACGTCCCACCGAACACGAAGCGAGACGTGCTGTTTCGGTGGCTCGCGGAGGCGCGGACCGACTCCGGCGGCCAACTGCTTCTCTACACGGGCGAGTGGTCGGACGGGACTTACGCGTCTGAGGCAGGCGTGTACAACGAACCAATACCGGTTGCGTTGCTGTCTGTTCGGACGGAGAGCTCGACCGACGATCCGTCCGTTGTCTCGTACACCTTCGAGATGGAGAAGACGACGATCGTCCCCGACGTCGACGAGCTCATCGACGACTTCACCGACGCCGCAGCAACGGCCGTCGACCAGCTCGGCGACGTCATCAACGACTACTAACTCATGACTGCAACCATCTACAAGATCCCGATCCCCGAGGCGACCGTCCCGACCGAGCAGGACGCGCTCGGCACGCAACTCTCCGAGCAGGGCGTGCTCGGCAGCGACGCGATCGTCGAGGCGCTCTCCTCGCAGGCGGCCGACCTCACACTGACCGGGCGATACGCCTATGGGTCGTACTACTCCGAGTTGCTCGCGAACGAGCTCGAAGAGTTGGCCGACTCATCGGTGTCGGCGGTGCCGCTGTACGGCGGCGCCGGTAACCGTGCAGGCTACTACCAGATCGAGAGCGCACAAGTCGAGCCCGTCCACGCCGGCGGGCGCGACATCTGGGAGTACACGCTCTCGCTCACAAGCGCCGGCACGCGGAAGTCGCAGTTCCAAGCGCTCGAAACGTCGCCCTCGCAGCCCTCGCCGGGACACCCGTTCGGCAACGAGACGGATGCCCTGGTGGGCGTTCCAGCAGCGGCGCGACTCGTCCGCGCGGTCGACTCGACGTCGTCGCCGACACAGCGAGTGCAGCCGACGCCGGTCGAGACGATCTCCACCGAGTTCGGCGACGTCGATCTGTACGACGCGACGGCGCTGTCGATCGACGACCCGGTGTTCATCTACGACGTCGAGAAGGACGCCCAGCCCGCCGTGGATGTCCGTGTCTACGACACGCGTGGCCGCGACTCGAAGTTCATCGAGAGCGACAGCGGGCGGGTGCGGGCGTGGCAGTCGGTGTTCGCTCGCGACCACGAATTCACCGGCAGCGTGGTGTTCGAGAACGGCCTCCTCCGCCTCACGATCGACGAGCCAACCAACGCCGACGCCACGGCGAGCCTCGACGTCGAGGCGTACGACGCCGGCGCCGACAGCTGGTCGGCGGTCGATCTCCCGGCGTACCCCGGCACGCTCGATACGGACTGGCAGCCGGTCGACGTCGATCTCGTGCACATCGGACAGGCGTCCGTGCGAGCGCAGGTGGAGTTCGAAGCGGTGGCCGGTGTCGAGGAGGGCGACGTCTACGCGCTCGACGTCGAGCTGGAGCGCGGGCGCTCAGAGGTGGGGGTGTGGATCCCGGAGAGTGTGAGGGAGGCGATCCCGGCGGACCTACAGACCATGATCGACCCAATTGCAGCGACGAGTACGGTGGACAGTGGCGTCGAACAGGGGCTTGTGGCGCGTGAGGAGGTGAGACTGTAGATGGTGTCTGAATACACTGTTACGTTCTACATACAACCGGCCAGTATCGGTGATGATAAAGATACTGCCGATGGGGAATTCTGGGTCCGCGACGCTAATGACGGAGAGTTGTTGGCGAACAATTCGGGGCCATGGTCTCTCAACCACTCCGAAGACATCACAATCGATATTGATTCACACCCTGTGATAGAATTTGAGATTGAAGCGCAAAGCTCGTCGCCCGGTTCTGTTGATTTTGATTGGGCCTTTTTTGCTGACGACACGGGTTCCTTTGCCCAAATCACTGCAGATGATTCAGAATTGCCAATAACAGAAGTTGGAGTATGGGATACAAGACCGCCGATTCTGAACATTGATTCTGTTAGCTCTACAGCTGGAGAAGTAGATCTGTCCTGGAGCCACCCCGCGGCCGAGACGTTTGATGTCTTATGGAACCCCGAAAGCCAGTATGTGGACGGGTCTCCCGACGAAAGTAACTCTTACACAACTATTATTTCATCAACATCTTCAACAACTGCAGTACATGATTCTCCGGAAAATGGTAATAATTACTATGCTGTCCAGGCGGTAGAAAATGGGAGATCACTGCTCTCTAATGAAGAGGTCGCACAAATAACAGGTACTCCGTCTGGGGTATCTCAAACAGTTACCGGTGATGACCAAATAGATGTTTCATGGAACTACGACGGTGACGCAAATTTTGTAGTCGAAGTAAGCGAACAGGGTGGCGCGTATGAAGCAGTTACCACGACAGCAAGCACATCAATCACGTATTCGGCCACTCCGTCTACAAACAGCCACCGCTTCCGCGTCAGAGCAGAATCAGCTGGTGACGAAGGTGGGTGGGCCTATACCGAGACGGTCGATACTGATCCGTCCAACCTCTCCGTCACAACCGTCGCGTCGCGTGAGATAGGCCTCGTGTGGGACGGTATCCGCGACGCCAACGACTACGAGATCCTCCGCGCCGAGTCGACCGGGTCCAATCCGCTCGACTACTCGCCCGTCGGGACCACAGGTGGTCTAACGACATTCACCGACACCAGCCTCGAAGACGGCGAGCGGTACTACTACCGCGTCCGCGCGGTCTACCCCGGTACAGACTCGCAGCCGACAAACGAAGTTGACGCGACGACGCCGCTCCCTACACCGGCGCTCGACGCTCTCGATACGGCTACCGCACGCGAGATCGTCGTCGAGTACACACTCACCGACAACTCGTCGGACGGTGACCTCACGATCGAACGCTCCGACGACGGTGGATCAACGTGGACCACCGTTACCACCGTCACTAACCTCTCCACGACCGAATACACCGATAGCGGGTTGCTCGATGGTATGGAGTACGCCTACCGACTCACCCGAGAAACGGACCACGCGAGCGTGCAGTCAGGGACACTGCCGGCGACGACGATACTCCCCGCGCCGACTGGCCTCGAAGCACTGGACACAGGTGACGAGTCGATTGATATCGTGTGGGATGCAACGCACAACACTGGGCAAACACGCGTTGACTACCGTGAGACTGGCGCGAACGAGTGGGAGACGTTCGGAATTGTCGCTCGTGACACAGTGACCGAGACGATCACTGGGCTGCTGAATGGCGAGGAGTACGAACTCCGCGTCGTGGCAGTCACTGACGACGCCGAGGAGGTCGATACATAATGCCCACTATCGCTGCCACTACGCTCCCGGACGAAGACGCACCGGTACTCGGCAACGGCGTTGAGGACGAGGTCGCCGTCGACCGCGAGAGCGCCACTACCAACAACGGCGATGTCCGCATCCAGATCCGCGAGACGGGCCAGTCGGCATGGGACTCTGGCGCCGAGGGCTTCGGCGAGTTCATCGGTGCGTTCGACACGCTGACGATGGAGTTCGTCGGCCGCGAAGACGGCGAGCGCTACGAGATCCGCGCTCGCACGGAGACGGAACACGTCACTGGCGCGTGGACCGACCCCGTCGCAATCACGACGAAGTTCCCAGGCGCCACGCAGCTCACTGCGACCGCGATCTCCGAGACCGAGGTTGAGCTGGCGTGGACAGACAACGCCGACAACGAGGACGGGCAGTATGTCGTTCGCGAACGCCGCGTTGATGACGGCTGGTGGCCCGAGCGCATCGTCGAGGACGTCGGCGCCAACACGGAGTCGTTCGTCGACGACACGGCGCCGCCGGACACGACACTCCGCTACCGCATCCGACCGTTCACTGAGCACACGAGCGCGGACTCGAACACAGACCAAGCAACGACCGACGATCTCGGGCTACCCCGCATCCGCGTGCCCGTTTCAGGCCCGTTCGTCCAGATCGACCACCCGGACGGTGACACCCTCTCTCCGACCGTCACCGACTACGACTGGTCACCGAACGTCAACGAACGGCCGTCGGTCGAGATCACGGTGCCCGAGTCCGACCGCTGGGACGAGCTGACGGGCCAACCGATGCGCGTGTGGATCGACGGGACGCAACTCCCGATCGACACGCTGGCGGGCACGCGCACGACCACGGGCGACCGCGGCTCACAGACCGTCCTCGAAGGCTCGGGCGGTACACAACTCGACGACTATATCGACGACATCCAGTTCGACGAGCGGGAGAACCACCTCGCTGCCGAGGACCTCATCACCGAGAACACTGACTACGCCGCGAACGTCGACGACCCGGCCACGGACACGCGCTCGGACGTGCTCATGCTCTCGGCGTCAGGTGCGTCGCTCGAAGACGACTTACTCGACCCGCTGGAAGCCACCGACCCGCTCCAGATCGAGCAGGTCGACGGCATCTCACGACTCCAAACAGGCTGGTTCTTCGAGGCCGAAAGCGCTGACGAGAGCAACGTCGCGACGTACTTCGCCGACAACGAGGGCAACGGCGGCGCGTGGTCGGGCAACCGCGCCGTCCGACTCGACAGCCCTGGCGACTACATCGAATTCGACTTTCGTAATGACCACACCATCCCGCAGGGCGAAGCGGAGTTCGAGATGCTCCGAGCAGCGATCGGCGGCAACAACCCGGCGTTCGACGTCTCGTTCAACGGCGACGTCGTCGAGTCGATCCCGGCGGACGCCCTCGCGAACGCGACCGACGAGTTCGACCTCTCGTGGGGCGTCGGATTCACACTCAACCCCGACGCCGATCTCGAACCAGGGTTCCACTCGGTGCGGGTGGAGGTGACGCAGTCGGGTTCGGACTACATGACTGTCGATGCGGCCCACGCACGGGATAATCGTGACAGCTTCACGTTCGACGATGAGCCCGTCGACGGCGTTATCCAGGGGCCCGAAGAGTACCCCGGCACCGTCGACATCGTGCTCGACGACATCACGAGCGTCGAGCAGGTAATCGCCGGCGAGCTCTCGGTCGCGATGTCCAACACCGAGGGCGGACAGGCGGTCGCCATCTCGAACGACCAGGGCGAGACGTGGATCGAAGCGACGAATAGCGAGACCGTGTCGGGCGCATTCGCGAGTGCGACCCAGCAGATCCGTGCGCGTGTGTCGCTGTCAGGCTACAGTGCGGACCCGACGACATCGCCGGCGCAGGGCGACGCCGGCCAGTCCGTCGACGAGATCGAATTGCGGGCCGACCTCGAAGACACACCCGTCCTCCTGGACAAGCAGTACCGCGACCGGCTCTCGAACGTCCTCTCAAAGATCGCGGACGACGGCCGGATGGTGTGGGAGCTCCGCCGCGATCCCGACGCCGACCCGCTCGACGAGACTGGGATGATCGTCGAGTGGACACAGATCGGCCAGCGGACACGCGAGTCGGCGGCGCCGGCAACGAACCTCGAGACGCGAACGACGATCGAGGACGCCTACGAGCGCGTGGTCGTCTTCGGGCGGAGCAAGGGGGTTGAAGGTGAGACGTTCTCACAGTCTGCCGGGAGTTCGCTCACGTCGATCGGCGACGAGTGGGTGGTGCCTGACTCCGAGCGCATCTACGACCCGGACACTGAGGAGGTGTTCGAGCGCGGCACGGACTACCGGATGGAGTGGGATGTCGGCGGTCTCGACATCCTCGACGGGGGCGACATGTCGACAGGGACGACGTACGCCGCCGACTACGAGTTCAAGTACCGCGGCGAGGCGACGACACCCACCGTCGATCCCGCGGAAGCACGGACGGTCGAGCGCACGATCGCGGGAGCGACCTCTGACCGCGAGTGCAACCAGCTGGCGCTGAGCATTCTCAAGGACGTCCAAGACGCGCAAGTTGAGGCGACGATCACGCTCGTCGAGCCCGCGCCGGACGTGCCGCTCGTCGAGGCGATCTCGCATCCGCGGCTTCCGGAGGGTGCCCAAGAGATCCGCGGCGTGGAGCGGTCGTCGACGAGCGAGCGCGAGTATCGACTGGCGAATCGACCCTCTGCCGATGAGACGATCGACGCCATCCGTGAGGACATACAGTCGCTCTCGGACGTAGTGTAGGCGTCGCGAAGAAGCAGAGGCCGATGACCGCCCGCACGGAGGTGGGGCGCGAGGACCTGACACATGCAACAACGACATACGGAGAGCCTATGCCACAGACACTACAGCGACGACAAGGAGAGCTCGAAGCACCGAACGAAGACATCAGCGAGACGCGTGTGCTCGCCGCGGCCGAGATTCCTGGCGACCGGCTGGTGTCGATCAACATCGAGGCGACGGCCGACGCGAGTTACGCAATCGATGTCTCTGCTGTTCCGGAGCCCGGCGCCGACGACTGGTTCGAAGAGGAGGTCGTCTACGACCAGGCAGACGAGCCCGACCCGCAGGACATCCGCGACGTGTTCGAGCTCGGTGATCGCACGCTACGGGTGCGAGTCACGGACTCGGCAGCGACCGGTGAGACGGCTGACGTCACAATTCAGGTGGCCTAAATGGGAGTCCTCAGACGACTGAGGGAATGGCGGGAGAACAAGGACGGGACGCTGGAGGGGCCAGCGCTCAAGACAGAAGAACTCTCGCTCGGAGGGGATGGTCCCGCAACGTCATTTGCAGATATTGGCGGCGGAAGCGGCGGCTTGTGGACAGAAGACGCTAACTCTCCCGGTGCGGTATCTGGTCAGGAGACGTATACGGTTACGCTTGACGGAGCGTATGACCTCGTCCTTTTGGACGTGCGTGTCTTAGCAGACGGCAGCAACGGTGAGGTGGGTCTAACCCTTAATGGCGATTCCGGAGCCAACTACGATTACACTACCTATCACGGTCGACGTGCGGACACCGCCCACCCGGTCGCCGCCATCGCGCACACCAGAGAGCCGGCGATCGGCTCCGAAAACGCCCGTCCGCCGTCTGTCCTATCCATCGATCCCGGTGACGACCCGTCGGAGGATATCAGTGCTATCCGCCCACGAGCCCGTCAAGCGACCCATGAGCGTCTCGATCTCCGCGACGGTGTTGACGGTGGCGGACCCGCTCTCGGTCGGTCGATCACCGGCACCGTCGCGCGGTCCAGGTCCGGAACCGGAGGGTGTCCCGTTCGATCCGGCCCTGCCGTTCCCGCCGTCGGCTCCGTTGTCGCCGGGGCTTGTGTTCGTCTCGGGGCCGTCACCCATGGCGCCGTTCGGGCCCGTCTCGCTTCCGGGCGTCGCGTTCCCCGGCGGCGCATCGCCGTTCCCCGCAGATCCAGATCCAGATCCAGCACCCACTGACGGGCCGCCATCGCCGGGCTTGCCTGGGGCGGGCGGGCTGCTGGCTCCCGCCCCAGTCGTGTTTCCGGTCGCATTTTCGGTTCCGGCTCCGGCTCCGGGTACGCCAGCGGGCGGTCCGCGGCGCTCCGACGCAAGTGGCTGGCCGACGCCGTCCCCGGCGACGCCGCGGGCGATGGCCGAGACCTCCGGACCGCTCACTCCGTTTGCCCGCTCGCGAACCGCATCCATCCGCTCGCTGTCGAGGCCCTGCGCCGCCCTGACCGGTTCGGGGAGGTCACGGGCGACAGCTGCGCTGCGGTTCGCCTCGCGCTTGACGGCCTCGGCTCGGGCTCCCGTTTCCGCCATGCGGGCGGCGAATTCGCCCTGAGTGAGCTCCCCGGCGTCGCGGCGCTCGCGAAGCTCGCGCTGTCGGCGCTCGATCTCGCTGAGCCGCTCTTCGATCCGATCGAGGCGCTCGGCGACGAGGGCCGCTCGCTCCTCGTCGGTCCCGGTCCGATTGAGGCCGACCTCGAAGGCCCGCGAGTCGACCTCCCCGGCGACCTCGGCGCGCTGGACGCCGATCACGCCCGAGAGACGCTCGCCGGGACTGATGTCGGCCGTCCCGTTCGACGCTCCCATCCCGTTGCCCTCGCTCGTCTCGTTCGCCGCCACCGGACCGTCCTGCGCGACGGCCGTCCCGACGGGGCCGGCCGCGGCGATCCCGGCGACGCCGACTAGCACGACCGCGACGGCGATGAGCGCGATCCTTCGGTTCATTACCTGACGGTACGAGACGTATCCGTATATAAACTGATCTCCGTTAAGCCGGATCAACGCGGATTAAACGCCCGACTGCGGTAGGGAGAGAAATTTCGGCGAGTTCAGTACGACTTCGCGAAGTACGCCGTCCGCTCGGCGTCGTCGTCGCAGATCGCGCAGGTCTCGCCGTGGTCCGCCTCGGCGAGAGGGTCGTCGTCTTCGAACGGGACCATCACGATTTCGGCGGCCATCGGTTCTTTGATCGGCTCCTCGCACGCCTCGTCGCCGCACCACGGAGCCGTCACGTAGCCGCCGTGCTGGCCGAGCGTGCCGAGGATGTCGGCACGGTCGTCGGCCTCGCGAACCGCGCCGTCGAGGGTCTCCTCGGCGGTCGCGTACAGCTTCGCGTACACCTCGTCGAAGTGGTCTTGGACGGTCGCAACGACGCCCTCTCGGTCCTCGACGACGCTCTCGCCGTCGGGCCGGTGGACGAGGGTGAGCTCGCCGTCCTCGACCTCGTGGGGGCCGATCTCGATCCGGAGGGGAACGCCGTTGAGCTCGTGTTCGTTGAACTTGAATCCGGGGTTGCGCCCGTCGCGGTCGTCGAGCTCGACGCGGATCCCCGCGTCGTCGAGGTCGTCGGCGACGCCCTCGGCGTACTCGAGCACTTCGTCTTTCGTGTCCTCCTGCCAGATGGGGACGACGACGACCTGCTCGGGGGCGACGCCGGGCGGGAGCACGAGCCCCTGCTCGTCGGAGTGAGTCATGATGAGCGCGCCGAGTGCGCGCCACGAGAGCCCCCACGAGGTGGTGTGCGCGATCCGCTCTTCCTCGTCCTCGTCGGAGAACGTGATGTCGAACGCCTCCGCGAACGACTGTCCGAGGTGGTGGGAGGTGCCTGCCTGCACCGACTTCCCGTCCGGCATCAGCGCCTCGACGGTCGTGGTCGTCTCTGCGCCCGGGAACTTGTCGTGGTCGGGCTTTTGGCCCTTCAACACGGGCATCGCCAGCAGGTCCTCGTAGACGGACGCGTACTGGTCGAGCCGCGTCATCGTTTCCTCCCAGGCGCCCTCGTGGGTAGCGTGGGCGGTGTGGCCCTCCTGCCAGAGGAACTCCTTCGTGCGGAAGAACGGCTTCGTCTCAGTCGCCTCCCAGCGCACGACCGAACACCACTGGTTCACGCGCAGCGGGAGGTCGCGGTGGCTCCGCACCCACTGGCTGATGTACGGAGTGATGATCGACTCGGAGGTGGGCCGGACCGCGAGTCGCTCTTCGAGTTCTTTGTTGCCCGCCTCGGTCACCCACGCGACCTCGGGGTCGAATCCCTCGACGATGTCCTTCTCCCGTTCGAGGTACGACTCGGGGATGAAGAGGGGGAAGTACGCGTTCTGGACTCCGGTGTCTTTGAACTTCGCGTCGAGAAAGCCCTGCAGTCGCTCCCACACCGCGTACGCGCGCGGTCGGGTGACGATGAACCCACTCATACCCTCGGGGCCGTAGTCGGCGAGCCCCGCCTTCTGTACGACCTCGGCGTACCACTCGCCGGTGTTGTGTGACTTGGACTCGGTGATTCCGAGCTCCTGGTCGTCGTCGCTCATTGTCCAGTGAAGGGCGGGTCGCGGGCTTAAAACGTCCGAAGCCGTGCGAACTCTTCCGGACCGATCAGAGGGCACACATCGACGGTACCGGGTAGCACCGGGCGGCACCGATCGAGAACCGCCTTGTTTCAGATCGCCGGAAATCGGAGAAACGTTAACCCCGTCAGAGAACCTACAGCCGGTATGGACCTGACGGGGCTACGTCGATACACACCCGAGGGGGTGACCCGGGCACGCCGCGAGGCAGCCGTGCTGGCGCCCGTTATCGAACGCGACGGCGAGGCCCACCTGCTGTTCACCAAGCGCGCGGCCCACCTCGGCGAACACCCCGGACAGATGAGCTTCCCCGGCGGCGGCCGCGAGCCGATCGATCGGACTCTGACCGACACCGCACTCCGCGAGGCCGACGAGGAAGTCGGTATGCGGCCCGGCGAGGTCGACGTGGTTGGGCGACTCGACGACACACGGACTTCCTCCGCCTACCGGGTCCGGCCGTTCGTTGGCGTCGCGCCCGACCGCGAGTACGTCCCCGACGAGTCGGAGGTCGCGGAAGTGGCCGTGCTCCCAACCCGCGGGCTGACCGACCCCGCGAACTACGAGTCGGAGCGTCGCGTCGACCATCCGGAGTACGGCGACCACCGAGTCCACTTCTTCCACGTCGGCGGCTACACCGTCTGGGGCGTGACGGGTCGGATGGTGGTACAACTGCTGGAGCGGACGACCGACTGGCGCGCGCCCGAGGAGGTCGATCGGGTAGTCGGCGCGGATGCGGAGCTACCGATTTAAACGGTTGCCGGCGCGGTGACTGCTTCCAAAACCCCAGCCGTGCCGATTCGCACGTTCCGGAAGATGATCGATTCGCCGAGTCCGACCGAAAGGCGCTTTTCGCGCGGCCGCGACGCACCACCATGATCACGGTCGCGCTGGCGGGCAAGCCGAACGCTGGCAAGTCCACCTTTTATACCGCCGCCACGATGGCCGACGTCGACGTGGCCAACTACCCGTTCACGACGATCGACGCCAACCGCGGCGTGACACACGTCCGCACTGAGTGCCCCTGTCTCGACCGCGACGAGCGCTGTGGCAACGAGAACTGCCGCGACGGAAAGCGGTACGTCCCCGTCGAACTCCTCGACGTGGCCGGGTTGGTTCCGGGTGCCCACGAGGGGAAGGGGCTGGGCAACCAGTTCCTCGACGAGCTGACGAACGCAGACGTCGTCCTCAACGTCGTCGACGCCTCGGGCGCGACGAACGCGGAGGGCGAGCCGGTCGAGGTGGGCGCGCACGACCCCCTCGACGACGTGGACTTCATCGAGGAGGAGATGGACCTGTGGCTCGCGGGGATCGTCGACCGCAACTGGGAGGGCGTCGAGCGACAGTCGCGCTCGCCCGACTTCGATCTGGAGGCGGCGGTCACCGACCTGCTGACCGGGTTCGGCGCGACCGAACACGACGTGACGGCAGTCCTCCGCGAGCTGGAGTACCCCGACGATCCGAAGGCGTGGACCGACGCGGACCGCGAGGCGCTCGCGCGGGCGATCCGGCGTCGGACCAAGCCGATCGTCGTCGTCGCCAACAAGGTCGACGCCGCGCCTGAGGGGGCGGTCGACCGCCTCCGCGAGGGGACGGACAAGCCGGTGGTCCCGGTCACGGCGGACGGAGAGCTCGCCCTGCGCCGCGCCGCGGAAGCCGGCGTCGTCGACTACGACCCGGGCGACGAGGGGTTCGACGTGGTCGGCGACATCTCCGACGGCCAACGCGAGGGGTTGGAGGCGATCCGCGGCGCGATGGCCGAGTACGGCGGAACGGGGGTCCAAACCGCGCTGAACGCGGCGGTGTACGACCTGCTCGACCGGATCACCGTGTTCCCCGTTCAGGACGCCTCGAAGTGGACGGACGGGACGGGGAACGTCCTCCCGGACGCGTTCCTCCTCCCGGCGGGAGCGACCCCGCCGGACCTGGCGTACGCGGTCCACACCGACATCGGTGAGGGGTACCTCCACGCGGTCGACGCGCGCTCTTCACGTCGGATCGGTGAGAGTCACGAGCTGAGCGAGGGCGACGTGGTGAAGATCGTCTCGACCGCGGGACCGTAAGGGCGGTGGACGGAGATCGTGAAGGCGGTGGACGGAGATCGTGAAGGCGGTGGACGGAGATCGTGAAGGCGGTGGACGGAGATCGTGAAGGCGGTGGACGGAGATCGTGAAGGCGGTGGACGGAGACCGTAAGAGCGGTGGACGGAGACCGTAAGAGCGGTGGACGGAGGCGGCTTCGGCGAGTGATCGTGAGACCGACAGGCACATGCGGATCGCCGGAGACTGACCGGTAGATGCTCGGGCTGGAACACGACTTCCGGATCGTCGACACCCGCGCGACGCTCGACCCCGACGAGTCGTCCGTCGCGACCCACGGACGGGACATATCCCCCGAGCGGTTGGAACGCGAGATGCTGCAGGCTGGCGTCGTCCGCGCAGTCGTGAGCCCGGGCCGGCGCGCGGCCGGCCGGAGCTACCTCCGCGCGAACAACGCGGTCGCACGGCTCTCTATCGACCGCCCGTTCGTCGCGTTCGCCCGGCTCAACGGCCCTCGCGATCCGAGGAACGGCCCTCTTTCTGCGGTCAGGAACCTCCGCGCCGAGCGCGAGGACCACCACGCCCGTCCCGACGATGTCGAGCAGTACTCCTACGACGATCGATTCCACGGATTCACGCTCGTCCCGCACGCCGACGGCCTCCCGAACGAGGACGTGCTCACTCGGCTTGAGGCGGCCGACCTCCCCCTCATCGTCCACGCCGGCAGGCAGTTCCCGCCCGAGGCGGTCGAGCGCGAGCTGCTCGACTACGACATGCCCATCGTGCTTGCCAGCTTCGGCGGCTACCCCCTCGACACCGACCTAATGAACGAGACGCTCGACCTGTTAGCGGAGTACGACCGGCTGTACGTCGACACGAGCGCCGTGCGCTACCGGGAGGTGCTCGAACGCGGCGTCTTGGAGCACCCCGATCGCGTCCTCTTCGGCTCCGGTGCGCCGGACGTCCACCCGAACGTCGGCGTGATGGAGGTGCTCACCCTCGACGTCTCCGAGGATCTGATGCGCCGCGTGTTCACGAAGAACCCCGCTCGACTGATCCCCGCGCTCGCCGAGGGCGCGGACGTCTGAAGCGACGGGCACTTGTCGTGGCGCCGTCGACCCGACGAGCATGAGCGACGCCGAGAGCGATGTCGGTGATGTCGTCGACGACCCCCTCGTCGAAGTCGTCCGCGCCGTCGGCCACGAGAATATTACTGCCGAGCACGCGAGCACCGTCGAGCTCACGACCGACGACTGGCTGACGCCCGCCGGCGACTGCATCGTCGGCGTCGAGGCCGACCGCACGCCACGCGATTTCTCCACCTCGTTCCGCGAGGCGTGTCAAGAGGCAGACGCAACGATCACGGCGACGTTCGCGGTCGGCGAGCCAGGCGACGAGGCAGTCGACGTCGACGACCCCGCCTACGTCGCCGAGATCGCCGGTCGCGGCGACCCCGACCTCACTCTCCTCGACGACCGATCGATGGTCGGCCGGACCAGCGACTACACCGACGACGAGCGAACCATCTTCGTCGATGGCGACGGCGCCGCCGCAGACCTCGACCGCGACCTCGTCGCCGCGCTAGCCGCGGACGCACCCGTGACGCTGCGGCTGGAAGTGGACCCCGCCGAGTGAGGTGAGCGTCTCCGTCAGTTACAAGCGAAAGAGAACGGAGGGCACGGTGGCGACCCTAATACAAACACGCTCGCAGTCGGCGCGTACCTTCGAGCGGCCGCTGTCGGCGGCCGCGGGTCAGCACGTGCGAGAGCGCCGACAACTGGGGTTTTGGGGATGTTCACCGACCAGCAACGATTTATAAGGGAGTTCCGAGAAGCGCAACGACCGCCAGCCCGCCTCCTCCACGCACCTCATCGCTTACAGCACCCGATTATTTCCGCGCAACGATCCGGAGCACGTCCTCGTCTGCCAGCTCGTGGCCCTTGCCGACCTGCTGGTCATCGTGTTTGGCGCTCGTCCCGGAGACGCGGGCGAACTTGAACCGCTCGTCGAACTCACCGCCGATCTTCGTACAGGCGTCGCCGACGGTGTCTCCCTCGAAGAGGACTAGCGGCTCCTCGTAGTCGACCCCCCGACCGGGCTTGTCCATGTAGATGCGGATGAGCCCCAGCTCCTCCCAGAGTCGTTCTCTGAGCCCGTCGAGTCCGAGCTCCTTCTCGGCGGAGATGAAGAGCACGTCGTCGGGATCGAGGTCGCGCTCGCGGAGCTCCTCCTTGACGGTCGGAAGGTAGCTCTTGTCGATGAGGTCCGCCTTGTTGACGGTGACCATCGAGGGGAGGTACTCGCGGTTGTCCATCACGGCGTCGACCAGCTCGTCGATGGTGAGGTCGTGCGGAATCGTCACCTTGGCGTTGACGTAGCCGTACTCGCGGAGCACCTGCTTGACGGTGTCCTCGGCGAGACTCACGTCGTCGCTCATCGTCACCCCGAGTCCGTCTTTGTGCGTCTTCCGGATATTGATGTTCGGCGGATCGGTGTCAAGCCGAATATTCGTGTTGTACAGCTCCTCGCGGAGGCGGTCGTACTGCTCGATCTCGAAGACGGAGAGCATGAACACGACGAGATCCGCGGTCCGGACGACGGAGAGCACCTCCTTGCCGCCACCGCGGCCGCCCGCGGCGCCCTCGATCAGCCCCGGAACGTCGAGGATCTGGATGTTCGCGCCGCGGTACTGTAGCATGCCGGGGTTGACGTCGAGGGTCGTGAACTCATACGAGCCCACCTCGCTGTCGGCGTTGGTGAGGGCGTTGATGAGGGTGGACTTCCCCACGCTCGGGAACCCGACGAGCGCGACCGTGGCGTCTCCGTGTTTCTCCACGGCGTACCCGTGGCCGCCGCCGGCGGAGGACTGGTTCTCCAGCTTCTCCTTTTTCTCCGCGAGCTTCGCCTTCAGCCGCCCGATGTGTGCCTCGGTGGACTTGTTGTAGGGCGTCCCGGCGATCTCCTCGCGGAGGTCCTCGATCTCTTCCTCCAGTCCCATTGGCATACAGTCGGCCGCTCGTCTCGTTAAAGGTGTTCCTTCGCCTCGCGGTCGCGTCACCTGACCTCAATGATCCGATCTCCGGTAGGCCTGTCCACGGCTCGGAACGCACCAGACCTCCGTTGCTGGAGGGTTCGTGTCGACTCGGCAATCTTTCGACACGATTATACCGGCTTACCGCGACGGGTGACACGACGTATGCCCGATCCGTCGAGTCTCCGTGACAGCACACAGATCGTCCTCCCGCGGCGCGCGCTTGACGGACTGCGAGACGGGGTCTGTGAGCGGTTCACCGTGACGGTGGTTGAGGGCGACGACCACTACCGGATCATCGGGAGTCCCGTCGAGATCAAGGCCACGAGCGATTTCCTCGCCCGGAACGGCGTCGCAGTCGCCTGATCGGTCTGTGACGGGGCCGACAAAGAGAACCCCTTCTCACGAGAACGCAGTCCCTTTGGACGAGGCAGCCGATACGCTCCCGGATCTAGCGATCCCCGAGTGGGACGAAGAATCATCGGTCAGTCTGCGAGCTACCCGATGACGCCGATAAGCAGCTGGGCCACGATGAGTATGAGGAACACCAGCCCGGCTGCGAACGAGCCGGCCGCGACGCCGTGGGCGTTACCTAGGCCACGACCGCGAACACTGAAGTAGGCGCCGAGGAAGACGAAGCCGGTCAACAGGAGACCGACGACGGCGTACACAACGGTGAGGAGACTCCCGGAGAGCCCCTCCGGTAGTCCGAAGTTCCCGACCGCGAGGAGCGAGACCGCGCCGACGCCGACCGCGATGGCGACGAATGCGACGGCCCAGACTACCGGCTTTCGGGCGACATCGCTAAGAGTCTCGGTTATCGCGTCGTACCTGCTGGCCGAGCCGGCGCCGGGAGCGGTGCGTTTCGCGCCGATCTGCGCGACGGCGACGAAGGTGGCTACGACGAGCAGCCCCATCAGTGCCGTGCTCAAGAGCGTGAGTGAAACCATGGTGAGTTCGTTGTTAGCCGGTCCGTTCCCGCGTACAAATAGCCTTCGTATGTTACGCCGATCGGCGCCGCGTCACCTCGCTGCGATTCGCCGTATCGGCGGCACCGATCTTCGAAAACGGCGCTATTCTGACCGGCCAGGGGTAGGTATCTCGCTCGGCTACACAAGAGTTAACTGCGCCTTCGCTAAGGAGGGTACAAGAGCAGAGAGACGAACATGATAGATTCACTTATCCTGCAACAGGGGAGCGGCTGGCGCGCGCAGGCGGAGGTATTCGACGAGATATTCTTCGTCTTCCTCGCGTTGGGCACCCTCGTGGGCACCATTGTCGTCGCGTACACGCTGTGGAACGTGTACAAGTATCGCGACGACGGCAGCGAGCCGAAAGAAGACTTCGACGCGCCGGAGGTCGGCGAGCTCCCGACGGGACAGGGCGGTCCGAAAGCAAAGAAGCTCTTCCTGTCGTTCGGGTTGAGCGCAATCGTCGTTATCAGCCTCGTTGTGTACGCGTACGGGATCCTCCTCTACGTCGAAGAGGGGCCGGACGCGAGCGACGAGGACGACATCGAGATCACCGTCACGGGGTACCAGTTCGGCTGGGAGTACGAGTACCCGAACGGCCACACCACGAGAAACGAGATGATCGTGCCGGCCGATCACCGGGTCAACCTCGATGTGACTTCAAGCGACGTGTGGCACAGCTTCGGATCGTCGGAGTTACGCATAAAATCCGACGCTATCCCCGGAGATACCAGCGAGGTCTGGTTCTCCGTGAGTTCCGAGGAAGTCGAGGCGCAGGGCGGCGAAGCGACGTTCAGGGTCGAATGCTTCGAGCTCTGCGGCGCTGGCCACTCTGCAATGAAGGGCCAGATCACGGTCCTACCGGAGGACGAGTGGGAGGAGTGGTACGAGAACACGGAGGGTGACGACTCCGCCAGCGGCAACGAATCCGCCAGCATCGGTGGTCCCACCGTCGGAGGTGTTCCCGCATGAGTGAGCTTCCGCCGACGACTTCCGTCAAGCGCTGGTTCGTCACGACGAACCACAAGGATATCGGCATTCTGTACACGATCACCGCGCTGTTCTTCCTGCTGTTCGGCGGTGTCCTCGCGCTGCTGATCCGCATGCAGCTGTGGGACCCGACGAGCCAGATTCTCTCCGGACTCGCGTACAACGAGGCCGTCACCGCCCACGGGCTGATAATGGTGTTCTGGTTCCTCTCGCCGTTCGGGTTCGGGTTCGCAAACTACTTCGTCCCGCTCCAGATCGGCGCCGACGACCTCGCGTTCCCGCGGTTGAACGCGCTCTCGTACTGGATGTACCTGTTCTCCGGCGTGCTGCTGGGGATCAGCTTCTTCCAGGGCGGTACGCTGAGCGCCGGGTGGACGATGTACGCCCCGCTCAACATCCCGATGTACACGCCGAGTATCGGGTCGACGGGGGCGGTGCTCGCGCTCGCGATGTTCACCATCGGCATCACGGCGTCGACGGTGAACTTCCTCACGTCGATCCATCACTCGCGCGCTGAGGGGATGGGGATCATGGACATGCCGATGTTCACGTGGTCCATCCTCGCGACGGTGTGGATGATGCTGTTCGCGTTCGCGGCGCTGCTGGCGGTCGGGCTTATTCTCGCGTCTGACCGAGTGCTCGGAAGTGTCTACTTCTCCGCGACCGAAGGCGGCTCCCTGCTGTGGGGCCACCTCTTCTGGTTCTTCGGCCATCCAGAGGTGTACATCGTCTTCTTCCCGGCGCTTGGCGTGATGTTAGAGTTGTTCCAGACGTTCTCCGGACGCCGGCTTGTCGGCCGGAAATGGGTGATCATCGCCATCTGTCTGATCTCGGTCCAGTCGTTCCTCGTGTGGATGCACCACATGTTCCTGACGACGATCAACCTGGAGATCAAGACACTCATGATGGCGACCACCATCGGAATCTCGCTGCCCTTCGACCTGCTGGTGTTCTCGCTGATCTACACCCTCATCAAGGGTCGCATCCAGTTCACGACGCCGTTCCTCTTCGCGTTCGGCGCGCTGCTGCTGTTCATCCTCGGCGGCATCACTGGGGTGTTCCTCGGCGCAATCGTGCTCGACTACGAGTTCCGCGGCACCTACTGGGTGGTCGCGCACTTCCACTACGTGATGTTCGGGGGCGCGACGGCGCTGTTCGGCGGGGCCTACTACTGGTTCCCGAAGGTGACCGGGAAGATGTACGACGAACTGCTCGGGAAGCTCCACTTCGTCGTCTTCTTCGTCAGCTTCAACATGGTGTACTTCTCGATGTTCCTCGGCTGGGAGACTCCCCGCCGGGTCTTCGAGTACAACCCCGAGTTCCAGATCTACCACCAGTTCGGGACGATCGGGGCGTTCGTGCTCGGGCTGTCCTTCTTCATCATGTTCTACAACTTCGCTAAGTCCTACGTCTCTGGCGAGCCCGCCGGGGACAACCCGTGGGACTACTCGCGGACCGCGGAGTGGGCCGTCTCCTCGCCCCCGCCGCTCGAGAACTGGCCGAACCGTCCCTCGTACGCCTCCGGCAAGCTGGAGTTCGTGAAGGACTACGTGCCCGACGGCGGCCCGGCCGTGAAGGCCGACGCCGACGGCAACGCCGCGACTGACGGCGGGGACAGTCACTCCGAACACATCACCAAGTACCCGTACTGGGACAAGCACCCGAGCCACGCGAGCATCTGGCCGTTCTGCCTCTCGCTGATGACCGGGTTCCTCCTGTTCGGGCTGTCCGGATTCGCCGACTCGGTCACGTTCATTGTCGGTGAGACGCTCGCGTCGACGAGCGTCGAGATCTCGAACGCGGTGTACCCGGTGTTCATCATCGTCGGCCTCGTCGGGATGATCGCCAGCGGCGTGAAGTGGGGGTTAGAGGACTTCTACGCACCGCCCAGCGAGTTCGCCGAGCGGTGGCCGTTCAACGGCGTCGAGAAGGTGAAGCTTGGGGTGTGGTTCTTCCTGGCGTCGGACGTGATCGTCTTCGGTGCGTTCCTCTCGGCAGCCATCTTCGTCCGGTACAACGCCGGCTGGATGTCGTGGTCGCCGCTGACGGAGTCGCTGCCGGGGCTCATCAACACGTTCGTGCTGATCACCTCCTCGTTCACGGTGATACTCGCGCTCGTCGCCGCCCACCGGAACAGCCGGCAGGGGCTGTTGGCCTCACTCGGCGCGACGATCGCGCTCGGGTTCACGTTCCTCGGGATCAAGATGTGGGAGTGGCACCACGAGATCTACGACGTGGGCGTGCTCATCGCGCGGAACCCGCACGGTGACCCGGTGCAGGCGTCGATCTACTACGTCACCACGGGACTTCACGGGGTCCACGTCGTCATCGGTCTCGTGATCGCCTGCTTCCTGTTCGTCCGGACGTACCAGGGGCACTACATGGACGACGAGCGGCCGATCGAGTACTTCGGCCTCTACTGGCACTTCGTCGACATCGTCTGGGTGTTCATCTTCCCGCTGTTCTACCTCTTCTGAGGTAGCGACAGGCGGGCGGTGCAGCCGACTTTTCTCGACGGTTCTCCGTTACTCATCGAGCGATTCAGTACACCGCTGACAGAAGTCGAGTTCTGCGTCCGTCTCTCGTCCGCAGTGCGGGCACGAGACGGTGTTGGCGACCGAATCAGTGGTCCGATCGGATGCTGGGGCGTTGCGGTCGATCTCGACGGCGTCGCTCCGCGTCGCCTCGTCGCAGTCGGACGGCTGCGACGCGTCCCCTACGGTTTCAGTCGACGGCGCGCGTTGCTCGTGCGCCCGGTTGTTTCGGAGGGCGAGGACGTACGCGTCGACGACGCTGGCGCCGACCGCGACGAGCGCCGGGGCTATCTCAGCGATCGGTGGGCGATCGCCGGCGATCACCTTCTCGACCGTCGCGTCGGGGACGACGAACACGAGCGTCGCGGTGATAACGGCGTACCACCCGAAGGCTCGCGCCCACCGCCGGAGATAGGCGTGGCCGAGTCCGGATACCAGAAGCGCGAGCGCAGCCGCGAGCCACGGCCGTCGCCGACGAGTCTTGGGATCGTTCACGCCGTGTGCAACGAGCGCGAGCGCCGAGTAACTACCCCTCCCTCGGAGCGTTTATGTGGCCGAAACGCCGAGCGGGAGTATGTTCAGCGTGCCGGCCGGTGAGTTCCTGATCGGAATCGGTTTCGCGATCGCCGGGGTCGGGAGCTGGGTCGTCGGGCTTGGCGTCGCGTACCTTCTGTACCGGCGGTGGCGCGGCGACGGTCCGCGCGGTGACGGTGGAGACGGTCCCGACGGTACGGAAGACGACGAGGCGCGGCCGGAGCACTGACCGATCGTTTCGGTTCGGCCACGCTTTTGAGCCCGCTTCCCGGATACTCTATATGACCGATACGGCGCTCGTCATCGGCGGCACCCGGTTTATCGGCCGACACACCGTGTCAGACCTACTTGCGAACAGCTACGAGGTCGGGATGCTGAACCGGGGCACCCACGAGAACCCCTTTTCAGACGACGATCGGGTGACTCACGTCGAAGGCGACAGGAAAAACGAGCGAGACCTCCGGACTGCGAAGCTATCGATCGAACCCGATATCGTGATCGACTGCGTCGCCTATCAGCCGACCGACGTGGAGACGGCTACGGACGTGTTCGCCGACGTCGACGGGTACGTGTACATCTCTTCGGGGGACAGCTACGCCACCGAGGAGATTCCCAAACGCGAAGGGGAGACGCCGCTTCGACCGTGCACGCCCGAACAGGCGACCGACGACGAACCGGAGACCTACGGGAACCGGAAGGCCGAGGGCGACCGCGCCGTCTTCGCGGCCGCCGAGGAGGGGGTCCGGGCGATGGCGGTGCGCCCCTGTATCGTCTACGGTCCGTACGACTACACGGAGCGGCTCGACTACTGGATCGACCGCGTGCTCTCTCAGGACCACGTCGTCGTTCCGGGCGACGGGCAGAACCTCTGGCACCGCGCCTACGTCGAGGATGTTGCGAGTGGGCTCCGGATCGTCGCCGAGCGCGGCGAAGCGGGGGCGGCGTACAACGTGGGCGACCGCCAGGCGCTCACGCTTGCGGAGACACTTGAGACGATCGCCGACGCGGCCGGCACTGACTGCGAGGTCGTCACGGCGAGCGCCGACGCGCTCGCGGCCGGCGGCCTCGAACCGGACGACTTCGTGTTGTACCGGGAGTACCCGCATCTGCTCGACACGTGCGCGCTCGCCGACCTCGGGTGGGAGTCGACACCCGTCGACGAGGCGATGGCGCGGACCGTCGCCGAACATCGAGATGCCGACCGCGACGGGAGTGAGTGGGACCCGGGGCGAGAGGCCGAAGAACGCGTACTTGGAGTCAAAGAGACCCTATAGACCGCTACGTACGAGTTAGTACGCCGCGTCCCACCGGGCCGGTTTGCGCCGGTTGCCGCAGTCACGACACTCCATCCGGTCCATCGTGTCGATGGCAATGTTCGTCCCCTCGCAGTTCCCGCAGAGGTAGCCGTAGCGCTGCGTCAGATCGTCGTCGGCGTACGCGACGTAAAAGGGAGCGCGGGAGCCCCGATCGCTCTCGTCGAAGGCGACGTAGACGGTCTCGCCGTCTTCCGTCTTGTAGGTACCTTCCGAGATACCGGTCAGCCGTCCGATCTGCTTCCGGTACTCTCGCTCGTCGAACGTCTCGTCGCCGATCTCCACCGAGCGCTCACCGTCGAGGTCGTACCCTTCGCGGTCGTAGAAGGCCGTTCCAGCCTCGTTGTCGACGAGGACGCGCGCCACCATGCGGTCGACGTCGGCTGCGCGAAGCTCGGACTCCACGCGTTCCAAGAGCGAGGATCCGATCCCCGACTCACGGTGGTCCGGGTGAACGTGGAGCCAGTCGATCTCGCCGACACGCTCGCGCCGACCGACGACGTAGCTCTCGGCAAACCCGACGACGGTGTCGTCGACGACGGCGACCGGGAACACCGTATCGTCGTCACCGATGTCTGCGCCGAGCTCGTCGGGGTCGTACCACTCGTCGACCGCCTCCGCCAGCAGTGTCTCGTCGACGGCGTGGCCGTAGGAAGCGATCAGCGATTCGCGCGCGACCGTTCGGATCGCGTCGATGTCGTCGAGCGTTGCGGGTCGGAGTTCCATACCGGTTCATCCACGTGCGGCTACAAAAAACACACAGGCGGAACGAGTCGCGGAGGAGAGAAGGACCGTGCCGAAAACGGAACCGGACGCGAGAGGGACGAGACGCCGGGGAGCGGTCTACGAGATGGAGTACGTCGCGGCGGCCATCAGAAGCATGGTGAGCGCGAGCGCAAGCGACATCACGTAGGTGAGCGAGCGGTTCTCCCACCGGAGGTGCTGGAAGTACGCGACGATGAGGAGGGTCTTGACCGTCGCGATCACCAGCGTACCCCCGAGTGCCTGAGCGTACGTGAAGTTGAGGAACTCGGCCTCGAAGAGAACGAAGTTGAGGGTCGCCGCGACCAGGAGCGCGACGTATATCGCCGAGTACAGTTTGAGCGAGTCGGACGACATTGCTTGACTACGCCTTCGTCCCTGTGCTTAAAGAATTAACCATCCGGGGGGCACGATCCCCCTCGGGTGAAGGGTACGCCACGACCATGCCTCGACCCGACTGACGCCGGCCGCGCGGGCTACCATCGACCGTACCGAGCGCGACGACCGCGGATCCCGAAACGACTATCCGCGCGACGCACCCACCTCACACCGGTCGCAGACGCCGACCGATATTACCGTGGATCCGCTTGAACCGACGGACGACCTGCTCGAATCCCTGTACGTCGTCAACAAGGTCGCCAAGCAGTTCGCCGACGAGGCGACCACCGCCTACGAGCGCGGCGACCTCACCGAAAGCAACGTCCGGTCGGCCCGTAAGGACGCGCTGTACCGAACCAAGACGGCCGTCCTCACTCGCGTCGTCGCTCACGATCCGTCCCGCGTCTCCGGAGAGTACCACGCGATCAACGGCGACGTGTGGCTCTTTCTGTCCGTCGACGGGTGGAAGTTCCACCAGCCGGCGTACGCGATCGGCGACGAGCTCACGGACGCGATCGAAATTTCGAACTCCCGCTCTGAGCCCCTCGACGCGCCGTACGTCCGCGATTCGACAGTCGAGCGCTCCGACCGCACCTTGGAGGAGTCGCTCTCGCGGCTGGCCGACGCCGGCGTCAACGCGAACGACCACCTCGCGTGTCCGACGGTCACGAGCGAGCACGACCGGATCGTCGACGTGCGGTGGTCGTTTCTCCCGTAGTCGTTGGGTTCGTGTATCGAGATCGCTATCGACACGGCTAGTCGCGTCGCCGTCGAGTCGGCGTCTGGTAAAAAGCGAACCGCAGTCGATGGCCGAGTTACGCCTCGACGACCTGGATGGCGCCGAGCATCCCGACCGACTGGTGGGGCGTACAGTAGTAGAGCTGGATCCCGGTGTTGTCGAACGACTGTTCGAAGGTCGCCCCTTCCTCGCTCACCGCCTCGCCGCTGTCGAAGGAGGACGCGGAGTCCTCGGTGGAGACCACGTTGTGCGCGCCGCCCTGACCGGTCCACTCCCAGACGACGGTCGTGCCGGGGGTGATCCGGATCGCTGCCGGGTCGAAGGCGAGCCCGTCACCGCCGGCGCCGACCGCGACGGTGACCTCGTCCTGATCGGTGTAGTCCATGATCTCCCCGTTGTACTCTCGGGCTTCGGTGAGGTACTCGTCGATCTCGCTCGGAACGTCGTCGGCCCCCGACCCGCCGGAATCGGTGCCGTCGGAGCCATCCGACCCGTCAGAACCGTCGGAGCCGTCAGAACCGTCGGAGCCGTCAGATCCGTCGGAGCCGTCGGATCCGTCCGTTTCGCCAGATTCATCGGTGTCGTCCGAGCCGTCGCCGCCGTCCCCGCCGCCGGAACAGCCGGCGAGCGTTCCGAGGGTCAGCACGGCTCCGGTTCCGGCGACGTACCGTCGCCTGGACAATCTATTAGACATCATCTCTTCTAGGGGTTCGAGCCTTACAAACCCCTTGACGAACCCCGTAATTCGGGAACTGCTTGTTGCGAATCGAACCAGCGGGACGGCCCGCCGTCGGCGGCTTTATTCGCGGTCGCCCCCGTGGTCGATCCATGCGGGAGGACGAGCTGGCGACGTGCGTGGTCGACCACTACGCGGCCGTCTACGACGACCCGGAGATCCGGTTGGAGGAGCCGTACGACGCGGAGGGGCGCCGCGGGGTCGTCGACGTGTATATCCGCCTTCACACGCCCGAGCGCGTCGATCATGTCATCGAACTCAAAGGTGACGCCGCCGTGCGACGCGCGACCGGCGCCAACGAGATCCTCCGGCAGTACCGCCGGATGGAGCGGTACTTCCACGCCGACGCGAGCCACGCGCTCCGCCCGAAGCTTGGGCGCACCGAGCCGGGTGCGCGGTATCTGCTCTGTTTCGCGCCGACCCCGACCTGCGTCTACCACGTCGCGACCCACCGGTCGCTGTACGGCTCCGTCGACGCGGCGGCGCGGGCCGGCGACGTGCCCGCAGTTCGGACGGTCGCGTTCCTCACCGGGCTCGACAGCGACCCCGCCGACCTCGGGATGGTGTCGGTCAACGGGGCCGCGCCGTTCGGCTCCCCGAGGTTTTTAAAGGCTGTACCTGACGAGTCACGGCTGGCCGAGAGCCTTCGACGAGTCGACGACGACGTGATCGATCCTGACCGCGCGGAATAACCAACCCGGAACACGCGGAATAATGGCATCCCGGAGACGGAGACAACTGTTTATGGAAGTAACAAGGCTAAAACCTCGCCCTTCAGGGCGGGGAGGATGTCAAAGGCGGCTACTGCTGTCGATGAAGAGCGGCTGCTACTTATCAAACAAGTCGAACCGATCGCAAGGGAGGGGACGGTGACGCGTGCGTCCGCTCAGTACTCCTCGTACGCGAGGTTCATCATCCATTGCGAGAAGGCGTCCGCCTGCGCGTCGACTTCCTCCTCTCCGATGAACGGCGAGAGCATGTCGCCGGCCATGAGCAGCGAGAAGTCCAAGTCACGGGGCGCGGGTTCGAGGTAGTAGGTGTTGTGGCCGTCGTAGACGGTGTCCGAACGCTGGATGAGCCCGGACTCCTCTAACGCCTCCGCGATACGGCTCCCTTTCCGCGAGGAGACGTCGAGTTCCTTCCAGAAGTCGCTCTGGTGGATGCCACCGGTCTCGCGGATGAGTTCGAGGCCGGCGTGTTCGTCCTCCGAGAGGTCGGCCTCGAGTTCGGACACACTCATACCGTATAGGGCGCTCGCGAGTCGCTTAAAACTGGCTTTCCGCTCCGTCGCCGTCGCTACGCCGATCCATCCGATCCGCCCAATCCGCTCGATCCGCCCGATCCGAACCCCGCCGGCAGCGGAACCGGCTCAGCGAGCGTTTCGCAGGGCGGGCCGTCGGCGTACGCGAACTCGGATGCCGGCTCGAAATCGGGAGCGGTCCGGATCCGCGTGAACGACCGCGTGCCGAAATCGTCGCCGTGGAGGCAGGCGCCGTACTCGTGATCTGCGAGCGTTTCGCTTGCGCGGTCGAGCCACTCCACGCCTGATTCGCCGGGTTTGGGAACCAGCGCGGCCGCAACCGCCCGCGCACTGTCGGCGCGTTCCGTACCGAACTCCCGTCGCCGGTCAGGGATCGCGAAGCGCTCGACGCCGTTGACCACGCCCCCAACGTTGCCGACCACGTGGACGCCAGGATCGAGGCGGGTGATAGCCAATCGACCGTCGTACGAGAGGAGGAACGCCGCGGCGTCGTCGGCAAGCACGAGATTGAAGCCGTCGTACGACCGAGTTTCGAGGTCGCGTTCGACCGTTCTGACGGCCGCCTCCGCGGAGTCGGCCTCCAGACAGTCGCGGACGAGCAGACCGCGGGACCGGTCGCTCTCGCGGTCGGCGTCGAGCCAGCGGTTCGTGACCGCGGCGACGACCCCCGACGCGGAGAGCCCGATCCACGTCCCGCCGGCCTCGGCGTCGCGGGGGGCGACGTAGCTACCGTCGTCGTCGCCGTCTCCGCGGCCGGCCTCGCGGAGTGCCGGGGGCTCGGACGGTCGGTTCAGCGCCTCGTCGCGGTTCGCGGCGATCGCGATCGGCGCGTCACCGAACGTCCGCCACGCGAGCGTGAGCGTACACACGGCGGTGATCCGGTGTGTGACGAGGAAAAACCCGCGGTCGGCTCTTGTCGATTCTTTACTCATAATAAAAGAAATCTTTTGGTGACTGACTGCCAAGGCCACTGTATGAATGCGATCGCCGTGTACGACGGGGCAGACGAACCGGTCGTCACAGAGAAGCCGCGACCGGAGCCAGCGCCCGGGGAGGCGCTGGTTCGAACCCTCCGGGTCGGCGTCGACGGGACCGACCACGAGGTCATCTCCGGGAGCCACGGCGGCTCTCCCGAAGGCGAGGATCACCTCGTGTTGGGTCACGAGGCAGTCGGCGTGGTTGAAGAGCCGACCGACACGCCGTTCGAGGTCGGAGATATTGTGGTACCGACGGTCAGGCGACCGCCCAACGGGGCGAACGAGTACTTCGCTCGCGGCGAGCCAGACATGGCGCCGGACGGGCAGTACCACGAGCGCGGCATCGTCGGGGCCCACGGATTCATGGCGGAGTACTTCACCAGTCCCGCGGAATTCCTCGTCGAGATCCCGCCGGCGCTGGCTGAGTGGGGGTTCCTCGTCGAACCCGTCTCTATCGCGGAGAAGGCGATCGAACACGCCTACGCCAGCCGGTCCGCGTTCCACTGGGAGCCGGAGTCGGCGTTGATTCTCGGAAACGGCTCGCTCGGGCTGCTGACGGTCGCGACTCTCGACGACGGGTTTGACCGGATCTACTGTCTCGGCCGCCGCGAGCGCCCGGACCCGACGATCGATATCATCGAGTCGCTCGACGCGACGTACGTCAACTCCAACGAGACGCCCGTCCCCTCGGTGCCGGCGGCCCACGAGCCGATGGACTTCGTCTTCGAGGCGACCGGCTACGCCCCGCACGCCTTCGAGACGATCGAGGCGCTCGCGCCGAACGGGGTGGGCGCGCTGCTCGGGGTCCCGGGCGACTGGGAGTTCGAGATCGACGGCGGCCGACTCCACCGGGAGTTCGTCCTTCACAACAAGGCGCTCGTCGGCAGCGTCAACTCCGGCTACGAGCACTTCGAGGCCGCCGTCGACTCGCTGTCCCGCTTTTCCGAGACGTTCCTCGACGATCTCGTCACGGGCGTGCACGGGCTCGACGAGTTCGAGGCCGCGTTCGCGGATGACGACACGACTATTAAAACGGCGGTCGAATTCGGTACATATGAAGAACGTTGACGACCTGATAGACAGCGCGGCCGAGCTCGCGGAACACGGCCTCTCGAAGGGCGAAATCGCCGACGAGCTGAACGTCTCCCGAGAGACCGCAAGCTGGCTCGTTGAGCGTGCCGGCGGTAACCACACGGATACTGAGACTGCAGCGACGACCTCCACCGCTGACATCCACGTCGACTGGTCGGCTCTGGGACGCGACTCGACGCGGCTCCGGTACGCGGCGAGCGCGATGGCTGACCTGCTGGCCAAACAGGGCGAGGAGGTCGACCTAACGGTTGGTATCGAGAAGGCCGGCGCGCCGCTCGCGACCGCGGTCGCGAACCAACTCGACACGGATCTGGGAACGTACGCGCCCGCGAAACACCAGTGGGACGAGGGCGACATCGACGAGCAGGGCGGCGGCTTCTCACGTAACTTCGCCGCCATTCGCAATCGCGACTGCTACGTCGTCGACGACATCATCACCTCGGGGACGACGATGCGCGAGTCGATCGACGCGATCCGCGAGCAGGGCGGTGAGCCCATCGCCTGCGTTGTGCTCGTCGACAAGCGGGGGTACGACGAGATCGACGGCGTCCCCGTGTACTCGCTCGTCGACGTGGTCCGCGTCGACCGCGAGGAGTAGGTTATTCGCTGCGCCGTCGCGCCGTCGCGCTGTCGCGCTGTCGCGCTGCCACGCTGCCACACCGCCGCGCCGGTCTCGTGTTGACCCACGTCGATTTCGTGCGGAACCCATTTGCATCGCGGGCGCGTATCGCTCTCTATGACGTTCCAACCCGAGACCGACGCCGAGCCGGATGAGATCGTGGCCCGAGTCGAGGAGACGATCGCTGACAACGACGTGGTGCTCTTCATGAAGGGGAACCGCCTGATGCCGCAGTGCGGGTACTCGAAGCGCGCCGTCGAGCTGATCGGCCAGCACGTCGAGGAGTTCGAGACGGTCGACGTGCTGCCGGCGCTACCGCACTACCGCGAGGCGCTGGAGTCCCACAGCGGCTGGGAGACGATTCCCCAGACGTTCGTCAACGGGGAGTTCATCGGCGGGAGCGACGTGCTGGCGGAACTCGACGAGCGCGGCGAGCTGGCCGCCGAGCTTGGCGCCGAGTAGCGGGGACGCTCCGTCGTACGTCCTGACTACCGTCGGAATCCATCGAAGCGGCGCTTGCGAGACGATCGACGCATTACCTTCCCGGTGCATTTCAATCCCGATCTTCGAAAGTCGAAGGGCAGGCGATATAAACCTACGGGCCCTAGGAAGGGTAGGTGCAGCAGTCGCCGCTGTCGCCGTTCCGATCGGTTCGACCCCATCTCACCCAACCAACAATGACAGGCCGCGTGTTCAGACTTCATTCGACGCTCGAACTGCCACTCGAAGACGTGGAGACGTACTTCGAAGAAGATCCCGACCTCCCGCCGGAGATCGACGACATCGACATCACGCGTCGAAACAACACCCTCATCATCAAGGCCCTGTCCGACGACGAGAGCATCAGCAAGTACACACCGACCGCCCAGCTGAAGGCCTCGGTTACGGAGACGCGTGTGTGGGAGGAAGAGCCCCCGCGCGCCGGTGGCCCGCAGTGGATGGACGACGAGGAAGAGGAGATCCCCTCCGAGCTCGTCGAGTTCGCCTGCTTCAAGGGCGACCGCGAGACCGTCCTTCAAAACTCCGCGCTCCAGTACCCGATGTTCCTCGTGTTACGCAAGATTGCGACCCTCTCGGAGAAAGGGACGCTGACTGCGATCACCGAGGAAGACGGGGAGCTGGAAGCGACACGCATCGTCGAGGGCGAACCGCGTCCCGCAAGCATTGAGGTCGTCGAAAGCCCGCAGGGGGCCGGCGACGGCGACGGTGGTGTCAACTGGCGCGACAACGAATTCATCTCCGACTAAGCTCCGGTTCGGTCCAACCCTCCCCGTCCGGACGCTAACCGATTTCTTCCCGCGCTCCACCGTTCGCCCGCCGAGCGACGGCGTCGCGGACCGCCGACGCTTTAGGCGCTCCGAGCGTCCCCTCGTCAATGACTGACGATTGGGTGAGTCTCTTTTCAGGCGGGAAGGACTCCTCGTGGGCGCTGTACCGCGCGCTGGAGGAGGGCCTCGATGTCTCGCGACTCCTAACGGTCCACCCTGCGGGCGACTCGTACATGTATCACACGCCGGCGACCGAGCTCGCCGCGCTCGCGGCCGAGAGCGTCGGGATCGATCTCGTCGAGGTATCGCCTGCTGATTTCGGCGCGGACGATGTCGACGACGCGGGCGAGCAGGGCGACGCCGAACTGGAGCCGATGGAGGCGGCGCTCCGGGAGATCGCCGCGGGCGACGACGTGGACCTCGCGGGCGTCACCGCGGGCGCGGTCGAAAGCGAGTTCCAGACGAGCCGCATTCAGGGGATGTGCGACCGGCTCGGGATCGACCTCTTCGCGCCGCTGTGGCAGGAGAGCCCGGTCGCGCTCGCCGAGGCGATGTTCGAGGCGGGCTTCGAGATCCGGATCGTGCAGGTTGCCGCCTACGGGCTCGACGAGTCGTGGCTCGGTCGGAGATACGACGCTGACGCGCTCGCGGAGCTCGTCGATCTCCGCGAGGAATGCGGGGTCCACCCGCTCGGCGAGGGCGGCGAGTTCGAGACGTATGTCGTCGACGGCCCGCACATGGACCGGCGGATCGACATGGAGTACGATACCGTCTGGGAGGGCGACCGCGGCCACGTCGAGATCCGGGACGCGCGGCTGGAGTAGGTCGTTGCTCCGGACGAGCCGGGCTACGGCCAGTTGCCGGCCTGATCGTACGCGTTTATGATCCGATCGATGGCGACGACGTACGCCGCCGTTCGGAGGTTCGGAGCGTCGTTCGTCTCGTAGCTGTCGACCAGTCGATCGAAGGCGTCGACGATCATGCGTTCGAGCTCCTCGTTCACCCGCGACTCCGTCCAGTAGAACCGCTGGCGGTTCTGGACCCACTCGAAGTACGAGACGGTGACGCCGCCGGCGTTCGCGAGGATATCGGGGACGACGTACACGTCCTTCTCGGCGAGCACGTCGTCGGCGTCAGGGGTGAGCGGCCCGTTCGCGGCCTCGACGATCACATCGGCGCTCACGTCGGCGGCGAGGTCGCCGTCGATCGCGTTCTCCAGTGCGGCCGGCACGAGGAGGTCGACATCGAGCGTTAACAGCTCCTCGTTTGTGAGCGACTCCGTGTCACTGTACCCGCTGACGGAGCCGGTCTCGACCTTGTGGGCTTTCACGGCCCGGGGGTCGAGCCCGTCGGGGGCATGGATGCCACCGGAGGAGTCGGAGACCGCGACCACGTCGGCGCCGAGGTCGGCGAGCAGCGCGGCGGCGATCGAGCCCGCGTTCCCGTACCCTTGGACGGCGACCGTCGCGCCAGCGATATCGCGGTCGAGCCAGTCGAACGCCTCTCGCGCCGAGAGCGCGACCGAGCGGCCGGTGGCTTCGACGCGCCCCTCGCTGCCGCCCGAGTCGAGCGCCTTCCCGGTGATGACACCGGGAGCGGTCGTGTTCTCTAAGGTCTCGTAGGTGTCTTTGATCCAGTTCATCTCCCGCTGGCCGGTGTTGACGTCCGGCGCGGGGATGTCGCGGTCTTCCCCGATCAGCGGGCGGAGTTCGGTCGCGAACGCGCGGGTGAGCCGTTCGAGTTCGTCCTCGGAGTAGTCGGCGGGATCGATCGCGATCCCCCCCTTCCCGCCGCCGTACGGTATGTCGACGACGGCGCACTTGTACGCCATCCATCCCGACAGCGCCTTCACCTCGTCGCGGGTGACGCCGGGATGATATCGGATACCGCCCTTGTACGGCCCGCGGTCACCGTTGAACTGCGATCGGTACGCGCGAACCGTCTCTAGCGATCCGTCGTCGCGCTCGATAGTGAGGTTCGTCTCTAGTACACGCTCAGGGTTTTTCAGTCGGTCGAGCACGCCCGGTGACGCGTCGAGGAACGCTGCGGCGTCGTCGACCTGCTCTTGGAGACTCTCGAAGGGGTTGGCTTGGCCGGTCATACATCTGTCTCCCAGGGGATCGTGGTTAACTGTGACGGACGGTTCGGTTCTTGTCTCGATCGATGCCCTATCGATCGCTGGCGGCGGCGCGCTCGACGATCCGTTCCGCCTGCGCGATCAGGGGCGCGTCGATCATCTCGCCGTCGACCTCGAAAACGCCCCGTGCGTCCCGGTCCGCGGCGTCGCGGGCGTCGAGCACCGTCTCGGCCCACTCGACCTTCTCGGGATCCGGCGTGAACGCCGCGTTGATCGGTTCGACCTGTGCCGGGTGGATTGCCAGCTTCCCGTCGTAGCCGAGCGTGAGCGCGAACGCGGCCTCCTCGCGGAGCCCGTCCGCGTCGGAGAAGTCGGTATACACCGTGTCGATCGCGTCGATATCGGCGGCACCGGCCGCGAGGACGACGTGTTCGCGGGCGTACAACACCTCGGTCCCCTCGTCGGTGCGGGTCGCGCCCACGTCAGCCGCGAGATCCTCCGCGCCGAAGACGAGCACATTGGTCGCCGGGGCGGCCGCAATTGACTCGGCCGAGAGGATCCCCGCCGCGGTCTCGACCAACGCGAACACGGCCGGGTCGAGTCCGCGGTCCGCACAGAGTGAGGCAACTTTGTCGACGCGCTCGGGCGACTCCACTTTCGGGAGCATGACCGCGTCGAGTCGGATCGGACCCTCGGCGTCGTCGGGGCCGTCCTCGTCCCCCGTCCCCGCTCCGATCAGGGCGTCGAGGTCGGCGGCAGGGCCCGACGCGGTGAGCCGAACGCACACCTCCGCGTCGGGATCGAAGTCGGGGTCGGCGAGCACCGCGCGGACGTGCTCGCGAGCCTCGGCCTTCCGACCGGGTGCGACTGCATCTTCCAAATCGAAGCAGATCACGTCGGCGCCGGCACCCGGGGCCTTGCGCATGAGCTCCGGGCGGTCACCGGGCGAGAACAGCAGGCTTCGTCGTGCCATGTCAGGCGGTCCGTCCCCACCGACATAATCGTCCCGACGGCGACGCCGGCCAAGAGGGAGGAGAGACGCGCACCGCCTGGCGTGCCGCTTGATCGGAGGAACGGTAGCAATTTGACGCCCGCGGGAGACGGTAGTCCCATGCCCGGACGCTACTACGAGGAGTTCACGATTGGCGAGACGATCGAACACGCGAAGCGACGGACGATAAGCGAGGCCGACAACCAGCGCTTCTGCGACATGACGATGAACCAGCAGCCGCTCCACCTCGACGCCGACTTCGCCGAGGAGACGCAGTTCGGCGAGCGGCTGGTTAACGGGCTCTACACCATGTCGCTCGCGGTCGGCGTGTCCATCCCCGAGACGACCGACGGTACCATCGTCGCGAACCTCTCGTACGACGCGGTAGAGCATCCGAATCCGGTGTTCCACGGAGATACGATCCATGCCCAGTCGACCGTCACCGACAAGCGGGAGACGAGCGACGGCGAACGCGGCATCGTCACGATGCACGTGGAGGCGTTCAAAATCGTTGAGGACGGCGACGACGTGCTCGTCTGCGAGTTCGATCGGACCGTGCTCTCGGAGAAGCGGCCGGAAGACGGGGAGTAGCCGCCTGACGGCAAGTAGTCACCCGTCGGCGGCTCAGTCGGCCTCCTCGCCGTCGGCCAGCATCAGCCCGAGGTACGACGTGCGTATCTGCGAATCGCCGTCGAGTCCAAGCCGGTCGAGGGCCTCCAGCGCCTCGTCACGGGTGGCCTCGATCGCGCTCTCGTCGTCGACCTCCCGCTCGATCTCGACGAACTCGCCGACGCCGTCGACCGCGTCGAGGGTGACGGTGAACCCAGCGAACGACCAGAACTCGCGGCGCTTCTCGACTACCGCAGCCGGTTCGAACCCGAGCCCCGAGAGCACGCCCGCCATCGCCTCGCCGTCGTCGACGGCGGTCTCGTGTTCCACGCGCGTCTTCGACCTCCCGTCGAGGCGGGGGCCTTTGTACGTGAGCTTCGTCGTTTCTGCGGTCGGGTCCGCGGTCGACACCGCCTCGGTCTCCGCCCCGATCCCGTCCGGAAGTGGGGTCTCGCGTCGGACCCGGAGCGCCTCGTCCGTCTCGGCGAAGTCGCGGTGCGGGGCGTCGTAGTACGCGTCGCGCTGACGGCGGGCATCGACGCGCTCAGCGCCGGCCGCCCGCAGTCGCTTCCGGACAGCGTCGGTGTCGGCGGATACCTTGATCTCGACCTCGTACATACCACCGGATCCGCCGGGATAGTTCTTAAGCACGGTGGGACGCGCTCACTGCAGCCTCGGGCCCGATCGCTCCGCTTCGACGGCCGCGTTCCGCGCCGTCATCGCTCCGGATCGAACCGTGCGCCTTAAGGGTGTAACAGGAGACGTTCAGGGTATGAGCGATCAGGAGCAAGCGGACGCGGCCGAGGACGCAGACGAGGCCGAGACCGAAACCGAGGGACTCGCCGACGGCGACTTCGTGCGCGTCGCGTACACGATTCGAACCGCCGACGACGACCGTGTCATCGACACCACCGACGAGGAGGTCGCCGAGGACGCGGAGATCGACACTGAGGAACACGAGTTCGAGCCTCGCGTCATCGCGCTCGGCGCAGGTCACGTGTTCCCGTCCGTCGAGGAAGCCTTCATCGGCGCCGAGGTTGGCGACGAGGGCGTCGTCGACGTGCCCGCCGAAGACGCCTTCGGCGAGTACGACCCCGACGAGGTCGAGACCGTCAAGGCCGACAAGATCCCCGAGGACAGCCGCTACCCCGGCGCGCAGGTCCAGATCGATAACCGTCAGGGTTACCTCGAGACGATTATCGGCGGCCGTGCCCGCGTCGACTTCAACCACCCGCTGGCCGGCGAGGACCTCGAGTACGAGTACGAGATCCTCGAGGCGATCGAGGACCGCGAACAGCAGGCCGCCGGCATGCTCGGGATGTACCTCCAGGAGGCGCCTGAGGTTCGGATCGAGACCGTCACCGAAGAAGAGGAGACCGTCTCCGAGGACGACGACGGCGAGGAGGTCGTCGAGACCGAGGATGTCGAGAAGGATGTCCTCTACGTGACGGCGACACAGGCGATGCAGATGAACCAGCAGTGGATGTTCCAGAAGCAGCAGATCGCCCAGGACCTTATGAGCCGACTCGACCTCGACCGCGTCGTCGTCGAGGAAGTCATCGAGGGCGGCGGCATGGGTGGACTCGGCGGCATGATGGGCGGCATGGGCGGCGCTGGCGCCGAAGACATCGAGGAGGCGCTCGAAGACGTCGACGTTGACGCCGACGAGATCGTCGACGAGATCGACGAGGAGTAACCGATCTTCCAGTCGGGCGGGTCGAACCGCCCGCGCGAACGCGAACCGATCTCTTTTGAACTGCGGTCGACCCACTGAGAGACATGGAAATCGAACGTGCGCGTGACGACCTCGTCGTCGCCGCGAGCGCTGGGAGCGCTACGATCGTGATCGCACTTCTGTCCGGCGTCGCCGGCGTCCTCAACGTTTCGACCCTGCCGACGCTGGCGCCGCTCGTCGTCTACGCGGGGTACCTCTTCTCACGGAAAGGTGGGCCGTATGGCTCACTCGACCGACCGCGGAACTGGGCGACTGCCGCGGTGCTCGTTGGCGTTCTCGTCGTTGCCGCGGCGTCGGTTCTGTCGGTGTGAAGTCGTCGCGTCGTCACCGACGCCGAGTCAGGCGATGTCGCGGCTCGTGTCCACCGACACTGTATCTGTGAGCTTCAGCTTGAGGGGTTCTTCGAGCGCCGCGCCGCCACGGAACTTCGGAACGATCAGGCGGTTCACGATCTCCGTACCGGTCACAGTCGTTCGGAGGTCGAAGATCACATCCGCGACCTGCTCGGTGACCACTCGGTTCTGCCCGTTTCCCCCTTTGAAAGCGTGCACCACCGCGATCCCGCCGGCATCATCGACGTGTCGGCGGAGCTCGGTGAGAAACGAACCGTACCGCGACCGGTCAGCCGCCTCCAGCGGCTCGACGGAGTCGACGACGAGGGTGGCGCCCTCCGGGAGGTCCGAAGCGGTCGCCAGCACGTCATCGATCGGGTCCTCGCGGTCCGTCTCCTCGACGACGGTTTCCGCGTCGCCTCCACTACCGTCGCCTTCGCTCTCTCCGCCGAGGGTGAGGATCGCCTTGACCGCGTCAGCCGAACGCACCGTCGTGAGGTAGCGACACGCCCGTGGACGGGAGAACCGGTCCACAATTAGCTCCGACTGGCTCGCGGGGTCTGCCTTCAACACGACGACACTGCCGCTCGGGAGCCCGCCGCCGAACTCCCGGTCCAGCACGGAAATTCCGGTCGGGAGCGTCTCCATACATGCGCTGCCGGCTCCGGAGGTTTGGCTCTGTCGGTGGGTCACGATGGCGCGACGCGAGGCGGCTCCTGCGTTCATACCGGACGCCCCCGTTTGCGTCGTTTCCGTTGTTCTAGCCGTTCTGACCGGTTCGAACGAGGTCCTCGGATCACGCGACCCGCCACCGATCCGCACCGTGTTCGTCGACAAGTCGACGAGCAAGGTCGTCGTACGCCGATCGTACCGCAGACGACGCCAACGGCTCTGCCTCGGCCGGCGGGATCCGTCCAAGAACCGGACAGCCGAGCAGGTCACCGACTCCTGTCGGAACCGACTCGGCTCGAACGGCAACGACGCCGACCGGGAGACAGTCCAGCCGACGCGCGAGGGCCGCGGTCTTCGCGGCGTCTCGTAGCGCGGCCCGCCGAAGGGGCGTCGCGAGGAGACACCGATCGGCGACCCGGAGCGGCGCTGCGGCGTCGGGCGACGCCCCCGCCGGGCAGTCAAGGAGGGTCGGCGAATCGTCGGGAACCGACTCTGCGAGCGCGCCGAGGATTCGTCTCGCATCGACGTCTGCGGGCTCGTCTGGCGCCGAAAGCACCGTTGGCGCCCGCCGATCGGGACGGATCTGTCCTTCAGTCCGAATCGCGTCGACCACAGTCGGCGCGTCCGCAGCGGGCTCGCGATCCCCGTCGGTCGCGCTCGCCAACCGCGCGAGATTCGGGAGATCCCAGTCGGCATCGGCGGCGACGACGGGGGCGCCCCGTCGAGACAGCGCCCGCGCGAGCCCCAGCGTGGTGGTCGTCTTCCCGCTTCCGCCCTTTCCGCCAGCCACGGCTATCACGGAGCAGAGTGGGGCACAATCACTGATAAAAAACGGGATGGAGATCGAAACCGAACGACGAGACGGAGGCGAAGCGGCTCAGTCTTGACAGCAGCCGCCGGCCTCGCCGCCGAAGTCGACCGCGAGTGGCTCCGAGATGGCCTCGTTCACGGCTTCGAGGGTGTCGGTCAGATCCTCCTGTGCATCGAGGAACTCGCTCATGACGGCCATCGAGTGGAGCTCGTCTTGAGCTTCTTGCACCTTCTGGAGCCCGGAGTTCGTCGCCTGTCCGGTCTCTCGAGCCTGCATGAACTCTGCGCGGATCTGTTCGAATTCGTCGATCTTCGCTTGGACTTCCTCGTCGCGCTGGACCGCTTCGCGAGCCGCCTCGAACCGCTCGTACTCCTGTGTCTGGGCGATACGATCGCCGAGATTGCGACCGAGGTCCTCGATAGCGGCCTGTTCGTCGGGGGAGGCCTGTTCGACGCTCATATCCAATTCTCGGGACGGATCGGTTTTAACCTGCCGGAGCCGGGGGTGTCCACGGGGATCGGTGGATCCCGATCGCGCTGAGAGGTCTCCCGCTCACAGGTCTCCCGCTCACTCGTGTTTCGCGATCTGTGACTCCACGAACGCGACGACATCGCTCAGCTCCTGCTGGCCGATTCCGTGACCGCCCGGGTAGCTCCCCCGGGTGACGGCGGCGCCGATCTCGTCGAACCGGTCGGCCGCGGCGGCCGATCGCGACTCCGGAATCACGCGGTCCCCGGCGCCAGCGCCGACGAACACCGGTTTGTCCTCGATCCCGTCCGGTTCGAGGTCGGCGTGCGCGTCCGCGAGGTAGCCGTGGAGCGCGACGATCCACGCGTAGCGGTCCGGGTCCTCCAACACGAGCGAGAGACTCGTGATCGCCCCCTGACTGAATCCGAGCAGGCCGAGCCGGTCGGAATCGAGGTCGTACGATTCGACAGCGGCGTCGACGCTCTCGGCGACCAGATCGAGGCTTCGCCGGAAGTCCGCCGCATCCGGCTGGCTCGCTTCGAGCCCGCCGGCGGACAGGTCGAGCTCGTACCACGTGTACCCGCCCTGTAGCGGGTCGGGAGCGCGCAGGCTCACGACGTGGAGCCCGTCCGGGAGGTGTCGCGCCACCGGCAGCAGGTCCTCCTCATCAGCGCCGCGACCGTGCAGCACGAAGACGGCGGGGGCTGTGCCAGACTCGTTGTCGGGCGCGACGTGGACGTGTTCAAGCGGGATCTCGGTCATGTGTCTCGCGTTCGTCGGCTCGGGGGTTGTATCCGTCGGCCGCGGCAGCGATCGGTTCGGGCGAGGGGCACGGCCCTCTGATCGACGGGATCGCACGCTGCGTCGGTCCGCGCGTGAGTTATTTGGCGATTGCGTCAGAGGTTGGATCATGGATCCCCGAACCCTCGTCGCGGCGACGGCGATTTTCCTCCTCGTGACAGGAATCACCGCCGCACCGGCGGCCGACGCGCGCGCACCGCCGACGCCGGTGTGCGGCGTCTGCGATCTCGACCGAACGGCACCCGACGGTACGTCGGTGGTTGCCGACGAGAGCTCGCTGATCGTCACTCTCCACGAGAACGGGTCGACAACGTGGGAGGCGCGGGTCGACCTCGCGGCCGGCGGCGACGCGCTTGCAGCGAACGAGTCCCTCCGGCGCATGGTCGTTGTCGAGGCGGCTCACGACGGAATCGCGGACCCGAGAGATGTCGACGCCCGGATCGACGGGAACGCGCTGCTGGTCGATTACCGTGACCCGAATGCCACGGAGCGGTACCTCGGCGTCGTGGTGTTCACGCCACTGACGCCTGCATCTCCCCAGGTCCCCTTCGTCATCGGCGGCGAGGGGGTGCGGTATCTCGGTGCCGATCGGCTGACTGTCCGCGGTGCGCCCGGGTGGGAAGTTCGCGGCGATGCGGCCGCAACCGACTCCGATGGGCGTCTCGTCTGGACCCGTGAAAGCACCGAGCCCGATGACGAGGGACGAGTCTTCATCGATGTCGCTCGAGACCCCGTCGCAGTCGAGGAGGACGCGGTACTGCCCGGCGTGCGGGCGTGGATGGGCCGACTGCTCACTGGAAACAACTTCTGAGGGTTGGACGCGCTGTGACAGTACGAACCTCACGAACCTCACGGACGAAACTCACGGTCGAACGCGCCGTTTAACCGTCGTGCCGCACAATTCGTCGATATGAGCGACTCCACGGAGGGCGACCTCACGAAGACGGGGATGGCCCTGAAACACGACCGCGAGTGGGACTACGAACTCGATCGGATCGTCGAGGCTATCGAGGAGCGCGACGCGTCGAAGGTCGGCCTCCAGTTCCCCGAGGGACTCAAGCGCCGTGGCCCGAAGGTCGCCGACGATCTCCGCGAGGTCGCGCCCGACGACGTGACCTTCATGCTGTCCGGCCAACCCTGCTACGGCGCCTGCGACCTCGACACGTACCTGATGCGCCGGACCGACGTGTTCGTCCACTTTGGTCACACGCCGATGAAGGAGTCCGACAGCATCGTCTACGTTCCCCTGTTCTCGAACGTCGACCCGTTCCCGATCATGGAGGACGCGCTGGAGGAAGAACTCGCATCTCCAGAAGAGGACGCCGACGTGGGGCTCGTCACGACGGCTCAGCACATGAACCGGTTCGAGGAGATGACCGACTGGTTAGAGGAGCGCGGCTACGAGGTCCACACCCGCCGGGGCGACGACCGTCTCACGAAGGAGGGACAGGTGCTCGGCTGCAACTACGCCTCCGCGGACATCGACGCCGAGCAGGTGCTGTACGTCGGCGGCGGGAAGTTCCACCCGGTCGGCCTCGCGATGGAGCACCCCGACAAGCGCGTCGTCATCGCCGACCCCGTCAACAACGCGGTCTCGGTCGCCGAACACGACCAGTTCCTCAAGCAGCGCTACGCCTCGGTTCACAAGGCGATGAGCGCCGAGAAGTGGGGCGTCATCTTCTGTACGAAGATCGGTCAAGGCCGCTGGGAGAAGGCCCAAGAGATCGTCGAGAACAACGAGAACGCCTACCTGATCACGATGGACGAGGTGACGCCGGACCGCCTCCGAAACTTCGACATGGACGCGTTCGTCAACACCGGCTGTCCCCGGATCACGACTGACGACGGCCCCCGGTTCCACAAGCCGATGTTGACCCCCGGCGAGTACGAGGCCGCGATCGGCGAGAAGCCGCTCGACTCGATCGAGTTCGACACGTTCCACGACACCTGGTAAATCGCCTTGGGGTCGAACCCCGAGGCACTCCACCTGCTCCGCCTGTAGACCGTCCGTGATTTCTCTTATTCCCCTCAGACAGCGTTCTCGACGTGGTCGATCGCCCTCGCCGGCGACGCGACCGCCTCCACGCCCTCGATGTCGTGCGTGTCGAGCCCGGCGACCGCCCGCCCGTGTGCGAGCGCCATCCCGATCTCCGAGAGCGTGCCGTGCGAGCCGTCGACCGCGATCGCGGCGTCGCCGTTCATCACCACGAGCGCGTTGCGGGCGTGGCCCATTCCGGTCGCGATCGGGGTCGTGACGTGCGGGTTCGCGTCCTCACACCGGCCGGTCGGCAGGACGCCGATCGTCTCCCCGCCGGCGTTTGCGGCGCCGCGACAGACCGCCGCCATCACGCCGCCGAGCCCACCACAAACGACCGTGTGGCCGCGGTTCGCGAGTCGTTCTCCCAACTCTTCGGCGACCGCTGCCGTCTCGGCCGGAACCGAACTGCCGCCGATGACACTGACGCGCATACCGCGGGACGCGGGACGGATGTATATAAAAGGCGTCGTACGTGTCGCGAGATTGGTGAAACTCTTTTAAGTGCTGGGCGACGACAGTCCCTATGACGTACGATACCGTCGTGTTCGACAACGACGGTGTCCTCGTAGGCCGCACGCGCTTCGACGTGCTCCGGGATGCAACCCGGGACGCGTTCGAGGAGTGCGGCGTCGAGGAGCCCGATCCGGACGACGTAGAGCGCATGACTATCGGCGCGACCCCCGGCAGCGTGGGGACCGTCTGTCAGACGTACGACCTCGATCCGGGGTCGTTCTGGCGGACCCGCGACGACGTGGTCTCGAAGGCCCAACAGCAGGAGGCGCGCGAGGGGCGTAAGACCCCCTACGACGACCTCGACGAGCTACAGAGCCTCGAGGTAGAGATGGGAATCGTCTCCTCGAACCAGCAGGCAACCGTGGACTTCCTCGTGAACCACTTCGACGGATTCGAGCGGTTCGGCGCCGCCTACGGCCGGGAGCCTACAATCCACTCGCTCCAGCTCCGTAAGCCGAACCCCCACTACATCGAACAGGCGCTCGGCGACCTCGACGCCGGCAACGCGCTGTTCGTCGGCGACAACGAGTCCGACGTGCGCGCCGCCGAGAACGCGGGCATCGACTCCGCGTTCATCCGTCGCCCCCACCGCCGCGACTGGGAGCTGAACGTCTGGCCGACCTGGGAGATCGATCGGCTCTCGGACCTGCACGACATCGTCGGGTAGGTCGCAACCGGCGGTGACAACTCGGTAGATCACCCCGGCCGACACCGCTCTCTCAAGGTTTAACTCCGATCGGGAGCTACGCCGCCACAGTGACAGACGCCCCCCCGTGGACCGACCTCTTCGGCCACGCAGAGCCGTACCCCGAGCAGGCTGACGGGATCGACGCCGCGATCGACGCCGCCGAGGACGGCGGCTTCCTCGCGCTGGAGGGCGCGTGCGGGACGGGCAAGACGATGCTCGCGCTCACCGCCGGACTCGACCGCGTTCGCGACCCCGACTCCGACTTCGAGCGTGTGTTCGTCCTCACGAGCGTCAAACAGCAGCTCCGCCAGTTCGAGACAGACCTGGAAACGATCAACGGGGACCTCCCAGATGGGTACGACCCGGTCTCTGGGCTCACGCTCGTCGGGAAGGCGGACGTGTGCCCGTACGCTCGCGAGAACCGCGGCGGGATCGACCGCGAGAACGTGTACGAGCGCTGTGAAGGGCTCCGCGAGCGCACCCGAAACCTCGTCGGCGACGGTGGCGCGACCACGACATCGAACCTCGTGAGCGAGGCACAGAGCCAACAGGTCGGCCTGTTGGACTCGGGGAACAGGGGCGGCTCGGCCACCGGTGATTCGAGCGCCGCCGACTACCTCAGCGTTGACGGCGATCCTACCCCGTACCGACCGGACACAGAGGAGTTCGAGGGCACCGAGTTCTGCCCGTTCTACGCCGGCTTCCTCGACGACCTTCCGGAGGACGGCGATCCCGCGGAGGCGGTCCCGTTCGACGTAACGGAACTCGGCCACGTCGGACCGACAGAGCTGGTCCGGCTCGCCGCCGGCCACGGCACCTGTCCGCACTCGATCATGGGTGCGCTCGTCCCCGAGGTCGAGGTCGTGATCGGCAACTACTACCACGCATTCGACCCCGTCACGACCGGGACGTTCACGGGCGCGCTGCTGGACAACTCGACGTTCGTCGTCTGCGACGAGGCCCACATGCTCGAACCCCGCGTGCGCGACCTCGTGAGCGACGCTGTCGCCGACGCCAGCCTCCGTGACGCGGAGAACGAACTCACGCGCGTCGTCCAGCCGCTCTCGTTCGAGACGGCCGGCGCAGAGTCGGACGACGCCGAACTCGTCCGTGGCGAGCTGGAGGACGCCGACGTGAGCGTCGACGAGATCGAGTCCGTCCGAGAATTTTACGCGGATCTCCGCGGAGAGCTCGACCGCCGCGTGACCGAGCGGCTGGACCGAGAGCGCCCAGACTGGCGGGCATCGATGCGCGAACTCGATGACGACGAGGTCCCCCTCCGTGACCCGGAAGAGCCGGGTGAAGACGAGATCACGGCGTGGGCGAAACGGGAGGGGTACGGTGACCGCGTCTGGGCCCGCGCGGAGCAGGTCGGCGCGGTCGTCAAACGCGTGCTCGATTCGCTGGAGGAGGAGGACAAACAGCGCGCTGCGCCGGGCGTCGGCCGCACCCTCAACGCGTGGTACCGCGAGGGCCACGATGACTTCTTCCGGGCGATCGATCTGGAGCGGACGTGGGACGAGACGGCGCCGCCCGACTCGTGGCGGCGCGCGTACAACGCGAGCCTCGCGCTGTACAACTGCCTGCCGAGCGAACCGATCGGCGACCGGCTCGCGGAGTTCGGCGGCGGCGTGCTAATGAGCGCGACACTGGAGCCGATGGACGTGTTCCGCGAGGTGACTGGGCTCGATCACCTCGAACAGCGCGGACGGCCAGTCGTCGAGCGGACATACGGCCTGTCGTTCCCGCCCGAAAACCGTGCGAGTTTCGCTGTCGACGCGCCGAAGTTCACTCACCAGAACCGCGGGGCACCCGGCGAGGAGAACGACACGCGACTCGCGCACCTCGACGCGACCGTGGCGGTAGCGAGCCGTGAGGGGAACGTGCTCGTCGGAACGCCGAGCTACGCGGAGGCGACGTGGATGGCCGAGTCGCTCTCGAAACGACTGGACAAGCCCGTGCTGCTCGACGAGTCGTCGGGCGACCGCGCCACGGAGTCGCTGAAAGACGACTTCTTCGCGGGCGACGGGAAGGTCCTCGTGACGAGCCTCCGCGGCACGCTCACGGAAGGCGTCGACTACCGCGGCGACCGTCTGTCGGCCGCCGTGGTCTGTGGCGTCCCGATCATCAACACGGCGCGGCCGCGGACGCGGGCGGTGATCACCGCTTACGACAGGCGGTTCGAGTCGGGATTCGAAACCGCCCTCACTGTTCCGGCGGTCCGGAAGGCCCGGCAGGCCGTCGGCCGGGTCATTCGTGGGACGGACGAACACGGAGTTCGCGTCCTGCTCGACGCCCGGTACGCGCGTGAGTCGTGGAACAGCGTCCGGGAGTACCTCCCGGACCACGAGCGCGAGGAGTACCAGCCGGTAAGCCCGGACATGCTCGGACTCGCGCTTGACCGGTTTGAGCGGCAGGTCGGCAACGAGTGAAGCGGCAGCCGATGAGGCGACTGAGGAGAGGACCGGAGCGACGAGAGCGCCGGAGGCGGTCCGTCGCGATTACCACTCGCCTACTGATCGGTTCGACGCAGGTATGGGACGCGTAACTAACGGTCCGTAGCGCCCGTACGTCCTCATGGAGCAACCGACACCGAAAGAGCGGTACCACGTCGTCTGCAGGGAGTGTCAGCTCGAACGGCTGTTTGATGTCGGCGACGACGCGAATCGCCTCGAACGCGAACACGCGTCGGAGACTGGTCATCGGATCGCAGTCGGGCGGGTCCGCTAGCTCATAGCCGGTCCGAACGAACGTTGCGTCGCTGTAGCTTGTGATCTGAAAATGGACGGAGAACCGTCGGGTGGCGGAGTAGAACGGTGCGACGACTGAGAAACGCGTCTGTTTTCGGTCCCAGCGGTCTAGTTCTCGCGACGGGCGAACGCGAGGTTACCGGAGACATTCTTGATGTAGGCCGTGACCGTCTCGCCTTCCTGTGCACCGGGGACGAACACCGTGTACTCGCCGCGTTCGGCGACACCGTCGCCCTTGCGGCCGGTGCCGACGATCTCGAGTTCGTACGTCTTGCCCGACTCGATCGCCTCCTCCTGCCGTTGGGTGTTCGAGGTGTTTTGCTTGGCGACGGGCCGGAACGCACCACAGGCCTCACAGCGAAGCATGGGCGTGCGGTTCTCGGTCTCAAGCCGGGTGTCCGGCAGGCCGCACTCAGAACAGGTGACGAACGACTCGATGTACGAGTCGATCGCAGTCTGGAAGTCGCGCTCGCGGAAGTTCCCGTTGTAGCGGGCTCGCCCGTCCTCGTACTGGCCAGCGGTACCGAGCTCCTGCTGGATCTTCGAGTGAACGTGTTCGGGGTCGCGGCTCAACGCGTCGGCGATCGCGGAGAGGTTCGTCAGCCGGGTGAACGCACCGTCCTTCTGTGTCTCCGGGTCCGGAACTGACAGCCGTTCGTCGGAGCCGCCGAGGTCCGGAACGTCCTCCATCGCGCGGTCGAGGCTCGATTCGTAATCCATGTCAAACCGGACGGTGGCGCGACGGAAATCGCTTCCGGGTTTGGGATCGAACGACGGCAATACGACTACGGGTCGAGAAACGAGGGTGAGAAATGAACCCACGACTTGGCGCGTGGCGTTCGTCCAGAAGTAGCGGGAGGTAGATTTGAACTACCGATCTCCGGGTTATGAGCCCGGCGGAATCTCCTGGCTATCCCATCCCGCTATCATATCAAAACCGCGTGCGACTGTTAAGGGTTCTGATCCCGTCGCCGTGTGCGATTCGTCCACGAAGTGTTTAAATATCGATCCGGACGGCCGCCGTCGGACATTAGGAGGTTTCGTCGGTGGTCGGATCGGCGCTTGCCGCCGCGTATCGCTGGCGCAACCGGAGTGCGGCGATCGCACCGACCGCGAACCCGACCGGTAACACGGCGTCTGCGGGGTCACCCGAGAGCGCGCGCGGGACGGTCAGCCCCGCCATTAGGGCGAACATTAGTGCCATTAGCCCGGCTATCGGGACCACGTAGCCGTCGGTGATCGATGTCTGGTCGGACTCATCGCTCATGGGGGCACTCTCGGGCGGACAGATTAAAAACCCGGGGCGGTCGCGCCCGGAGCGGTCACGACGCTCACCTTGCGTCGGTCGCAAACGCTTTTATCCATCATAGATAGTGATAAACTGATGCGAAAACCGCTACTAACGACGGACTTCTTGGACCGAGCACGGCGCCACTACGCCGACGAGGAGGCCGTCCTCGCCACTGACGGGACGCGGTACACCTACGCCGAGCTGGGCGAGCGCGCGGACCGCTTCTCCGCCGTGCTTCAAGAGTGCGGGATCGAGAAGGGCGACCGGGTTGCGGTGTTGGACCCGAACACTCACTACCACCTAGAAGCCGCCTACGGCGCCATGCAGATCGGCGCAGTTCACACTCCACTAAACTACCGGCTCACGCCCGACGACTTCTCGTACATGCTCTCCGACGCTGGCGTCGACGCTATCTACGCCGACGCCGAATACGCCGCGAACGTCGAGGCGATTCGCGAGGAGGTGCCAACCGAGACGTTCCTCACGAACGACGCCGACGCGATCGAGGGTGATTGGGAGTCGTTCGACGAGGCGCTCGCCGACGCGAATCCCGACGCCTACGAGCGCCCGGAGATGGATGAAGACGACGTGATCACCATCAACTACACCTCCGGGACCACGGGCGATCCGAAAGGGGTCTGTCGCACGCACCGCGCGGAGACGCTCCACGCCTACCTGATCACCATCCACCAGGAGATCACCGACGACGACGTGTACCTCTGGACGCTGCCGATGTTTCACGTCAACGGCTGGGGACACATCTACGCGATCACGGGGATGGGCGCCCGTCACATCTGTACCCGCGGCGTCGACGTCGAGGCCGTGTTCGACCGGATCCGCGCCGAGGACGTGTCGTACTTCTGTGCGGCGCCGACCGTGCTCAACATGCTCGGCGACCACTACGCCGACCACGGCGGCGCGACGACCGGCGACAACGACGTGCGGGCAGCCACCGCGGGCGCGGCGCCGCCGGAGGCAACGATCCGCACCGTTGAGGAAGAGTTCGGCTGGGATCTCAAACACGTGTACGGCGCGACCGAGACGGGGCCGCTCGTGACGACATCGGATGCCAAGCGTCACTTTGACGCCGACTCGGACGACCGGTTCGCGGTCAAGAAGACACAGGGGATCGGCTACCTCGGTACCGACGTGCGCGTCGTCGACGAAAACGGCGAGGACGTGGCTCCCGACGGCGAGACGATCGGCGAAATCGTTGTTCGGGGCAATCAGGTAATGGACCGCTACTGGAACAAGCCCGATGCCACCGAAGAGGCGTTCTCAGAGCGGCTGGAGGGATACTACCATATGGGAGATCTGGCCGTCGTCGACGAGGACGGCTTCGTCTCGATCCAAGATCGAAAAAAGGACATTATCATCTCTGGCGGGGAGAACATCTCCTCGATCGAGTTAGAGGACACCCTCTTCGAGCACGATGTCGTCTCAGACGTGGCCGTTATCCCCGCTCCCGACGAGCGGTGGGGCGAGACCCCGAAGGCGTTCGTGGTCCCGGAGAGCGGCGACCCGGACGACGCGGGTGCGACACCGGAGGAGCTCAAGGCGTTCGTTCGAGAGCGCGTCGCTGACTACAAGACTCCGGGCGAGGTGGAGTTCGTCGCTGAACTTCCGACGACGGCAACCGGGAAGATCCAGAAGTACGAGCTACGCGAGCGCGAGTGGGACGAGGAGGACCGGATGGTCGGGGAAGGGTAGCTGAAACAGCGGAAAAGACCGATCGCCCGACTTGGCCGTTGCCGGTTCAGTTCTCGCTGAGCAGGCTCTCGACGAGTTCCTCGGGGTCGAAGAGAGTGAGGTCGTCGTATCCCTGTCCAGTACCGAGAAACAGGATCGGCTTTCCGGTTACATACGCCACGGAGATCGCGGCCCCGCCGGAGGAATCGGCGTCGGCCTTCGTCAGAACCGCGCCGTCGATCTCGGCGGCGTCGTTGAACTCCTTCGCGCGGTTCACTGCGTCTTGACCCGCAACCGCCTCGTCGACGAACAGTGTCATATCCGGTGCGACAACGCGGTCGATCTTCTCGAGCTGGGCCATCAGGTCGTCGCTCGTGTGGAGCCGACCCGCGGTGTCGCCGAGGACGACATCGATGTCGTTCGCCTCGGCGTACTCGACGCCGTCGTAGATCACGGCGGCGGGGTCGCCGCCTTGGTCGTGGGAGATGAGCTCCCGGTCGAGTCGGTCGGCGTGCTCCTGGATCTGTTCGTTCGCACCCGCCCGGTAGGTGTCGCCGTTCGCCATCACTGACGAGTAGCCGCGGTCGGCGAGCCACTCCGAGAGCTTCGCGATGCTCGTCGTCTTTCCGACGCCGTTGACGCCGGTGAAGACGATGGTGACGGGTTTGTCGGCCTCTGCGATCCGCTCTTCGAAGTCGAACTGTCCGACGGCGATCACGTCGAGAAGGGCGTCGTGAAGCGCCGATTCGACGAGTTCGCCGGTCGTCTCGACCTGTTTGCGGGACTCACCGAGCATCTTCTCGCGGACGGTATCGAGGATGCGCTCGGCGACGCTCATCTCCACGTCGCTCTCTAAGAGGGCCATCTCCAGGTCCCACAGCGGCTCCTCTAGGTCTTCCTCCTCGATAATGATGCGCCCGGTCGCGAACGCCTTCGCACGCTGGAAGGTGCTCGGGTCGTTGTCGTCGGCGTCCGCATCGTCGTCGTCGGCTGCCGAGTCGACTTCAGTCGGCGATTCGGCGGCCGACGCGTCGCTCTCAGCGGCCGGAGCGTCCTCGGAGGACTCGGCGGCGGGGCTCTCGCCCGTCTCTGCCTCGTCCTGCTCCGCGGGCTCCTCGACTTCGGCGTTCTCCTCGACGTCTTTCCGGAACCCGGAGAGCTTGTCTTTCAGTCCGTCGAACACGGTCGGTCGTTACTCCTCGTCGCCCTGGCTCTGCTGCATCTGCTGCATCTGCTGTTGCTGCATCTGCTGTTGCATCTGCTGGGCCTGCTGTTCGAGCTCCTGACTCTCGGACTCGAGCTCGTCAACCTCTTCCTGCGTCTCCTCGATGCGGTCGTCGAGCGCGTCGCGCTTGCGACCGAGCACGTCGATGGCGTCCTCCTCGCTCTGCTCGGCGGAGTAGTTGCCACCGAGTGAGACGATAATCTCGTCGATATCCTGGACCTCGGCGCGCACGTAGGCGCCGCCGCCGAGCGGGACCTGCACCGTCGAGCCCGAGTCGAGGGTCTCGATGGCCTCGATCGCGTCGTCGATGTCAGACTGCTCCTCGCGGTGGTCGTCGATCTCGACTTCGAGCGCCTCGATCTCCTCGTCGAGCGCCTGCAGCTCTTGGGAGAGCTGCTGGAGCTGCTGTTGCCCACCGCCCATCATGCTGCGGACACCTCCTTGATCTCGATCTGGGGGCGCTTCCGGTTGTGCTGGCTCCCGACCGTGGTGTAGATACGCTCGCGGGCGAGGTCCTCGTTCTCCGCCTCAACGTCTTTGGTGAACGGCTGGAAGCCGTCTCGACTCTGGAACTGTCCAGTCACCGTGTAGGTACTCATGTTCTCCGATCCGGCAGGGAGAGGGAAGTATCTTCCTAAAAAGCGGGACGCGACCGATCAGGCTAAAGGGCGACGGAACGCCACAGGCGACCGAATTTCCGGTCGAAATCCGTCGCGACTAGGCACCGGAATCCGTCACCACCGAACACACAGTCAGCTGGCGAGGTCGACCCGCCGGAACCGGAAGGCCGCGAGGAGTACGAGCGCAAGCGTCGCCGTGAACAGGACGGCTGCACCGGCGGTGTCGTACTCGGCGTTCACGAGCAGTGCGGAGGGGTCGTAGTGAGCGGTCGGGCTGATCGACCCCACCCGAGCGTACTCGCTGCTGGCCGCGAGCGAATCAAACATGAACAGCGCGAACAAGCCGCCGAGCGCGACCCGTTGGGCGACGCCCGCCCGTGAGATGAGCGTCGTGACCGATCAGGGTGGCCCCGCCGCTCGTCGGCGACAGGAACCCGAGGAGGGTGCGGATCGCGATCGTCTTTCCGGCGCCGTTCGGCCCGAAGAAGCCGAACACCTCGCCATCCTCGACGGCAAACGACACGTCTTCGATCCCGCGAACGTCGCCGTAGTACTTCGTCAGGGACCGACATTCGATGGCGGGCATACTGCCCGCAACTCGGCATTGAGGCTTAAAAAATGGGCAGAATCGCCGGACTGAGCGCGATTCGCCGGGGTGCGGAGGTGTTTCGACCGGATGCGCTTCGGCCTCAGTCGATGAAGCCGAGCGTCTCCTCGATCCGACCCAGTTCGGGACCGGTGGTGTCCTCGCCGACGACGTATCCTTCGTCGGTGGCGATAAGCCCGGAGCCGATGAGCGGCGCGCCGTAGTTGATCGTCCCGAGATCGGCGCGCACGTCGAGCGCCTCCTCGACCGCTTGGAGCTCCGATTCGGTCGATTTGGGGTGACAGAGCACGCCCGTGTTGTTGGCGACCGCAGCGGTGCCGACCGTCCGCACGTCGCCGAGATCGCCACGGACCACGGGGACGCCGAGGGTCTCTCTGATCGTCACGATCGACTCGCGCGGGAGGTCCGGGTGGACGTACGCACCGTAGTCGTTCGCGAGGACGACGTTCCCGGCCGCGTTGATCTCGCCGGGAAGCTCGCCCACCTCGCAGTCAGCGGCCTCGGCGATCCGCGACTGCTCTCGCTCGGTGGCCCGCGCGGAGACGAGAACTCCGTTCTCGTTGCCCGTCGCGAGGGATCCGACGGTGTTGGCGCCGCCAACGGTCGTGAGGAGGGGCTCCGCGCCCAGTTCCTCGCCGAGTGCGTCGGCGAGCTCCTCGTCGACGTCCGGCCGAACCAACAGGAGGTCGTCGATCGCGCGGGCGAACACGCCCACGTACGACGAGCCGGTGAAGGTCGCCCGTAACACGCTACTCGGCGTACTCGGCTTCGACGACGGGCTCGCCGTCCTCGACGAACCGGGCCGCGCGGACGCGGACCTTGCTCGGGGGGTTCTGGCGACCGTTCGCCCAGACGGCCTCGTTGACCGTGGTGTCGAGAACGACCTCCGCCTCGTCGACGGAGAAGTGCTGTGCGAGGTGTTCGCGGACGATCTTCATCGCGAAGTCGGCGCGCTCCTGAATCGGCTTGTCGTTGGCGTCGCGGAGCGGGACGGTGACGACGCGCTCCTCGAAATCACTCGTGCTCATTTACTCGTCCAGGTCGTTCCGGCGCCAGTTGCGCCGCTTGGGGTTTCGCGTCACGTTCATGTCCGTCTTCATCATGACCCACGCGGGGACGCGGGTGTTCTGGCGTTCCGCCTTCGCCAGACGCTTTTTTTGAGCCTTCGACTTGTCTCCCATAGTGGCGCACACTTTCCACGGGGCGCATAAAACCCCTTCCATACCGCGTCGATCGGTGAGATCGAACACCCTGCGATGCACCGCGTCTCGGCAGGATCAGAAGGTCCGCTCGGCGAGGCCGCGGTAGATCCGGTAGCAACGCTCTAGCACGTCGACCCCGACGCTTTCGGTGTCGGTGTGCGCCTCGCCGGGCTCAGAGGCCCCGCAGACGAGGCAGTCGGTGCCGGCCTCGGCGAGCCAGCCCGCGTCGGTCGCGTGGGGCTTAATCACGTGTTCGGGCGCGTCGAGCCCCAGTTGGTCGTGGACCTCGCGCGCCGCCGCGAGCACGGCGTCGGCGAAGGCGTCGTCGCCGCAGGCCATCGGCGGAAGGTCTTGGTCGACCTCCCACTCGACGCCGTCGACCGCGTCGGCGGCGCGGCCGATGTCGGCGCGATCGCCCGGGACCGTCCGCTCGTCGATCGTCACCTCGCATCGCTCCGGGATCACGTTCCACGTCTCGCCGCCGTGGACCATCGTTACCGCGAGTGACCCGGAGACGGTCTCACCGAAGACGGTCGACTCCGGGGCGTCGAGCTCCCGAACCACATCGATGGCGTCACTTGCGCGGTAGATCGCGTTTTCGCCGTCCTCGGGCTCTGAGGCGTGCGCCGCGGTCCCGCTCGCGACCAGCGTCGAAGCGCGCCGCCCCTTGTGCGCGACGACCACGTCGGTGACGCCCGGCGTCGAGTAGTCCGTCGACCCCTCGGCGACGACTGCGCGCTCGGGGGCGAACCCGTTGTCGATCGCGTGGCGCGCGCCGGTCCCGCCGACCTCCTCGCCGGTGAACGAGGCGAACGCCAGCTCGCGACCCGCCGGCGGCTCGGCGTCTCGGAACGCGAGCATGCAGGCCGCCACCGCGCCCTTCATGTCCGCCGTCCCGCGGCCGTAGATCCGGCCGTCGCGGCGCTCGACGACGTATCCACCCGCGTTGCCCTCACCGGTCGTCTGGCGGTCAGCCGGCGGGACCACGTCGTGGTGGCCGACGAACGCGAGGGTGTCGGCGTCGTAGTCGTTCGTCTCACCTTTATAAGCGAGCACGCTGCCGGCGTCGTCGCGCTCGACCCGCGCGTCGGTCTCCGTGCGGAGCCACTCCTCGATCGCGTCGCCGGCGGCGGTCTCGTCCTCGTGCGACGGGATCGCGACCAGCTTCTCCGTCAGATCCGCGAGTTCGTCCATAGAGCGGTGTGGGTGCTCGGCAGCTTAAAAACTGAGTCTGGTGAGTGTACTTATAAATAGTACGTGCGGTGGCGTCGCCGGCGGCTTTGCCGCCGGCTGCAAGCGAGAGCTTCGCTCTCGCCCTGTGCGCCCCGGTTCGCGGCCAAACAGGCCGCGAACCGACGGTGCGAGGGAGTCGATCGTCCGGAGCAACGCGGAGGACGACCGACGAGGCTGGGGAGGCGTGAGGTGCTGTGCGGTCGCGGTCGGGTGGGACTCAAAGGGGCAGCCGGGGAGGCGGGCGCAGGCTCGTTGCGCGCTTCAGTCGCTCGCTGCGCTCGCTCCTTCCAGTGCTTACGTCGCCTGCGCCCGCCTCACCGGCTGGGGCTTTGGAGGTGTCTGCCGAGCAGCAGTCGACCACTCATAAACAAGAACTCGCTCAATAGACTACTTCTCCCACATAAGCGCGCGTGATTAATACGTCTCCGAGCCCTTCGAGCGAGTATGTCCAATCAGCTCGAAACCGCGACGCTCGGCGGCGGGTGCTTCTGGTGTACCGAGGCGGCGCTCGAACAGCTCGCCGGCGTCGAGTCGGTCACGTCCGGCTACGCCGGGGGCCACGTCGAGAATCCGACTTATAAAGGAGTCTGCTCCGGGAACACCGGCCACGCCGAGGTCGTCCAAGTGGAGTTCGATCCCGACGTGATCGCCTACGACAAGATTCTGGAAGCCTTCTTCGAGGTCCACGATCCGACGCAGCTCAACCGACAGGGCCCGGACGTTGGGTCCCAGTACCGCTCGATCGTCCTCACCCACGACGAGGAACAGCGCGAGGTCGCCGAGGCGTACGTCGAGGCGCTCGACGAGGAGTACGACGACGACGTGGTGACCGAGATCGAGCCGCTGGAGACGTTCTACCGCGCCGAGGAGCATCACCAGGACTACTTCGCGAAGAACCCCGACGACGCCTACTGCACCTTCCACGCGAAGCCGAAGATGGAGAAGGTCCGCGAGAAGTTCGAGGCGAAGGTCGCGAAGTAGGGCGTTTGCGCTGCTGTGAGATCCCCGGATCCTCGATCTCGCTTATAAATAGTTGATTCCGGATCGACGGTGAACACCGCCAAAGCCCCAGCCGCTCGACGATACGTGAGCGGTGACTCCTCGGTGAACACCGCCAAAGCCCCGGCCACGAGGACTCGCGGGACCCTTGCTGCGCTCCTCGCTCGCAGGCACGCGCCACCGCCTGGCTGCGGTCGCGATCACGTCGGCTATTTATAAGCAATCACCACCCGATTCGCCCCGGTCCCGACCGCGTTTGTCCGGCAACCCTGCGGTCGAACGGTAGACCTTTGCCGTCCCCGGTGTGAGCGGGCGTATGGTCTCGCTGGGACTGGTGGTGGCGCGGTTCAACGACTCCGTCACGGAGCCGATGGCCGAGGCCGCCCGCGAGGCGGCCACCGACCGCGACGCCGTCATCGTCGACGAAGTGAGCGTGCCGGGAGCGTACGACAGCCCGCTGGCCGCCGACCGGCTCGCGCGCCGAGACGACGTCGACGCCGTCGCGGTGGTCGGCGCCATCGTCACCGGCGACACCGACCACGACCACGTGATCGCGAGCGCGACCGCCGACAAGCTCACGCAGGTGAGCCTCGACCGCGACACCCCCGTCACGTTCGGCGTGAGCGGCCCGGGGATGTCCGGCGCGGAGGCGCGCGAGCGGATCGACAAGGGCGCGGACGCGGCAGAGGCCGCGATCGACCTCGCGGACGAACTCGACTGACGGAGCCGAGACGACCACACCACACCACAATGAGCGACGCATACGACTTTTCAGAGCGGATCGGACGCGTAGAACCCAGCGCCACGCTGGCGATATCGAACCTCGCGGCGGAGAAAGAGGCGGAGGGCGCTGACATCGTCGACCTGTCGGTCGGCGAGCCCGACTTCGATACTCCAGCGAACGTCGTCGAGGCAGGCAAGGATGCCCTCGACGCCGGCCACACGGGGTACACCTCCTCGAACGGGATTCCCCAACTCAAAGAGGCGATCGCGGCGAAGCTCCGCGACGACGGACTCGACGCCGACGCCGACGAAGTGATCGTCACCCCCGGCGGCAAGCAGGCGCTGTACGAGACGTTCCAGACCCTGATCGACGACGGCGACGAGGTCGTCCTGCTGGATCCGGCGTGGGTCTCCTACGAGGCGATGGCAAAGCTCGCCGGCGCCGACCTCTCGCGGGTCGATCTAGCCCCGCACGGGTTCCAGCTGGAGCCCGCGCTCGATGCGCTCGCGGAGACGGTTTCTGACGACACCAAACTGCTCGTCGTCAACTCCCCGTCGAACCCGACAGGTGCCGTCTTCTCGGAGACCGCCTTGGAGGGCGTCCGCGACCTCGCGGTCGAACACGACATCGCCGTGATCTCAGACGAGATCTACGAGCAGATCACCTACGACGCAGAGCACGTCTCGCTCGCGAGCCTTGACGGAATGGCCGACCGGACGATCACGATCAACGGTTTCTCGAAGGCGTACTCGATGACCGGCTGGCGGCTCGGCTACCTCCACGCGACCGACGAGTTCGTCGGGCAGGCCGGCAAGCTCCACTCGCACTCCGTCTCGTGTGCGGTCAACTTCGTCCAACGCGCGGGCGTCGAGGCCCTCGAAAACACCGACGAGTCGGTCACGGAGATGCGCGACGCGTTCCGCGACCGCCGCGACCTCCTCGTCGACCTGTTCGACGAGCACGGCGTCGACGTCGACGTGGGCGACGGCGCCTTCTACATGATGATCCCGGTCGACGAGGACGATCAGGCGTGGTGTGAGGCCGCCATCGAGGAGGCGTCGGTCGCCTGCGTCCCCGGGAGCGCGTTCAACGCGCCGGGCCACGCCCGGATCTCGTACGCTGCCAGCGAGGGGCGGCTTCGCGAGGCGGTCGACCGACTCGTCTCGAACGACCTGCTGTAGGCCCACAGGGGCGAGAACCGCCGACGTGTTTTTCAATCTTGTCACCGAATCTTCATTCGAGTGGTGGCATGTACACAGACATCTTGTATCCGACTGACGGGAGTACCGGATCGAACGCGGCGGCCGAACACGTCCGGCTGCTGGCGTCGATGTTCGACGCGACCGTGCACGTGCTGTGCGTCGTCGACACACGTCACGTGGGAATCGGAATGAGCGGCGCGTTTCTCGACGAGGGGACCGCGGGCATGAGTGGATCGGCCACGGACACCGAGGGCGGCACGGTCGGGGAGCGAGACGACGCCGACGAGCGGCAGGCGGAGTTGCGAGAACACGGCGAATCGGTCGTTAAAGAAGCGAGCGCGGCGTTCGGAGATATTGAGACGACAACGGCAGTCATGGCGGGCAATCCCCACACGAGCATCCTCGAGTACGCTGACGATCACGACATCGATCTGATCGTGATGGGGACGCACGGACGGACAGGCGTCGATCGGTACCTCCTCGGTAGCGTCACCGAAAAGGTGATCCGGATGTCCGACGCGCCCGTGATGACGGTTCGCGCCGGAGTCGAGGACTGACCGAGTCCTCGCGCGGTCCGGTATCCACGGCCGGCTGGGCGGCGCGGACCCCCGACCGCAGCCCATTTTCGTCCTCGTTTTGAACCGGGCGGCATGGACGAATCCCTGCGTGAGTAGCCGGCGACCTTCCGAAACCCTTACTCCCGATCCGGAACACCTCAGCGTATGAGCGATACGTCCGAGTCGGCGGATGACGCGGGGGAGGCGCCCGACGGGGGCGACGACGCCGCGGCCGCCGTCGACGCCGAGAAGGTCCGACACGTCGCGGATCTGGCCCGCGTGCGGCTCGACGACGACGAGGTCGAGGCGTTCGCCGACCAGTTCGGCGACATTCTCGACTACTTCGAGGCGCTCGACGAGGTGCCAGAGACCGACCGCGAGGAGGAACTCGTCAACGTGATGCGCCCCGACGAGGTCAAAGAGGGGCTCACGCAAGAAGAAGCACTGTCGAACGCCGAGGAGACGGAAGACGGCTTCTTCGTGGGGCCGAAGGTGTCGTGATGGCGGCCGACTACAACGCCTTCATCACGGAGGAAACAATCGAGGGCGACGACGACGCCGACGGCCCCCTCGCTGGAGCGACGGTCGCGGTCAAGGATAACATCTCCACAGAGGGGATCCGGACGACCTGCGGCTCCGAGATGCTCGCCGACTACGTCCCGCCGTACTCCGCGACTGTCGTCGACCGGCTGACCGACGCGGGCGCGACGGTCGTCGGCAAGACGAACATGGACGAGTTCGGGATGGGAACGACCACCGAGACCTCCGCGTTCGGCCCCACGAAGAACCCTGCCGACCCGGAGCGCGTCCCCGGCGGCTCCTCGGGCGGGTCGGCGGCGGCGGTCGCCGCGGGCGAGGCCGACGTGGCCCTCGGCTCCGACACGGGCGGGTCGGTGCGCTGTCCGGCCGCGTTCTGCGGCGTCGTCGGGATCAAGCCCACCTACGGGCTCGTCTCGCGGTACGGGCTCGTCGCGTACGCAAACTCCCTCGAACAGATCGGACCGATCGCGGGCACCGTCGAGGAGGCGGCCGCCGCCCTTGACGTCATCGCTGGAGCGGACCCGCACGACGGGACCACTCGCGACTTGAGCGAGGTTGAGGGTGCGAATCCCGACCCGAACTACGCCGCGGCCGCCGACGGCGACGTCGACGGGCTCACCGTCGGGATCCCGACCGAGCTGTTCGACGGGGCCGACGAGCGCGTGGTCGAGACGGTCGAGGCCGCGATCGCGGACCTTGAGGCGCAGGGCGCCGAAACGACCGAAATCTCGCTGCCCTCGGTCGAGCACGCGGTGCAGGCGTACTACGTCATCGCGATGGCGGAGGCCTCCTCGAACCTCGCGCGCTTCGACGGCGTGCGATACGGGAACCGCGCCGAGTCGGACGGCAACTGGAACGAGTCGTTCGCGGAGACGCGCGAGGAGGGGTTCGGCGCGGAGGTCAAACGTCGGATCCTGCTGGGCACGTACGCGCTCTCGGCGGGGTACCATGACAAGTACTACCAGAAGGCGCAGGATGCTCGTGCGTGGGTCCGTCAGGACTTCGAAGACGCGTTCGCGGACGTGGACGTGATCGCGTCGCCGACGATGCCGGTGCTCCCCTTCGAGCTCGGCGAGAGCCTCGACGACCCCCTCCGGATGTACCTCGCGGACGCGAACACGACGCCGGTGAACCTCGCGAATCTCCCCGCGATTTCGGTGCCCGCCGGCGAGGCCGACGGGCTTCCCGTCGGGCTCCAACTGGTCGGCCCGAAATTCGACGAGGAGACGGTGATTCGCGCGGCGAGCGCGGTCGAGGACAGATGAGTCTGACTGACGAGGAGCTGAGCCGGCTCGCCGACATCGTCCGCCTCCAGCCGACGAAGAACGGCGAGCTACAGGACGCGTGGGGACTCGACAGCGGCAGCGAGGTCCACCAGTACCTGGAAAACCACCTCAAGGAGTACTACTACCGCGACGACGACAGCCTGATCCGATCGACCGCCGAGGCGAACGACCTCGTCGACGTCGAGCCCGGGATCGAGGCCGACGCCGTCGCGAAGGGCGCCGCGCCGGAGACGATCCGCGTCCCCGAGCTGGAGGCGCGGGTGTTTGAGGTCGTGGCGGGTCCCGACGAGCGCTCGCAGTCGGTCGTGGCCGTGCTCAACGCGGTCCGCGAGGCGTTCGATCTCGACCCCGACGTCGACGAGGTGCGGCGCGCGCTCCGGAGCCTCGAACGGAAGAACGTCGTCGAGGTCGTCTACCGGACCGTGCCGACGTTCAGGCTGGCCGTCGAGCGCGACGAGATCACCGTCGAAATCGCCGAGTAGCGCGCTACCTGCGCATCGGTCGGGAGAGCGTTCCGCAACGGTACCTTATAAGCCGCCGGGGCCGGAACCGTCTCGGTAATGCTACAGGGGGTCAACGTCGCGCTCGGTGTCTCGGGGAGCATCGCGGCGGTGAAGGTCGTCGAACTCGCTCACGAGCTACGCCGCCATGGTGCGAGCGTGCGCGCCGTCATGTCTCCGGCGGCGACGAACATCGTCCACCCGTGGGCGGTCGACTTCGCGACCGACGAGCCCGTCGTCACCGAGATCACCGGCGACGTGGAACACGTCGAGCTGTGCGGCCGAGAGGGGTGGGCCGACGTGCTCCTGCTCGCGCCCGCGACCGCGAACACCGCCGGGAAGGTCGCGGCTGCAGTCGACGATACCCCGGTCACGACTTGCGCGACGACCGCACTCGGCGCGGATCTGCCGGTCGTGATGGCGCCGGCGATGCACGAGCCGATGTACGACCACCCGGGCGTGCTGGAGGCGCTCGATCGGCTGGAGGCGTGGGGCGTGACGTTCGCGGATCCTCGCATCGAGGAGGGAAAGGCGAAGATCGCCGCCGAAGAGGACATCGTGACGAAGGTCGCCCGCGCAACCACGCCGCAGTCGCTCTCGGGGACGCACGTCGTCGTCACCGCGGGTGCGACGAAAGAGCGGATCGACCCAATTCGGATCTTGACGAACCGGGCGTCGGGGAAGACGGGGCGGGCGGTCGCTCGGGCGCTGTACGTCCGGGGCGCGACCGTGACGCTGGTACAGGACGGTTCGGAGGTCCCCTACGCCGACGTGGTCGCGGTCGAGACCGCGGCGGAGATGATGGAGGCGTGTCGCCGGACCGCGGCCACCGCGGACGCGCTGATCTCCGCGGCGGCCATCTCCGATTTTACCGCCGACGCGGTCGACGAGAAGATCCGATCCGGATCCCCGCTCTCGGTCGATCTGGAGCCGACGCCGAAGCTGATCGACTCGGTGCGAGAGGCGTACCCGGACCTCCCGATCGTTGGGTTCAAAGCCGAGACCTCCGGCGACGACGCGGCGATGGTCGCGGAGGCGGAGCGGATCCGCGACCGAGTTGGACTCGTGTTCGTCGTCGCCAACGACGCGAGCGTGATGGGGGACGACGAGACCCGCGTCCTCCTCGTCGGCGACGAAGGGACCGAACCGACGGAGGCCGTCGGCTCGAAGGATACCGTTGCCGGGCAGATCGCAGACAGGCTGGCCGTCGAACTCGGGTGGTCGGCGTAGCGGCCGAATCGATCCGCGTCGACAGCCGCTCCTCCCCTCGTTCGCCCCGAAGCCGTCGTGGATACAAACTGTTTTGAGGCGGTAGAGAAACGATTGGGACAGAGATACTCATGTGCATAGAGACGGCGAAACTCGGTTCCGTCGGAGGTGTGGTGGGTGGCTGACACCGACGCCGGTAGCGACACCGCCGACAGCGAGGCCGCCGGTGGCGAAGCGGGTGACCCCGTCGAAGCGGGCGACGAACCGGAACACGAGTCACCGTCCGCACCGGCTGGAGGGATCGTCATTCCCGTCGAACCCACGCCGACCCTCCGAGCGACGATCGCGCACGCGGTCGAGGCAGCGATCGACGAGGGCTTCTCGACGATCCACCTCGTGGAGATTGCGTCGTGGCGCAACGGCGACCCCGGCGCCGACGATCGAGCGGCGGCCGCGGAGCGCGTCCTCGAACGCGCCGAGGCGTGGGCTACCTCCGACCTCGACGATGTCGACGGGGAACGACCCCTAGTGACGGTCGTGACGGAGCTCATCGGCGCCGACGAGTACCTGTTCGGACCCGACGACTACGTCCGGGTGCTCGCCGCCTACGCGGAGGCCAACGACGCCGACAGAGTGCTTCTCGATCCGGAGTACACGCCCGTCAGTAACACCACCCTACTCCAGCCGCTGGAGTTCGCGCTGTCGAACAGTTCACTGACCGTCGAGACGGCGCCAGTCACGCGGCCGACCCGAGGCGAGCGGCTCCGGACTGAGGCCACCGGAAAGCGGTTCGCCGCGATGTTCGGATTCTCGCTGGCCTTCTACTTGATTCTCGGCGATCCCCTCTACTGGTTCGACTGGGTGACCGGTATCGCGACCGCGGCGATCGTCTCGGTTACCCTCTCGCGGGTCAGTATCGACGTCGAACCCGGTATTCCGCGGACGCCGATGCGACTGCTCCGCGGCGTGATCTACGTCCCCGTCCTCCTCTTCGAGATCGTGAAGGCGAACATCGAGGTCGCCCGAGTGATACTCGACCCGCGGCTCCCGATCGAGCCGACGATGAACCGGATGCGCGTGATCGTCGGCAGCGGGCTCCCGCTGATGACGCTCGCGAACTCGATCACGCTGACGCCGGGGACGCTGACGGTTCGCGCCCGCGACAGCGACCTGTACGTCCACTCACTGATCCCGTCGGCCCGTGACGGACTCTTCGACGGCTCTCTCGAGCGCTGGACGCGATTCGTCTACTACGGGCGGGCGTCTGCGCGGCTCCCGACGCCCCGCGAGCGCGACGACTGCGCGATCTTACAAGGGCCGGACGCGACCGAGGAGATGCCGATCGCCGCCGCTGACGGCGGGGCGGATCCTGATACCGGCAACGGCTCGCCAGCCGAACCGGACGACGAGGACCGAGAGGAGACGGAGGTAACCGACGAATGAGCGTTGTCGACTCTGCGCTCGTCGCCGGCTACACCCTTGCGGACTTCCTGCTTCTCGCGGCCGCGGGATTCACCGTGCTCGCGATCGGGATGCTCTACCGGGCCGTGAAGGGCCCGACGATGCAAGACCGGGTGCTCGCGGTGAACGTCCTCGGGACGAACACCGTCGTCATCCTCGCCATCCTGAGCGCCGCGCTCTCGGAGCCGACGTTCCTCGACATCGCCTTAGTGTACGCGCTGTTGAACTTCCTGATGGCCATCGCCATCTCGAAGTTCACCGTCGAGCGGGGTGGTGTGCTGTGATGGAGACGCTCGAAACCGCTCGCATGGGTCTCATCGTCGCCTTCGCGCTGCTCGGGCTGTTCTTCTCGTTCGTCTCGATGACGGGCGTCCTCCGGCTCCCGGACGTGTACTCGCGGGCGCACACCGCCTCGCAGGCGGACACGCTCGGCGCCGGCTTCGGGCTGGCCGCGGTCGCGCTCGCGATCGGCTGGGAGGCCGCCGGGGTCAAGAGCGTGCTCCTCCTCTTCTTCATCTTCGTGACGAATCCGACGGCGGCCCACGCGATCGCCCGTGCCGCCTTCGAGGAGGGGACCGTGCCGTGGACCGAGGGGGATGAGCGCCGATGACGGGCGTGCTCCCTCTCACGGCCGACTCGGTCGCAATCGCCTCCCCGGTCGTCGCGCAGGTCACCGCGATCGAGGCGAGCCTGCTCGCGTTCGTCGTGTTCACGGCGCTCGCGACCGCGCTCGCCCGCGACGTGCTCGCGGCGGTCATCGTCTTCGGGGCGTACAGCCTCGGGATGGCCGCGCTGTACACGTTCTATCGCGCGCCCGACGTGGCGCTGACGGAGGCCGCGATCTCCGCCGGCGTGACGACCGTCCTCCTGCTGTTGACGCTCGCGAAGACGACCCGGATCGACCACGATGCGGTCTTCGAGTCGGTGAACCTCCCCGCCGCGGGCGCCGCCGGGTTCCTGTTCGCCGGCCTGCTGCTCACCATGGGCGATATCCCGGCGATCGGTTCGCCGGACGCGCCGATCTGGTCGAACCCGGACGTGACGCAGTGGTACCTCACGGAGACGTACGCGCAGACCCACGTCGAGAATACCGTGATGGCCGTGCTGGCGGCGTTCCGTGGATTCGACACCTTCGGCGAGGCGATCGTCGTCTTCGCCGGCGGGATCGCGGCGCTGATCGTGCTCCACCGAGAGGTGTTCGCATGAGCGACCGCGTCGACGACACCGACATGACCGACACAGCCACCGACGGCCCTTCAGACGCCACCTCAGACGCCTCGACAGCCGACCAGAACGACGCGGAGCCCGACGTCCCGCCGCACCGTGCCGCCCCCCGGTCGGGACGACTCGACTCCGAGGAGCGACAGGGGGTACCCTACACCGAGAGCCAGGTGATCATGCCGACCGTGAAGGTGGTCGCACCGTTCGCGTTCACCTACGGGCTCTTTATCACCTTCCACGGGAGCGGCTCCCCGGGCGGCGGGTTCCAGGGCGGCGCGATCATGGCCGCCGTGGTGTTTATGATCGCGTTCGCGTTCGGCATCGAGTCGACGCGCGACTGGCTCGCGAACACCGTCGTCGTCGCGCTCGCGGTCGGCGGCGCGCTCGCGTTCGCCGCCATCGGGCTCGTCCCGGTCGCGCTCGGCGGGGCGTTCCTTCAGTACGACCTCCTTCCGATCCCGATCCTCGACCCCGTCAAGTACGGGATGGAGGCCGTGGAGGTCGTCGGGATCGCTCCCATCGTGGCCGGCGTGCTCATGGGGCTGTTCTTCCTGCTCGCGAGAGGGTTCGACTCCGCCGAAGACGGGTTCGGAAACAGCTCGTTCAGGGAAGACGGGCCGAACGACGAGGGCGGTTCCCTCGAAGAGGAGGCGGCCGACGCCGGAGGTGACCGATGACGGGTGCTCTCGACACCACGGCCGGGGTTGCCTCCGCACTCGCGTCCGGGACCACGGCCGTCTCGGCGCTCGACGTGTTGACGACGAGACACTCGTACGTCGCGTTCGCGCTGCTGCTGTGTATCGGGCTCTACATGATGATCGCCAACCCTCACCTCGTGAAGAAGATAATCGGTCTCAACCTGTTCCAGACGGCGATATTCCTGCTGTTCATCACCTCGGCGTACGTCGAGGGCGGCGCAATCCCGATCATTCCCGAGGGTGCGGCCGAGACGCAGACGTTCGTCAGCCCGCTCCCGCACGTGATCGTGCTCACCGCCATCGTCGTCGGCGTGAGCCTCACTGCGGTGGGGCTCGCGCTCTGTATCCGTATCTACGACGAGTACGGAACGCTCCGCACCGACGTGCTTCGGGAGCTACTGCGCGACGAGGGGTCGCTTCCGGAGCGGCCGGCGGTCGGCGGGGTCGACGGGGGTGAGACTGATGAGTGACGTGCTTCTCCCGGTCGCCATCGCCCTCCCGCTCGTCGCGGCGACGCTCCCGATCGCACTCGGGCTGAAGTACGACGATATCGGCTGGTCGGTGGCAGCGGTCGCGACGACCGCCCTCGCCGTGCTCGCGGCTGCGATCGGTATCGAGGTGGCCCGCGACGGAGCGCTCTCGCACGCGCTCGGAACGTACCAGCCGCCGATCGGAATCGAGCTGGTGGCCGACGAGCTGTCGGTCGCGGTGCTCGCCTTGGTCGCTGCCGTCTCGCTGGCGACACTCGTGTTCGCGCGCGTGGCCGGCCCACGCGGCAACTCGTTTTACAGCGGGTACCTGCTCTTGGTCGGCGGGCTCACCGGGCTCGTGCTCACGGGCGACCTGTTCAACATGTTCGTCTTCTTGGAGATCGTCGGGATCTCGACGTACGCGCTCATCGCGGCCGACCGGTCCGGTGCGAGCGCGTACGCCTCGCTGAAGTACCTCGTGGTGGGAACGGTCGGCGCCTCGTTGTACCTGCTGGGCGTCGGCTACGCCTTCCTCGCGACGGGGACGCTGAACATGCTCGACATGCAGGTACAGATCGTCGAACAGGCGAGCTACGCCGACCCGCTGATCCGGGCGAGTTACGCGCTGATCATCGCGGGACTCGGGCTGAAAATTGCCGTGTTCCCGATCCACGCGTGGCAGCCGGACGCCTACCAGCGCGCACCGGACGCCGTGACGACGATCGTCGCGGCCCTCGTGTCGACCGCGAGCGCGTACGCGCTGATCCGGGTGTCGTACACCGTCTTCACGGTCGACTTCCTCGCGGCCAACGACGCGATCACGACGGTCATGCTGATCGTCGCCGGCGCGTCGATCCTCGCGGGCTCCGCGCTCGCGGCGATGCAGTCCGACCTCAAGCGGATGTTCGCGTACTCTTCTGTCGCCCAGTTCGGGATGATCGTCGCCGCGGTCGCGCTCGCGAACGAGACCGCGCTGCTCGGTGGGATCGTCCACCTCATCGGCCACGGGCTGCTGAAGTTCGGACTGTTCCTCGGGGTCGGCCTGCTGGCGCTCGGCTACGGTACCCGAGAGCTCGACGACCTCGCGAGCGCGGCCCGCTCTGCACCGTACACGACCGGAGCGATCGCCGTGCTCGGGCTTGGGCTTGTCGGGATTCCGCCCTCGATCGGCTTCCTCGGGAAGTGGTACATCGGCGTCGGTGCGGTCGAGTCGAGCATGGGTGGGGGTGACCCCGCGGGGATCGGGATCGCGGTCGTGATCTTCGTCAGCACGCTGTTCACCCTGTCGTACGTCGCGCGAGTGATCGAGCGGTTCTACTTCGCCGGCGTCGGACTCTCTGACGGTCACGGCGAGGAACACGGTGACGACCACGGCGACGACGATCACGACGACGCTCACAGCGCCGGCCCCAATGACGGCGTCGCGGCCGACGGTGGTCACGAATCGGCGACCAGCGACGGCGACAGCCCCCTCACACCCGTCGAGGGGGCGTCGCGGTCACGGTTCGTTCCGGACCGCGTGCCCTCGGCATCGCTCGCGATCCTGATCCTTGCGGCGCTGACGACAATCGCGCTCGGCTTCGCCGGCTACGCGCTGTTCGAGTGGTTCGATCCGTACCTCACGGAGGTGTTCGCATGATAGAAGCTCCAATCACCGATCTACGTCCCCTACTGGCGGTTCTCGTCTCGTTCGTCGCGGCGTTCTTCATCGTCGCGTCGTACCGTTCCCCGAACGTCCGCGAGGGGTGGACGATCGTCGCGGCGGTCGCGAAGTTCGCGATCGTCGCCTCGATGCTGCCGGCCGTCCTCGACGGAGCCGTCTTCGAGTGGTCGCTCGGCGCGTTCCTGCCCGGCGGCATCGAGTTCGTCCTGCGCGCCGACGCGCTCGGGATGCTGTTCGCGTTCCTCGCGAGCGGGCTGTGGATCGTCACCTCGTTTTACAGCATCGGCTACATGCGCGGCAACGACGAGGTGAACCAGACCCGGTACTTCGCCGCGTTCGCGGTGTCGCTATCGGCGACGATGGGGATCGCGTTCGCGGGCAACCTCGTGACGATCTTCGTCTTCTACGAGCTCCTCTCGATCGCGACGTACCCGCTCGTCGCCCACGACGAGACCGACGAGGCCCGCGCGGCCGGCCGGAAGTACCTCGCGTACACGATGTTCGGCGGCGGCGTGCTCGTGCTCGCGGGGACGGCCCTCGTCTACCTGATCGCCGGTAACGTCTCGTTCACGGCCGGCGGCATCGAGGAACTCGCCAACGCAGATCCCGGACTCGCGATGCTCGCCTTCTTCCTCTTAGCAATCGGGTTCGGCGTGAAGGCCGGCATCATGCCGCTCCACCAGTGGCTCCCCGAGGCGATGGTGGCGCCGACGCCCGTCTCCGGGCTGCTCCACGCGGTCGCGGTCGTCAAGTCCGGCGCATTCGGCGTCTCGCGGGTCGTCCTCGACGTGTTCGGGCCGGAACTCGTCTTCGACCTCTCGCTCCCCTTCGGCTTCTCGGCCGGGCTCGTCCTCTCGACTATCGGGGCGATCACGCTGACCGCGGCCTCCATCATCGCCCTGCGGAAGGACCACCTGAAACAGCGACTTGCCTACTCGACGGTGAGCCAGCTGAGCTACATCATCCTCGGGCTCGGCCTGTTCGGCTGGTACGGGCTCGTCGGCGCGCTGTTGCACATCCCGGCGCACGCGTTCATGAAGCTCACCCTGTTCTTCTGTGCGGGGAACCTCCACGTCTCGACGCACACCGACTACATCTCGGAGATGGCGGGGATCGGCAAGCGGATGCCCCTGACGATGGGGGCCTTTACCGTCGCCTCGCTCGGGATGGCGGGGATCCCGCTGCTCGCCGGCTTCGTCAGTAAGTACTACATGCTGATCGGCGGGATCCGGATGGGCGCCCAGCTGACCCCGGTCGCCTACTACCTCGTCGGGGCGCTGCTGCTCTCGGGCGTCCTCAACATCGCGTACTTCTGGCCCGTGATCTATACCGCCTTCTTCGAGGCGGAGGACGCCCACGACGCGAAGCCGCTCGTCGACTTCCGGATGGGCGGTGAGTCGCGGTCGACGCTGCCGGCGACCGATGGTGGTCGGCCGGAGGATGCCGACGGCGATGACGGCGATAGCGACGATACCGCCGCCACCGACATCGACATCGACGAGGTCGTCGAGAGCGCCGAGGGCGACTCGGCGGTCGACGCCGAAGATGCGGACTCCGTCAGCGACGATGTCGAGGTGCCGGACGACTCCGACATCCCCGACGCGGAGATGGACGACCTTCCGACCGACGAGGACGGGGTCGTCCGCCCGAACTTCGACACGAGCGACCGGGACTTCTCGGAGCCGGCCGACCGCGTTGACACCGGGGATTACGCGGTCGACTCGCGCCCCTCCGACGCCGACGTGCCCTTCGGTGTTGGGCGCGGCGACGCCAACAGTGCCGACGAAGCCGACGACCAGACGGACCACGGCGACCACGACACGGGCCACGACGACCACGCGGACCACGACCACGGCCACGCGGGCGGTCCGCCGGCCGGCGGTTGGACGCATATCGACGGGCTCGACGTCCTCCTCGGGCGCGAGTCGACGTGGTTCACGCTCGCGCCCATCCTCACCGCGATGAGCCTCGCGGTGCTGCTCGGCGTGATTCCCTACGAGATGGGCTTCTTGGAGCTGATCGAACTCATCGTCGATACGCGGCTCCCTGAGGAGGTGATGCGTCCGTGAACCCGATCCTCACCTCACTTCCGCCGTACGTCGTACTCGCGGCGGCGGCGTTCCTCGTCCTCGGCCTCCCGCGCCGCGCCGGTCACGCGGCGGCCGCGCTGGCGACGGCGTTCACGTTCGCGCAGGCGGTGCTGCTCGGCGACGGCGGCACGGGCGCGTACGTCGCGACGCAGCTGTTCGGCTTCGACGTGATCCTGTTCAACGTCGATCAGTTCTCGTTGCTGATGGGGGTCGTCGTCGGCTTCCTCGCGACGGCGGCGGTGCTGTACGCGTACGGCACCGAGGCACCGAAGTGGGTGACCGCGTTCGCGCTGATCTACGTCTCATCGACGGTCGGGACGATCTACGCCGGCGACTGGCTCACGCTGATCTTCTTCTGGGAGCTGATGGCCGTCACCTCGACGCTACTGGTGTGGCAGTACGGCGGGAAAGCAGTGCGGGCCGGCTACCGCTACGCCCTGTTCCACGGGATCGGCGGGACGTTCCTGCTCGGGGCGGTCGTCGTCCACGGCGCATCGATGCTCGGGAGCGTGCCGGCCGGCGAGATCTTCTTGTTCTCGTCGACAACCGGGATCCACGCCTCCGCGACGCTGCTCGCGGCGATCGGGATCGGCGTCAACTGCGGGTTTATCTTCCTGCACACGTGGCTGCCGGACACCTACCCGCGCCCGCACGTCGCGGCGTCGGTGTTCCTCTCGGTGTTCACGACGAAGACCGCGGTGTACGTGATGTACCGCGCGTTCCCCGAGGGCGGCATGTGGCTCGCGTACCTCGGCGGGTTCATGGCGGTCTACGGCGCGTTCTTCGCGCTGCTGCAGTACGACCCGCGTCGCCTGCTATCGTACCACATTCAGGCGCAGGTCGGCTACATGCTGGCGGGGCTCGGACTCGCGACGGCCGTCGGTGACTTCGCCGTCACCGGCGGGTTCGCGCACCTGTTCAACAACGTTCTCTACAAGAGCCTCCTGTTCATGGCGGTCGGCGTCGTGATCTACCGGACCGGCGTCGAGGACATCAGGGACATGGGCGGGCTCTGGCGGGTGATGCCGGTCACCTTCCTCGTGTACCTCGTCGGTGCGGCGTCGATTACGGCCGTTCCGGGCTTTAACGGATTCATCTCGAAGGGGATGGTGATCGACTCCGCCCACGAGATCCACAACTTCGAGCTGCTGTTCGGCGAGGGGCTACTCTGGTGGCTACTCATCCTCGGCGGCGTGGGGACGTTCATGTCGTTCATCAAGCTCGGCTACTACATGTTCTTCCACGGGTCGGCGACGCTGTCACCGAAGGACGCAACGCGGTTCCAGACCGTCGGGATGGTGCTGGCGGGCGGCGCGTGCGTCTTCTTCGGCACGCCGTTCACCTACGGCTACCTCGTCGAGCTGATGCCGTTCACGGCCGAGGTCGCGCCGGAACTGCATCCCTACAGCACGAGCCACCTGACCGAGAGCGCCGCGCTGCTCGTGGCCGGCTTCGTCGGCTTCTTCGCGCTGAAGCGCCCGCTCGGCTGGCTCGCCCACCACATGCGCGACGTCGACGCCGTGACGTACCCCGCCGCGTTCTACCTCGCTCGCGGGTCGGTCTGGGGCGTCACCGAACTGTGGGCCGCCGTCGACCGCGCGGTGATGAACGCGATCGCGGCCGTCGAGTGGACCGCGATGCACCCGCGGGAGGCGCTCGGGCGCGCGGGCGTCGACGTCGAGATCCGAACCGGTATCGGCCGGAGCGTCCTCTTCCTGACGCTCGCCGCGGGAGTCGCGCTGTTCGTGTTCGTGCTCGGCTAGCGCGGCACGAGTTTATAAGTGATCGACGACCTCTCGTCGCCGACCGCGTTCGGTAGCGAACGCATTTATAAAGGTGGCTTCGATCGGACCCGTGAGTTCTTATTCCCCGAGCGGTGACGGACGGCCATGTTCACGGAGCGGTCCGACCTCGTCGCGGACGACGACCCGGTTCGGGGCTACGGCGTCGCGGTGACGCCCGGCCGGGAGGGCCCGCTCGTGTTCGTCGCGGGCTACGGGGAGCCCAATCGGCTATACGCCCGCGACGGCGACCGCTTCGTCGACACGGCTTGCGGCATCGTCGCCGACGGAACCCGACACGGGATGGGCGTGTGCGCGGCCGACCTCGACGCTGACGGCTGCGAGGAAGTGTACGTCCACAACTGTACCAAGGGCGTCGACGGCGGCGGCGACCCGGACCTCCTTTTAAGCCGGCTCGAATCTGAACGGTACCGCTGGACCGACCTGTTCGCACTCGATGTGAACGCCGATCGGCTCGACGTGCGCGCCGGGCGGTCGGTCGCCGCGCTCGACCGCCTCGGAACCGGCCGCTACGGCGTCGCCGTCTCCGGGTACGCTGCCCCCCTCGCCTTCTACGAAGTCGGCGACGACGGCGAGATCACGGACATGGCCGACGCGGTCGGGCTGGAGGTCGACGGGGGGTGTCGGTCGCTGCTCGCGGTCCCGCACTGTTCGGGCGAGGGCGATTTGTTCGCGGGCGTTGAGCGCGGGCCGAACCGGCTGTTTCGGAACGACGGCGGCCACTACGACCGGGCCGACAGCGGCGCGGCACTCTCGGACCCGGCCGGCGACACGCGGGGGGCCGCCCTCGTCGACGAGGGCGGTCGGTTCGCGTTCGTAGTCGGTAACGAGGACGGGTCGAACCGCCTCCTCCGCCGAGCCCCCGGTGGCGGGTTCGTCGACGCGGCACCGCCCGCACTCCGCGACACCGGGCGCGTCCGGACCGTCGTGGCCGCCGACTTCGACAACGACGGCCGCGAGGAGCTGTTCTTCAACGCCTCGGGAGAGCAAAACCGGCTCTTCGCTCGCGTCGCTGAGAGCGGTGACGACCCGTGCTGGCGTCGCATCGACCTCGGACCGGCCGCCGAGCCGGACGGCTTCGGGACCGGCGCGGTCGCGGCCGACATCGACGGGGACGGTATCCTCGAACTGATCGTCGTCCACGGCGAGGTCGCAGCCCAACCGATTTCGGTGTACAAGGACCCGACTGCGGCGGCTGCCGGGTGGCTCCGCGTCAGACCGACCACGCGCCACGGGGCACCCGCCAGGGGGGCGGTGGTCCGGCTCGAAACGACCGGGGGCGTCCAGCGCCGCACGGTCGACGCCGGCGGCGGTTGCCTCTGTCAGACGGAACCAGTGGCGCACTTCGGACTCGGGGGAGCGACCCCGGTCCGCGTCGACATCCGGTGGCCGGACGGGCGCGAGCGGACCCTGACCGACCCAACGGCGAACGAGGAGATCGCGGTCGAACACCCCTCGCGGACTGCAGCGCCGACCGGGAGGCGACGGGGTGGAGGAGAAATCGAAGGAGATGGCGGCCACTCCGTCGGGCGGTGAGACTGAGTCGCACGGCCAGAACTGCCGCCCTTCGCGGGTTCAAGTGTCCGGAGGCGTACGGACGGGTATGGTAGATCCGACGTCCGACCTCGAGGAAGATATCGATGAGGAATCCGCACCGCGCTGTGTGACCTGTAGCGAGCCAGCGCTGGGCACTGGTCGCCGAACCGTCACGTGGGTCGACGGCGACGATGCGGTGCATCGACACTTCTGCTCGCAGACCTGTCGAGCCGAGTGGACAGACGAGCGGCCCTCGGCGGGGAGCTGACCGGAGGGGTAGACCGGACTGAATGGTCGAGGTTGCGGCGCGTCGCGGGAGGCTTTTTCACGACGGGGGTGGTACCGTTCAGTATGATTTCGCTCGACGAGGCCGTGACGGCCCGATTGGAGTCACACGGCGAACGGTTCGAGGTGCTGATCGACCCCGACGCCGCGCTCGCGATGAAACGGGGCGAGTTCGAGGGCAACCTGGAAGACGTGATCGCCGCCGAGGACGTGTTCGAGAACGCCTCGCGGGGCGATCGCCCGGCCGAAGAAGACCTAGAGACCGTGTTCGGCACGACCGACCCGCTGGAGATCATTCCCGAGGTCGTCGAGCGCGGGGAGATCCAGATCACCGCCGAGCAGCGCGAGGAAATGATGGAACGCAAGCACAATCAGCTTGTCACCACCATCACGCGCAACGCGGTGAACCCGCAGATGGATGACTCGCCGCACCCGCCCGAACGCATCGAGCGCGCCTTAGAGGAGGCGGGTTTCCAGATCGATCCGATGGAGCCGGTCGAGAATCAGGTCGACGACGCGCTCGAGGCGCTCCGCCCGGTGATACCGATCCGTTTCGAGGAAGTGACGATGGCGGTCCAGCTCCCCGCCGACTACGCGGGATCCGGGCAGGCCCAGATCCGAGAATTCGGCGATCTGGAACGCGAGGAGTGGCAGAACGACGGATCGTGGGTGGGCGTCCTCACCTTCCCCGCCGGACTTCAAAACGACCTGTACGATCTCGTCAACGAGGTCACGTCCGGCGAGGGCGACGCTCGCGTGATCAAGGACAAAGACGAGCTACGGACGCGGTAGGGCGTCGACAGCGCCGCGCTTGGCCACCGGTCTCGCCCGATCGCGATACGTGCCGCGGCCGGGAGCTTCATACCCAGACGCGGGCTTCTTTCTCGTCATGCACGAGCGTGCGGCGGAGTTCTCGGAGCGGGCGCGGGAGCGACACGGCGTCGACCTCGACGTGCTGGAGTTCGACGCCGGCACGGAGACGGCGGCCGCGGCCGCCGACGCCGTCGGATGTGACACCGCGGCGATCGCCTCCACCATCGTGGTGTCGCTCTCGGGCGGGGAGGCCGGAGCCGACGAAGAGGCCGGAGCCGACGAAGAGGCCGGAGCCGACGAGGACCGGCTCGTCGCGGCGATCACGAGCGGCGCGAACCGGCTCGATCTGGACGCGGTCGCGGAGCGGTTCGGCGCAGCCTCAGCCGCGATGGCAGACCCGGAGCGGATCCGCGAGGTCGTCGGCTGGAGCATCGGCGGCGTGCCGCCGATCGGTCACGACGCCTCGATCCCGACCGTTTTCGATCCGACGCTTACCGGATACGACACGGTCTACGGCGCGGCGGGGACGCCGAGTGCGGTGTTCGAGACTGATCCGGAGACGCTCGTCAACCTCGCCGAGGCGACGGTCGTCGATCTCACCGAATAAATGAGAGCGTCTGCCCCAAATGGTGACACCGAGTTGTTAATCGGGGACGCTCTCGACGCCCATTTTATTAATTCGGGGTTATGAAATAACAACATTTTTCTGTTAATCAGCGGTATCGATAGATATGACTCACTCACGGCGGTCGGTGCTGCGTCGCGGCGCCGGTCTCGCGGTCGCGGGAACGGCGGCGTCGTTAGCCGGCTGTTCCGGCACCACAAACGGCGGATCCGGTGGGTTCGACGCCGGCTACGCCGCCTTCTTCACCCTCAATGACTGGGCGAATCAGGTCGCGGGCGACCACGCGAGCTTCGAGGACCCGGTCGACGTGGGGCAGCTCGGTCACGGCTGGACGCCGGACGGGAACCTCGCTGTAGACGTCGCCTCCACCGACGCGTTCGTCTACCTCGACAGCTCGGAGTTCTCGTGGGCGCAGGATCTGGCCGCGACGCTGGAGGACGATTACGACACGGTCGCCGTGATCGACGGGCTCGCCGGGCTGGAAGAGGACCTCCTTGAGTGGGACCATAGCCACGACGAAGAGGAGGAAGACGCCCACGACGACGAAGACAGCCCCGACGACGAAGACGGCCCCGACAGAGGGCAGTACGACCCCCATGTCTGGGTCGATCCGGTGCTTGCCGCCGATGTCGTCGACACCATCGCGGCAGGGCTCGGCGAGGCGGACCCGGACAACGCCGACGACTACGCCGACAACGCCGCCGCCTACGCCGAGGATCTCGACGCGATCGACGATGCCTTCGAGTCAATCGCCGAGAACGCCGAGCGCGGCGTGGCGGTCATGGCGGGCCACAACTCCTTTCAGTACCTAGAGGCGCGCTACGGGTTCCGGCTCCACTCGCCGGTCGGCGTCTCGCCGCAAAACGAGCCGACGCAAAGCGAGATCGCCGACACGATCGAACTCGTGAACACGGAGGGGATCGACGCGGTGTTGTACGACCGCTTCGAGTCGCCCAGGCTCGCCGAGTCGATCGTCGAGAACAGCGATGCCACCGAGGCGGTCCCCGTCACGCCGGCCGGGGGGACGACCCGTGAGTGGAACGACGCCGGGTACGGCTATCTCGAACAGATGACCGAGATCAACGTCCCCGCCTTCGAGCGGGCATTCGACGCGCAGTGATCAGTGCGGTCACCGACTCGTCGGGCGACCGCTCCGACGACAGCGACGACGGACTAAAAGAGCTAAACGTGCGGACAACCCAGATCGGACACACGCAGTGACCGTAATTGTCGATCTCGACGGCGTGACGTTCTCCTACGGCGACACGGTCGCCGTGAGCAACGTCTCTCTGACGGTCGAGGAGGGTGATTTCCTCGGGCTCGTCGGGCCGAACGGCTCCGGGAAGACCACCCTGCTTCACCTCATGCTCGGGCTCCACGAGCCCGACGAGGGATCCATTGAGCTGTTCGGCCGCCCGGTCGACGAGTTCGACGACGGCGGTCGGATCGGCTACGTCTCCCAGAAGGCAACGAGCCGGGGCGGCGCGATGCCGGTCACCGTCCGCGAGTGCGTCACCATGGGCCGGTTCGCGCGCGCCGGCCGAGGGCGGCTCTCCGCGGCCGACCGTGCCGCTGTCGCCGACGCGATCGAGACGGTCGGCATCGGCGAACTCGCCGACCGACTCGTCTCGGAGCTGTCCGGCGGCCAGAAACAGCGAGCATACATCGCGCGTGCCTTGGCGAGCGACGCAGATCTACTCGCGCTCGACGAGCCGACCGTCGGCGTCGACGCCGAGTCGCGCGACGCCTTCTACGCCCTCCTCGACGAGCTGAACGACGAGGGGATCACCATCATCCTCATCGAACACGACATCGGCGTCGTCACCGACCGCGCGAACCGCATCGCCTGTATCAACACCGAGCTGTACCACCACGGAGACACCGAGTCGTTCGTCGAGAGCGACGCCCTCGCGGAGGCGTACGGCACCACGGGACAGGTCGTCCACCACCACCACTGATGAGCGGGGAATCAGCCGCCGACACGAAAAATCGCCCGCGCCCCGACCGTGGCCTCCGCCGAACCGCCGAACTCGTCGGAATCGCGATCACGGCCGTCGTCGCGGCCGTCATGCTCGGATTCGTTCTGCTCTACTGGGCGCAGGACCTCCCGGTAGCGAGCGAACTGTACGCCGCGTTCCGCTCGTTCGGACGCGGGATGGACGCCGCGTTCGGCACGAATGTGTTCCGGCACCCGATCATGTGGCAGTCGATGGCGGTCGGCGTGCTCGTCGGGGTCGTCGCTCCGCTGGTCGGTTCCTTCCTCGTCCACCGCGAGATGGCGCTGATCGGCGAGACGCTCGCGCACACCGCATTCGCCGGCGTCGCGATCGGCATCCTCGTCACGTCTTCGACCGGGTGGAACGGTTCGCTGCTGCTCGTCGCGCTCGCGGTCGGGATCCTCGGCGCGCTTGTAGTCCAGTGGCTTACCGAGCGCACTGACGCCTACGGGGACGTGCCGATCGCGATCATGCTCAGCGGGAGCTTCGCGGTCGGAACCCTGATCATCAGCTACGGTGACGGACTCACCGGGGTCAACATTCAGGGATACCTGTTCGGGAACCTCGCGGTCGTCACGCCGGAGGGAGCGCGCCTGATGGGCGCGCTCTCCCTGATCGTCGTCGCTGGCGTGGCGCTGACGTACAAACAGCTGCTCTTCATCACCTTCGACGAGCAGGCCGCGCGGGTCGCTCAGCTGAACGTCACCGGATACAACACCCTGCTCGTGGTGTTGACCGCGGTCGTCGTCGTCGGCGCGATGCAGGTGCTCGGCGTCATCCTCGTCGCCGCGATGCTCGTCGTTCCGGTCGCGGCCGCCTCCCAGATCGCTCGGAGCTTCCGCGAGACGATGTACCTCGCGGTGATCTTCGGACAGCTGTCGGTGATCGGCGGCTTCGCCGTCTCGATCGGCTTCGGACTTCCCTCCGGGGGGTCGATCGTCATCACCGCGATCGCAATCTACCTCGCGAGCATCGTCGGCTCCGGCTTCTCGGTGAAGGCGATCTCGGCGCACGGGTGACGGAGGAGGTCGCCGATCTCCCGTGAAGGAACTGCCAGATAATCGGGCCCGCTTTCCACAGACCCTTATGTACCGGTCCCGATCCACGGGTATGGGAGAGACAGAAACCTACACGATCACCGGTCCCGACGGTGACGAGGAGTCTTTCGAACTGCCCGCCGGTCTCGTCGACGTGCTCAGCCAGCAGGGCGAGCAGCCGACCCGCGTCGTCAGCGACGTGGTGGTGCAGGCGATGGCCCAGCAGGCGCACGTGATCGCCCACCACAGCGAGGGCGAGGTCCCGGACGACATCGCGGAGATGAACGACACCGCCGCGGAGCTGTTCGAGGAGCGCTTCGGCCAGTCGCTCGAAGACGCGCTCGGTCACTCGCACTGATCGGTCCGATCGGTCCGATCGGTCGACACATTTCTTTTATACTGCAACCCCCTCAGCCGGTCGCTTAAGCCGCCGGAGTGCGTACCCGAAGGCATGGACACCGACCCGGACGCGCCGGTGCTGATCTTCGACGGCGACTGCCCGTACTGCTCGGTGGCGGCCGTCGCGCTCCGGCGGCTGGAGGGCGTCGCGGCGGTGCCGTGGGAGGCCGATCCCGTCGGGCCGTTCCTCGACGCGCAGTTCGGCTCGCGCCCGTTCGCGATGGTGCTCGTCGACCCCGGCGAGGGACGGGTGTACGCCGGCCGCTCGGCGGCCGAGGAGCTGGCCGAGCGCGCCGGCACCCCCGAAATCGTCGGCGGGCTCGTCCGCGACAACTACGACCGGATCGCCGGCGTCGTCGGGACGCTGTCGGGGCGCGGCCGCGACCCCGACGACGTGCACGAGACCTACCGGCTGACCGACGCCGCGAGCGACCTCGTGGACGGCCTCCGCCTCGCGGCGAGCGACCGGCCGGAGGCGCTGTCGTAAGCGGGGGCAGAAACGGGGGGGACGGAAGCAACGCGATCGACGGCGATCCCGAGAGCGACGCGGGCGGCACCTACACCCTCCTCGTCGAACTCGCGGCCCCGGCGACGATCGAGGTCGGTGCGCTCGGAGACCGCCGATTCGAACCCGGCATCTACGCGTATACCGGCAGCGCGCTCGGCACCGGGGGGTTCTCCCGCGTCGACCGCCACCGCCGGACCGCCCGCGGCGAACACGACGTGCGCCACTGGCACGTCGACCACCTGCTCGGCCACCCCGACGCCCGGATCGACAGCGTCGTTCGGAGCGTCGACGCCGACGTGGAGTGTGCGGTCGCCGACCGACTCCCAGCGAGCCCGGTTGACGGCTTCGGCGCGTCCGACTGTGACTGCGGGAGCCACCTCGCCGCGGGCACCGACGGCGCCACCGCCCTCGCCACGCTGGTCCGCGAGGCGCACGAGGTCGCGGTCGAGGAAACCGGCGGACACGTCGATGTGATTCCCGGATCCACGGAGCGGATCGACGACGCGAGCGCGACTCGGTGAGCCGCGGACGGATTCCGCCGGTCGTCTACAGATCGTACCGCTCGGCCACGCTTCGGAGCTGTTCGCGCCGCCCCTCGATCGCGTCGTCGCGCAGCGTCTCCTCCGCGTCGGTCGGTGTGGTCAGCTCCGGTACGCTCGCCGGGGTGCCCTCGTCGTCGAGCGCGACGAAGGTGAAGTAGGAGGTCGTCGTCCGGCGGCGCTCGTCGGTCCTAGGGTTCTCAGCGCTGACGTGAACCTTCACGTCGACGCTCGTGTTCCCCACGTTGAACACGTACCCCTCGATCACGGCAACTTCGCCCATCTCGATGGGAGAGATGAAGTCGACGTGATCCATCGAGGCGGTGACGACCTGCCGGTTCGAGAAGCGCATTCCGGCGATGGCGCCGCAGATGTCCATCCAGTGGAGGACCGCGCCCCCGAGCGCTCGCCCGAGGTTATTCGTGTCGTTCGGCAACAGCAGTTCGGTCATCTCGGTGTACGACTCCGCGACCGTCGCCGTCTCGTCCATGCCGTCGGTGAGGCGGCGGGTGACTTGAACCTCCTGACCGGCGGCGAGTGCAGCGGTCAGGCGCCGCCTTGGGGACCGTCGTCGAACCGGATCGAGTCCTGCGGGCGACCCGCCTCGTCAATCACCGCGTCGGAGACGATGATCGGACAGTCGATCCGAACGGCGATCGCGAGCGCGTCGGAGGGGCGCGCGTCGAAGACGAACCGCTCCGGCTCGCCGTTCTCGTACCGCTCGGCGTCGACCTTCGCGTAGAAGGTTCCGTCCCGGAGGTCGTCGACTCGGACGCGGTCGATCGCACCGCCGAACTCGGTGAGGATGTCGACGAGGAGGTCGTGCGTCAGCGGCCGGTCGAACGGTTCGCCTTCGAGCGCCATCCCGATCGATTGCGCCTGATCGGCGCTGACGAAGATCGGGACGTACTCGCCGCGCGCGGACAGGATGACCGCCGGCACGTCGCCGCCGGGTGCGGAGCCCGCTCCGACCCCGACGACCTCGGCTTCGTGTTCCATACCGGATCGTGGCGGCGGCGGCATGAATAGCTGTCCCACGTGAGCGCAGCCCGAGGCGATCGGTACTGTGTGTCGGCAGCGCGCCCCGTCAGCGGCCGCCCCAGTACCAGTACGCCCAGCCGATCGTGAACACGAGCGCGGCACCGACGAAGAAGACGACCCCCGGCTCAAGCAGCGAGACGGCGTAGTCAGCCAAGGGATCGACGACGTACTCGACGGTGCCGTCGATCTCGCCGCTGCCGCCGCCGTCGGCCTCAGAGACCGTCTCGATGGAAGGCCCGTCCGCAGCGTCTTCGGTCGCCGCGTCGCCGCCGGCACCCCCGCCCGTGCTCCTCGACACGCGAGCGGTCGGTCTCGGCACCGAGAGCACCCGCTGGGCCGCGACCGCCGCCAGCCCGATGATCCCGTAGCCGCCGAGCAGCCGCATCAGGGCCGACTTGATCCCGTTCGACTCCTCAGAACCGCCAGCGAAGAGTACGAGTGGCTCGTCGGCGGCCGCGTACACGTCCATCTCTCGGCCCTTCTCGGAGTAGGTCGTGTCGACGACATCGACGAGGTCGGCTCTGTTGAGCTTCGAGAGGTGATACTGGACGTTCTGGAGCGTGGTGTCGACGGCGTCAGCGAGTTCCGATTTCGTCGCCGGCTCGTCGTGGAGCCGCGTGAGAATCTCGCGTGCCGTCTCGGAGCCGAGTGCGGCGATGAGCTCGTCTGCGTCATCTTCGTTGACGCCGACCACCCGCGGCTCTCGATCTTCGGGGGTCGCGTCGGGGAGGGAGGGCAACAGCCGCGACATACCAGTCTCTGTGACCCGTGAGAATACAAATTTGTTGGATCCTTGAGGCGGTGCCGCGCGCTCACCGACTCACAAACCCTAAACGCGGCGACGGAGTACGTCGTGGCAATGACAGAGACGCCAGGGGGATCCGACGGCGCGTCCCCGCCCCCGACGGCGAGCGAGCCGGCGCCGACGGCAAGCGACTCGGCGCCAATCGATGGCGAGGGTTCCCCTGCGAGTGGTGCAGCCGGAACGCCCGCCGCCGGCGACGAGTCCGGCTCCGTGACGGTCGTCGGAACCGCGCACGTCTCCAAGCAGTCGGTCGACGAGGTCGAGGAGACGATCGAGCGCGAGCGACCCGACGTGGTCGCCGTCGAGCTCGACGAGGGGCGATACCGCCAGATGAACGGCGAAAGCCCCGACGATCTCGACGCGAGCGACCTGCTGCGGGGAAACACCGTCTTCCAGTTCCTCGCGTACTGGATGCTGTCGTACGTCCAGACCCAGCTCGGTGACCGGTTCGACATCGAGCCCGGCGCCGACATGCGGGCCGCCATCGACGTCGCCGAGGGGCTCGGCATCGACGTGGCGCTGGTCGACCGAGACATCCAGACGACGATACAGCGCTTCTGGGCCCGGATGTCGCTCACCGAGAAGCTGCGAATGGTGGGCGGACTCGCGTTCGGCGTCACCGACTCCCGCGTGGTTGGGGTGTTAGTTGGACTGTTCGTCGGTATTCTCGCTGGTCCGGTGATCGGGCTCTTCGGTGGGAGCGTCGGCGTCACTGACGCCCTGTTGACGAGCGTCACGGGCGGCGTGCTCGCCACGGTTGCGGTCGCGATCGCCGTCGATCAGGTCGGGAAGGTCGCGCTCTCACCCGATGGACGCCTCTACGCCGCAGCGGCACTGGGCGTCGCGGCCGGTATCATCGCCGCCGCGGTCGGTGCGCTCGACGGGATCGTCGCGACGTATCTCGGCGGCTTCGCCGTGACGGCGATCGGCAGCCTCGGGCTCGGGATCTCGCTCGGCTTAACCCTCGGTGTGGTCGCGTCACTCGCGATGACCGTCGTCGGACGGGGCACCAGCGAGCCCGAACACGGCGGGATCGAGGAACTCGGGATGGAGGACCTGACCGACACCGACGTGGTGACGATGATGATGGAGGAGTTCCGGCAGTTCTCCCCGGGCGGCGCGGAGGCGCTCATCGACGAGCGCGACGCCTTCATCGCCCACCGGCTCGTCGCCCTCCGCGAGGCCGGGCACAACGTGGTCGCCGTCGTCGGCGCGGGTCACCGCGCGGGGATCGAGGGGTACCTCGCCGACCCCGCGTCGCTCCCGCCGATGGAAGACCTCGTCGGGAAAGAGCGCGGGCGACGGCTCCCGTGGAAGAAGGCGATCGGCTACGCGATCACCGTCAGCTTCGTGGGCTTCTTCGTCCTGCTCGCGCTCGCCGGCGTGGAGAACGCGTTCCTGTTCCGGCTGTTCGGCGCGTGGTTCCTGATCAACGGCGCGTTCGCGTTCGCATTCGCGAAACTCGCCGGCGCACGCTGGACTTCGGCCGGCGTCGGCGGCGCCGTCGCGTGGATGACCTCGATCAACCCGGTGCTCGCGCCCGGCTGGTTCACCGGCTACGTCGAGCTCCGGCATCTCACGGTGAACGTCGGCGATATCGGACGGCTCAACGAGCTGCTCTCCGACGAGACGCAGTCGCCCTCCGAGCTGGTCTCCGCGATGCTCGACGTGCCGCTGTTCAAGCTCATCGTCGTCGTCGCGATGACGAACATCGGCAGTATCGTCGCGAGCTTCCTGTTCGCGGTGTACGTCATCCCCGCGATGTTCGGCGACGTAGGCGGCGTCGACGAGGTGGGACGGCTCATGGTCGAGGGCGCACGCACCGGCGCGGAACTGATCCGAAGCGCGGTCACGGGTGGCGCATGATCCGACGCGTTGCGGTGGGCATAACTCGGCGCGCTAGTGAGGTGAACGCATGAGCGGAACTCTGCAGGGCCGACGGATCGCCGGGCTCTACTTCAGCGGGACCGAGATCCGCGACCTGCTGGTCGCGTGGCTCGCGCTCGGCGTCGCGTTCACGTTCTTCTTCGTGAACGGCACCGCCGGTTTCGATCGGCTGCTCGCGGCGGGGATCGTCCCGCCGCTTCTGGTCGGGCTGCTCACCGCGGGCGTCGCGTTCCTCCTCCACGAGATCGCCCACAAGGTCGTCGCGGTCCACTACGACCAGGTCGCCGAGTTCCGGGCGGACAACAGCATGCTGTTTCTGGCCGTGATGAGCTCGCTTCTCGGGTTCATCTTCGCCGCGCCCGGTGCGGTCCACCACCGCGGCCGGCTGACGCCCCGCGAACACGGCCACATCGCGCTGGCCGGGCCGGTAGTCAACCTCCTCCTCACGCTCGTGTTCCTGCCGGCGCTCCTGCTCGGTCCCGTCGTCGGGAGCCCGGTGATAACCCTGATCGGTTCCCGCGGGATCGCGATCAACGTCTTCCTCGCGGCGTTTAACCTGATTCCGTACGGCCCCCTCGACGGGAAGACCGTGCTCGACTGGAGCAAGGGTGTGTGGGCCGGCTTCTTCGTCCTCTCCGTCGTGCTCACGATCGGGCTCGTGTTCGTCGGCGGACTCGGCTTCGGCGGGCCGTTCTGAGCCGGGCGTCGCCGGCCCCTGCCGGCCCCGCGGTCCTCGCCCTCCACCCGTTCGCGGGGAACGGTGCGCTTTTGCTCCGCGGGCGTCCCTCGACACACATGACCGAGGGCGACGGCGGCGAGACGGGCGGCGGCGACGAGGAACCGACGATCGACGGCGACGACGAACTCACCTACGCGGACGCCGGCGTCGACATCGACGCCAGCGAGGCGGCGACCGCGGCGCTGATCGGCGCGGTCGGCGAGGGGGAGGGCGACTACGCCGGCCTGCTCGACATCGGCGACCGCTACCTCGCGCTGGCGACCGACGGGGTCGGGACGAAGCTGCTCGTCGCCGAGGCGCTTAGCGACTACTCGACGGTGGGGATCGACTGCATCGCGATGAACGTCAACGACCTCGTTGCCGCCGGGGTGCGCCCCGTCGCGTTCGTCGACTACCTCGCCGTCGACGAGCCGGACGAGCGGTTCGCCGAGCAGGTCGGCGAGGGGCTCGCGCGCGGCGCCGAACTCGCCGACATGGAGCTCGTCGGCGGCGAGACCGCGGTGATGCCCGACGTGATCCGCGGGCTCGATCTGGCGGGGACCTGCGCCGGACTCGCCGCGAAGGAGGCCGTCTTCGACGGCGCGGCGGAGCCGGGCGACGCACTCGTCGGCTGGCGTTCCTCCGGGATCCACTCGAACGGGCTCACGCTCGCCCGGGAGGCCGCGACCCGCGAGCACGCGTACACCGACCCGTGTCCGTTCGACGGGTACGAGACGGTCGGCGAGGCGCTGTTAGAGCCGACCCGGATCTACACCGATCTGCTCGACCCGATGCGCGACCACGGCGTGCGCGGCGCGGCTCACGTTACCGGCGGCGGCTGGACCAACCTGACGCGGCTCGGCGCGAATCGGTACGTCGTCGACGACGCCTTCGAGCCGCAGCCCGTCTTCGAGTTCGTGCAGTCGGAGGGGAGCGTCTCTGACGAGGAAATGCACCGGACGTTCAACATGGGGACCGGCTTCGTCGCCGCCGTCGACCCCGACGCGGCCGAATCGCTGGCTGCCGAGACGGATGGGCGTGTGATCGGGCGAGTAGAGGAGGGCGATGATGATGAGGGGAGCGTCGCGATCCGCGGACTGGAGTTATAAGTAGTTGTTGTCAGCGGGAATCCGGTTCCTGTCGGCACTGTAGCCGATCGCTTATAAATGGGCGTTGGCGTGGGAACCTCCTCTGGAGCGGTTCTAAGCGTTCGCTAATAAATCGTTGCTGGCGCGGTGAACTGTTTCGAATTCTCATTCGGTCATTTATAAGTAGTTAACAGCGGATCGACGGTGAACACCTCCAAAGCCCCCAGCCGCGACGACTCGCGCGCTTTGCTGCGCGCTTCAGTCGCTCACTTTGTTCGCTCCTTGCAGTGCTTGCTGCAGCGTGCTTCGTCCTCGCGACTGCCCCTTTGAGTCCCGCCCCGCCCCGCCCCGCAGCTGCAGCCTCACGCCTCCCCAGCCTCGTCACCGGCGCGTAGCGCCGGTTGCAAGCGAGAGATTCGCTCTCGCCCTGTCGCTGGCGCCGTCGGCGCCAGCGACTCCCTCGTGCGGGCTGCTTGCGCCCTAACGGGCGCTCGCAGGCGCACGCCACCGCACCGTTCATTTATAAGGAGCTGTCGCCGTTTTGCGCGGCGTCGACGCGGTCCGCCGTCGACTCCAGCGCCTCGGCGAGCGTCCGTGCCTGCGCGGGCGAGAGGTCGACCTCGTCGGCGTGGGCGGGGAGGTCGTCGATCGCCGTGTTATCGAGTTCGACTTCCAGCGTGACGTGTTCGGGGTCCTCCCGGGGAGCCGTGACGTTCACGACGCCGGGCGCGTCGGCCTCGAACTCGTGCCCGCGGGCGCGGCCCTCCACGAGGTCGAGCGTCGTGTAGGCGTTCACGCGGAGCAGGCGATCGGACATCGTCAGTCGTCCGCCGGCGTCGGCGGCGCGTCCTCCATCGTATCGTTCTCGGCGTACGGGTACCAGGTGCGCTTCGTGTTGTGCATCATCGGGTCCTCGTAGTCGGTCTCCTCGGGCTCGACGAAGGCGTCTAGCTCGTCGTCGTCGTGACGGGCGACGAACGCCCGGAACGACTCGCCCTCGTCGCGCTCGGCCGCGAAGCTATCGATCAGGTTCGCGATCGCGCCCGGAACCTCGTCGACGGGCACGCGCTGGGTGACCCACCGGGCGAACTGCGGGTTCTCGCCGAGCCCGCCGCCGAGGCCCACGTCGAGCGCCTCCACCGGGTCCCCGTCCTTGCGGGTCTTCATCCCGCGCAGGCTCACGTCGGCGATCTGCGGCTGCGCGCACGACGCGGTACACCCCGAGAGGTGGATGTGGAACTCGTCGACGTCGGCGGGGAGGTCGACGTTGACCTTCAGCCAGCGGGCGAACCGGACCTGCCGGTTCTTCGTCTCGACGATCGACAGCGAGCAGAACTCCGTACCGGTACACGCGACCGAGCCGCGCATGAACGGGGAGGGGTCGGGCGAGTAGTGGTCGAGCAGCGGCTCGTCGCGGAAGTCGTCAAGGGCGTCGTCCGGCACGTCGGTGACGATGACGTTCTGGCGCTGCGAGAGCCGGACCTCGCCGGAGCCGTACTCCTCGGCGAGGTCGGCGAGGTTGAGCACGTCGTCAGCACCCATCCGTCCGACGAGCACGTTCAGCCCGACGAAGTTCCGGCCGTCATTCTGGTCGTGGACGCCGATCAGGTCGTTGCGCTCGCCCTCGCCGGCGTTGTAGGTGTACTCCTCGCGAACGTCGCGCCCGGCGGGTTCGAGCTCGAAGTCGACGTACTCCTCCTGAAGCGTCTCGCGAACTTTGTCTGCGCCCCACTCGTCGACGAGGAACTTCACCCGCGCGTTGTACCGGTCCTCGCGGTCGCCGTAGTCGCGGAACAGCGCGGAGAGCCCGCCGGCGACATCTGATACTTGCTCCGGTGGCACCCAGACGTCGATGTCGCGGGCGAGCCGCGGCTCGTTGCGCGCGAGCCCGCCGCCGACGCGGACGTTGAAGCCGACTGCGTCCTCGCTCTCGTCGCCCTCTCCGTCTCCGTCGATCGACTTGTACGCGGGCTCGAACGCGAGGTCGTTGATGTCGCCCTGCCCGGAGCCGTCCGCGGACCCGGTCACGGACACTTTCCACTTCCGGGGGAGGTTCGCGTGGTCGTCGTTTCCCTTGAACGTCTGGTTAAGGTCGCGGATCACCGGCCACGCCTCGACGACCTCCTGTCCGTCCTTGCCGGCGACCGGGTTCCCGACGATGTTCCGCCACGAGTCGCCACACGCCTGCTGCGTCGAGAGGCCGTTCGCGGCGAGCTTCTCGAAGATCGCCGGCACGTCCGAGAGTTCGATCCAGTGGAGCTGGATCGACTGTCGAGTGGTGAAGTCGGCGTACGCGTCGCCGAAGATCGGGTTCGTCCCGGGACCGCGAGCGTACTCGTCGGCGATCTCGCCGATAGTTCGGAGCTGTCCCGGTTCGAGCACGCCGTTCGGGGTCCCGATCCGCATCATAAAGTACCCCTCCTGTCCGTTCCGCTGGTGGTACAGGCCCCACCATTTGAACCGCTCGAACCACGCGTCCCGCTCGTCGTCCGGGATCGAGTCGTACCCCTCCTCGGCGAACTCGAACAAGCGGTCGCGGACCTCTCGCCCGTACGCCTCCGATTTCCAGTTCTCGACGTCCGTTGGCATCGAGAGCCCCTACACCAGACTCCCTCATAGCTGACAGCGTGGTGTCAACCTTCCCCGGTGCTGCACCGATGGGGCATTTGTTGCCGCTTTCCTCAGCGTCGCACGCGGCGGACCGCGGAGCGGTCGAGTTCGGCGAACTCGCCCCCTCGTACCCGCCCGATCGGGACCCATCCGGTCGTTCCCGTTGCCCCGCACGCGATACACTGACCGTAGACCCGCGCCTTCACGGTCGAGCCGTCGACGCCGACCGACTGGAAGTTCTCCACGACCAGATCGGTGAGCGCGCACTCACACAGATCCGGCGCGTCGAGCCGCCACAGTTCGCTGACACGCACTTCCCGGCTGTCGTTGACGGAGATCCACGCCCCGTCGTCGAGGACGCGCAAACGAGTGGTCACACCCCCAATTGGCCCGCAACGGCCCAATGCGTGACGGTGTTCGCAATCGGCGACAGTTTCGATGACGCCCCCAAGATCGGAAAATCGTTGCACTGCGCGGTGGAACCACCCACAGATGCCGTCCGAACTACCGGACGTGAAATCCGGTATCCGAGAGTAGTGGTTCGATTTACATGTGTACCGGTACTTATGGCTCGCGTACCCCTACCTCGGCGTGATGACCGATTCGGTTCCCGACTCCACCGGCGATCGACCCGTCGACGCGGTCGACGACGGCGAGTACCGACAGCACGCGTCCGCGGACGTGGCGCCTGAGCTCTTCGACGACACCCCGGAGGGACGATGACCGAACACGCCGATCCCCAAGCGACCGACGACGAACGAGAAGGCGTCGAGGCCGATCGGCGGGGGGACGACGTGGACGCGGAGGGAGAGACGGACACCGACCCCGACGACGGTACGGGCCACCTCAACGACATCGAGGACGGCGCCGGCTGTACGGAGATTTGGGAACGGCTCTCGGAGCGGCGAGAAGAGTGACACCTCTCGATTGCAGCGTGTTCTGCCCCCGCGAACACCGCGGGACGCCCCTAATCCCCCTTACGACAGGTGCGCAGCGATGTCGGCCTCGGTGATGATTCCGACCGTCTCACCGCCGTCGGTCACCATCACCGCCTTGTAGTGGTCGAGTAAGTTCCGAACCTCGTCGACCGTCGCGCCGGGCGCGACCGTGGGGAACGACTCGCTCATCACATCGCTGACCGGATGGTCGCCCACGTTCTCGCCGGCGTGGACCACGTCGCTCTGACTGATCGAGCCGACAGGCACGCCGTTCTGGAGCACCGGGAGCTGCGAGTACGCCTCCTCTTCCATCAGCTCGACCGCCCCGTGCACCGCGTCGTCGGGCGCGACGCTTATCACCGTCTCGTTCATCAGGTCGCTCGCGCGAACGACTTTCCCTTCCGCCTCTTGGAGCGCGTTGACGATACGCCGAAGCGTCGAGAGTCGCGGATCGACGTCGCCGCCCTCGATCCGCGCGATGAGGGGCTGCGAGACATCGGCGGCGTCCGCCAAATCGCTCTGGGTCAGCTCCAGCGTCGTCCGCCGCTCGCGGAGGTCCTGTGGCGTCGGGAGTTCCATACGCTAAATAACTAGGGGTTATTAGAAAAGGTTTCGGCGGCGACCGATATCGCAACGACGGTCGAATCGGTCGCGTCGTCGCACCGCTCGCGAAATCCTACTCGTCGTCGCGGTCGCCGTCCTCGTCCCCGTCGGTTTCGATGACTTCGATGATCTCAAGCGGAACGTCGCGGAGGGCACCGCCGACCTCGCTCTTCGCGATCCGCTCGGCGTGCTCCTCGCTGTCGGCGTTGAAGATGTCGATCTCCAAGAGGAGTCCGACCAAGGCGGTGTTCGCGGCGAGGAACGCGGCGTCGAACGGCTCGCCGCAGGCCGGACAGCCGGTGACGCCGGGCTCGACCTCGACGTACTGCTTGTCCGTCTCGTTGAGTCGCTTGCCGGCTTCGCTGACCGCGACGCCGATGGCGTCGTCGGTCTCCTTGACGTCACGGACCAACCAGGCTGCTTCCATCGCGACTTCGTAGTTGCTCATACCTGAGTCGACGGGCCGCAGGGTTTCCTTTCTTGTGGTTTGCCTGTGGTCACGAGTCTCGTTCGCACGGCGAAGAGTTAGGTGGTCGACGGGTACCGGAGGCGGCGCTCGCCGCCTACAGCCGGTCGAGGATCGCCGCGGTGACCTCGTCAGTCGTGGCGTCGCCGCCGAGATCGCCGGTCCGCGGGCCGTCGGAGAGGACGCCCTCCACGGCGTCCCGGACTCGCTGGCCCTCCTCGACGTGTCCGAGGTACTCCAGCAGCATGGCGGCCGACAGGATCGCGGCCGTCGGGTTCGCGATTCCCTCGCCCGCGATGTCGGGCGCCGTGCCGTGAACCGGCTCGAACAACGCGTTGTCGTGGCCGACGTTCGCGGACGGGAGGAGGCCGAGCCCGCCGACGAGTCCCGCTGCCAGATCGGAGAGCACGTCGCCTGCGAGGTTCGGACAGACGATCACACCGTACTGAGTCGGGTCAAGCGGGAGCTTCGTCGCGAACGCGTCCATCAGCTCCTCGTCGGCGTCGACGTCGCGTTCGTCGGCGACCGCGAGCACCTCCTCGCGGAACCGGCCGTCCGTCTCGCGCATCACGTTCGCCTTGTGCGCGACGGTGAACCCCTCGTCGGGGTCGCCGGCCGGTCCTCTCCCGTCGTCGACGAACTCGCAGGCGAACTCCGCCAGCTCTCGCGAGGCCGACGAGGTGACGACCCGCGTCAGCGTCGAAAGGTCGTCGCTGAGCCGGTTCTCGTGGCCCGAGTAGACGCCCTCGGTGTTCTCGCGGAGGAAGACCACGTCAGTCTCCGGCTGGAGCGCGTCGACGCCGGGATACGCCTTCGCCGGCCGGATGTTGACGAACGAGTCGACCGCCTCGCGTAGCGGGAGGATGACGTCGGCGGCCGTCTCGCCGGCCGCGCCGAACAGCGTCGCGTCCGCTTCGGCCGCGCGTTCGTACGTCTCCGCTGGGAGCGCTTCTCCCGTCCGCTCTTTCACCGCGTCGCCCGCCTCGGCCTCGACGAACTCGAAGTCGACGGGGAGCGCCTCCAGCACGTCGACGGCGGCCGGAACGACCTCTCGGCCGATCCCGTCGCCCTCGATGACGACGATGTCGTGGCTCACGCCTCGTCCCCCGGAATGTCCTCGGCCGGAACGTACGGCAGCGACCGAGCGGTCTCGCGGACCGCCTCCTCGTTCGCACCCATCAGCGCCGTGGTGTCCCAGACGCCCTCGACGAGCGCCTTCCGCTGGGCGTCGTGGACCGTCGCATCGACGACGGTGTCGCCGTAGGTGATCGTCTCGGCGGCCACGTCGATGTCGACCTCGGCGTTCGGGTTGGCCTCGACGAAGTCCTGCAGCGCCTCGATGTCCTCTTGGTCTGCCGTGACCGTCGGAATACCGAGCGCGAGGCAGTTACCCGCGAAGATCTCCGCGAACGACTCGCCGACGACCGCGTCGATCCCCCAGCGCATCAGCGCCTGCGGGGCGTGCTCACGCGACGAGCCACAGCCGAAGTTGGCGTTGACAACTAGGACGTTCGCGCCCTGGTACTGCTCCTCATTGAACGGGTGGTCCTTCTCGTTGTCGTCGTCGAACCGCTGGTCGAAGAAGGAGAACTGGCCCAGTCCGTCGAAGGTAACTACCTTCATGAACCGCGCCGGGATGATCTGGTCGGTGTCGATGTCGTTGCCTCGGACCGGGATGCCGGTGCCGGAGACCTCGGTGACCTTCTCGGCCGGCGCCTCGCCCTCGCTGAACTCGGGCGAGCTCATACGGTCGCCACCTCCTCCATCTCGCGGACGTCGGTGACCTCGCCGGTCACCGCCGCGGCCGCGACCATGATCGGACTCATCAGCACGGTGCGCCCGTCCTTCGAGCCCTGTCGGCCGACGAAGTTCCGGTTCGACGAGGAGGCGCTCGCCTCGTCGCCCACCAGCTGGTCGTCGTTCATGCCGAGACACATCGAACAGCCGGGCTCGCGCCAGTCGAAGCCGGCCTCGATGAATATCTCGTCTATCCCTTCGGCCTCGGCGGCGTCGCGGACGCGCTGGCTACCGGGGACGACCATCGCGCGCACGTCGTCGTCGACCTCGCGACCCTCGACGAACGCCGCGGCCTCGCGGAGGTCCTTCAGCCGCGCGTTAGTACACGAGCCGAGGAACGCCACGTCGATGTCGTACCCCTCCATCGTGTCGCCGGGCTCGACGCGCATGTGTTTCTGTGCCCGCTTCGCGGTGTCGCGGTCCTCCTCGGGCAGGTCGTCGGGATCCGGGATCGGCTCGGTGATGCCCGCGGTCTGACCGGGCGTGGTCCCCCACGTGACGGTCGGTTCGATCGCCGAGCCGTCGATGGTGACCACGTCGTCGTACTCGGCGTCGGCGTCGCTCCGGATCGACTCCCAGTAGGGTTTCAGCCGCTCGAACTTCTCGGGGTCGTCGGCGAAGGCGTCCGTCTCCGCGAGCCACTCGTAGGTGGTCTCGTCGGGGTTGACGTATCCCGCGCGGGCGCCGCCTTCGATCGACATGTTACAGATGGACATCCGCCCTTCCATCCCGAGGTCCTCGATGGCCTCGCCGGCGTACTCGTAGACGTAGCCGACGCCGCCGTCGGTCCCGAGCTTCCCGATGATCGTCAGGATGACGTCCTTCGCGGTGACGCCCTCGCCGAGCTCGCCCGTGACCTCGATCTTGCGGACCTGCTGTTTCTCCATGGCGATACAGCCCGTCGCGAGCACGTCGCGGATCTGCGAGGTGCCGATGCCGAACGCCAGCGCGCCGAACGCGCCGTGCGTCGACGTGTGCGAGTCGCCACAGACGATCGTCATTCCCGGCTGGGTGAGCCCCTGCTCCGGCCCGATAACGTGGACGATCCCCTGGTTGCCGGAGTCCGGATCGGAAAAGTCGATGCCCGAGCCGCGGACGTTCGCCTCCAGCTCCGCCATCATGTTCTCGGCGGCCTCGTCGCGGTAGGGCCGATCGCGGTTCCCAGTCGGCACAATGTGGTCGACGGTCGCGTGCGTGCGCTCCGGGAACGCCACCTCTTGGTCGCGCTCTTTCAGCATGCCGAACGCCTGCGGGCTGGTGACCTCGTGAACGAGGTGGAGCCCGACGAACAGCTGGTCCTGTCCGGTGGGCAGCTTCGTCACCGTGTGCCGGTCCCACACCTTGTCGTACAGGGTCCCCTCGCTCATCGGGGATCACCTGCGCAGCGCGTGGGTCGCGTGGTCTCGCAGATCCGGTTCGCGTCGCCGCGTCCGCCCATCAGGCGGTCACCTCGGCCGATTCCTCCTCGTCGTCTTCTTCATCTTGCCACGCGAACAGGCCGCGCAGTTCCTCGCCGACGGCCTCGATCTCGTGGTTCTTCTCCGCGGCCCGGAGCTGGGTGTAGGAGGGCCGTCCCGCCTGGTTCTCCGCAATCCATTCGCGGGCGAACTGCCCGTTCTGGACCTTCTCCAGTACTTCTTCCATGTTCTCGCGAGCGTGCTCGTCGACGACCACGTCGCCCTGCGTGAGCCCGCCGTACTCCGCGGTATCGGAGACCGAGTCCCACATGCCGCCGAGCCCGTCTTCGTACATCAGGTCGACGATGAGCTTCAGCTCGTTGAGACACTCGAAGTACGCCATCTCCGGGGAGTAGCCGGCGTCGACGAGCGTCTCGTACCCCTGCTTCACGAGGGAGGTGACGCCGCCACAGAGGACGGCCTGCTCGCCGAACAGGTCGGTCTCGGTCTCCTCGCGGAACGACGTCTCGACGACGCCGGCGCGGGTACAGCCGATCGCGGCCGCGTACGCGAGTCCCTCGTCGTGGGCGTCGCCGGTCGCGTCCTGATACACCGCCAGCAGGCCGGGCGTCCCCTCGTCGTTCTCGTAGTTGCGGCGGACGAGGTGGCCCGGCGACTTCGGTGCGACCATCGTCACGTCGACGTCCTCGGGCGGCTGGATCTGGTTGTAGTGGATGTTGAACCCGTGCGCGAACTGGAGCGTGTCGCCCGCGTCCAGGTTCGGCTCGATGGCGTTCTCGTACACGTCCGGCTGGACCGTGTCGGGCACGAGCACGCTGACGATGTCGGCCTCGGCGACCGCGTCCGCGGGGACCTCTACGCGGAGCCCGTCGCTCTCGGCGGCGTCCCACGAGGAGCTGTCCTCGCGGAGGCCGACGACCACGTCGACCCCGCTGTCGTTGAGGTTCTGCGCGTGCGCGTGGCCCTGCGAGCCGTAGCCGAGCACGGCCACGGTCTTGTGGGCGATCGCTTCGCCGTCGGCGTCTTCGTCGTAGTATACTGTCGAGTTGAACGTCTGTGTGTCGTCTTCGGTCATGTGTATCGTGTGAATTCGCGTGTCAGTCGTCGTGAGTCGTCGGTTCGCCGGCCGTTCCGGGTTTCTCTCCGGGCGCCGTCGGCGTGTTGCCGCGCGCGAGGGCGGTCGGCCCGGTGCGCGCGATCTCGACGATGCCGAACCGCTCGAACGCGCCGATCGCGTTGTCGATGCTGGCGTTGTCGCCGGTAAGCTCGACGGTGATCGTCTCCGGACCGGCGTCGACCGTCCGGCCGTCGTACATCTCCGAGACCGCGTGGACCGCTGCAGGGTCGTCCGCCTGCACCTTGAGCAGGACGAGCTCCGAGGTGACCGCGTCGCCGGAGACCTCGCCGACCGAGATGACCGGCTTTAGCTTCGCCATCTGCTTTTCGATCTGGTCGATGCCGGGGTCCGTCTCCTCGACGACCATGGTGATCCGCGAGTGACCCTCCACGGTCGTCGGGCCGACAGTGAGGCTCTCGATGTTGAACTGTCGGCGGGAGACGAGACCGGAGACGCGCGCGAGCACGCCCGGCTCATCTTCCACCAACGCCGAGATGACTGCGCGGCGAGACTCGTGTTCCGCCTCGACGACCGGGTCGATGCGGATCCCTTCGAGGTTCCGGCGTCCCGTGGGATAGTTGCGCTCCTCGGGGCCGGGCTGTTCGCTCGGCATGGGTCGCGAGTCGGCCTCGGGCACGCCGCCGGACGCGGGGGAGCCGCCATCGGTCGCGGGCCGGGAGTCGGGGGAGTCGCCGCTCATAGCTGGTCCTCCGCGGTGGCGAACTTACCGTTCGCACCGCCGCTCGGCACCATCGGCAGGACGTTCTCCTCGGGATCGACGTGGAAGTCGATCACGGCCGGTCCGTCGTAGTCGAGCGCCTCCTCGACCGCGGGCGCGACCTCGTCGTAGTCGTCGACGCGGAGTCCGAGCGCGCCGAACGCCTCGGCGAGCTTGTCGAACTCGGGCATCCACGTGTAGTCGGAGGCCATGTGACGCCCTTCGTAGAAGGCGTCCTGCCACTGGCGCACCATCCCGATGTACTCGTTGTTGAGCACCGCGATCGTGATATCGAGGTCCTCGCGGACCGCCACCGATAGCTCCTGCATCGTCATTAGGAAGGAACCGTCGCCGTCGAAACACACCACCTCGCGGTCCTGCTCACCCATCGTGTCGGCCGCGACGCGCGCGCCGACCGCGGCGGGCACGCCGTAGCCCATCGTCCCGAGCCCGTGAGAGGAGATCCACGTCCGGGGCTCCGTGTACGTCCAGAACTGGGAGGCCCACATCTGGTGTTGGCCGACGCCGGTCGTCACGATGGTGTCGTAGTCGGTCGCCTCGTCGAATGCCTCGACGACGAACTGCGGCTTCAGCGGCTCGTCTTCCGGGGTCGCGTACGTGAGCGGGTACGTCTCCTTCCACTCGGCGCACCGGTCGCGCCACGCCTCAGCGTCGGGCGCCTCGCGCACCGCCGCGGTCAGCTGCTCGAGGATGCGCTCAGCGTCGCCGATCAGCGGGTAGTCGGCGTAGACGTTCTTCGAAATCTCGGCCGGGTCGATGTCGATGTGGACGACCTCGGCCTCCGGGGCGAACGTGTCGATCCCGCCCGTCAGCCGGTCGTCGAACCGGGTGCCGACCGCGATCAGGCAGTCGGTGTGGGTGATCGCCATGTTGGCGTAGCCGGTGCCGTGCATCCCGCCCCACGAGAGACAGAGGTCGTCGTCCTCGGGGAACGAGCCGATGCCGGGCATCGTCGTCGTCACGGGGATGCCGTACGACCGTGCGAAGGTGCGCGCGGCGTCGCTCGCGTCGGCCTTGATCACGCCGCCGCCGAACAGACACACGGGTCGTTCGGCCGCCTCGATCGCGCGGGCGGCGTCCTCGACCGCATCGGCGTCGGCGTTCGGGTCGGGGTCGGTTCCGGCCGGGGGCGCCGCCGGCCCGGGCGTCTCCTCCGTCTCGGCCTGCGTCACGTCCTTCGGCAGGTCAACGAGCGTCGGCCCGGGACGGCCCGCGCGCGACAGCTCGAACGCCTCGCCGACGGTGTCGCCGACGGTGTCCGCGCCGTTTGCGAAGTAGTTGTGCTTCGTGATCGGACGGGTGACGCCGACCGTGTCGGTCTCTTGGAACGCGTCGTTGCCGACGAACTCGGTGGGCACCTGCCCGGTCAACGCGAGCATCGCGTCGGAGTCCATGTCGGCGTCGGCGATGCCGGTGACGAGGTTCGTCGCGCCCGGTCCCGAGGTCGCCAGACAGAGTCCCGGTTCGCCGGCCACGACGCCGTAGGCGTCGGCGGCGTGGGCGGCGCCCTGCTCGTGGGCCATCGTCACGTGGCGGATCGAGGAGTCGTACAGCGCGTCGTAGACGGGCATGATCGCGCCGCCCTGCACGCCGAAGGCGGTCTCCGCGCCGGCGGCCTCCAGCGCGGCGACGACCGACTCGGCACCGGTCGACACCGGTCCCGTCACGGGACCGTCGGTGTCGCTCGGATCGTCGGTCTCGGCCGCGACCGACTCGTCCGCGTCCGGCGGATCTTTCGGCTCCTCTGCGTCGTCCTCTCGTGGCTGTGCTGCTGTGTCGCTCATTGTCGTGGTGGTGTTCGGTGGTGCATCTCGCGGGTGTGAGATTCGGTCGGTCCGAACGCCGGGTCGCTGGACGAGGAACGGCTCGCCCGTCGGCGTTCATCGATGCGTGGCGTCGGTGAGGAAGGGGTGGTGTAGGGGATTATACCCCTACAATGATCGGCGCGACGGCTCCGGCGACAGCGGCGGTCGTCGGAATCGTGGTGTGCCGTCGCATCTCGGCTCCACCAATGCGGCCGGGGTATAAATCCCTGTCGGGGAGCGGGACCCGCGGACCGGTTCCGGACGGCGGATCGGGCAGGGTGATCGCCCCCTGGCGCCGCGTCCGACGGCGGTCGCTCGGCGGGCTCCCCCTTCAGGGAAGCGGCCATCAGATCCGGACCTCCTCCTCCTCGCGGTCGATGTCTGCCTCCTCGGCGAACCGCTCGACATCGCCGGCAGTCACCTGACGCTTGCCGGAGCCGTACTCCTTGACGCGCTTGGTGATCCGCCGGACCTCGCTGTCCGTCGGGTCGAAGCCGGCCTCCACCAGGTGCTTGCGCACGCTGTGGGTGCCGGTGTGTTTCCCGAGGACGAACTCGCGTTCGGCCCCGACCATCTCGGGAGTCATCACGCCGGTCTCGAACGTGTCGGCGTTCTCGATGACGCCGGCGGCGTGGATGCCCGACTCGTGGGCGAACGCGTTTCGCCCGGTGACGGGCTTGTTCGCCGGCACCGGGATGTCCGAGGCCTCCTCGACGATCCGGGCCAGCTTGGTGATCTGAGTCGTGTCGATGCCGGTGTCGACGCCGTACACCGATTCGACCGCCATCACGACCTCCTCGTAGGCGGCGTTGCCGGCGCGCTCGCCGATCCCGTTGACCGACACCTGCGCCTGCTCCGCGCCGTTCTCGAAGCCCATGACCGCGTTCGCCGCGGCCATCCCGAAGTCGTCGTGGGTGTGCACGTCGACGCGGGCGTCGGTCGCATTGACGACCGCCTTCACCGTCTTCCCGAAGCTGGTCGGCATCGCGACGCCGCACGTGTCCGGGATGTTGATCCAGTCCGTGCCCGCGTCACTGACCGCCTCGACGATCTCTCGCAGGTAGTCGGGGTCGGTCCGCGTCGCGTCCATCGGCGAGAACATGCACTCGACGCCGGCATCTTTCACCTGCTCGACGGCGGCGACGGCGCGCTGTTTCGCCTCTTGCCGGGTCGCGTGCATCGAATCCTCCAGCTGTACGTCGCTGGTGGAGACGAACACGTGGACCATCTCGACGCCGGAGTCGATGGCGGCGTCGATGTCGCCCTCGACGACCCGCGCCAGCCCGCAGACGGTAGTGTTCGTCGCGGCGGCGATGTCGCTCACGGCCTCGAACTCCGCGTCCGAGTTCACCGGGAACCCCGCCTCGATGACGTGGGTGTTCATGTCGTCCAGCGTCGCCGCTATGCGGCGTTTCTCGTCGTAGCTGAACGACGTGCGCGGTGACTGTTCACCGTCTCGTAACGTCGTGTCGAAGATCCGTACAGGACCGATATCGATGTTAGAAGCTATCGTGCCCTGGAAGAACTCGATCCGCCGGGGTGTCCGACGAAGCCTCCGTGATGTCTGTCATCGACTCACAGAAGCACGGTCGAGAACTTAACGCTTGTGCCGATCACAAAAACGACCCGTTTGGGGAGACCTCGTGGTCGAGCAGCGATCTCAAAAACCGCAAGACAGCAACGTGATCATATGGCCTTATATACATTATACACACACCCAGACGATCGGGGTGATGTGGTTTCGGAACCGGGTTCATAAGGCGAATCGACGTTCGTTTCGTTCCGTTCGAAGCCGGCGCGCGGTCGGCCCGTGCCTCAGTTGCTGTTTGCCCACGCAGAGAAACCGCCCTCGATCAGCGTCTCCGCCTGTCGGTCGATGTACTCGCGTTGGGTGTCGTAGACGGCGGTCTCGAAGTCGTCGCCGGCGCCGAGGCGCTCGCGGACGCGGTCCCGCTTCCAACTCGCCGGCGTCGTCCGATTCGCTACCCGCCACCGGAGCGGGGCGAGCCACGCGGCGGCCTCCTCGTCGGGACAGCCCGCGGTCCGGAGGCCCGCTTCGGCGTGGTCGAGGAGATCGGCGTACAGCGCGTCGGTGTCAGTGGTGCGCTCGCCGTCGAGCCCGACCCACTCGATCTCCGCGTCGAGCCCGCCGGCGACCGCGGCGTAGAAGTTGTCGCGGGCGGTCTCCCAGTCGAGCCCGATGACGGGGTGTTCCTGCTGTGGGAGTGCCTGCATCAGCCCCGCAAACGCCGCCTGGAAGGCGATCGAGTCGCGGACGGTCGGTTGCCCCGGAATCGGGCGAAACTCGATCCGGGCGTTGGCGCTCGACCGGCTCGCGCCCTCGAAGACGGGACGAACCCACCGCCAGTAGCTGCCGTGTTTCGTCCGGAACGTCGCGAACTCGTCGTCGAAGCGGTCGGTCCCCTCAGGCTCCGGCATCGGGATCAGCGTCTCGTCGGCGACGATCCGGTCGACCGCGGTCTCGATGTCGTGGAACTCCCGCGGAAATCGGACCTTGCCCTCGTCGGTCCGCGCGTTGAGAACGGACTCGAACACGTGGATCCGATTCTCCGTCGCGCCCTCCGCGAGGACCCGTTCGCCGTCCCATCCCTCGTCGTACAAGTCTGGCGGGAAGAAGGGGGAGTTGACGCCGAGCGCGAGGAGGGGGCCGGCGATCCGGAGGGCGTAGCGGAAGTGCTGCGGCAGGGTGTCGGCCTGCGCAACCTGGTAGTGCGGCTGGATCGAGGTGATGAGACTTTCGGGCATCACCGTATCCGCTGCAAGCGACACCCCGGGCGCCTTGACAACCGTCCCGCGGTGCTCGTCGCCGCCCGTGTTCGCCATCGCGTGGTACCGGACCGCGTCGCTCATGTTGACGGCGACGGTGACCCCGTCGACGTCGACGCTGTCCGTGAGGTACCCGCGGGCCGTCTCACCAGTCGGCGGGATGGTCCAGAGGGCGTCCGAGACGAGCCGCATTCCCTCGACGCCAGCGGTGTTCTCCGCGGCCTCCAGTCGCGCACGGACCTCTGCGAGCTGCGCCCGGAGGCCGTGATCAGAGAGCGGTTGCGGGCTCGTCGACATCTCGGCGTTGTGGAGCCCGAGCTCCTTCTCGAACCCCATCAGCTCCAGCAGACGGCGGGGGACCCGCATCAGGGCGTACTCGCCCGCTCGTGACTCCTCGCTCCACCGCCCGTCGGCGACCGCGTAGAACTCGTACTCGAAGCCCACGATCGACTGGTGGTTGTCGAAGGCGCCGTCGCGGAGCCCCTGTTTGACGATCTCCGCCTCCTCCTCGGCGCGAGCGTCGAACTCTTCGGGGTCGACCGCGAGCGCCTCACGGACCCCGTCGGCGAGGACGGACTCGGTGCTCATGGGACGGTCGACGACTCCGGCCGGTAAAAAGGTCTGCGCCCGATCGGCGGCGTGGAAGCGATCGGCACGCGGCGTGGAGGACTACGCGGACGATCGCGATGCATCTGCGCCGAGATCGACCCGTATCGGGGCGCTTTTGCCGAGCGATCGCCGATTCCGCGCATGGAGTTCGCAGCGTTCGCCGACCGGGCGGAGGAGCTGGCGGCCGAGCCCGCCGACATCGGAACGACTCGCCTCGTCACCGACCTACTCGGGGCCGCCGGGGGAACCGACGAAAACGACGACGATCTCGCGACGGTCACCCGGTTCCTGCTCGGCCGCGTCTTCCCGGCCCACGACACCCGGACGCTTGACGTGGGACCGGCCCTCTGTCGCGAGGCGATCGCCCGCGCCGCCGGGCCGAACGTGACCGCCGACGACGTGGAGGACCGACTGGCCGAGGAAGGCGAGATCGGTGCGGTCGCAGCAGGCTTCGAGTTCGGCGGCCAGCGAGGGCTCGCCGCCTTCGGCGAGGGGCGGGACCGGCTCACCGTCGCCGCGGTCGATGCGGAGCTACGCAGGTTGGCGGCCGCCGCCGGCGACGGTAGCGAGTCCCACAAGCGCGACGCCCTGTTCGGGCTGTTCAACCGGTGTGAGCCTGCCGAGGCGAAGGTTATCGCCCGGCTCGTGCTCGGCGAGATGCGGCTCGGCGTCGGCGAGGGGGCCGTCCGTGACGCGATCGCAGAGGCGTTTCTCGCGGGGAACCCGGAAGGCGACGAACGTGACGAGAGCGACACCGACGACGATCCGATTCTCCGCGCCGGCGACGAGGCGGTCGTAGCCGTCGAGCGCGCGCTTCAGGTGACCAACGACTACGGCCGCGTCGCGGTCCTCGCCCGCGATGAGGGGCTCAACGGGCTGCGCGCTGAGGGGCTGGCGGTCGGCCGACCGGTACAGGCGATGCTCGCGCAGGCCGGGACGGCGACCGACGCGGTCGAGGCGTTCGGCGAGGTCGCCGTCGAGACCAAGTTCGACGGTGCGCGGGTGCAGGTCCACTACGTGCCCGAGTCGGCCGCCGAGGGCGACGACGCTGCTGGCGGCACCGAACTCGGCCCGCGGATCTACTCGCGGAACATGGACGACGTGACCGACGCCCTCCCGGAGGTCGTCGAGTACGTCGAAGCGCGCGTCTCGGTCCCTGTCATCCTCGACGGGGAAGTTGTGGCGGTCGACGACGACGGCGATCCCCTCCCGTTTCAAGAGGTGCTGCGACGCTTCCGGCGAAAACACGACGTTGACCGGATGCGGGAGGAGGTCGGGCTCCGGCTCCACGCGTTCGACTGCCTCCACGCGGACGGCGAGGACCTGCTCGACGAACCGTTCCGCGCCCGCCACGACCGACTCGCCGAGGTTCTGTCCGACGCGGCCGCGAGCGTCGAATTCGCGGGCGATCCGGCGGCGATCGAGGCGGCGGAGGCGGCCGCGCTCGGCGCGGGCCACGAGGGCGTGATGCTGAAGAATCCCGAGGCGGCGTACACTCCGGGTAACCGCGGTCGCGACTGGCTGAAGCGCAAGCCCGACGTGGAGACGCTCGACGCGGTCGTGGTCGGCGCGGAGTGGGGCGAGGGGCGCCGAGCGGAGCTGTTCGGGACGTTCCTGCTCGGCGTGCGGGCGGGAGACGACGAACTCGCCACAATCGGCAAGGTCGCGACCGGACTCACCGACGAGGAGCTCGCCGACCTCACCGAGCGGCTGGAGCCCCACGTGGTGAGTGAGGACGGAACCGAGATCGAAATCCGCCCTGAGGTCGTCCTCGAAGTCGGGTACGAGGAGATCCAGACCTCGCCGACCTACTCGTCGGGCTACGCCCTTCGATTCCCGCGGTTCGTCGGCGTGCGCGACGACAAGTCGGTCGATGACGCCGACTCATTGGAGCGCGTCGTGCGCCTCGCCGGGGATGAGAAGTGACACAGAGCCGATAGCCACCCTCAAGAATATCGCGGCCGAATATCTGTGCATGACGGTTCGATACGATGACTTTTCGGTGGAGTGGCTCGGCTACGCGACGGCGCGACTGGAGCCCGAGGGCGGCCCCGTCGCCTACACTGACCCGGGTCGATACGGCGTCCTCGACGACTACTGGGCGCGGGACGGCGACATCGTCGTCGTCACCCACGACCATCACTACGACCCCGACGGCATCCGATCGGTCGCGCGCGAGGATGCGACGCTCGTGATCTACGACGCGGTCGACTCCGCGGGGATCGACCGCGACGTGGAGTCGATCGACTCGCTCGCCGACGACTACGACGTGATCCGAGTTGACGACGAGGCGCGCGTCGACGTGGCGACCCCGGCCGGCGAGGTCGCCGTCTGGTCGGTCGCCGCGTACAACGACCCCGAGGGGCCCAACGCCGGGCCGGACGGCTCGGTGATCCACCCGCCGGGGTTCGGCTGCGGATTCCTGCTCGGGCTCGGCGACCGCACCGTCTTCTGGCCCGGTGACTCCGACGCGTTCGACGGGTTCGCGGAGCTCGACGTGTCGATCTTCCTCGCGAACATCGGCGGCGGTGGGCTTGTTTCTGACCGCCACGCCGCCGCAGAACTGGCCGAGGCGATGGACCCCGACCTCGTCGTCCCGATCCACTACGACACCTTTGAGCAGTTGGAAGCCGACGGCGAGGCGTTCGCGGGCGACGTGGCCGCCCGCTCGATCCCGGTCGCGCTCGACGCGCGCTCGGCGAATCAGTAGCGCCGCGAGAGGAGACCGTGTCGGCGACGACCCTCGCAGGGGGTACAGCTCGTCTACTGTCGTCGCGCGATCAGCGCCGCCGCGAGTGCCGCGATTAGGGCGGTGACGACGCCGAATCCGGGCGCTTGGCTCTCCGAGCCGTCTTCGCCGTCGCTCGTTCCGTCTTCACCGTCGCTCGTCCCGTTCTCGCCGTCGTTCGTCCCGTTCTCGCCGTCCGTCGTGTCCTCACCGTCGGCCGCCTCTTCATCTTCCGTCTGCAGCTCCTCGACCGCGGTCGCGAGCGTCTCCGTCGACTCGATCACACTGCGCGGCGCCGGCTGGTTGAGGTAGTTCACGTTCATCACGACGTAGTTGCCCTCGACCCCGGCGGTCGTACTGGCGTACGGCTCCTCGTCGAGGATTGACGCCTCGGGGTCGGTGACGAGGATCAACTTGGGATCGGTCTGGAGGATGATCTCGTTCGAGAGCTGGGGGTAGCCGTCGCCTTCCGCGGCCGCGACGTTGTCGGTCCCGCCGATCTGCATGATCTCGTTAATGAACGTGTTCCCGCCCGCGACGAACCCGTCACCGAGCGGGTACAGGGCAGCGGGTCGGTCGAGGTCGGCGGTGCGGTTCTCGGCATCCGTGACGGCCTGATTCATTTCCTCGTTCGTTTCGGCGGCGGCCTCGCAGTTACCGACGAGACGGCCGGTGATCTCCGTCTTTTCAGCGATGTCTTCGACCGAGGTCGCCGCAGGGAAGTGGTAGACGGTGAGGCCCTGTTCGCGGAGCGCCTCGACCTGTCCCGCCGACGCGTTCGGTGCGAGCACGAGATCCGGATCGGTGTCCACGACGCGCTCGACACTGACGCCGAACCCCTCGGCGGAGACGTCCGTCTTCTCGCCTGCGCCGTCGAGGTACGCGGCGTACTGCGTCACACCGACGACCCGGTCTCTCGCGCCGATCTCCCAGAGTGTCTGGGCGGCCGACGGATTGATCGTCGTGATCCGCTCGGGCCGCTCGTCAAGTGTGATCGTCGTTCCCGTGGCGTCGGTCATTTCGACCGGGAATCCACACGCGTCGTCCGTCTGGTGGACGCTCGGACCGCCGGTCGGGTTCTCAATCGTCGACGACTCCATCGTCGGCTGTGCGCCTGCGGCCGGGCCCGCGACGCCGCCCACGAGGGCGGTCGTCACGAGCAAGGCCATCGCGATGACGTACCTGTTTCGCATCGCATCGACGACGACGCTCGTCCAATAAGTATTTACCTACTACAAGTTTTGTTGGAGAACGAATGAGTGCCTGGGGACGGTCGGTCGGGTGGTCCGCAGCGTTAGCGGCGGCGCTGGCCGTCGTGGTAGTCGTAAGCGCCGCGATCGGTCCCGTCCGGATTCCGCCCGCTGAGGTGGTGATGGCGGTGTTAAACGCGCTTGTTGTTCCCGTCGGAGTCGAGACGACCTCGCATGGTGTCGGACTTCTCACACTTCCGAGCATCGACCTCGCGTACCGGTCGCCGTTCGCCTTTCCCGTCAACGACGTGCACCAGCGGATCGTCGTCGGCGTCCGGCTCCCGCGGATCCTCATGGCCGCACTCGTGGGATTCGCGCTCGCGGCCGCCGGCACGGTGATGCAGGGGTTCTTCCGCAACCCGATGGCGGACCCGTCGATCATCGGTGTGTCCTCGGGCGCGGCGGTCGGCGCCGTCACATTCATCGTCTTCCCCGTCGCGCTGTCGACGACCCTGACGCTCCCGGTCGTCGGCGCGGTCGACATAGCGCTCTCGTACGGTGCCGGCGTCAGCCTCTTCGCGTTCGTCGGGGCGCTCGTCGCCGCCTTCGGCGTGTACGCCATCGCGACCCGGCACGGTCGGACGCCGGTCGCGACCCTGCTCCTCGCCGGCGTCGCCGTCCAGACGTTTCTCGGCGCGGTCATCTCGTACCTCCAGCTGCAGGCCGGCGAGTCGCTCCGCCGGATCGTCGCGTGGCTGATGGGCCATCTCTCCGGGGCCGCGTGGAGTGATGTCGCCGTCACCGCGGTCGTCGTGCCGCCGCTTTTCGGCGTCCTGTTGGTGTACGCTCGCGACCTCAACGTCATGCTTCTCGGCGAGGAGGAGGCCCAGGGGCTCGGTATCGCGGTCGAGCGCACGAAGCGAATCCTGCTCGGGGCCTCGGCGCTGATCACGGCTGCGGGCGTCGCCTTCGCCGGGGTCATCGGCTTCGTCGGGCTGATCGTCCCGCACATGCTCCGGCTGGTCGTCGGCCCCGATCACCGCGTCCTACTCCCGAGCGCCGCGCTCGCGGGCGGGTCGTTCCTCGTCGCCGCCGACACGCTCGCGCGGTCTGGAAGCACGGAGTTACCGGTCGGAATCGTCACCGCGGCCGTAGGCGCGCCTTTCTTCATCTACCTGCTCGTGACCCGGGAGGTGCACGAGCTGTGACCGCTGAACAGTCTCCCGCCGGCGACACCGATCCGTCGCCGGTCGCCGCCGAGATCCCCCCGATCGAGGTCAGCGACCTGTCGGTCTCTTTCGGTGACGTACCGGTCGTCTCGGGGGTCGATCTTCGGGTCGAGCGCGGGTCGATCGTGGGGCTCGTCGGCCCGAACGGTGCGGGGAAGACGACCGTCCTCCGGGCGATCAAGGGGACGCTCTCGCCCGGCGCCGGCGAGGTCCTGCTCGACGGTGACCCCGCCGAGTCGCTGTCCGCGCGCGAGGCCGGACGGCGGGTCGCCAGCGTCCCGCAGGAGACGAGTCTCGCGTTCGACTTCCGGGTGCGGCAGATCGTCGAGATGGGACGGACGCCGCACCTCGGGCGGTTCGACGGCCACGGCCCCGACGACGAGCGTGCGGTCCGCGAGGCCATGGACGCCGGGGGCGTCGCGCGCTTCGCCGACCGAGCGATCACCGAGGTCTCCGGGGGCGAGCGCCAGCGGGTCCTGCTGGCCCGGGCGCTGGCACAGGAAACCCCGTCGTTGCTGCTTGACGAGCCAACGGCCAGCCTCGACGTGAATCACGCGGTCCGGACCCTCGAACTCGTCAGGCGGCTCGTCGACGACGGGCGCGCCGCGCTCGCGGCGATCCACGACCTCGACATGGCCGCGCGGTACTGCGACGAGATTGTCGTCCTCGCGAACGGCGGCGTCCGGGCCGCCGGCCCGCCCGAGGATGTGTTGACGGCGGGGACGCTCCGGGACGCGTTCGACGCCGAGGCGTTCGTCGGCGAGAATCCGGCGACGGGATCGCCGACGGTCACCGCGTTCGACGGGGGCGGCGGGGGCGACTCGGCCGACTCGGCCGAACTGGCAGAGTTGCTCCGGATCCACGTCGTCGGGAGCGGTCAACCAGCAGGGCGGGCCGTCGCGCGACTGGCCGCGGCGGGTCACGCCGTCTCCGTCGGCGTCATTCCCGAGGGCGACGCGGCCGCTGGGATCGCTGCCGACGCGGATGCGCAGATCGTGACGGCGCCTCCGTTCGCGGCGGTCCCGCCCGAACGGCGGGCCGAGGCGGTCGTCTTCGCGCGGGAGGCCGACGTGACGGTCGCGGTCGGGGAGGCGGGGAAAGCGGGATCAGAAGCAGGCGGCGAAACCGCAGCGAACGCAGCGGTATTGACCGCAAGCGACCGAATCGCACACGTGGACGACACATTTGACGACGGCGAACTGCTCGACGCGGTACGCGGGAGAACTGCGGACACCGCGCCGGACCGATAAGACCGGGTGAAACGGCACCGTCGCTAACGGGTGTGAAAACGGGTATGAATGGCGGACAAGCGGGGTGGCCCGGCGTTCCGACGTGGGGTATCCCGGTTGCCTTCTCCACCCCGCGACCCGACGAGCGACGGGCGTCCGGCGGTGGGCTGCTCGCTTCCGCGCCTGACCCAGTGTCGCCGACGAACCGCGACGGACCGCTCCTGCGAGCGGGCGTCGCGGACCGCTGTCCCCGGCGGACGAGGCTTCCACGTTGGCTCTCGGGGCCCGCGCCGGTCAGACCGGACGCGCCCGCTGTTCGGTCCCCGCTAAAGACTACCTCACGGGTGACGAGCGGGGCCTAACCGCCCGACCTAGTCCACTTCGAAGTATACGGCTCCACCTTAAGGGCCTTTCGTTCGCCGGATATCTGGTCGCGTCGTGAGCCGACGCTATGCCAGCAGCTCTCGGGCGTACGCGGCGGCGGCGACCGGTATCAACACGGAGAGCGCGACGACGACGCGTGCGTGCCACACCAGCCAGAGGTTGTCGCGGAACATCGGACTCGGCTCGATCGCCGTCGCCCACGCCGCCGCGCTCAGGGTCGTCGCAACGCCGAGGACGACCGCGGCGCCGGCGAGGGTTCCGGGGTCGAGGTTACCGCGCTCGACAGAGGCGACGACGACGACGCTGAGCAGCGCGAATAGGGCGATTCCGGCGCCACCGACGACTCCCGACGCGTAGTAGTCGGCGAGCTGCGACGCGTACGATCCCCCCGACAGGACCGCGTACGGTGCGGCGAGCGCGAGCACGGTGACGACGCCGGCGGCGATCCCCACTCGACGCGAGATGTCGCGGAGCTCCATGTCCGAGGTTGGGTGGGGGACAGCGGTAAAAGGACCGGATTGGGGCGGGGTGTCTTCGCGAGGCGCTCTGTTCTCGAGGCGTCTGTCGCCGCGCCACCCCTCCTCGCGCCGACGCGCTCCCGTACCGTTTTGAGTCACCGGTGCGGAGGGGAACGCATGAGCCTCGACGTCGATTCGCCGGAGCCGCCCGAACTCGCCGCCGTCGACCCGAACGAGTACGAGGACGCGGAGGTCGCTGGCGGCGAGTACCGCCGCGACGATCTGGAGGCGCTCCTCCACGAAGGCGCGTGGGAGGACGCGTTCTCCGAGTGGTCCGACACCACCGACATGGACGAGGAGGACTGGGCGATCGCCGTCGACCTCGGACTCGTCTCCCGATTCGACTTCTTCTGGGACGACTTCGCCGACCGCGTCGGCTACCACGCTCCCGGGCTCCCCGAAGACTGGAAGGAGCGCGACCTCCACCCAGATCTCGACTCGTGGGGGACCGTCTCCGCGATTAACGCGGGACTTACGGAGCTCGGGCAGATCGTTTGCGAGACGCTCAAAGAGGAGTACATCGACTGGGAGGCCGACTTCGAAGCGCCCGACGACCTGCCCGACTTCGAGGAGTAGCGCGCGGCGCTCCCGGGTGATTCAGCCGGTTAGTGCCCCCAGAGGTTCCCGTCCGGGTCGTACCGCGCATCCATAATTCGGTCCCACTGGGCGTCGGAGAGATCGAGGTCGGTCGCGGCGACGTTTTCCGCAAGTTGGTCGGTCGTGCGCGCGCCGACGATGGGAACGCAGGTGAACTCGTCCCACTCAGTGAGCCACGCGAGCGCGACCTGCGCGGGGGTCGCGTCACACTCGTCGGCGACCTTGCGGACCGCATCGAGCACCCTCCAGCCGCGCTCGGAGAGGTAAAAGCGCTCGAACCGGTCGTCGAGGCTCGCTCGCGAGCCGTCCGGCGCGATCACCTGCTTGGGATCGTCCGGATCGGCGCGCTCGTACTTCCCGGTGAGGAACCCGCCCGCCAGCGGAGAGTACGGGCAGACGGCCAGATCCTGATCGGCGCACACGTCGAGGTACTCGCTCACGTCCTCGTAGTAGCCGGCGTGGTGGAGCGGCTGGACCACGTCGAAGCGCGCGTAGTCGTTGGCGTCGGCGGTCCACAGCGCTTTCATCAACTGCCACGCCGCCATCGTCGATGCGCCGAGGTAGTGGATCTTCCCTTCCGAGACAAGCTCGTCGAGGACCCGCATCGTCTCCTCGATGGGCGTCTCCTCGTCCCAGCGGTGGATGTAGTAGATGTCGAGGTAGTCGGTGTCGAGCCGGTCGAGCGTCCCCTCAACCTGCGCCCGGATGTGCTTGCGCCCCAGCCCCGAATCGTTGGGACCGGGCTCGCCGCGCCCGTCGAACGGGAAGTACACCTTCGAGGCGATCACGTAATCCTCGCGCTCGCGCTCCGCGAGCCACTCGCCGATGTACTCCTCACTTTTCCCGTTCGGCGTCCCGTACACGTTGGCGGTGTCGATGAAGTTTATCCCGTGGTCCGCCGCCGCGTCGAGGAGTTCGTGCGCCTCCTCGCGGCCCGTCTCGACGACGCCGTTCGTCTCTCGTCCGAAGCGCCACGTCCCGAAGCAGAGCTCGGAGACGTTGAGACCCGTGTTACCGAGCCGTCGGTAGTCCATACCCAACCCACCCGTTCTGTGGGCATAAAACGCCGTGACCCCGTTTCGGCCGATCGGGGCACCCCGGACTTGATGTTTAAGTCGATTCCCCGCGGATAGTTATCATGGAACACATAAAGTACGCGTACACTCGCGGGATGGACGACGCCGAGACGACCGAGCGGTTACGCACGGCGCCGTCTGGCGTCCTCTCGCCCGCACGGGGTAACGACGCGTACGCACTTCCGCTGGCGCACTACTACGACGGCGAGAAGCTCTACTTCCGTCTCGGATTACGAGACGGGAGTACGAAGCGGGCGTTCTGGGAGGCCACCGACACGGCCTGCTACGTCGTCCACGGCACAGAGCCTACCGACGATCCACAGGAGATCGACTCGTGGAGCGTCGTCGTCACTGGGCGGCTCACCGAACTGTCCGAGGCCGAACGCGAGCGCTTCGACACGGCGGAGATCAACCGTCACTTCACGCCTATCCGCGTCTTCGACGAGGCCATCGAAGACGTCGACATCGTCATCGCCGAGTTCGTGATCGACACACTGACGGGACGAAAGACGCCGGCCGCAGATCGCTAACGCCGGTTACGCGGCGTCGATGTGGCCGGGTGATGCCGACTCCGCCGTATTCAAATATGCGCGCGAAGACCAACGGATATGGACGATATCGACGACCAGTACACGCCCGCGGACGTCGAGTCGGCGGTCGACGAGTACTGGGACGAGAGCGACGCCTACGATTCGGCGAAGGAGGCGCACGCCGACGACCCGCCCTTCTTCTTCGTGGACGGGCCGCCGTACACCTCCGGCCAGATGCACCTCGGCACGGCGTGGAACAAGACGCTGAAGGACGCGATCATCCGCCACAAGCGGATGACCGGCCACCGCGTCACCGACCGCCCGGGCTACGACATGCACGGACTCCCGATCGAGGTGAAAGTCGAGGAGGAACTCGGCTTCGAGAACAAGCGGGACATCGAGGAGTACGGCATGGAATCGTTCATCGAGAAGTGCAAAGAGTTCGCCCTACGCAATCGGGCGGCGATGGACGAGGACTTCCAGTCGATCGGCGTGTGGATGGACTGGGACGACCCCTACGAGACGATCGATCCCGAGTACATGGAGGCCGCGTGGTGGGCGTTCTCGAACGTCGCCGATAACGGGCTCGTCGAGCAGGGGAAGCGCTCCATCTCGCAATGCCCGCGCTGTGAGACCGGACTCGCCAACAACGAGGTCGAATACGAGGACGTTGAGGACCCCTCCATCTACGTGAAGTTCCCGCTCGCCGACCGCGAGGGAAGTCTCGTCATCTGGACGACGACGCCGTGGACCATTCCCGCGAACACCTTCGTCGCCGTCGACGAGGACCTCACCTACAACGCGGTCCGCGCCGAGAGGGACGGCGAGAGCGAACTCATCTACGTCGCCGCCGACTGCGTCGAGGACGTGCTCCAGGAGGGTCGCTACGAGGAGTACGAGGTCGAAGCCGAGCTGTCGGGCGCAGAGCTCGTCGGCTGGGCGTACGACCACCCGCTCGCCGACCACGTCGCCGAATACCCGAACTTCGAAGGCGCCGGGCAGGTGTACGCCGCCGACTACGTCGAGGCCGACCGCACCGGACTCGTCCATTCCGCGCCGGGACACGGGGAGGAGGACTTCCACCGCGGTAGCGAGTTGGGCCTCGACATCTACTGTCCGGTCGGTCCCAACGGCGAATTCACCGAGGCCGCCGGGGAGTACGCGGGCGAGTTCGTCCGCGACGCCAACGACGACATCGTCGACGACCTGGTCGCCGACGGCCACATGCTCGCGCACGGCACAGTGAACCACAGCTACGGGCACTGCTGGCGGTGTGACACCGGCATCATCCAGCTGGTCACCGACCAGTGGTTCATCTCGATCACGGACGTGAAGGAGGACCTCCTCGACAACATGGAGCAGTCCGAGTGGCACCCGCAGTGGGCGCGGGACAACCGGTTCCGCGACTTCATCGAGGACGCGCCCGACTGGAACGTCTCCCGCCAGCGCTACTGGGGGATCCCGATCCCGATTTGGGTGCCGGAGGACGCCGAGGCCGGGAACCTCGACGACGATATGATCGTGATCGGCACCCGCGAGGAGCTCGGCGAGCGCGTCGAGGAGGACATCGACCCCAAGACGATCGACCTTCATCGCCCCGCCGTCGACGACCTGACGGTCGTCGAGGACGGGACCACCTACCGCCGAGTCGAGGACGTGTTCGACGTGTGGCTCGACTCCTCAGTGGCCTCGTGGGGCACGCTCGGGTACCCGAGCGATGAGACCGCCCACGACGAGCTGTGGCCCGCCGACTTCATCGTCGAGGCGCACGACCAGACCCGCGGCTGGTTCTGGTCGCAGCTCGGGATGGGAACCGCCGCAGTCGGAGAAATTCCCTACGAAGAGGTCCTCATGCACGGGTTCGCCAACGACGAGAACGGCCGAAAGATGTCCAAGTCTGTCGGTAACATCGTCACGCCCGAGGAGGCGATCGAGCGCGCCGGCCGCGACCCGCTCCGCACCTACCTGCTCAGCCACGACCAACAGGGAGTCGACCTCGCGTTCGAATGGGACGGACTCGGTGAGTTGCAGGGGAAGCTCAACATTCTCTGGAACGTCTTCCGATTCCCGCTAGAGTATATGGATCTCGACGGCTACGACCCCGCCGAGGCCGACCTCGATGACGGCGAACTCGAACTCGTCGACGAGTGGGTGCTCTCCCGGCTCCAGTCCGTCGAGACGGAGGTGACGGAGGCGTGGGCCGACTACCGCGTCAGCGACGCCGTCAACGCCGTGATCGAGTTCGTTACGCAGGACGTGTCGCGCTTCTACGTGAAGGCGGTCCGCGACCGCATGTGGGAGGAGGCCGACTCCGCCTCCAAGCGCGGCGCCTACGCGACGCTCGCGACCGCCCTCGACGAGACGACCCGGCTGCTCGCGCCGATCGCGCCGTACATGACCGAGCGCATGTACCAGACGCTCGACGGTGAGGCCACGACCGTCCACCAGCTCGACTACCCGGAGCCCGACGAGGATCTCCACGATCCCGAGCTTGAGCGTGACGTGGCCGTCCTCCGCGACGTGGAGGAGGCCGCCGCGAACGCCCGTCAGCAGGCCGGTCGCAAGCTCCGCTGGCCCGTGCCGCGCGTGGTCGTCGAGAGCGACGACGAGAACGTGATCGCCGCGGTCGAGCGGCTCTCGGATCTGATCGCCGACCGCGTCAACGCCCGCGAAGTGACCGTCACCGACGCCTTCGACGAGTTAGTCGAGACCGCCGAGCCGCAGATGGGTGCGATTGGTCCCGCCTTCGGCGCCGACGCCCAGAAGGTGATGAACGCGGTGCAGGGCGCGACCCGCGCGGCGGTCGAGGGCGGCGAGGTGACCGTCGACGGCGATCCGGTCGACCTCGCCGACGAGATGGTCGAGTACGTCGCGGAGCCGCCGGAACACGTCTCCGGTGCCGACTTCGACGGCGGCGCCGTCTACGTCGATACCTCCCTGACCCCGGAGATCGAATCGGAGGGCTACGCCCGCGACGTGATCCGCCGGATTCAGGAGATGCGCAAGGAGCTCGATCTGGACGTGGAGGCCCGGATCCGCGTCGGCGTCACGGTCGACGACGATCGGGTGGCCGACTTCGTCGACGAGCACGCCGACCTGATCGCCGGCGAGGTGCGCGCCGACGCGTGGATCGACGACCCGAGCGACGCCGCGGACGCCGAGGGCGGTCTCGTCGAGGAGTGGGAGGTCGAAGGTGTCGCGGTCACGATCGGAATCGAACCGGTCGCGTGACGACCTGATCGGGGCCTTCGCAGGTGAACGCACGACGGTCCGTGCGATCACGAAGATGTCAGACGCGGAACCGCCGCGTAACTGATCGTTCTTACTATTCCCGTTCTCAGAGCCCTGCGAAACGTTGTCATCCCGAAACCTATAGGTGACTTCTCCACCCACGGTCGTACATGCATGTCCGGGCGGCGCGGCCCGACGATGCGGAGGCGCTGCGGACGGCGGTCTCGCGGGCCCGCGAGGCGACCGTCTTCGACGATATCGGAGCTCCCCTTCTCGACGTGTCCGCCGCCGGCGTCCGCGAGGCCGCCGCGGAGGCCGAGTGGTCGTTCCTGATGGAGGACGAAGAGGGGCCGGTGGGCGTTGCCATCGCTCACCCCGACGTGGAGGTAACGACCGACGAATCGACAGACGCGGAAGAATCGGCTGACGACGCGAGAGACGCAAACGGTGGCGACCGAGAGGCCGAACTGCTCGCGCTGTGGGTCCACCCGAACCACGCGGGCGAAGGCGTCGCGAGCGAGCTGCTCGCCCGCATCGCGTCATCGGTGGCCGACCGAGGCGTCGGAACCCTTCGCGCGACCGTTCCCGCCGACAGCCCCGGGGCCACGGAGTTCTTCAGCGCGCACGGGTTCGTCCACCGTGGCACCTGTCGCGGCCCGGCGGGTGACGAGTCGATCGTCGTCACCGACGTGGACGCGCTTCGGTGACCGCGACGCGGACAGACCGAACTAGCTGATCGCCCGACGAACCGTCGTCACTTCAACCGTTCCTGGAGGAAGGAGGGGTGCGCCGCGGTGACGCCGTCCACGCCGAGGAGCTTCTCTGAGATGACGTCGCCGAGTTCGTCACCGTCGCTGGCGCGGACCTCAGCCATCAGCATGTGGTCGCCAGAAGAGGTGTACAGCGCCTGCACCTCGTCGAGATCCTTCAGCTTTCGAGTCGCGCCCACGTACTGTCCCGAGTCGACGTCCATCCCGACCATCGCGATCGACTGCGACGAGAGCTTCTTCGGGTCGACCTCCGCGGAGTAGCCGACGATCACGCCCTTCTCTTCGAGGCGGTCGATGTACTTTCGCACCGTCGGCTTCGAGACATCGGCCCGGTCGGCTATCTCCGCACAGGAGGCCTGCGCGTCCTCCTCCAACACAGATAGAATCCGTTCTTCCGTCGATACCGTACTCATACTGATTCTTTGTCTCGGCAGAAAAAATACCTTGCGAATCGAAAAATCAGACGAACGGACGACGAATCGCAGCAGGATCGACGGGCGATCCCGGTCTACGACCGCGTCAGGCGTGCTTGTCGAGGAACTTGTCGTGAGAGCGCTCCCACTCGTAGTCGTCGTCCCAGTACCGCTCGGCCAGCGGCTCCTCGGGCATCTCGCCGATCGCCTGCTTCTCCGCGCCGTAGGACTGCCGGTCCTCGTCGACGTAGAAGCGGCCGGTGAGGACCTCGCCCTCGTACAGCGACTCCTCGGTCTCGCGCATCATCTCTGCGGCCTCGACGCGGTCCGTCTTGTCGAAGTCGTAGTCGTCAGACTCGTTGACGTCGATGTAGGGGACGTACTGGCGCGCGTCCTTATTCCACGTCGGGCACTGCGTCAGGAAGTCCACGTGCGCGAAGCCATCGTGCTCGATCGCTTCAATCAGGATCTCTTTGGCCTGGTTCGGGTTGACTGCGGCCGTGCGGGCGACGTACGAGGCGCCGGCGTTGAGCGACATCGAGAGCGGCTTGATCGGCTCCTTGGCGCTGCCGGACGGCTGCGTCTTCGACTTGTGGCCCTTCGGGCTCGTCGGGGAGGTCTGCCCCTTCGTGAGCCCGAAGATCTCGTTGTTGAAGACGATGTACGCCATGTCGTGGTTCTCCCGGGCCGTGTGGATGAAGTGGTTCCCGCCGATCCCGTAGCCGTCGCCGTCACCGCCGGCGGCGATCACTTCGAGGTCGGGGTTCGCGAGCTTCGCGGCGCGGGCCACGGGCAGCGAGCGCCCGTGGATCGTGTGGAACCCGTACGTGTCGAGGTAGCTGTTCAGCTTGCCGGAACAGCCGATACCGGTACACAGCAGAGTTTCCTCGGGCGTGCGCCCGACTTCCGGGAGCGCCTGCTTGAGCGCCTTCAGGACGCTGAAGTCGCCGCAACCCGGACACCAGGTCGGCTGGGGCTCGACGCCGGGGGTGTACTCGTCACGGTCGATCTCTCGTTCCTCTCCGATTGCTGAAAACGTGCTCATGAGTTAGTCACCTGCGGCTGGGACGAAGGTGGTCTGATGGCCGGACGCATCGCCGTCGCCCTCGATGATCGCGGCCTCGAACCCGTCGACGATCTCCGCCGGCTCGAACGGGTTCCCGTTGTACTTCAACAGGCTCGACAGCTTCTCGCCGTAGCGGCCGAGGTTCTTCTGGATGAGCCCGCGGAACTGTCCGGACGCCGTCATCTCGACGACGAGGACCTCGTCGACGCTCTCGACGAACGCCTCGACCTGCTCCGTCGGGAACGGAAGCATGTCGGAGACGCCGTACGATTTCACCGAAATTCCGTCGTCGTTGAGCCGGCCGACCGCCTCCTCGACGGTGCCCTGCTGGCTGCCGAACGTGAGGATACCGTACTGAGCGTCGTCGGGACCGGCGTACGAGCCGGTGTCCTCGGTGTCGAGGTCGGCTCGGATCGCCTCCAGCTTCTGGGTCCGGCGGTCGATCTGCGCGACGCGGTTGTCCGCGTCCTCGCAGATGTGGCCGGTGGGGTCGTGTTCGTTGCCGGTCGCGAGGTAGCGGCCGCCCTTCTGGCCGGGGATCGACCGCGGGGAGACGCCGTCCTCGACGTCGTGCTGGAACCGGTGGAACTTCCCGTCGGCCGAGTGCGGCTCGTCGGCCAGCGCGTCCTCCGAGAGCGTCTTCCCGAGGGTCGGGTTCGGCTCGCGGTCGAAGTGGCTCTTCGGGACGTTCACCAGCTCGCCGCCGAGCTTCTGGTCGTACAGGAGGATCGACGGGATCTGGTACTCGTAGGCCAGCCGGAAGGCGATTCGCGACTGCTCGTACGCCTCCTCGACGGTCCCGGGCGCCAAGACGACGCGCTGGGAGTCGCCCTGTGAGGTGTACAGGACGTGTTCGAGGTCGGACTGCTCCGGCTTCGTCGGCATCCCGGTCGAGGGACCGGCGCGCATGGCCTCAACGAGGACGACGGGAGTCTCCGTCATCTCCGCGAGCCCGAGCGGCTCCGACATCAGCGCGAAGCCGCCGCCGGAGGAGCCGGACATGGCCTTTACGCCGGCGTGCGAGGCGCCGACCGCGAGCGCGGCCGCCGCGATCTCGTCTTCGACCTGCTCGGAGATCCCGCCGAGCTTCGGCAGGTTCTTCGTCATGATGGTGAACACCTCGGTCCACGGCGTCATCGGGTAGCCGGCGATGAACCGGCAGCCCTCGTCGATGGCGCCGTAGGAGATGGCGTCCGAGCCGGACATGAGCAGCTGCGTCTCGTCGTGTTCGCCGGTCGGCACCGACACGTCCGAGGCGTCCACGTCGTACTCCTCGCGGACCTGGTCGTAGGCGATCTGGAGGATCTCGAGGTTCGGCTCGAGGATCTTCTCCGGCATCGCGTCGCGCATGAGGTCCTGGACGTGGTCGAGGTCCATCCCGGTGATCGCGCAGGTCGCGCCGACGCCGGCGGTGTTGCGCATGACCTCGCGGCCCTGATCGCGCGCGAGTCCGCGGAGGTCGAGGGAGTATACGTGCCAGTTGTTCTCCTCTACGCGCTCCTCGAAGTCCGGAATCTCGGAGGCGTCGAGGAGCCCCTCGTCGTACACGATGACCCCGCCCTCGCGGAGTTCGTCCAAGTTCTCCGAGAGCGGCTTGATCTCTTCGTTCCCGTAGATGGCCTCTTCCTGCGGGTTGCGGGCGAACGAGTCGCCGAGCGCGAGCAGGAAGTTGTAGCCGTCCCCGCGGGATTTCACCGGATCCGAAGACGCTCGGATCTCGGTGTAGGTGTGGCCCCCGCGGATCCGCGACGGGTAGTGGCGATGCGTGAAGACGTTGAGCCCCGATCGCATCAAGGCCTTCGCGAAGTTCTGGCTGGTCGAAGCGATCCCGTCACCGGATCCCCCCGATATCCGCCAGATGAGTTCGTCGTCAGTCATAGTGGTATGTGAGCCCGTGAGGGCCTAGTGACTCGACTTTGTATTGGTTACCTCTTAGGGCTTGCTATGGAATCACAAGGAACAATCATGAAAGACCTTTAGGTGCTACCCGCTGCGAACGGCCGCGATCCGTTCCGCGCCCTTTTACTCGCCGCCCGCCCGACGGGCCGTATGCTCACATTCATCGGTCTCGGCCTCTACGACGAGCGGTCGATCACCGTCGAGGGGCGCGAGGCGCTCCGGTCCGCGGACCGGGTCTTCGCCGAGTTCTACACCAGCCGACTGGTCGGCGCCGACGTCGACGACCTGGAAGCGTACCACGACACGGAGATAGAGGTCCGGGCGCGCGAGGGCGTCGAGCAGGATCCGGAGGCGATCCTCGCGGCGGCGGAAGACGGCCACACCGCCTTCCTCACCGCCGGCGACACGATGATCTCGACGACTCACACCGACCTCCGGCTGCGCGCCGAGGAGCGCGGCATCGACACCCGCGTGATCCACGGCGTGACGGCCCAGTCGGCCGCGTCGAGTCTCACCGGGCTCCAGAACTACCGGTTCGGCAAGGCGACGACGCTCCCGTTCCCGTACGCTCACGGCGGCGACGACGTGCCCGGAAGCGTGATCGACACCATCGAGGCGAACCGCGAGCGCGGGCTCCACACCGTCGTCTACCTCGACATCAAGGTCGGCACCGGACCGACCGGCCCCGACCCGGACCACGAGGAGTACATGACCGCCGACGTCGCTGCCGGCCTTCTCGCCGACGGGTGGGAGGACGCGCTCGCGGTCGTCGTCGCCCGCGCGGGCTCGCCCGACGCGGTCGTCGCCGCCGACCGCCTGAGCGCGCTCGCGGACCGCGAGTTCGGCGACCCGCTCCACCTGCTCGTGATCCCCGGCGACCTCCATCACGTCGAGGCCGACGCGCTCGTCGGCCTGGCGGGCGCGCCGGCGGAGCTCGTCGAGGAGTAACTCCGGATCGACCGGTTGTTTGATATCCCGGTCCAACGTTATCATAGTTCATGGCAGACATTCCCATCGAGCGGCTGATGTCGACTGAGCTCGTCACGATCGACCCGGGGGCGGCCGCCGCGGACGCGGCGAACCGGATGCTGGAGACGGGAGTGAGTTCTATCCTCGTCGTCGACGACGACGGACACCTCGCGGGGCTGATCACCGCGACGGACTTCGTCTCGCTCGTCCGACGGAACGACCCGGAAGACGAGACTCCCGTCGAGGCGTTCATGACGACAGACATTGTCACCGTGTCTCCCGACGATTCCGTCGAGGAACTCGCCGAGCCGACGGACCGAGGGTACACGCACCTGCCGGTGGTCACCGCGGACAGCAAGCTGGTCGGGATAGTCTCGACGACCGATCTCACGACGTACGTCTCGGAGCAGCGGTGACCCTCCCGGCGGTGAGTGAATCGCTCGAAAGACAGTTCCCAGCCGACTAGCGACCCGACGCGGATATCTGATCGTCGTACGTGGCGCCCGCCGCGATCAGGAAGCCGATTATCGCGGTGACGAGTGCGATGCTCCCGATAGCGACGACGGCGACGGAGAACAAGTCGTTCGGGAGGACCTGCGCGGACGTCAGCAGCGAGACCGCCGTGACGAATCCGATCAGCAGTAGGAGACGCCCGAGCCGCGCGGCGTCGATCCCGTTATCACTTGACATAAGCCCTGATCTCGTTGATGACGCCGTCGTATTCGTCGTCACTTGCCTCCGCACCGAGCGAGTGGATAGACTGACAGATCCACATCCCTGCGGTGAAGTTCAACAGTGCAACGAACGACACCAGCCCGAGCTGCGAGTCCACAGTGAGCCCGATGAGGAATCCCAGCGGGAGCGTTATCGACATGATGGCGTGCGTGATCAACGACCGAGTTCCGAAGTCGTCCAACAAGCTGAGAACCCCTGCCATATGAATAATATAGGCACGAATGCGTATATATGCTCGTCCGAACGACATCATTCCCCCGGCCATTCGCCAGCCCGTCGCGGAAGTCAGACTGATCGGACGGCGTCAGACACCGGAAGAGTAATCAGATCTGCTATCACATGGCATGGTATGGATCTGAACGACCGGACCCGCGTCAGCGAGGTCATGTCGACACCCCTCGAAACGATCGGGGCGAACGAGCCGCTCCGGGAAGCGGCGCGTCGGATGAGCGATAGCGACATCAGCGCACTCGTCGTGACGACCGGCGGCGGCTGTATCGTCACACAAAGCGATATCGTCGGCGCCGTCGCCGAGGGGGAAGATACCACGGAGACGACGGTTCGGGACGTGATGACCCGGAACGTCGAGACCGTGACGCCGGACCTCATGATGGAGGAGGTGGCCGCGATGATGACGATGTACGGCGTGAAACACCTCCCGGTCGTCGACGACGACTACGTCGGGATGGTTTCTTCGACCGATATCGCCGAACACCTTTCGTGAGTGGGCCGGGGCCGGCAGGTCTCTCGCGGCGTTTATCGGAGGAGCAGCGGTGCACCGACCACGACACCCACCGCGATCAACACGAGGTTCCAGAACAGCACCGGCCGGACCAGTTCTCGCGTGATGCTCGCGGCGAACGCCGTCTTGACGAGGACGCTCGCGACCGTCCCCGCGACGACCCCCGCGACCGCGGTGTCGACGCTTATCTGACCGGTTCCCAGAAGCGAGACGGCCGTGGTCGTCGCCGTCCCGGAGGAGACGAGTCCCGCGAGGAACGACGTGGCGACGAACCCGCCAGCGCCGAACGTCCGCTCGGCGCCCGCCGAGACGACGAGCACGAGGAGGAACAGCGCTCCGAACGTCAGCGCGTTCCGGAGGCTGAACGGCGAGGTGAGCTCCGCCTCCATCGTCGTCTGCCAGTCGCTGCGCCACACTGCGATGAGGATGCCCGCGACCGTGATTGCGCCCAGCGGCGCGCCCACGATCAGGGCGGCCTCGGGGACGAAGACGGCGACGACCGCGGCGTTCCGGAGGGCCATCGCGGCGTTCGCGAGCAGGATCGAGCCGACGGCGATATCGAGTAAGTCCGCCTGCCCCTTCGCGCGTTTGGCCATCTCGGCGACGACCGCGGTCGAGTTCACGAGCCCACCGAAGAAGCCGGTGACCGCGTAACCGCGCCCCTGGTACCGCTTTACAAGCACGTAGTTGACGAAGCCGATGGCGCTGACGGCGACGACCAGCGACCAGATGAGACGCGGCTGGACCGCGCCCCACGGGTCGATGGTCTCCGCCGGGAGCAGCGGGAAGACAACGAACGCGATGATCGTGAACTCGACCGCGCTGCGAACCTCCTCCCGCGAGAGCCCCCACGCGAACTGGTGAAGCTCGCGTTTCAACACGAGCAGTAGCGAGGAGAGCATCGCCACCGTCACCGCCTCGATGAAGAACTCCTCGACGACGAGCGCGCCGACCCCGTACGTGACGAGCATCGACACCGACGTAGTCAGCGAGAGCCCATCAACCGCCTCCTCGACAAAGCTCCGGACCGCGAGCAGCACCGCGATGGCGACGATCAGCGCCCCACCGACGATCAGGAGCCCGTCGTGGCCGAGCAGCGAGAACACGGCCGCCGCGAGACTGATCAGCGCGAACGTTCGGATACCTGCGGATTTTTGAGACCACTCCCGCTCTAGGCCCAGAAACATCCCCAGCGCGGTCGCCAAGACCAGCTTCGCGACGTTCGTCTGGAGGTAGACCAGCGGGTCGATGGCGCTCAACACGGGGCGTCACCCCGTCGTCGCCGTCGCGGTCGCCCCGGGTCCCTACCCGACGGAGTCGTCGCGTGCATACGCTGAAGCAGTCGACAGCGACGCCTATAGCTTACCATATATGTCCATATAGTAACATTCTGTAGCAGAGCGCAATCCCGAAATACGGGCGCTCACGTCTCGGACGCCGCGTCAGCGGTTGGTCGGCTCCCGTGGGAGTTCGAGCGCCTCCGTCAAGTCGTGCTCCTCGCCAGTGAGCAGGTAGAGCACGTCTTCGAGGATGACCACGAGCTCCGGCAGCTCTCGCACGACGAGGAAGGTGATGCCGATCAGCGCCACGACCGCGAGCAGCTGGCTCATGATCCGGTCGGAGATCAGGAACGACACGCGGTAGGGGTCGCTCGCGCCGAACATCGCCAACACGAGGTCCGGGTACCACTGCATGTACTGGTTGCCCGCGACCACCGAAATGAACGTCGTCCGGAGGATGTTGAGGACGTAGATGAGCGAGACCGACACCGCGAGCCCGCGGAGCTTCCGTCGCAGCGGCGCCTCGACCGCCGCGACGAGCCCGCCGAAGATCGCCATGCTCCCGAGTCCTGTACAGGCGAGCACGATGTCGATCCGGTAGGTGTGTCCGTCGTCGAGCGTCCACAGGTAGGCCGCGTTGTACCCCTCGCTGCTCGCCACCCGCTCCGGCACGTAGCCGAGTAGGTCGATGAGCATCCCGGTCTGGGTCGCGACCGCCTCGATGAGGATCCGGCGAGGCTCGGGGAACGCCATGCCGCCGAGCGTGAACGCCGGAATCGTCTCGAACGGGAGGTAGATGAACAGCATGATCGCGATCGCTCGCGTGAGGGTGAACAGCGACCCCCGCCCGTTGTACAGCAGGTAGCCGGCGTATATACAGGCCGGAACCCCGACGAGCGCGAGGATCGACTCGACGTAGCTCTGGTGCTCGAACGCGAAGTACGGCACCGTGGTCAGCCAGAAGAGCCCGAACAGCGCCCACGTGCCGGCCGCGAGCGAGCGACCCGCCGCCAGCCCGCGGCTGTCGAGCAGCCACGCGACGGCGAAGAGGATCGCGACGAGCCAAGCGAACGTGAACGTGTCCGGCAACAGAGTTAGAACCGCCGGCACGCCGGAACCAAACATGTCCGAAGCGTCAGTCGGCGTCGGATAAAGCCCTTGTCGTTACCGACGAATCCTCGGGTAGATCGAACGAGAGATCGGAGCGGTCCGACCGCTCAGCGCTCGTCCGAGTCGAGCACGCGGATCTGGTCGCCACGGACCGTCACCGGAATCGGAACGGTCGCCTCGTACAGCTCGACAGTCACCTGGTCTTTCCCCTCGTCGATCCGCTGGACGCGGGCCTTCTCGCCTTTGAAGGGGCCGGCGATCAGCTCGACGATGTCGCCCTCGGCGATCCCCTCCACGTCGGGGGTCGGCGAGAGAAAGTGCTCGACCTCGGAGAAGGGGCTCTCCGCCGGGCCCTCCGAGCCCTGAATCACGCCGCGAGCGTGGGGGATCTCGTCGAGGATTCGGGCGAATACGCTCCCGTCGGTGGCCTCGACCATCACGTAGCTCGTCAGCTGGTCGGGGGCGATGACGGCTTGAATCTCCGGCATCTCCTTTTCCGCGAGCATGTCGGCGACGGTCCGCTCCTGCCTCGCGGTGGTCTTGACCGAGAAGATCGGCATTACGCGCCGACCCCCGGCAGGAGGCTCATGATCGCGAACATCAGGAAGCCGATGAAGCCGATGAGGAGGATCCCGGCCCCGGCGATCTTCGACACCTGGAGGAACTCGTCGGTGCTCGGCGTGCTCGCCAGTTTCAGCACCCGAATGTAGCTGTTGAGGTCGTACGGAACGTCCATGTTACGAGAGAATTCGTGGTGATCCGGTTTTTACCTTTTGATGCGAGGCGGACGGGAAGGGGCGGATGAAAACGGACGGAGACGGACAGAGATCGATGAGTCGACCCGTATTCGTCGTCGACGGCGCGACTACTCCACGTAGTCGATGTCTTCCATCTCGGGCGTTTCTCCTTCTCCCTCGGCCGATTCGCCGTTGCGGCCGTAGATCTGCGGCGACTCGACGCCGGTCACCACGATCATGGTCCGCATCTCGCCTTCCAGCTCCTCGTCAACGGAGGTTCCCCAGATGATCCGGGCGTCGGGGTCGATCCGGTCGTAGATCTCCTCGACGACGCCCTCTGCCTCTTCGATGGACATGTCGGTCCCGCCGGTGACGTTGACCAGCGCGGAGTTCGCGCTGGAGATGTCGACATCGAGCAGGGGCGAGCGGAGCGCCGATTTCACCGAGTCCTGCGCCTTCGAGTCGGAGTCGGACTCGCCGAGCCCGATCATCGCGACGCCGCCCTTCTCCATGACGGTGCGAACGTCGGCGAAGTCGAGGTTGACGAGTCCGGGCATCGTAATGAGCTCCGTGATACCTTTCACCGAGCGCATTAGGACCTCGTCGGACACCTTGAACGCCTGCCGAACGGGGAGCTTCCCGACCGAGTCGAGCAGGCGATCGTTGGGGACGACGATGACGGTGTCGCTCACGTCGCGGAGCCGTTCGAGGCCGGCCTCGGCGTTCGTTCGTCGGACCTCGCCCTCGGCAGTGAAGGGGGTCGTGACGATGGCGATGGTCAGGGCGCCCGACTCGCGGGCGGCCTTCGCGACGACCGGGGCGGACCCGGTCCCCGTGCCGCCGCCGAGCCCGGCGGTGACGAACACCATGTCGGAGCCGTCGATGGCGTCCTGGATCTCCTCTTGGGACTCGATGGCGGCCTCCTCACCGACCTGCGGGAGGGAGCCGGCGCCGCGACCTTGCGTCTTCTGCTGGCCCATAAGGATCTTCGTGTCGGCTTCGATGTTGACGAGGTGCTGAACGTCGGTGTTGGCCGCGACCAGCTTCGCCCCGTGGATCCCCTCCTCGGTCATCCGGTTGACCGTGTTGCCGCCGGCGCCTCCGCAGCCGACGACGGTGATGTTCGTCTGGAGGTCCTGGAGGACGTCCTGCAGCTCGTCGTCGGTCATCGTTCCGGTCTGAGGCGGGGCTCCGGCGGTTGCGCCGTTCTCGCCGGCGCCGGCCTCCCCGGAGTCATCTACCGGGGATTCCTCGGCTTCGTCGATGGCGTCCTCTACAATAGAGTCCATTATATGGTGTGGTTGCGAGCCGGACGTATTTATTTTTGCCCGATCGTCTGACGCGAGTCAGACGGCGGGAGACGGTCTTGAGAGCCGTCGAAACCGGCGTGTCAGCGATCGCTCGCGAGGGCGCTCTCGAGGGCGCTCTCGATCCGCCGACCGCGCTCGAACAGGGCGGTCACTCAGAGGGTTCGGTAGGGGGCTCGGCGGCGGAGTCAGTGGGGGAGTCGATCGGGAATCGGTTTGTCCGCTCTCGCGACACGTCCGCCGGCGCGATCGTTTCGCCGTCGACTTCGACCGACTCCCCGCTCGCGAGCCGCCCGAACGCCGGCCCCTCCGGGACCCCACGCTTGGCGGCGAGCTCGGGATCGAACGCGGTCTCGCGCGCTATCACGGCGCCGTCGGTAATGTCGACCGTGTCGTACCCGCGCTCCAACACGCCCGCGAGGTCTGCGACGAGGTCGTCGTATCCGGGCGACACCTCGTCGTCAGCGAACGCGACCGACCCGGCCGCTCGCGTTCCGGCCTGCTCGGTGTCGAAGGCGACCGCGTTCGTCTCCACGGCCACGCGGGCCGCGTCCGCGTCCACGCCCTGTGCCCGCGAGAGCAGGTCTTCCGGGAGGCCCCTGACGCGGATCGCGTCGGGTGACGCGGGGACGACCTCACCGAACCGGAGCCCCTCGTCGATCGTCGCGAGGTCGGACTCCAGCCGCTCGACCAGCGGCAAGGGGCGATCGCCGACCGCACGCACCCACGTCTCGCTCACGACACGGTGGCCGAGCGCCTCGACCGTCGCTTCGAGATCGGGCTTTTCACCCTCGATAACCGCCACATTCGCCTTGCTCCGCGCGAACGCCTGCTCGATCACGTCTCGGTTCGCGTCGGGCGCGCCAAGTTCTCCGAGCGCCCAGTCGGCGCCGACGTGTCCCACCGCCCACTCGGTCTCGCGGACAATTCGGGTGAACCGCGGGGCGTAGTGGCCGCCGCCAAAGCCGACGACGTGGCGGGGGTGGGGGTCGTCGTCGATCTCGTCAGTCGTTTCCCCTGCGTCAGTGACCAGATCCGCGTCGGTCCCGCGCAGGTCGAGCACCGCCCGCGCGACCGCCCGGGCCGCATCCGCGTCGGTCCACTGCGGCTCGTCGGAGCCGAGTTCGACGAACAGCGACGGGACGGACGTGTCCGTCGGGCCGTGGTGAGTGCACTCGATCCCCACGTCGTACCCCTCGGGAGCGTGCGCCGCCAGCGCCTCGACGACGCGCTTCTCGGCTCCCGGCGCCGCCCGAGCCAGCGTGTCCGGCTCGCCCCCGTATGGCGCAGGGCCGAAGTTCCCGGTGACGTGAGCCGTTAGTAGCTCTCCCGTCTCGCCGGAATGGCGGGAGACGAACGCGAGGAACTCGGGGGTCTCGTCGGTGTCGTCGCTTGCCGCGTCGTTCGTCTCGTCACCTGCCCCACCACCGAACGCGGCCGCGGGATCGTCCAGGTAGATGTGGAGGTCGTCGAACTCCCGCAGCTCGAACCCGTCGGTCCGGTAGTACGTTCCGCCGCCGTCGGCGTCGGGACGACTCGGGTCGTCGCGGCGCTCCCAGTCGCCGAGGTCGAGCAGGTGCTCGCCGATGTGTTCCGAGGCGCTGTCGGCCCGGCTGACGACGATCGCTATCACGCCTGTTGGTCAGGGTCGGGCAGCCGAATAGCCGTCGATACGATGTCGATGGAGCGGTGACGAACTTATTTGAATGCCCGGTCGATCGCTTATAAGTGAACGACGCTGATTCGGCGACGAACACCTCCAAAGCCCCAGCCGTCGAGGAGGCCGCACACTCGTTGCGCGCTTCAGTCGCTCACTCCGTTCGCTCCTTCCAGTGCTTACGTCGCCTGCGGCCTCCTCGACGGCTGCCCCTTTGAATCCCACCCCGCACAGCACTGCAACCGCACCTCACGCCTCCCCAGCCTCGCCGGCGCGGCGCTCAAAAGCGCCGCGCCGACTCCCTCGCACGCGCTCCTCGCGAGCCGATGGCCCGCTCGGAGGCGCGCGCCACCGCACATCGCTTATTTTCCATTTATAAATATCGTCGTCGTCGACCACCGATCCAGTGCGCCCGCCGCAGACTCACGGCAGCAGCAGGTAGACGAACAGGACGTAGCCGACGACGAGAACGCTGCCGTCAACTCGCGAGATGCGGTCGCCGCGGTACATCAGCCCGACCAGCAGAGCGGTAAAGGCGAGTAGCGCGGGGAACTCGAAGCCGCGCACGCTGGGGGCCACGCTGATCGGCGTGACCACCGCGACGATGCCGATGACCGCGAGGATGTTGTAGATGTTCGAGCCGACGACGTTGCCCACGCTGAACTCCGCCTCACCGCGGATTGCCGCGATGACGCTGGCGGCCAGTTCCGGCAGCGAGGTCCCCAGCGCCAGCACCGTGAGCCCGATGAAGATGTCGGAGAAGCCGGCGGCCGACAGCAGCGACTGCCCCCCATCGACCAGCCAACTGGAGCCGACGACGAGGGCGACGATACCCCCGACGACGGCGGCAGCGTCTCGGACCCGCGCTTCCGGCATTTCCGCGCGCTCGGCGGCAGAGATCCCAGACTGGGTCTGCTGGACCCGTCGCAGGACGACGGCGGTGAACGCGACGAGGACAGCGAGCAGGAGGACACCGTCGACGGCGCCGATCTGGCCGTCCCACCCGAGGCCGACAAGAAGCAACGCCGCGAGCACCATGAACGGGATGTGACGTTCGAAAACCGTCTGAGAGATGTTGAGCGGGCGGATCAGCGCGGAGACCCCCAACACGAGTCCGATATTCGCGATGTTCGAACCGACGATCGCGCCCAGTCCGGTGTCGGTCGACACCGTGACCGCACCGAGGAGCGAGACGAACAGTTCGGGGGCTGTCGTCGCGAACGCGACGACGGTGACCCCGACCGTCGATGCCTTCAGCCCGACCGCGAGCGCGAGGTCGCTGGCGCCTTTGACGAGCAGTTCGGCGCCGGCGTACAGGAGGGCGGCGCCACCGGCGAGCAGTAGGAGTTCCGTGAGCGGCGACCCGAGTAGCACGGCTCCGAGTTGTCGTCGGCGTTTTAAAAAGCGTCGTGATTCCGGAGCGTCGGTGGTCTGTCGAGTGAGTCGATTTAGGGCGGTGCCGCGGACGTGCGCGGCCTCAGGCGTGCGTCGCCCGGAACTCGCCGTGTTTCATCCCGGTGACGAACGCGATGGCACCGAAGACGACCATCGAGGGAAGGACCATCATCAGCGTCGTGGAAAGCGCCATCGGTGTCCCGAAGGCGACTCCGGCGGTTCCGAGGGCGACGATGAGCGCGACGATGCCGGCCGCACGCGGGAGGTCGAACTCCATGGCCGCGGTATGGTTCGCGAACCCCTAAGCGTTCGGCCCGCGGAAGCGCTGTCTCCGACACGCCGGCGGCTCTTCTTCTCTCCTCCTGCCGACGCGGCGCTACGCCTCGATGATCTCGCCGCTGTCGTCGTCCGCAGGCACTCGCAGCTCGCCGTCCATCGAGACGACCGCCTCGCCACCGACGCGCACCACGTCGCCCGCGACTCGGACGCGGACGTGTCCCGGTCGGTCAAGGAAGTGACCCTGCTCGAAGCGCAGTTCGTCGGGGAAGTCGCCGTCGAACGCGCCCACCTCGCGGAGGTAGGCCCCGACCGCGCCGCTCGCGGTCCCCGTCACGGGGTCCTCAGGCACCCCGATCGCCGGGGCGAACGCTCGGCCATGAAGCGTCGACTCGGCGTCGAGCGCGTCGAACGTGAACGCGTACACGCCGGCCACGTCGTGTGCCTCTGTGATTGCCTCGATCGCCGCCATGTCCGGTTCAGCCTCACCGAGCCGTTCGAGGAAGTTCACGGGGACAACGAGCCACGGGAGCCCCGTCGAGGCGACCGCGACCGGGAGGTCCGCGCCCACGTCGCGCAGGGCGGCCGGGTCGATCCCCAGCGCGTCGCCAAGTCGGTCCGCGTCGAGGCCGCCTCCGCTGTCCCCGTCGCTGCCGCTGTCCGGTTCGATCACGTCGACCGTCGGCGGGTTCTGACGCATCCAGACGGTTCCGTCGTCGTCGATCGTGATTTCGAGATCGCCGACGTTGGTCCGGAGGGTGCGGTCGCCGGCGTCGATCGCGCCCTCGGCGAACAAGGCGCCGTAAGTCGCGATCGTGGCGTGGCCACACAGATCGACCTCGGTTGAGGGAGTGAAATACCGGAGCCGCTCGTCGGCGCCCTCGCCGGCGTCAAGCAGGAATGCGGTCTCAGAGGCACCCAACTCCGCAGCGATTCGTCCCATCCGGTCCTCGCTCAGTTCCCCGACGTCCGGAACGACGCCGGCGACGTTCCCGGCCAGCGGCTCGTCCGCGAACGCGTCGACGAGAAGCGTGCGTCGCGTCTCCATGGGTCACCCTGACGGTCCGTCTTCAAAAGGGTCCCGAGGGAGCAAGAGACGGCGGTCGGTGGGAGGATGTCGGTGGGAGGGTGTCAGTGGGAAGGTGTCGGCCAACCGAGACCGAGACGTACGGAAAGCGATGTGAACTCTTTTGCCCTCCACGACGGATGTACCCCTATGGGCCTCTTCGACCGGCTGCGAGGGAACGACACGCCTCGCGTGGCGTTCATCGGGATCGACGGGCTCCCCCACCGCCTCGTCGCCGACAACCCGGACACGTTTCCGACGCTGTCGACGATCGCCGACAAGGGCGACGGGGGACCGATCGACAGCGTTGTGCCGCCCGAGTCGAGCGCGTGCTGGCCGGCGCTCACAAGTGGTGTGAACCCCGGCGAGACCGGTGTGTACGGCTTTCAGGACCGAGAGGTCGGCTCGTACGACACCTACGTCCCGATGGGCCGCGACGTGCAGGCGACGCGAGTGTGGGACCGAGTGACCGAGGCGGGCCTCAACGCGACGGTGATGAACGTCCCCGTCACGTTCCCGCCGCAGCGAACGGTCCAGCGCATGGTCTCCGGCTACCTCTCGCCCGACGTGGACAAGGCCGCTCACCCGGAGGAGCTCCGGAAGTACCTCACCGAGAGCGACTACAGGCTGTCGGTCAACGCGAAGCTCGGCCACCGGAAGGACAAAGCAGAGTTCATCGAGCAGGCCCGCCAGACGCTCGACGCCCGCGCGGAGGCGTTCTCCCGCTACGTCGAGATGGACGACTGGGACCTGTTCGTCGGCGTGTTCTCCACCCCGGACCGGATCAACCACTTCCTGTGGGGCGACTACGAGGACGGCGGCCCGTATCGCGAGGACATGCTCGCGTTCTACGCCGCCCTCGACGAACACATCGGGAACATCCGGAAAGCGCTCCCGAACGACGTTCGGCTCGTCGTCGGCTCCACGCACGGGTTTGCGCGACTCCGATACGACGTGTACTGCAACGAGTGGCTCGAACGCGAGGGGTGGCTCTCGTACGAAGGCGGCGACGACCACGGATCGCTGTCCGACATCGCCGGCGACGCCCGCGCGTACTCGCTGGTCCCCGGACGCTTCTACCTCAACGTGGAGGGCCGCGAGCCCGACGGCGTCGTCCCCGAGTCGGAGTACGAGGCGGTCCGCGAGGAGCTCCGGGCCGAGCTCGAAGCGTGGGAAGGGCCGAACGGGAACCCCGTCGCGAAACGGGTCGTCGAACGCGAGACGGTGTTCCGCGGCGACCACGACGCTATCGCCCCCGACCTCGTGGTGATCCCGCACGAAGGGTTCGACCTCAAGTCGGGATTCCGCCCCCACGATGCGGTGTTCGATCCCGACGGCCCCCGAACCGGCATGCACACGTTCGAGGACGCCGCCCTGTTCATCGATCACCCCGATGCAAAGGTCGAAGACGCGGACTTACTCGACGTTGCTCCGACCCTCCTGCGCCTGCTCGACGTCGACTACGGCCGGACCGACCTCGACGGCGCGAGTCTCATCTGAGGAGACGTCGAGATGGAACGCACGCCAGACGGAACTCCGGTCGGCGTCGACGACCCGTATGCGGTCGCCGGCGTCTGTGACCACCTCACCGACGACGGTCGCTGTCGGTTCGCGCTGACGCGGGCGGGTGACGACCCCGAGTTCGCAGCCGAACGACGCCGAGACGGGTACGCCTGTCACGTCGGCGCGGACGACGCGTGGCGCGCGTGTCCGCATTACCGGTCGACGACCGACGAGCGAGAGTGTTACCGGTGCGGGCTGACGGAAATCCGACTGGCTCACGCCGACGCCCGGCCGCTGGTGGAGGAACACCACCTATCGTACGGCGACACCGCTTCTGTCGACAATTCTTCCCCATCCGACGATCCCGACCCCGACACTTCCAATCCCGACGGCGACGCCGGGCCCCACGAGATCACCGTCGCGCTGTGTCGCTGGTGTCACACGAAGGTCCACAAGTCGTTCGCCCGGATCGACGACGACGCCAGTCCCGATCCCGAGGCGATCGCGGCACGAGAGAGTCGACGGAGCAAAGAACAGTTGGAATCCGCATTCGAGACCGCGAGCGAGCGGTTCGATCCGGAAGGGTAGCGGGACGGAGAAGGACAGCGCAGTAGCGGAGGGTAGATACTACCCGGCGTGTCAGCCGTCGGGTTTCGGACGGATCAGGTTCGCCAGCGCGACCAGCACACCAAGGAACCAGCCGAGCGGAACGGAGATGCCGACCCACATCAGCACGTACCCGAGGCCGGTGACGCCCCACTGCTGCCCGAACGTGTTCAGGTCGAACGCGCCACGGAGCGTCTCGTTGATCCCGCCGACGGCGAGGAACGTATCGAGGATCCAGCGCGCGAGCTCGTAGCTCGGATCGAGGATCACGTCCGAGATGGAGGGAGTCAGCAACGCGGCGACGACCGGAGGTAAGAAGATCGCCGTCATCGCGAACGGGTACGCGAGGAGGACGCTGACGAACCGACCGCCGACCTTCGAGAATCCTGCGGCCAGTCCGGCAGCGACGACGGCAACGACGCTGGCGCCGCCGATTCCGAGCATCACCTCGGTCGGCAGTTGGAAGTGCGCGAGGAGAGTTAACGAGCCCCACACGACCGTCGCGACGATCACCGCGCCGAGCACACCGAACCGCGCGACTGCGGAGTCGAGCTTCGCCGCGTAGTATCGGGTTGCGAACCCAACGAGCAGGAGCGGATACGCCACCGCCACGAGCGGCGCCCCGAAAATTGCCCAGAGGTAGTACCCGACCGTCTGGACGGAGCTTTCCGGTTTCCACTTCCCTAATACCGCACTCGGATCGAGCTGTCTGGGGAAGACGACCTCCATCCACGTCTCGTGGAGACGAACGACATCAAGGAGGAGCGCTTCCACCAGCCCGATTTGTCCTCGGCGTTCCATTTGGCTCACCTCTCACACGACACACCGTGAACTTTGTGCCTTCGATCGGACCACCGGATTCGGCGTGAATGCCTCGTCAGCTGAATCCGCTTGTTCCGGCTGAGCGCCCCCGAATTGCGAGATTATCAGTTTGGCATATCTACGGCGATACGCTTAACCGTTCCAGTGGGAGAATCCATCAGTATGCACAGACGCGGACTGCTCGCGGCCATCGCCGCATCGACATCCGTCGCGGTCGCCGGGTGCGCCGGCGGCGAGAACGGCAGCTACGAGTTCGACGCCGAACCGGCCAGCGTTCCGTCCTCAGCCGCGTCCGAGGCGGGGTACGAGGGAGAGGAACCGAAGCCGTTCACCATCGAACAGGAGTTCGACGTGGCCGGCGTGAACGCGCAGGTGTCCGCGACCACGTGGGCCGCCGGGTACGAGAACTCCGAGAACGGGTCAGCGCTGTTCGTGGCGAGCACGCCGAACGCGTCGGTGGGCGGGCAGTCGGTCAACCCGCTCGTCCGCGCGGACGACGCCGAGCTGATCCGACGGCTGTTAGAGCAGGTGGATCAGCGCGGGATCGGCGGTGAAGGCACCGACATCGAGGCGAGCAATATCGAAAATCGGGGGTCAGAGACCCGAACTATCCTCGGTGAGGAGGTGGAGATCTCGATCCTCGAAACGACCATCGACGCAGAGGTCGACGGCGGTGGCGGAGAGAGCGGCACGGTCGAGGACGTTCCGGTGTACCTGTACGTCGGGACGGTCCAACACGGGGAGGACGTGATCGCACTCGTCGGCGTCCACCCCACCGCCGTCGACGCCTCCGAGTCGCTGCTCTCCCTGATGGAACAGGTCGAACACTAACCGCTCGTTCACTCTCCGCTTTAAACCAGAATTTCGCCCCGTATAGGCTGTGGTACGTCCGATAAGTAGCGATCAAAATCGTCCGACTGCACCGTCTTTGACAGTGACATTTCCGTAGACGGAAGCTTCGCAGTCCGCAACCAATTTATAAGTAAATGATCCGAATACGACCACCTCGCGTTGTGAGACTGCGGTACGGACTCGTGGCGTCACGATCGACGGCCTGAGAGTCCGATAGCCGCTGCTCTAACAGCCGTGGACACGATATGGCTCGGAGAACAACGATCCGGTGTGCGGCGATCTGTAGTCTCGCTCTTTCATTCTGTGTTTTGTCCGTTATTGGAGTTGGAATTGGGGTAATCCCCGCGAATGGGGCAGTTTGGAGTATAGATGAGGCTGATAATATTGACATAGGATATAATGAAAATCAAACAATTAGCGGAATTAAAACACGAAATGGAGATAAGGATATCAAAATCCGAGTGGGAGATCTTGTTACTAGGGGAGCTGAGTTTGACGGATCAAATTCGTCATATACGGTAGCTGATCGAACAGATGTGGCCAATTCAGATGTATATGTAAAAAACCGGAATAAAAAGAACGCAACGATTGTTGTTAATAAATCTATACCAGATGGATCTGAGTTTGATATAAAAATATCAAATATGAGTACAAAATACATGAGCGTATACAATGAAAATTTGTCAGACACAGATACAGACATCGAATATGTCATAGAGCAAGGGTACTCTGAAAGATATGTACAGTTTAGTATACACTCGTCTGCTGAAGTTGATTTCCAAAATGATACGTATAATAGCAAGACAGAGAAAGTTCATCTTGAAAAACTAGAATTGATAAATAACTCAAATTATGTAGTTATCTGGGAGAGATCTAAGGAAGGAAAGTTAGTTCGACAGATTGGGAGTTCACAAGGAAGTAAAAAAGAAATCAACGTTACTAGTGAGAATATAAGTGGCGAAGCAGAACTTGCAGGAACAATACATCCGGGAAAAACAGAGCCGAATACAAACGTTATATATGCAGCAGATAATCGATCTGTTCAATTCCCAGTACCGATAACAGTAGTTAAAAAACCGATACATTACTTTGACAATTCTTTAAATAAGAGTAACACCACTTCAGTTCTGTCAATAGTATTTAATACGGAAATAAGTTCAAAAGAAGGAAAAATATCTATAGAATTCTTTGATCAGTCTCGATCAACGATCAATATTAGTGAAGATAGTGAGAAGTACAGGATCGATGGAAATCGTGTTGATATTTCACTCAACGGCACGTATACTGAGTCTGGTAATCAATTTCCGTATATAACGGAAATTTCAGCTGATGATCTCGAATCAAAACACTACGAGAGTACTTATTCTAAAACAAAATACTCTCCTCGTCGAATCGCTCACACTATTGAAAATAAAACAAACATTACCGCGACTCAAGGTACGTATATTGGGTTGAATTCTAGTACCTCTGCTACAATATCACTATCCTTGGAAGGACAAGATATACAACAGAATCACAGCTATGAACATGGAAATCTCAGTATTATCAACACTAGTGTGCTTTCAGAAGAGGAGTATGTAATTCAATCAGAAACAAATATTAACCAAACACAACTTACTCTTGTCAATACTCCTTTCTCACCAAATGTACCAACTACATCTGTTGAAAATGGGATAGTTGCCGAATTTGAATCCACTCGATCTACTCGGTATATCGCTGCTAATATTCGAGGAAATTCAAAAGTAAATCGAACTACATTCATCATTAATAGATCCAGAACAAATGGTAAACTAGTGAATATCTCGGAAAGTGGGGACTACAATATAACTTTTATAAATGTCAATACTGGTAACACAGCCAATAAATCTGTAACTGTTCTAAAAAAGAAAGATCTTGAATCAAATTTCCCGATGTCGGCTGAATCTGTTCCTTCAGGTCAGATACTCCCTATCGATATCTCATCTACGTATAATACTTCTCTCGTTCACATTGATAACACAAGTACCAACACCACAGTAGCCACCATCAACCTCGAAACACCGGAAGAGGGCCAGACAACACTCGGGTTCAACACGTATGCGGCGGCAAACGGGTCTCTCAACGAGAGCGTCAGCGTGACGGGGTCGGGAGCGTCGATCGAGTCGGTCACCACACCGGGAGCAAACGGGACGCTCCCGCCGGGTACCTACGAGATCGCGGTTCGCTCGGAGCACGGTATCGCCGAGACAAGCGATAACGCGACTGTGACGCTCGCGCGACGCTCGACGAACGGGCTCACCACCTACGCCGGGACAGGGGTGACTCGGTCCGATCTCGGGAGCGCAGCGGCGGTGCGAGACGCCATCGAGGGCGACACGCTCTCGCAGTCGGAACGGGTCGGAACGAACGACACCGTGGTCTACGCGGTGAACGCGTCTGGGCTCGCTGGGCTGCCCGCGGCGCGGAACGCCACGGTCGAAACGGGTAACGATCTCGACCGGCTCGACGGGTTCGAGTTCGGCGTTCGATCGGCAGGAGGCGACGACGGACTGACCACGAGCGACACGCTCGGTGAGACACCGCGCAACTCGACCGTCCACGTCGACGAGACTGGACTCTACGTGATCGCCGACGGCACCGACGCGCTCCCGACCAACAGGGAATCGGAGCCCGGCGAGGAGTTCATCGCCGAGTTCCGAGTCATCGACGACCGCCTCCGCGAGGCCGCGTCGGATCCGCCGGATGGTCATCGCGTGACCTCGACAGTGACGTTCGCCGACACCGACCGAGGCAGTTTGCCGGGCGGTGACCGCGAACGGATCGCTTCCGGAGGTCCCGTCGCTGGGGGCGGAAACGGGAACGGCGGCGGAAGCACCGGAACGGGTGGCTCCGCGGGAGGTACGGCTCCGACCGGCGCCAGCGGAGGCGGCGGCCCGGAGGGACCGAACGCGGGTAGCGCGGCGGGAACCGCTGGGAACGACGATCAGATCGCTCCCGCTCGGGGAGTCGGGTTCGGGGTTCGGCCGAACGCCGAGCGTCGGACCCCGCTTTTGGACGGGCCGATCGCCGTGTCAGCGCCGACAAAGATCGGGGAGACCGGGGCGACTGGAGAGGACGGAACGCCCGGCGACGGCGCGCCGTCGATCGACGACGAGACCGACGACGAGACCGACGACTCCGAATTTGGCGCGGGCGAGCCGGATCGAGCGACGCCGACCTACGAGAACGCGCCGATCCGAGCGACCGCCGAAGACGTTCCCGGGTTCGGTCCGCTTCAGTCGCTGGCGGCCCTCGCGGTGACACTTCTAGTCGCGATCCGAACACGGCGGACCCGCTAATGTGCGATCGATCGTGGATTCGCTACGGAGCTGGCGGTATCCTTTTGCTGGACCGCGTCCTTCGTGAGTGTATGAGCGCCACTATCACCCCACCACGGGAGCGTGAGTGTGAGCTGTGCGGCCGCGAGGAGCGCTGGGACGACGACGCCGACGGGTGGCGGATCGAGGACGAGCCCGGGGATGTCTACTGCATCCACGAGTGGGACATCAACGGATCGTTCACCCCGCTGATCGAGTGACCGTAATTCGGGACTGGGACTGCCGCTCTTGGCACTCTGCCTTCTCGTTCTCATCCCCAACTCTCTTTTCCTGATTTGACGATCGCTAAGTTACGCTCCGGATTTAACCACTTACGTCTCGGACGATTCCGCTGACGATCGGATTGTTTACTCGAAGATGGGTATCTTCTGATCGAACAGCGATTACGCTATTGGAACACACCCCTGATGAATAATTACCTTATATTCCCTAATGTGTGTACGATGGATCCTACCCCTATCAGGGTCATACCTTTAAGTGACCGATCCAGAGTGTGTGGCATGACCGAGCCACGTAGTAACACCCGGGAGGTATCGGAGCGGGATCTCTCGGGCCACGGTGGGGGGCTTGCGGCAGTAACGGACGAGCGTTCGAACTGCGGGATCGGCGGAATCGTTGATCTCGACGGCGATCCGAGCCACGGAACGGTGGCCGACGCCGTCGAACTGCTCGAGAACCTCGAACACCGCGGTACGACGGGCGCCGAGGAGAACACGGGCGACGGCGCCGGCATCATGGTCGCGCGCCCCGACGACTTCTTCCGCGAGGTCGTCGACGCCGATCTGCCCGAGGTGTACGCCGTCGGCTCCGTGTTCATGCCGACCGAACCGAGCGTGCAGGCCGAGATCCACGACGTTATCGCGGAGGTGTTCTCCGTGTACGGACTGGAGGTCTTGGAGTGGCGCTCTGTCCCGACGGACAACGCGGATCTGGGCGCGACCGCGCTCGACTCCGAACCGGAGGTCGCCCAGCTGTTCGTCGCGCCCGTCGAGGGCGCCGGCCTCGCAGAGCGGTTCACCAGCGAGGAGACGCGCCCCGACGACGCCGACCCGGAGATCCTCGGCTTCGATCGCGCGCTGTACGCCGCGCGCCGCGAGATCGAGAACGCGGTGTCCGACATCGACGGCGCCGGCCGGTTTTACGTCTGCTCGCTCGACCGCCAGCGCGTCGTGTACAAGGGCCTCCTCAAGGGCTCGCAGCTCGCCGGCTACTATCCGGACCTGACCGACGAGCGCTTCGCGAGCCACGTCGCCTTGGTCCACGCGCGCTTCTCGACGAACACGCTCGGCGCGTGGCACCTCGCGCACCCGTACCGCAACATCGTCCACAACGGCGAGTTCAACACGATCCGCGGGAACGTCAACTGGATGCGCGCCCGCGAGAACGACCTCGATCACCCGGCGTTCGGTGCGGAACTCGACACGATCAAGCCGGTGATCGACGATCCCAACCAATCGGACACCGCGAGCGTCGACAACGCGGTCGAGCTCCTCTTGCAGGCCGGCCGCGACCTCCCGCACACCCTCCGGATGCTGATCCCGGAGGCGTTCCGCGACGACGACCTGATGGAGCAGGCTCGCGCAGATTTCTACGACTACCACGCCTCGCTCGTCGAGCCGTGGGACGGCCCCGCGCTCGTCATCGGCTTCGACGGCGACCGCGTCGCCGGCGTCCTCGACCGCAACGGGCTCCGCCCGTGCCGGTACGAGGTAACCGAGGACAATCGACTCGTGGTCGGCAGCGAGGTCGGCGCGCTCCCGACCGAGCCAGCGGACGTGCGGCGCCGCGGCCGGCTCCAGCCGGGTGAGATCTTCGTCGCCGACCCCGAGCAGGGGCGGATCGTCCCCGACGACGAGGTGTTCGACGACCTCACCGACGAGAAGTACGGCGAGTGGGTCGCCGAGCGGCAGGTCGCCCTCGACGAGATCGTCGAAGAGGACGATGTCGCCGCCGGGGTCGAGTCAGAATCCGACGATAGCGACGACACCGGCGAAGACGGCGACGCCGAGCCCACCGTGCGAGCCCACCAAGCCGCGTTCGGCTACACCACCGACTCGCTGGACCATCTCGTCGAACCGATGGCGAGAGACGGAAAGGACCCGGTCGGTTCGATGGGCGACGACACCCCGCTGTCGGTGCTCGCCGATGTCGACCGCCCGCTGTTCACCTACTTCAAACAGCTGTTCGCGCAGGTGTCGAACCCGCCGATCGACTATATCCGCGAGGAGCTCGTCACCTCGCTGGAGACCCGGATCGGCAACCAGCGCAACCTGCTGGACGAGACGCCCGAACACGCCGAGCAGATCGTCTCCGACACCCCCGTGCTCACCGACGCGGAGACGGCCGCGCTGCGCGAACTCCCTGGCCCGGGCGAACGCGAGCCGGCCGACAGAAAGGGCGACGAGCCGGACGCGTCGTCGTTCACCTCGGTAGTCGTCGACGTGACGTACGACCGCGACGGGTCGCTGGTCGACGCGGTGAATCGAATCCGTGAGGACGCCGCGACCGCAATCGAGGACGGCGCCGACGCCGTGGTCCTCTCGGACCGGGCGGTCGGGACGGACCGACTCGCGGTGCCGAGCCTGCTCGCGACCGGCGCGGCTCACCACCACCTCGTCCGCAACGGGCTGCGGAACCGCGCGGGGCTCGTCGTCGAGTCCGGCGAGCCGCACGAGGTCCACCACCTCGCGACGCTAGTCGGGTACGGCGCGGACGCGGTCGACCCGTACCTCGCGTACGCCTCCATCGCCGACGTTGTCGCCGGCCCCGACGGCGCTGACGAGGACGAGGCGCTGGCCGCCTACCGGCACGCGCTGGAGGACGGCCTCCTCAAGACGATGGCGAAGATGGGCATCTCGACGATGGAGTCGTACCAGGGCGCGCAGATCTTCGAGGCCGTCGGGCTCTCGTCGTCGTTCGTCGCCGAGTACTTCGAGGGCACCGAGATCCGCACCGAGGGGATCGGTATCGGAGAGATCGAAGACGACCTCCGGACGCGCCACGCGATGGCGTTCGGCGCCGACCCCGAACTGGAGACCACCGGCGAGTACGAACACCGCTCGTCGGGGATCAAACACGGCTGGAACCCGCAGACGGTCGGGACGCTCCAGCAGGCGGTCCGGGGCGGCGACTACGAGCAGTACCAAGAGTTCGCGGAGTTGGTCAACGACGAGTCCGAGAAGCTACAGACCCTGCGCGGACTCTTGGAGTTCGAGTCCGACCGTGACGCCGTCCCGGTCGAGGAGGTCGAACCGGTCGAGTCGATCGTCGAGCGCTTCTCGACGGCCGCGATGAGCCTCGGAAGCATCTCGCCCGAAGCCCACGAGAACAACGCGATCGCGATGAACCGGCTCGGCGCGAAGTCGAACACGGGCGAGGGCGGCGAGCCTCCGGAGCGATTCGGCACCGAAAAGGAGTGTAACGTCAAGCAGGTCGCGTCCGGCCGGTTCGGCGTCACCTCCGAGTACCTCGCGAGCGCAGACGAGCTGCAGATCAAGATGGCACAGGGGTCGAAGCCCGGCGAGGGCGGCCACCTCCCCGGCAAGAAGGTCAACGAGATGATCGCGCACGTCCGGTGTTCCACTCCCGGTGTCGGGCTCATCTCGCCGCCGCCACAACACGACATCTACTCGATCGAGGACCTCAAGCAGCTCATCTTCGATCTGAAGGCTGCGAGTCCCGACGCCGATGTCAACGTGAAGCTGGTCTCCGAGGCCGGAATCGGTACCATCGCGGCCGGCGTCGCGAAGGCGAACGCCGACGTGGTGCACGTCTCCGGCCACGACGGCGGGACCGGTGCCTCACCGAAGACATCGATCAAGAACGCTGGGCTTCCGTGGGAGCTCGGGCTTGCGGAGGCGAACCAGATGCTCCGCGCGACCGGCCTCCGGGACCGCATCCGCGTGACGGCCGACGGCGGGCTCAAGACCGGGCGCGACGTGGCGGTCGCCGCCGCGCTCGGCGCCGAGGAGTACGTGTTCGGCACCGCGTCGCTCGTCACCGCCGGCTGCGTGATGGCGCGACAGTGCCACGAGAACACCTGTCCCGTCGGCGTCGCGACCCAGCGCGAGGACCTCCGCCAGCGCTTCCCCGGCCAGCCGGACCACGTCATCAACTACATGACGTTCATCGCGCAGGAGCTCCGCGAACTCATGGCCGACCTCGGGTACACCGAGGTCGAGGAGTTCATCGGCCGGCCCGAGCTCCTCTCGCAGCGCGAGACCGACCACGAGAAGGCCAAACACCTCGACCTGTCGGCGGTCATCGCCGAGCCCGCGGGCGACGCCCGCACGAAGACCCGCGAGCAGGACGACGCCGACATCGACGACCTGCTCGACTGGGATCTCATCGAGGAGGCGAGCCCGGCCATCGAGGACGGCGCGCCCGTCGCGCTCACCCGCGACGTGGAGAACGTCGACCGCGCAATCGGCGCAACCCTCTCGAACCGGATCGTCTCCGAACACGGCGGTGACGGGCTCCCGGACGACACCGTCACTTGTCGGTTCGACGGCTACGCGGGCCAGAGCTTCGGCGCGTTCCTCGCGCCGGGGATCACCATGGAGCTGTCCGGCGCAGCCAACGACTATGTCGGCAAAGGCCTCTCCGGCGGCCGGATCGTGATCAACACGCCCGAGGAAGCCGGCTACGACCCCGCCGAGAACGTCGTCGCCGGCAACGTCGGACTGTACGGCGCTACCGCGGGCGAGGTCTACGTCAACGGCGTCGCCGGCGAGCGGTTCGGCGTCCGCAACTCCGGCGTGAAGGCCGTCGTCGAGGGCGTGGGCGACCACGGCTGCGAGTACATGACCGGGGGCGCCGTCGCCGTGCTCGGCGACACCGGGCGAAACTTCGCGGCCGGGATGTCCGGCGGCGTCGCGTACGTGTACGACCCTGACGACCGGCTCGACGCCCGCGTGAACCGCGGAATGGTGTCGCTCTCGGAGACCCTCGATGAGTCCGACGAACGCATGCTCCGCCGGCTCGTCGAGAACCACCGCGCGTACACCGACAGCGACCGGGCGGCCGAGCTGCTCGACGACTGGGCGGCCGCGCTCGACGACTTCGTGCGCGTCTTCCCCGACGCCTACGCCGAGGTCATCGCCGAGGGCACGGGCGCCGACGTACGCGAGGAGCTGCCGGAACCCGCCGCCGCGGTTCCCGGCTCCGCGTCCGACGCGACCGAGCAGGCGTCGAGCGACGACTGATTCGGACTCGGCGGGGCTCGCTTTTTAAGCGCTTACCTGTTCTGGCCGTTTCAATCGTCGAGCGTCTCGCTCTCGACGGTCTCCCCTTCCATCGCCCGCTCGACCGCGCGGTCGACGTGGCGCTCGTGGGCGCGCTCGACGAACTCCTCCGGAAGCTCATCGATCTCGCCGGCCTGCACGCCCCAGAGCTTCGCGTAGAGGCCGTCAGCGTCGAGGAGATCGTCGTGAGTCCCGCGCTCGGCGACCCCGCCGTCCTCCAACACGAGCGTCAAGTCCGCGTCGGTCACGGTCGAGAGCCGATGCGCGATGACGAAGGTGGTGCGGTCGGCGGCGAGTTCGTCGAGCGAGCGCTGGATGAGCATCTCCGTCTCGGTGTCGACCGCGGAGATCGCCTCGTCGAGGATCAGGATCGCGGGATCCTGTAAGACGACCCGCGCGATGGCGACGCGCTGGCGCTGGCCGCCGGAGAGCTTCACGCCGCGCTCGCCGATCCGCGTGTCGTAGCCGTTCGGCAGCGAGTCGATAAACTCGTGCGCCTCGGCGGCCTTCGCGGCCTCGATCACGCGGTCGCGGACCTCGCTTTTCGCGTCAGCGCCTGCGCTTCTGCCCTCGGTGTCGACGCCCGTGAACCGCCCGTACCGGATGTTCTCGGCGATGGTGCCGTCGAACAGCGTGGTGTCCTGCGCCACGTAGCCCACGTTCGATCGGAGGCTCTCGACGGTGAGGTTCCGTACGTCGTGGCCGTCGACCCGGACCGCGCCTTCGGTCACGTCGTACAGCCGCAAGAGGAGTTTGAGGAGGGTCGACTTTCCAGCACCGGTCGGACCGACCAGCGCGACGGTGTCGCCGGGATTGGCCTCGAAGGAGACGTTCCGGATCACCTCCTCGTCAGCGTCCGCGGGGTCGACGAGAGCGTTCTCGGCGTAGGCGAACGAGACGTCGTCGTACTCGACGGCGCCGGCGACGCTGCTGCTTTTTCCCCCGAGATCGATCGCGTCCTCGCCGTCCGTGATTCGGATTGGGATGTCGCGGAGGCCGAAGACGCGCTCGCAGGAGGCCTTCGCGTTCTCGTACTGGTCGATGATGTTCGACACCTCCGCCAGCGGGGCGACGAACTGCTGGGTCAGGAGGACGAACGTGACGAACGTCCCCACCGTGAGCGTCGTCGAGAACGGGCCCGGCGGCCCGGCCGAGAGCCAGTACCCGCCGACCGCGAAGGTGGCGGCGAACGCGAGACCGGCGAACAGCTCCATCCCCGGCCGGTAGACGTAGTTGAGCCGGAGGATCGACATCGTGCGCTCGAAGTACTGCTGCGAGGCGGTCTCGACGCGGTCGCTCTCGTGGGCCTCGGTGTGGGAGGTCTTGACGAGTTCGACACCGGCGAGGGCGTTTTCGAGCGCCGTGTTGAGGTCGCCGACGACGGAGCGTTGGGCGACGTACCGCGGCTCGACCGCCCGCATGAACCACACCGTGAAGAGGATCATCAGGGGGATGACAGAGAGGGTGACCACTGCAAGCTCATGGTTGTAGTAGAAGAGGACGCCCGCGATGCCGACGAGCATCACGCCGAGGCGCGCGGAGTTCTGGAGCGCGTTATCCAGGAAGACCTCCAGGTTCGAGGCGTCGTTGTTGAGGACGCTCATCACCTCGCCGGTCTGTTTGTCGTCGAAGAAGGTCATGTCGAGCCGCTGCATCCGGTCGAAGGAGTCGGTCCGGACCGCGTGCATCACGCGGTGTGCGAAGTTGTTCGCGGCGATCCCGTAGATCCACGTGAAGACGCCGGTTATGAGGAACGACCCGACGATGAGCGCGACCGAGAGCCGGAACTGCGCGGGCCCCGCGGTCGGTAACCACGCGTCCGGAACGATCGGGAGGGTGTACGGGCCGGTTCCGGTGAAGACGGCGTCGATGGCGACACCGAGCACGACCGGCGGGACCAGCCCCGCGACGCGGGCGATCACATTCGCGGCCATCCCGATCGCGAGCCAGTGTGCTTCGAGAGCGCCGTACTCGCGGAACAGTCGCAGGAGGGGCCGATCGACCCGATCGCGGTACACTTCGAAGGCGTTGCGATCGTCGGCAGCCATGGGCGTACGAGCGCGGCGAGCCAAATGTATCCGACGGCTTCGGCGGGCCGTTCCGGGTCCCGATCGGGAGGACGATCGGAGTGTCGATGGCTTATAAATGACGTGCGGCCGGCGCGTGCCTCCGAGCGCCCTATGGGCGCGAGTAGGGAGAGACCGAAGCGCCTCGCTGTCACCGGCGCATCGCGCCGGCTGCAAGCGAGAGCTTCGCTCTCGCCCTGCCGCGAGGACGAAGCACGGCGATGCAAGCACCACAGCGAAGCTCTCTCGTCATCGCCGGAAATCGGAAATTTCCGGCTAGCAGTCAGAATCCGACGGATTCTGACGACATCACGAGACGCCTTCGGCGTCTCGAACGACAGCGAGTCGCGCGAGTCGTCGCGGCTGGGGCTTTGGAGGCGTTCCCAGTGAGTAGACGGAGACTCACGAGATCCTCACTTACGCGTCCAATCGTCGGACCGCTTATTAGGCACCGGCCGAACCTCCCTGCGTGGACGAACTCGTCGTGAGCACAGATGTGCACGCCGACCCCGAAGACGTGTACGCGTTCCTGCTCGACTTCCCGCGGTACGCCAACTACTCGAAGTACCTTCGGGAAGTGCGGACACTGGAGGGCGAGGGCGGACCGGGTACCTGCTACGCGCTAACGTTCGCGTGGTGGAAGATCACCTACACGGCCCACTCGCGTGTGACCGGCGTCGAGCCACCCGAGCGGATCGACTGGGAGATCACGAAGGACATCGACGCCGGCGGGTGTTGGCGGGTGACACCGGCGGAGTCGGAGGGCGCCTCCGACCCCGCCGCCTCTGACAGCAACGACGCCAACGACGCCAACGACACCGACGACGATCTGACCGACCGACCGTGCAAGGTCGCGCTCGAAGTCGAGTTCGACCCCGGCTCAGCAAGCTCGGACGCGCTCGATCTCCCGATGCTCGTCTCGCTCGACTGGGTGGTGAAAAAGGCGATTCCCTTGATCAGAGGCGAGGCCGAGCGTGTCATCGAGCGCGCCGTGCGTGACCTCGAGGGGTCGAATCGCGACGTCGATCTCGACGTGTACGTCGATTCCGCGCGGATCTGAGCGCGTGTGGGAGTCAGTGTCGACGGTGTCGCCGAGTCGAAGGTCTTAATATATCCAGCGGGGAACGAATGAATGCGTACGAGGGCTCGTAGATCAGTGGTAGATCATCCCCCTGGCACGGGGAAGGCCCGGGGTTCAAATCCCCGCGAGTCCACTACCGTTTTGCGGCTGTGACCAGAGTTCTTCACTGCAAGGTAGGACTCTTCTAACAGCTAGATTCGAAACTTTTGGGCTAGACTCTTCGTTCTAAGTTCTCGTTTGTAGAGAAATGAGAAATTGTGAAATTGGGCCTTGTTTAGACGCTCCCGAGAACGTGGGCTAGTGTCTGTGTCGGCTGAACGATATCTGTCTATGAGAGCCTCTCTATTCGATTTTGCTCTTCAGATAGCGACCGTTCCGTCCGATCTACGTTGCGTCTAAACAAGGCCCACAGGGTGTATTCAGGGAGATTATTGCCAACGCTACACCGACGATCTTCTGTGTGAGGAACCCTCAGCGACCATCGGCAAGTTCATCCATAAACTCCTCGCAAACGAAAAAGCGGAGACGTTCGCAGCGAACATTGATCAAGCACTACAAACAGGGGTCGTCCAGGAATTGGAATACTCGTTGCCTATTGAGGGGAAGACCCGTACATTCGCCGGCTACATGGCTCATGGATGCGGATGTTGATGAGCCGCTCGCTATTCCCACTGTTCTTGTGCTCGGGATGGGCGATCGCGTACGTATATGTCGTCACGGACTTCCTGGAATGTATTTATAAGTTCCGCGACTGCATGGGTAATCGTCTCGAAGTACTCCTCGCCGAGTTCGGCAGTTGCATCGCTTGGATCTCCCCATACCCCCGTGTCACTGACTCGGTAAAATGCACCCTTTCCGATGGGGAGATGATCCAGTAACGCACCAGGATTCTCAATGTCTTCCGGCATATCTGGGTCATCGTACGGCGTTTCCGACAGGTCAACCAGCCCTTCGTTTATAGCCATAACTGCCGCTGTTTCACCGATATTTGCATGCCAGCCCGCGTCGAACGAGAGATAATCCTCCATGTCGTCGCTGCTTAATGCGTCCCAGTACGGGAATGCGTAGGCGTAGTGTTCTTCTGGCAGATCATGTGACGCTTGATTCGCTCCGACTTTTGCCGCCCAGTCGTTCGTCAGATGCCCTGAAATGAATACGATATCGGTGAACCCGCTCTCGGCTAATGAGTATGCCAGGTCTCGGACAACCGTTGCAAGTGTCCGGTAGGGGAGGTAGGTGATACCCTCATATCCGGCGTGCATATCTGAGGCCCCGTAGTTAATCGGCGGCCCGACGAGCGCATCCGTATCTTCAGCGATACGCTCGCAGATTTCGGTCGGTATCATTGAATCCGTCCCCATCGGTAGGTGTGGCCCATGCTGCTCGGTCGTTCCAACAGGGATTAGCGCAGTCGGCGTCTCACTACTGTCCAAATACGCCTCTACTTCCGGATGTCGTAGTTCGTCAAGCCTTCGTGAAACTGACATTGCAACTAACTATTATAATAATCAATAAATAAGTAATTTATTATCAGTATCTGAATACGAAGGCGAGTGAACACGGGACTCCAAATCGCACCGCAGGACGGGCATTTTTCCGTGTGATATCACAGTTGCTTCACCAGATTAGGCAAGAGCGACGCAAACATCAACGCTCAGAATAGACTAACCATCGAACTCGTTTAGATACAATTCCTTCCGCTCCAGCACGTTCGGGATCGTCCTTCGCGATACTCCAGAGTGGCGTGAAGCCTTTCGGTGGGACCAGTCTTCGTCCTCGACCGCGACGATCGCGTCGACGGCGCCGTCCTCGACGAGGTCCATCAGCTCACGGTAGCCGGCACGATCTGTGTCGGTCCCAGTCGACTTGTCGGCGAGGACGTGGTTGGCGTCGACGTCGAGGCCGAGATCGCGTGCGTAGTCGAGCAGGTTGTCGCGCTGTGTGTTGAGCTCCTGGTCGCGGATCGAGACCCTCGCGTAGACAGCTGCGTTTGCCATGCTCCTGCCCGCATGTCAGGTTGTATTAAAAATAGGGGGCTACTCGCCAGTTGGGCGAGAAGGATGTGCTTCTCGCCATATCTGAACGTCCGGCTCTCACCCAATTCCCGGATACCCCCTCTTACTCAACTTATCTTCCTGAAGAAATAAAGATGAGTAACAATACGAGAACGACGATCAAACCCAGTGGACCAACTAAAGCAGCGATAGTAGACCCAACTGAAGAACTGAGTTCCAGACATGCCTCAGCGAATGCTCCTGAATCATCACAACGCGCTGCGAATGGGGAGAGAATTCGGAGTCCGATCAGACCGACCACAGCTGCGATTATAAGGGAGAAAACAGCGCCGACAATGGCACCTGGTGAAATCTCGCCCTGACTATCCATGGGAACCTCTCATTACCGGGGTAATGAGCCTCCAGTGAAATATCTGCCTAGAATTAGCTGCGCATCAATATTCGACACTCCATCACTTGTCGGACACAGAAATACTAGTGGCTCTGTTTAAGTCCTCGATCGGTGATCGTTCGTAGATGCCCTGCTGGATACAGAGCGTGAGTGTGGTACAAACCGAGGTAGGTCTGCGGACGGGAGTGATCACCCAGTACAGGAGATGCATTTAGCAATACAGGACGACACCCAACCGCTTGGAATCGCTTTGGATGTTTTATGATTGCTCTCGCACTATCTCTCGACACGATTCGATGAATTCGATCAGGTCTCGACCGGCGTCTCGTGAAACACTGATGAGAATCGTTTCCGATTCAGAATACGGAATCTGAATCACGCACGCGTTCTCGTGATAGTCGATAAGGGCGCGTCGTTCCCCTACTGGTGTGCCTTCCAGTGCGGGCGATAGAAACGGATTTTCGAGGCGGAAAGTTTCTACAATCTCTGCGTAGGCCTCTTTTGAGTATTCCCGTTGAAGATCGTCTTTGAGATAGCGAATTTCGTGATCGTTATCGCGGACGATGACCACCGTTCGAAGACCGTCGCCAACCAAGTCATATACGTACTCTGTAAGTAGATCTGCAATCTCTTCGACCATGTGAATCGATCTTGGTACCGAGTTCAATAAGATTGCTTTTGTGTTAATATCGGTCTTCATCTGATTGTCCAATAGGTCCTGATGCTGAGACTTAGGAGGGAGATCTCGATGGAGAAGGCAGGCACGTTTACTGACCAGCCGATTCAGTACTAACCAACCAAAACAAACGAAGTCGTCGTACTGCACTCGTCCTCTGTATTCAGCAGGTTACCTATCCCGTTCAACACGGCCGCGGATCCGTATCGAACGTACGGCCACATACCCAGATCGACAAGCAATAAACGTTATTCTGATTTCTAAGTCCCGGGATTTTTGTTGTGTGGTCTTTAATTTGATCCCATAAAGATACCTTAATGAAATCACTCAATAGTTCAGATTTACTTTCTGACAAGGAGGCCCGAAATGAGCTCTATGACCTTTTACATCAAAGTCTCTCCAGGAAACAAGCCATAGAAAGGGTAGTCGAAATTGGAACGGGGTACCTCGATCTGGACCACGGTCACATCGCCAGTATCAACGAAGCCGAAAATCGGTGGGAAGTCATCGGATCAACGGACTCACCCGAAGGCCCGTATCCCGATGGCCTCACTTCGGAGTTGAGTGACTCATACTGCCGTCATACGTTTCAACAAACAGCACCACTCGCGTTACACGACGCTGGCAATCAGGGCTGGAGTGATGATCGCGCGTACCAGCTCCAGCAGCTTGAAACCTATCTCGGGATACGCATCGACGTGTTTGGTGAGTCATATGGGACGATCTGCTTCGTTGAATCAGAGGCGCGAGAGGAGCCATTCTCCGAGGAGGAACATATTTTCATTGAGCTGGCGGGTCAGATACTGAGTAAAGTACTCGAAGAAACCCACCATGAAAAGGACCTTGCCAACCGAGATCGTTTGATTTCGGTTCTCAATCGTGTGCTTCGTCACAATCTCCGGAATGATTTGAATGTCGTTCGTGGTTACGCACGACTGATCATAGAACAGACATCTGGAGACGAGGCTAGGTTAGCCTCAGTCATTGAATCGAAAACGACCGGACTGATTTCTCTCGCCGAAAAAGCGCGAACACTGGAGAATCTTACGCGATCTGTCCCAGTTTCACGGCCGGTGGACATTGTTCCAATGGTACGCAAGGCGGTGAGTGACGTTTGTGATAATAACCCCTCAGTCAACTGCTCGCTCGATACTCCAGAGCAGGCCATGTCGTTTGCGGCCCCACAACTATCGGATGCAATCTCGGAACTGCTAGAGAATGCGGCCAAACATGCAGGAGATGAACCGTCGATAGACGTGGTGGTTCATCAGGGATCTGATCACGTTACGGTGCAGATCGAGGATGACGGTCCCGGGCTGCCACCAAGTGAAAGTAGGATACTTTCCGGTGAAAATGAGCAGCCATTACTCCACGGAAATGGTCTTGGGCTTGCGCTTGTCTACTGGATAATTACCAACCTCGATGCCGAGATCGAAGTGGCAACAGCGCCTTCCGGAACGACCGTTGAAGTACATCTGCAACGGGCAGAATCGATTCAACGGGAGCACAGTAAATCAGGGGATACGGCCTGAATTAGAGCGTGTCTGTTAACTTGAACCTCTATCTTTAGCTCACCCTTCTTGTCAAGTGGAGGGGGTTCAGCTGGCTTGATCTCTCTCATTTTAAATTGAAGTGGCTACTCGCCTGGCGAGATGGACTTCTCGCCATATCTAGGCGACCAATATTCCTCAATTGTCTGTCATATAGATACTAGGGCTCTATTTATATCCTCGGTCGATGATTGTTCGTAGATACCCTTCTGCATACAACGCGCGTACCTCGCACAGAATTATCACCATATTCGACTCAGCGGATTGGTCAACACAGTCCGCTTAGTTATCCGGATCATCTGAACATGTCGCTCGGAACTCGAACCGTGCGCCGCCTTCCGTGCTGTCTGTAAGGGTAACGTCCCAGCTGTGAGCTTGGGCAATTCGTGAGACAATTGTGAGTCCGATACCGCTTCCGCTGTAGCCTGTCGTATAACCGTGATCAAACACGGTGTCACGTTCGTCAGGGGGAATACCGTCACCGGTATCTTCAACGTAGAACCCGTTTTCAAGCGGTCCGACCCGGACAGTCACGTCTGGGCCACCGTGCCCGACCGCATTCCGGAACAGATTTTCGAAGAGTGTCGTGATCTGGCTTGCGTCGCCAGTTACTGTGCACGGTTCCGTTGACAGGGTTGCTGACCGCGTGTCTATCAACTCCCATGCGTCGCGGGCCACCTCAGACACCGACACTAGTTCGTGGTTTTCGTCGGGGATGCCATAACGTGCGAGTGAGGTAAGATCGGTAATGAGCTCCTGAATGCGGGTGAGAGCCGTATCAATCGTTTCTAAACGGGATTCCTCACCGGTTTCCCGATATAATTCCAAGTTTCCGGACGCAACTGATAACGGATTGCGTAAATCGTGTGAGACCATACTGGCAAACTGTTCGAGCCGTTCGTTTTGGGCTTCTAACTCCGCTTCTCGCTCACGTAACTCCTGTTCGGTGGTGACCTGGGAGAGTGCAGTGGTAAGATGGGCGGTAAGTAGTTCACCAACGGTTACGTCTTGTGAATCGAACTTCGAGGGCGTTGGTGACCCGGCCATCAAGATACCATACTCACCCAGCGGGAGGTACAACTCGCTGCGAATCGGTGACTCCGGGTTGTAGATATCTGTGTCAGTCTGGATATCATCAATCGCTGTCGCGTTTCCATCCGCAAACACCCGCCACGCGATACTCTGTCCGTCACGAAACGTCGGGGGGTCACCGATGAGCTCCAGAACACCATCAGTGTATGCAACAGGTGCCAGTTCCTCGTTCTCCGCGTCGTACAGGTGAATCGCATTCGCCTGTAGATCCAAGATCTCATGAGCGGCGACAACCCCGAGTTCGGCTACTTCCTCGATCGTCTCAGCGGACAATAACCGTGGTATCTCTCGATTGAGTGCTTCGAGTTGCCGTTCTCGTTCTTTACGTTCGGTGATTTCTGTGGATACGCCGAACACGCCCTCCACTTCACCAGCAGCATCCAGCACAGGGACTTTCAATGAGAGATACGTTCGCTCGTCACCATCCACCGTGATTTGTTCTTCAGTCTCAATCGGTTCGCCTGTTTCGAGGACACGACGATCGTTCGCCTGGACGGTTTCGGCCATGTCCGGCGGGTGGATATCCGCATCGTACTGTCCGATGAGCTCCTCGGAGTCCACATTGAACAACCGCTCGTATTCGGCATTCACAAACACATATCGACCCTCAGTATCTTTCAGATACATCACTGCGGTCGTATTGTCGAGAATGAGATTGAGCCGACGCTCTGCCTCTTGGAGATCTGAGAGGACGTGTCGCCGATCAAGGTAGGCCGTGACGAGCTGTAGAACCGTGGTGATTAGCTCTCGTTCTTCGGGGAGAAACACATCACCATCGGTTTCTGACACTGAGTCGATCGTATAGCCAATTATAAGTGTGAGTTCATTACCGGCGGTGGTCACGTCTTGGACTGAGAGTTGGTGAACTGGTGGTTCGTACTCCGGAGAGGTGAACTCGGTCTCATCGATAGAGAGCGAAGCAACTGCCGCTTCTGTGAACTGGAGAGACTGTGAAAGGTACGTAACGACTTGCTGGAGTTGCCCTGCCAGCTGGCCGTCACTGTCGGTGAGTAGATCGCTGATCGTTTGAATTGCAGTGAGTTCTTTCACTCGTTCTCGCAGTTCGTGTTCCGTTCGGTACTGGGCAACTGCGTGACCGATGCGTGTGGCAAGCCGGTCGTACTGTTCTGAGCCTCGTTTCTGTAGGTAATCGGTCACTCCGGCAGAGATGGCTTCGCTGGCGATTTCTTCTGAGCCTTTCCCTGTAAAGAGGGTGTCATAGAATAGTTCTCATAGCGTGATGACGGTGCTTCCTGGATTGTCTCCGCGTTCGTCGTTGGTGATCGCAATAACGAGACGAAGGCACAGCGCGAGGAACACTTGTGCTCGTGCGTGGACGCGGCCTCGGGCGCGAACGTGCCCGAGGCCGCAGTCCTTGACGGCGTCGTTGGTTCGTTCGACTCCACTCCGGCGGTTGTACGTCTCGTCTAGCGTCGATTGCTTCAGCTGAACGTCCTCGCTGTGTTCGTCGATGCGGGCTTCGACCCTGTACTCGATGTCTTTCGGATCGTCGGTGTTTCGTGCGTTGTACGGAGCGACTGGCACGACCCCTGCGGCCAGCAGGTGGTCGTGCCAGCCGAGCGTGTCGTAGGCGCTGTCTCCAAGCATCCAGATCGGTTTCTCGACGGCGAGCGCGTCACACGTGACGCGCATCGCCGTCTCCTCTGGCGCTTGCTTGCTCTCGGTGAACTCCGCGGCAATCGGGATCTTTTGCCCGGTCGAGACGATCGTACAGCCGTAGCCGTGGTAGTACTCTTCGGCGGTTGGATCGTAGCCTTTCGACGCGTCTTGGTCGGCGGGCATCGTCCTCACGTCGGTGGAATCGATGGAGTAGGTCAAGTCGAGCAGGCCGCGGCAGGCGGCCTGCTCGACGAGGCGGTCGAAGACCTCGTCGACGACGTGTTCGAGGTCGGTGAGGAAGCGATCGACCGCGTCTCTCGACGGCGGTCGATCGAAGCCACAGCTGAGCCAGACGACCGTGTTCTGGAGTTCTCGCGTGACTGGACGGATGCCGTAGACGTTCTTGTAGTAGCAGTGCAGGAACGCTCGGAAGAGTGCTGGTGGGTGATGATCTCGTGTTCGCCCCCGGCGAGCGGGGGCGAACACATCGAATTCTTCGAGAAAGTCGAACTCAAGATGCTCGAACAACGCGAGCGTCTCGGTCGCCATTACATTGAAGAACTCGTCGATAGAAGTCTCCTCTTGCAGGATGCTGGCGCTCGTAGACACAGTTCCAACATCCTGCGTCTTCGTGTGTGACGCTTTCTATGACACCCTCTGTAAAGAGAATAAACGGCAATTCCGGGTGAGTTTCACGAACTGTGCGTAAGAACTCAAGTCCATTCTGGTCGGGCATCTCATAATCACTCACGATACACGTAATCGGTTCCGTCTCGATGAGTGTTCGCGCGTCGTGGATGCGTGTCGCAGTATGTATCGTCGCCGCAGGGAGCTTGCGTTGTAAAAAAGTGGTTGTAAGATCCAAGAAATCCGTGTCGTCATCGACACAGAGAAGATGCATAAAAAGAGTGTATCACACCCTTATCCAAATACTTTCTCAAAATACATTCTTTAGAGCCTTTGTACGGATACTATCAAGGTGCTACCGCCGATTCGGCTTACGAAGGTGTTCCTAAGATACGGCTCTGTTGAAATCCTTAGCACATCAGTTGGAACCTCTACTGTAGCTGGCAGATCTCGGGATGGTCAGTCCGCAGGCGGGTTCTATCGGCTGATTCAGGATTAATTTGGAGAAGTAACAAAACTCTTGTGCTGATTATATCCTCTATATCCAGCATGTCCTTCTTGTCAGGTAGAGGGGGGTTTAAGCCGGCTTGGTCTCTCCCATTTTAAATGGAAGCAGCTACTCGCCAGTCTGGCGAGATGGACCTGCTTCTCGCCATCGCTGAGATTAACACTCTCGGTAGAGTACTTCGCCGGCAGGACCGACTGCCCTACCAGGGGCACCATTCCACTAACGAAAAGATTTGACTTTACCAGTTCTATCCCCTTCTTTGCCGCCCAAACTACGAACCGAATGAGAGCCTGTACGAAAAATATCTTGAGACCGATCCTACCGATAGATATCGAGATCGCAGATATCTCTGGAAGATCGATCCCTTCGATACTGATAGACAGGAAGTCCGGTATTTTGTTGTAGTACGAATAAATCTTCTCAGCGATTGAAGGTCGCGTTAAGTTTGGCGTGAATTGTGATAGACGGCGACGGCTTCGAGCCAGTTTTGAGCTGTCTCTAGCGCGACATTGCTGAAACTATTTGTAAACGATGATGTACGTCATTCTATTTCCCAAAAGACACGTTCGATAGCATTCCGATTTCCATGTTGAATGATTTGAAATCGACACCCATCCTCAGCAAGAACTGGTCCAAGATAGTCTACGTCATCGACGAGAAATTTCACATCATCGAGCTGGTAGCGCCGGTGTAGCTCGGTCAGAAACCAGCGCGCTGTCTGTTTCGTTGCGGTCGGATAGAGGCTTACGTGAAAAATTTCGTTCGTATACGGATCAACCGCGCCGTACAGCCAGAATTGCTGACCGTGGAGACGGATCATCGTTTCGTCAACCGCGAGTTGATCCACAGAGACGGTCGAGATCGGCTGTCGATCGGCTTTATGAACCCAGTTGTGGATAGCGACGTGACTCCGATCTATTCCGTATTCCTCGAGAAATTTACTCACCTCGCATAGTGACATACCGGCCAAGTGACAGCGGATCCCTACTTCAATCGCACAGAGCGGCGTTCGATCTCGCTCCACAAACGACAAGTCAATCCACGCGATACCATCGTTGAGGCGGTCGAATTCTGACATAGACACTCAGAACTCGTCCGCCTCATCCTCTAACTTAACGCGACCGGGTAGGCACCACTAACCCTCTTGTGGCGTTACTCGTCGATCTCGTCGACCAGCTCGTCGGCGACGCCGACATAGCCCGCTGGAGTCAGCGCCTTGAGTTCTTCGCGGACGCCCTCGTCGACGTCGAGGTCGTCGAACAGATCGCGGAAGTCGTCGAGGGTAACGCGCTTCCCGCGGGTGAGATCCTTCACGCGCTCGTAGGCGTCCGTGTCGCCCTCGCGCCGGAGGATCGTCTGGACGGCCTCGCCGATCACCTCGGGCGTCGCCGCCAGCTCCTCGCGCATGACGGTCTCGTTCGGGACGACCGTCGCGAGCCCGTCGCCGGCCTTCGAGTAACCGATCAGGCAGTGCGCGAGGGCGGCGCCCATGTTGCGCTTGACCGTGGAGTCTGAGAGGTCGCGCTGAAGCCGCGAGGTCGTCACGTAGTCGGCGAGGAACGTGAGATCCGAGTTCGCCTTCGAGAGGTTCCCCTCGCTGTTCTCGAAGTCGATCGGGTTCACCTTGTGCGGCATCGTCGAGGAGCCGGTCTCCCCCTCGACGGTCCGCTGGCCGAGGTAGCGGTCGGAGACGTACAGCCACGCGTCCAGGTCCAGATCGAGGAGGATGTTGTTGACGCCCCGCAGCGCGTCGAACAGCGCCGCGAGGTCGTCGCAGGGGTTCACCTGCGTCGCGAGCGGCGTGTGTTCCAGATCAAGCCCGCGCACGAACGACTCGGCGAACGCCCGCCAGTCGACATCGGGGTAGGCCGCGTCGTGGGCGGCGTAGGTGCCCGAGGCGCCGGCGAGTTTGCCGGAGAGGTCGCCGTTCGCGACGACGACTCGGCCGAGCGCGCGGCCGAGCCGCGAAGCGTACACGGCCATCTCCTTGCCGAACGTCGTCGGCGTCGCAGGCTGACCGTGGGTGTGCGCCAGCATGGGCGTCCCGCGGTGCTCCTGCGCGAGGTCGACGAGCGCGTCCCGAACCTCGCGAATCGCGGGCACGATCGCCTCGCTCACGGCCTGCTTCACCAGAAGGCGTTGGGCGAGGTTGTTCACGTCCTCGCTCGTGAGCCCGAAGTGGATCCACGGGTACAGGGCCTCGCTGTCGGCAATCGTTCCGGAATCGTCCAACCCGTCCAATCGAACCCGCAGGAAGTACTCGACCGCCTTCACGTCGTGGTTGGTCGCGGCATACCCCTCGGCCCCCTCGACCTCCAGCGCCTTTATCAGGCGGGCGTCCTCGGCGGAGAACTCCTCGTAGACCGCGCGAAACGCCGCCTCGGCTTCCTCGTCCAGCGCGATCGGCGTCGCGTCGAGGGCTGCGAGTTCGATCAGATACTCGACCTCGACGCGGGTCCGGGCGCGCATGAGCGCGGCTTCGCTCGCATACGGCGACAGCGGTGCGGTCCGAGCGGCGTACCGCCCGTCGAGCGGTGACACCGCCGCGAGCGGGTCCGACCGCGATAGCCCTGCGATGTCGTCGTCGCCCGCCGGTTCGGAGTCGTCGGTCATGTCCGCGACTGCCGCCGGAGCGAGCAAAAGCGTGTCGATGAGAGTCGCACGGACGTGGATCCGTTTCCGCCCTCCATCCGGTTCTCGGGAGACATATATCCGCGAACGTGAATACACACCCGGACCGGACCGCAATCAATATACGCGATCGGTCGGACCCATCGTGTATGAAGATCGCCGGACTCGCGAGCAACCGGGGACGGAACCTCAGACACATCGCCGACGCCGCGCCGGGTGATGCGGAGCTGTCGGTCGTCCTGACCAACCGCGAACAGGCGCCCGTGCTGGAGGCCGCCACGGAACGCCGGATCCCGACCGAGGTCGTCGAGCGCGAAGACGGGGAGTCGCGCGAGGCCCACGAGCGACGGATCCTCGACCGACTCGCCGATTACGACTTCGATCTCGTCTGTCTGGACGGGTACATGCGCGTGCTCACCGACGAGTTCCTCGACGCAGCCCCAACGACGCTGAACGTCCACCCGTCGCTTCTCCCCGCGTTCCCCGGTACGGACGCCCACGAACAGGTGATCGACGCCGGCGTCCGCACCACCGGCTGTACCGTCCACGTCGTCACCGAGGCGGTCGACGCCGGCCCGATCGTCACGCAGGAGCCGGTACCCGTCTACGAGGGCGACGACGCCGAGGCGCTGAAAGGCCGAGTACTTCACGACGCCGAGTTCACGGCGTACCCGCGAGCAGTGCGGTGGTTCGCGGAGGACCGAGTGACGATCGAGCGCGGGGGCGACGACGACGCTCCCGTGAACGTGACCGTTGACGGCGACACCGGCGGCGACTTCCCCGAGCGGCGGTTCGTCTCCGAGGAGCGCGCCGACACGCTGCGGTACGGCGAGAACCCCCATCAGGACGCCGCGCTCTACGTCGACGACGGCTGCGAGGAGGCGAGTGTCGTCGGCGCCGATCAGCTGAACCCCGGCGCGAAGGGGATGGGGTACAACAACTACAACGACGCCGACGGCGCGTTGAACCTCGTCAAGGAGTTCGACGAGCCCGCCGCCGCCGTGATCAAGCACACGAACCCGGCCGGCTGCGCAACGAGCGACACGGTCGCTGACGCGTACGACCGCGCGCTCCGCACTGACGCGAAGTCTGCGTTCGGCGGTATTGTCGCGCTGAATCGCGAGTGCGACGCCGACACCGCCGACGCCATCGTCGACTCGTTCAAGGAGGTCGTCGTCGCGCCCGGCTACACCGACAGCGCGCTCGATGTGCTCCGGGAGAAGAAGAACCTCCGCGTGCTCGATGTCGGCCCCCTCGGTGAGGGTGATGAGCGCTTCTCCGAACGGTTCACGGAGAAGCCGGTCGTCGGCGGGCGGCTGGTTCAAGAACGGGACCGCCAGTCGCCGACCGCCGGCGACCTCGACGTGGTCACCGAGCGCGAGCCCACCGACGAACAGCTAGCAACGATGGTGTTCGCGTGGAAGACGCTCAAACACGTGAAATCGAACGGGATCTTGTTCGCGACCGGCACCGAAACGGTCGGCGTCGGGATGGGGCAGGTGTCTCGCGTCGACGCCGTCACGCTGGCGGCGATGAAGGCGGAGAAGGACGCCGAGGGGAAATCTGCAGAGGGCGCGGTGATGGCCTCGGACGCCTTCTTCCCGTTCCCGGACGCGATCGAAGAGGCGGCGGAGGCCGGGATCGAGGCCGTGATCCAGCCCGGCGGCTCGGTCAACGACGAGGACGTGATCGCCGCGGCCGACGAACACGACATGGCGATGGCGTTCACCGGCTCGCGCTGCTTCCGACACGACTGAGCCGTTCGAAGTGGTTAGGCCTCGTCCGACTCCATCCCTACGACCCCAACTGCTCGCGCGCGAACTTCGCCAAAAGCGGGATGTCGTCGAGGTGGAGCAGCTTCGCCATCGACGCCTTCTCCCCTTGATTCGCCTTCTCGAGCGTGTTCTCTTCCGTTTTCCGGAGGTCGCGCATGAACCGGTCGTACCGCTCGTTCGGCGCGAGGTACAGCAGCCGCGTGAGCATCAGCCGCGACTTCATCCGCGGGGCCACGTCGCGGTGCCAGAGCCGCTCGTAGACGGCGAGGCTCTCCGCATCGAGGCGACGCTTCGAGTCGGTGAGACACCGGTCGACGGTGGCCGCCGCGGCGCGAGCCGACTTCATCCCCTTGTGGATCCCCTCGCCCCAGAGGGGGTCGATGGAAGGGACCGTATCTCCGATCGCGAGGAAGCGGTCGGTGTGCATCTGGTCGGGCATCTGGATGTGCGCGGAGCCCCGGTGGACCTTCCCGTTGATCTTCGTCGCGTCGGCGAAGCGGGGGTCGCGGTCGATCCACGCGTCGAGGTAGCCGTCGACGGTCTGGCTCTCCTGTGCGAACTCGCGGTGGCGGTCGTTCTGGATGTAACAGATCCCGACCTTCGCGGTGTCCTCGCCGGTTGCGAAGATCCACGAGTAGCCGCCGGGCGCGATGTCGTGGTCGAGTCGGAGCATCATCGACCGCCGTAGATCGGCGTACTCCGGGTGGTTCATCTCGACGCCCTCCATCTCGTACTCGATACCGATCGCCTGATTTTTGCGTTCGAGATCGACCACGTCGAGCGCGCTCGCGATCGGTGCCGCGGGACCGGTGGCGTCGACGACCACCTCTGCGTACACCTCCTCGTCGCCGTTGTACCGAACGCCCTCGATGACGCCGTCGTCGTCGAGGATCGGCCGGGACACCCGCGAGTCGAACCGGTACTCGGCGCCGCTCTCGCGGCCGTCCGCGACGAGGAACCGCTTGAAGTCGGCGAACTCTAACACCGCGCCGGGCTGGTAGCTTTTGTAGTGGTTGTTGGGCGACTCCAACACCACGTCGTCGGTGTACGACATCACCACATCGTCGGGGATCCCGAAGGAGGACATCATCGACGGGAACGTCCCGGCGGTCGACTTGTTGCTCTGGCGGGGGAACTCGTCTTCCGACTCCGTTTCGAGAACGACGACGTCGTAGTCTCGCGTCGCCAGATCGCGAGCGCACTGAGCGCCCGCCGGTCCGGCACCCGCGATCACGACGTCGTAGCGATCAACCATATACCCGTGAATACGGACCCACGTAATTAGGCTTGCTGAAACCGGTCGCAAACAGGCTGTGACCCGGCTGGGTCGCCGGATTTTGGCGATCCACTGAGGTCGGAATTACGGTGGGTATCGCGATCGCGATCTCGATCGGAAAAGGCGTCGGCCGCAGATCGGGGTGCAGGTAGAGAAACCGCCTGCGTGCTCGGGGGCGGTTCAGTAGAACTCGCGGACGAGGTCCGTCGCGCCCTCGGGCGCGCCGTCCGGGATGACGGACATGTCCTCGTCGACGCCGTGACGCTCGTGGTACGGCACCGACTCCTCGTCCTGGTAGATGATACCCTGATGCTCCGTATCGTCGTCGAAGATGACGTCTTTGGCGGCCTCCTTGTCGCTGGGATCGTGGTCCGACTCCTTCAGATCGACCAGCGAATCGCGGAAGTAGTCGTACGTGTCCACGTCGTTGAACGTCACGCACGGCGAGTAGACGTTCACGAAGCCGAACCCGTCGTGTTCGACCGCCTTCTGGATGATCTCCTGATGGCGGAGCGCGTCCGAGGAGAACGACTGCGCGATGAACGTCGCACCCGACGCCAGCGCCAGCGCGTGCGGGTTGACCGGGGGCTGTTTGGGGCCCTCGGGGCTCGTCGACGTCTCGAAGTCCTCACGGGAGGTAGGCGAGGCCTGCCCCTTCGTCAGCCCGTAGATGCGGTTGTCCATCACGACGTACGTCATGTCGACGTTGCGCCGGACGGCGTGGACGAAGTGGCCCGCGCCGATGGAGTAGCCGTCGCCGTCGCCGCCGGCGACCATCACTTCGATGTCGGGACGGGCCATTTTGACGCCGGTCCCGACCGGAAGCGCGCGTCCGTGGACGCCGTGGAGCGCGTAGCTGTGCATGTACGTGCCGATCTTTCCGGAACAGCCGATGCCGGCGACGACGAAGGTGTTATCGGGGTCGTTGCCCGTCTCCGCGAGGGCCTTCATCATTCCGTTCATGGTGCCGAAGTCGCCGCATCCCGGACACCACGTCGGCTGCTTGTCGGACTTGAAATCGGTGAATCGAATGTCTGAGCTCATTGGTTACGCCTCCACCCCCGCCGCGAGGGTCTCCTTGATGTCATCTGCGAGTTCGTCCGCCTTGAACCGCACGCCGTTGTACTTGTTTATCCGATCGACGCGAGCCAAGACGTCGTGTTCGATGAGGTTCGCGAACTGACCCCGCTCGTTGCACTCCACGACGATGACGTTCTCCGCCGCCTCGACGTCCTCGGAAAGGTCCGGGCGCGGGAAGATGTACGGCACGGAAAGCACCCGCACGTCGACCCCCTCGTCGGCGAGGAGATCGACCGCCTCGGCGAGCGCTCCCTCGTTCGACCCCCACGAGATCACGAGCGTGTCGGCGTCTGCGTCGCCGAACTCGCGCGGGCTCCAGTCCTCGCGCTCCTCGGCGGTATCGACTTTCCGGTTGCGCTTATCGACCTGCTCGACGCGCATCCCGGTATCCTCGGTCCGACGACCTTGCTCGTCGTGTTCGAGGCCGGTGGACATGTGCGCGCCGTCGGCGGTGCCGGGGAACGCCCGCGGCGAGATCCCGTCGTCGGTGATCTCGTGGGGCTGGAAGCCGCCCGACTCGCTCATGTGGTCGTCGATCGTCGTCTCGTCGACGACGAAGCCACGGTCGATCTCCACCTCGTCCATGTCGAAGGTGTCCGGCGTGAACGTCTGCTCGGTGACCGCCATCGAGAGGTCGGCGGTGAGGTAGACGGGGAGCTGGTACTTCTCGGCGAGGTTGAACGCCTCGACGGTCTTCCAGAAGCACTCCGCGATCGTCGTCGGTGCGAGCACGAACCGGGGGACCTCGCCGTGGCCGCCGTACAGCATTCCGTTGAGGTCGCCCTGCTCCTGTTTCGTCGGCATCCCGGTCGACGGGCCGGAGCGCATCACGTTACAGATGACGAGCGGCGTCTCCGAGGTCGCGATGAGCCCGAACGTCTCCGTCATCAGGTCGATCCCGGGACCGGACGTGGCGGTCATCGACCGCGCGCCCCCGCGGGCGGCGCCGAGCGCCATGTTGATCGCGGACAGCTCGTCTTCCGCCTGCACGACGTGGCCGCCGTATCGCTCGATCCGGCCCGTGAGATACGTCATCACGTCGGTCGCGGGCGTGATCGGGTAGCCGGCGTAGAAGCGGCAGCCCGCCGCGATGGCGCCCATCCCGATGGCCTCGTCGCCGTTGAGGAGGACGTAGTCCTCGTCAGTAGTCTCCAAGTCGTAGTCGAACTCGTGGTCGTACTCCTCGTCGACGTACGACTGTCCAGCGCGGGCGGCCTCCTTGTTGTTGTCGACGAGCTTCTGCCCCTTATCCGCGAAGCGCTTTTCGAGCGCGGAGTCGAGGTTCTCGATGGGGAACTCGGCGACCTCACAGGCCGCGCCGAGCGCGACGACGTTGCGCATGATCGCTCCGCCGGCCTCCTCGGCGAGCCGCTTGAGCGGAACGTCGATCCCGATCATCTCGTCGGGGATCTCCACGTCCTGCATCGTGGTTCGCTCGCCGTCGTAGATGATCACCGACCCCTCGTGGAGCTCGTCGAGGTTCTCCTCGATGGTCCGGGGGGTCAACGCGATGAGCACATCGAGCCGGTCAACGACGCTCTGTACCTTGTCGACGGAGGTTCGCACCTTGTAGGCGGTGTAGCCGCCTCGGATCCGCGAGGCGAAGTCCTTCGACGTGAACACGTGTCGACCCGCCCGAGAGAGCGCTTGCGCAAAGATCTTCCCGGTCGAGTCGATGCCGTCGCCGGCCTCCCCGCCGACAGCCCAGTTGAAGTCCGCAGCCATACTATAACGGGGCTTTCGCCGGACTCATCAAAAGACTTCTGGAAGGAGCCATTGGCCCATTTCTGAACGTTCGTTTACTACTTTGCAAATATTGTCAATTACGATAGTGTACTAGCCGGTGTTTCAGGTGTTTATTGGACAAACGTTTTCCAAATTCTTCACGATCAACCCTCTGCGTCAACGGAGTTTCGACGGTCGTCGAATCGGTTCGGTCGCCCGCGCGCTCGCGAGAGCCCTCTGCGTCGGCGACAGCGGCGAGTTTCACGACGGTTTGCGATGCGGGCAGCACCGACGCCGACGGGAACACGTTTGTGTCTCCCGATCGGATCGGATGTATGGACACGACAGCGACGGTCAGCGCGGTCGAGACGGTCGGCCGCGACACGTACGCCCTCCGGTTCGACGCGCCAGACGGCTTCGCCGCCGAACCCGGTCAGTTCGTCAAGCTCGGCACGGAGATCGACGGCGAGTCGGTCGCCCGCTTTTATACCCTCTCGTCGCCGACCATCGACGACACCTTCGAGGTCACGGTCGGCATCGACACCGACGAGGGTGGCGAGTTCTCCGCGTTCCTCGCGGATGCCGAGGCGGGCACGGAGATGACCCTCTCCGGCCCGTTCGGTGACCAGCACTACGACGGCGAGCCGCGCGCGGTGGTCATCGCGGGCGGTCCCGGCGTCGGCCCGGCGGTCGCCATCGCGGAGCGCGCGCTCGACGACGGCGCCGAGGCTGCGGTCGTCTACCGCGACGACGACGTGTCGCACGCGGATCGCTTGGGCCGACTGGAAGCGCGTGGCGCCGCGGTTCACCTGCTCGACGCGGACGACGAGCTTGACGACGCGGTCGCCGAGGCGCTGACGGGCAGCGAGGGCGAGACCGTCTTCGTGTACGGCTTCGCCGACCTCGTCGCTGACGCGGAGGCCGCGATCGAGGCCGCCGGCAGCGACGCCGACGCCGCGAAGGTCGAGAACTTCGGCTAGACGCGACTCGTGGTGCTCTAGCTGCTCGTTTATAAGTGGACGACTGTGGATCCGCGGAGAACACGTCCAAATTCCCAGTCGCCGGCGGCAAAGCCGCCGGCTGCCCCTTTGAGTCAACCCTAACCGCTCCGCAACCGCACCCTCACACCTCCCCAGCCTCGCGGTTCGCACTCTCCGAGCGCTCACCGCGTCCAGCGAGAATCGAAGATTCTCTGGCAGCCGGCGCGTAGCGCCGGCGACCTCGCGCGGCGCTCTCGCCGGCGGCTTCGCCGCCGGCTGTCAGAGTGACCTTCGGTCCCTCACTACTCGCGGCCGTTTATAAACGGCCGCTCGGAGGCGCGCGCCACCGCGGATCCGACACGGATCAGTCCCCGAAGTAGTCGGCCAGTCGCTCTGCGGCCTCGGCAGCCCGCGGCGTCACCAGGGCGAACCGGATCCACTCGCCGCGGGCGGTGCCGAACGCGTCGCCCGGCATCCCGGCGACGCCGGCCTCGTCGATCAGGCGCTTGACGTTCTCCATCGTTCCGGGGAACCCCTCGAAGCGCGCGAGCACGTAGAACGCCCCCTCCGGGCGGGTGTACTCCGCGCCCGCCGCGTCGAGCGCGTCGGTGAACGCGTCCACGCGGTCAGCGAGCAGTTCGCGGGCTTCCGCGTAGTAGCTCGGCGGCGTCTCCGCGAGCGCGTGGTGGACCGCGTACTGGGAGGGACGCGCCCCGGCGACGTTCACGAGCATGTGCCGCGTCTTGGCGTCGCCGACGTGCGCCTCGGGGAAGATCCCGTACCCGACCCGGAATCCGGTGATCGCCATCGACTTCGAGAAGCCGCTGGTGACGATCACGCGATCGGAGTCAAGCATCAGCGCGGACTCGAACTCGCCGGTCAGATCGAAGTGGTCGTACACCTCGTCGACCATGACGAGGGCGTCGACCGCGTCGGCGACCGCGACGACCTCGCGGACTGCGTCGAGGTCGTACACGGCGCCAGTCGGGTTGTTCGGCGTGTTCAGGACGATGAGGGCGGTGTCTTCGCTTGCGGCCTCGCGGATCGCGTCGACATCGAGCCCGCCGTCGCGCTCGGTCGGGACGAGCGTCGACTCCCCGCCGAGCATGTCCGTCTTGCCGGGGTAGTACGGGTAGACGGGATCCATCAGTAGCGCCTCGTCGCCCGCGTCACGCTCGAATGCGCGCGCTATCGCGAGGTAATTCGCCTCGCCGGTTCCGTTCGTGACCACCACGCGGTCGGCGTCGACGTTCCGACGCTCGGCGATCGCCTCGCGAAGCTCCAACAGTCCCTCGCTCGGCGGGTACTGGAACTCCGCTGAGGGGAGGTCGGCGTACTCACGGAGCGCCTCCCGGAGGGTGGCCGGTGGCTCCCAGTCGGGATTGCCGCTCACCATGTCGATGACGTCGCCGTCGGCCGCGCCCGCGTACTGCATCACGTGGAAGAACTTCGGCTCCTCGTACTCCATACCGGTCGCTCGGCGTCGGGCGCCGTGGCTCTTTCGACCGCGACACCGCGACCGCGACGCCGCGACCGCCCGGACCGCAATTGCGGCGCCGCGGCCGCCCGGTCCGCGACCTTCATCCCGTTCCAATCCGGTGGTTTCACCTGTAGCCATGTCGACCCCGGCGTATGAACAAACGCGGCCACGTCCTCAACGCCCTCCTGCTCGCGCTCGGGCTCGGCTTCGTCATCGAGCCCGGCCTCGACATGGCCACTGCCCGGACCGTCGCCGAGATCACTGTCCCGATCGTGTTGGGGGCGCTGTTCCCCGACGTCGACACCGCCTTCGGTCGCCACCGGAAGACGCTCCACAGCCTCCCAGTCCTCGGGATCTTCCTCGCGTACCCGATCGTGTTCGGGAACCTCCAGTACGTCTGGATCGGCGTGTTGACCCACTACGCCCTTGATGTGATCGGGAGCCGCCGCGGGATCGCGCTGTTCCACCCGCTATCCGACACCGAATACGGGATGCCGACCGGCGTAACGACGAGCAGCAAGTACGCGGATCTCGTCACCGTGATCGTTACGGCCGTGGAACTGGCGGTCTTCTGGGCGCTCCACACCTACGTCGTGACCCTCGATCTCGATATCTCGGCGGCCGCCTCAGAGGCGGCTGCAGGGCTCGGAATCTGAGGACTCAGTCCGGGTTGCGAAACGGCAGCTGCGTCACTTCGGCCGGTAGTCGGAGAGCGTCCCGGAGTAGACGCTCACGTCGTTGAACCGTCCCTCGTAGGCGACGTTGCTCGGAAGGGTCGGCTCGTCGCCGGAGAGGAACTGTCGATCGAGCTTCTCCCAGGTGTTCTCGTACGCGAGGTGAGCGAACTCCACGAGCCCGCGGAGCTGATGACCGATCCCACCGCGGTGGACTACGGTGCGAGGCCGCGCCTCGCGGAAGGCGTCGACGACCCCGTCGACGCCGTCGTAGTCACCGTCGAACTCGGTCCACGCCTCGCCGACGGTGCCGGGAAGGTGAGCATACGACGAGCCGAACCCCGGCTGGTCGGTGGCCTCGGCGATTCGCCGCGTCCGAGCGTTCTGGTGGGGGAGAAGCTTCGTGTTGTACGTCTCGACCGCGTCGATCCGGGTGCTGTGGGCCGCGATCTCTGGGCGGGTGAGCGAGATGGTCGCGAACCCCGGGTGCGGCGCGAGCACGACCGCATCCTGCCGGTCGGCCTCCGCCATCGCCGCCTCGAAGGTAATGTAGTCGGGAACGGGCTCGTCCAAGCCGAGAACGAGGATGTGCCGTCGGTTCCCCCAGTCGCCGGTGAACACCTCCCGGGCGGGAACCACGGTCAGGTCGTCGTCGGAGAACCGGGCAGCCCGCTTCCGGATCGTCGGCAGGCGGGTAAAGTGCGGGGCGTATACGAGCGCGTCGATCCCTCGTTCCTTCGCGAGGGCCACGACGTCGTCGTCGAGCACCTTCACGTGGGCGTCGACGCGCGTTCTCGGTCGAGTCACGGGTGGGCGTTCTTCGTCGCCGAGCAAAGGCGTATCGTTCGACAGCGAGCCGGTCCTAGCCAGGCCGGTCGAGGGGACCGCGGCGAGATCCGAAGGGGGGCGCACCGGGGACGAGAGACGGCCGCCGGGGGAAACCGTTAATCCCTCGCGGCGGGGACAGGGTGACATGCCCCGCTGGACGTGCGGTATCGACGGCTGCGACGCCGCCTTCGACGACGTGGAGTCGGCCATCGTCCACCAGACGAACGGCCACCAGCGCCACGAGTGCAAGGTGTGCGGCACGATCGTTCCGGACGGCTACTTCGCGATCCGGCACGCGTTCGACGAACACACCCGGGCCGAGTTCGTGCGCGCGTACGACGCTGACTCCGCGGCGGTCCGTCGCCGGGAAGGAATCAAACGGGATATCGAGCGCGAGGCGGACCTCCAGCGAGTCGTCGATCAGCTGGACCGGAGCCCGTAGGCGAGACTCCCCGGGTCACAGCACCCGCTTTCCGAACGCGCTCGCGGCCAGTTCCGTCGCGAGCTCCGCGGTCTCATTGTGCTGGTCCAGCGTCGGATTCACCTCGACGAGTTCCATCGACCGGACACAATCGGTCTCGGCGACTGACTCCATCGCCCTGTGCGCCTCCCGGTAGGTGACGCCCCCGCGGACGGGGGTGCCGACGCCGGGCGCCTCCTTGGGGTCGAGCCAGTCTAAATCGAGACTGACGTGGACGCCGTCGACGCCGGCCGACGCTTCGGCCATCGCTTCCTCAGTCACGTCCGTGATCCCGCGGTCATCGATGTCTGACATCGTGTACGCCGCGAACCCGTGGTCGCGGATCACGTCGATCTCCGCGTCGTCGACGGAGCGGAGCCCGACGAGTGCGACGTTTTCCGGATTGAGCCCGGGCGCGGTCGCCCAGTCCGACCCCTCGAACTCGCCGAGGCCGAGCGCGGCCGCGAGCGGCATCCCGTGGACGTTCCCGGAGGGCGTCGTCGCGGGCGTGTTGAGGTCGGCGTGAGCGTCGAACCACACCGCGCCGATCTCCGCGTCGCGCGCGGAGCCGACGAGCGAACCGATGGCGATCGAGTGGTCTCCGCCGAGTGCGAGCGGCACAGACCCCTCGGCGAGCGTCCCGCTCACCTCGTCCGCGAGCCGGCGGCAGACGTCGGCGGTTTCGCGGAGGAACTTCGCGTCCCCCTCGTGCGGGGCCTCCGCGTCCGGGTCACGCTCCTCCGCGCGGGGGACCGCGAGGTCGCCCGCGTCGACGGTCTCGACGCCGGCGCTCGCGAGCTGGTCGGCCAGCCCGGCGTAGCGGATCGCTGACGGCCCCATGTCCACACCGCGTCGGTTCGCCCCGTAGTCGGTCGGTGCGCCAATGATCCTGACAGTGGTCATGTCCGAGAGAGCGCCCCCGTAACGCTTGAATGGTAGGGTCTTCGCTGCGATCGCACCGCGATCGCACACGGTTTCACGGGTGGGCACCAACGACGAGTATGAGCGGCTCCGAGGACGACTTCGCTCCGGCCGACATCCAACCGATCGGCGCCATGATCGCCGTCGCGTTCACCGGTGCCGTGATCGGGCTCGTCGGTGCCGGGCTCGCGTTCTTCGTCGGGGACCTCGGTCTGGCGCTGATCGGCGTCGGCGCCGTGGTCGCGCTCTCCAGTCCGATCGCGTACGTTCGGCTCCGTCGGCTCCGCAGATCCTGAGAAACCGCACGATCATTTATAATGAGCTTCCATCGCATTTAAGCGGTGCCGCCATCTATTCGCGTCTATGTCATCGATTGAGCTTACATCGAGTCAGAAAAGCATCCTCACGGCCCTCATCAACCTGTACGGGGAACAGGAAGACGCCGTCAAAGGCGAGGCGATCGCCGAGGAAGTCGACCGCAATCCCGGCACGATCCGCAACCAGATGCAGAGCCTGAAGGCCCTCCAGCTGGTCGAGGGCGTCCCCGGCCCGAAGGGCGGCTACAAGCCCACCTCGAACGCGTACGAGGCGCTCGACATCCAGCGGATGGACGAGCCCGCCGACGTCCCCATCTTCCACGAGGGCGAGGAGGTCACGGGCGTCAACGTCGACGGGATCGACCTCTCCAGCGTTCACCACCCCGAGCTCTGCCGCGCCGAGATCCACGTCCAGGGCTCCGTCCGCGACTTCCATGAGGGCGACTCCGTCACGGTCGGCCCGACACCGCTCTCGAAGCTCGTCATCGACGGGACTGTCGACGGGAAAGACGACACCGCCAACGTCCTCATCCTCCGAATCGACGACATGCGAGCGCCCGACGAGCCCGCCGAGCACTAACCGCCTTTTCGACGATATCGTTCTGCTGTCCTCTCTTTGCGAACCCGTCAATAGCCCGAGCGCAGCCGCTCGAACTCTGTATCTGACTTCGTCGCTGTCGATAGAACCACTGCTCGCGGATCCGAGAACCGTCGCCCCTCGACGAAAGATCTCTCCGAATCGGGTGTCGCTCGCTGACGCCTACATATCGCCGAACGCGCTCACGCCGCGCCCGGTCGAGGAGATCTTCGCGATCCATCGCACCGCGATGGACTTCTTCAGCAGCTTCGCGGGGGTGCCGCCGAACGTCTTGATCGGCATCCCCATCACGTCGTGGGCGACCGCGTCCTCGCCGACCGAGACGACGGTCCCCTTGTCCGTGTGTTCCCACGACTGGAGGGGCGCGCCGCGGGCGGCGCGCGCGAGGTTCTCGCCGGCGACCTCGGCGGCCTGCCAGGCGGCCTGTGCCGTCGGCGGCGCCACGTCGTCGTCGCCCTGCTCGACGAGCGCGGTGTCGCCGATAGCGAACACGCGGTCGTCGCTGGTGGTGAAGTCGGAGCCGGCGTGGACGCGGTTCGAACGCTCGTCCTTCTCGACCTCGACGTTCTCAAGCTCCGGCTGGCCGGTGATGCCGCCGGTCCAGATCAGCACGTCGTACGAGAGTTCCTCGGGCTCCTCGTCTTCGCCGCCGCCGAAGTACACCGCGTCCTCATCGGCCTTCGAGATGAAGTCGCCGGTGAGTATTTCGATGTCGGCGTCTTCGAGCCGCTGGCGGAGCGCGCCCTGAAGCTGGGGATCGTTGCCCGGGAAGACCTCGTCGAGTCCCTCGACGAGCTTGATATCGACGGGCGCGCGGTGTTTATCGCGGTACTCCGCGATTTCGCCCGCGGTCTGGATGCCGGAGAGCCCGGCGCCGCCGACGATGACCTCGACGGGGTCCGAGCGGGTCGCCTCGGCGGCAGCCGACCGGACGTCCTCGTGGATCGCCTTCGCGTCGGCGAGGCTCTTGAGTTGGTGGGCGTTCTCTTCGAGTCCCTCGATCCCAAAGAAAGCGGTCGTGGAGCCGACGCCTAACAGGAGGTAGTCGTAGTCGACGGTCGTCCCGTCGTCGGTCTCGACGACCTGCTCGTTGGTGTCGACGTCGACGACGCGGCCCCGTACGAAGTTGGACTCGGGGGATTTGATCTCGTCGACCGGGATGGTGATCTTCTCGGCGACCGCGGGGTTGCGGATCGCGCGGTGGACCTCGTGGAGAACGAGGTGGTAGTCGTGCTCCGAGATCCACGTGAGATCGGCCTCACCCTCGCCAACCTCGTCTTCGAACGCCTTCACTGCCCCTGCACCGGCGTACCCGGAACCGACGACGACGACCTGTGTACTCATGTGTGTAACTCCTCGGGCCGCGGGTAAAGTCGCTTTGGAACGTCGTTGACGCCCCTATCGGCCAGCCGTCTCGCGGTCGTTCGCTGGGACCGACGCTCCGCCCGCCTACAGCGAGAGGCCGGCGTGCCAGCGATCGGCGCCCGCCTCGCGTTTGACCTCGTCCATCCGTGCGAGGAGGGTCACGGCGAGGCTCGCGGTCTCGGCCGTCCGCGACTCCCCCTCGGTGCGGAACTCGCCGGTGACCCGGTTGGCGTAGACCGAGCAGATCGCGCCCGCGCGGAGCCCGTACACGTTCGCGATCGTGAGGATCGCCGACGCCTCCATCTCGATGTTCTTCACGTTCGCGTCCTGTAGTTCCGCGACCAGCTCGTCGGAGCCGGCCGCCTCAAACCCCTCGAAGCCGGGGCGGCCCTGCCCGGCGTAGAAGGAGTCGGCGCTCATCGTCACGCCGGTGTGATAGTCGTAGCCGAGCCGCTCGGCGGCGGCGACGAGCGCCGAGACGACCTCGCCGTCGGCGGCCGCCGGGTAGTCCTCGCGGACGTACTCGTCGCTGGTACCCTCCTGCCGGACCGCGCCGGTCGTGATCACCAGATCGCCCACGTCCATCCCCGGCTGGATCGCGCCGCAGGAGCCGACCCGGATGAACGTGTCGACACCCACTCTGGCGAGTTCCTCGACCGCGATGGCGGCCGACGGCGAGCCGATCCCGGTCGAGGTCACAGAGATCGGCGCGTCCTCGTAGGTCCCGGTCGCAGTGCGGTACTCGCGGTGGTGTGCGACCTCCTCGTGGCCGTCCCACAGCGCCGTGATCTTGTCCACGCGCTCGGGATTGCCGGGGAGCAGCACGGCGTCCGCGACATCGTCCTCACCGACCTCGACGTGGTACTGCACCTCGTCGTTCGGATCCTCGCTCCTGTCGCTCTTGTCGGTCATGTCTTCGCCCTTCGGCGAGCCGTTTAAAAGGAGTTCCGTCTCGGTCGCTCGAAGTCTGTTCCGTCCGTTAGACCTCGCGCGCGTCGTCGAGCGTATCCTCGGAGATGGTGTTCGGGAGCAGTTCGCCCAGCGTGTACTCGCTGGTCTCCCCGTCGCCCTCGTCGCAGACGACGATCAGGTCGTCGGCCGCAAACTCCGTGAGCGACTGCCGGCACATCCCGCAGGGGGTGACGCCGTCGCGGACGCCGGAAGTGACGGCGATCCGATCGAACTCGCGGTGACCGTTCTTCACCGCCTCCGCCAGCGCGACCTCCTCGGCGTGGAGGCTGTTGGAGTAGTTCGCGTTCTCGATGTTACAGCCGGTGTAGACGGTGCCGTCTGCGGTCCGAAGCGCGGCGCCGACGCGGTATTCGGAGTACGGGACGTGTGCGTCGTCGAGCGCGTCGCGCGCGGCCTCGATCAGGTCCATACGGAGGCGTCGACCGGGGATCGAATAAATGGCCGGTTCGCGACCTCACCGTTCACGAGACCGACCGCCCACCTGTCGAACCCCCTCACAGTCCGTGCTTGCGAGGGCTCAAGCAGTCGGCTCTCCGGTGTGTTCCCGAGCGAAGCAATCGAGGACGAGTTTCGCGCCGCCGAGGACGACGGGGCCGATGAACAGGCCGACGGCGCCGAATACGACGAGCCCGCCGAAGATGCCGATGACGATGATAGCGGAGTTGAATGCGCCGGTCCGACCGATTAGCGCGGGTCGGAGGTACGTATCGGAGAAGGTAACGAGCAGGCCGTACACGGCTATCGCCGCGCTGGCAATCGGTCGTCCGACTGCGAGGAGATACATTGCAGCCGGGACCCAGACGCCGAACGCGCCGACGAGCGGGAGCAGCGTCAGCACGAACGTAACGACCGTGAGAAAGATCACGGCGGGGAGGCCGGCGATCGCGAGCCCGACGCCGAGGAGCGCCGCCTGAATGGCCGCGACGGCGACGTTCCCGACGACAGAGGCCCACATGAGCTGATCCAGTCCCTCGCGGAGTTCGTCCAGGATGTCCTCGTCGACCGGCAGCACCCACTGGACCCACGCCACGAGCTGTTCCCCGTCGCGCAACAGGGCGAAGAGGACGAACAGCGTGATGGTCAGTCCGATAAACAGCCCTGGCAAACTCCCGGCGAGGTCGATCGCCCCTGACGTGACCTCTTGGAGACTTGTTGCGATCCGTTCCTGATTCGATTCGTACAGCGCGACGAGGTCGATGCGGTATCCGGTACTCTCGAGGAGTTCTTCGATCGACGCAACGTCGATTTGTCCGTTTCTGACGGCACTCACGACCCTGAGCGACTGTTGGACGGCGATCGTGAGGAGATAGATGATCGGGATCAGTACGAACAGTAACGCGCCCAAGACAATGACAATCGCCGCGATTGTGGGCCTGACGTGCTGCTCGGCTCGTTGTTGGACGGGAAACAGGATGTATGCGAGAACCACGCCGAACAGAATGAACTGGAGATACGGCAGGAGGACGAACAACGCGAGGAGACTGCTCAGCAGGACGAGTGCGGTCAGCCCTGGTTTCCCGACGAGCCACGTCGGGGGGGCGGATCTGTCTGGCATATCTGAATATGGATTGACACGTACATTATTCTACTGGCCCGAAATCAGGGCTCCGCGCGACTCCGAAGAGCTCAACGCACGGGTGTGATACGCCGTCGTCTCACCGACCCGTGTCGTACTTATACGTGGCCGACTCGGGATCGATTCCGAAGTCCTCGGGCGACTCGGTCGCGTCGTCAGCGGCGGCGTCAGCCGGCTCGGCGGCCTTGAACGCCTCGCGGAACCGGTCGAGCATCTCGAAGTCGTCGACGGCCAGGTGCAGGCCGACCACGTCGCCACCGAGGAACTCGCGCTTCTCGTCGAGCCGGTCCGAGAGCGCCTCGGGGAGGTCGTCGGTGTCGACCCGCTCGAAGCCGAACTGGGTCAGGTACTCGGGCTGGTCGGTGAGCACGTACACCGTCTCGAAACGGTCCGCGGCCGCGGTGTCAACGAGGCGCTCGATCACGTGCGCCCCGACACCGCGGTCCCGCCACTCGGGGAGGACGCCGATTCCGGTGAGTTCGATCCGATTCTCTTCTTCCTCGTCGCCCCGGTGCAGACGCAGTCGACCGAATCCCGCTCGGTCACCCGACTCCTCGTCGACCGCGATCACGTAATCCCGTGACCGGAAGGCGACATCGTCGAGCCCCAACTGCTCGATCGCGTCCAATAACCACGCCTCGTCACGGTTCTTGGCGTCACGGATGTACATGGATACACGTACGCGGGCCGACCTGAAAACGGTTCCCCGCGGGACGTCGGCGTCGACTGCTATTTAAATACCCTGTCCCATCAGGTGGCTGCGCAGCACGTCCGGCGTCTTGAGCCCGGCGTCGCTGTTCACGAGGATCACCGTCTCGTCGCCGTCGAAGAAGCCGTCCTCCTTGAGCGCCCACGCGCCGGCGGGCGCGGCGCCGCCGGTGGCGCCCATCTCCATCACCTCGTTTTGCGCGACCGCGACCGCGCTCGCGAGAATGTCATCGTCCTCGACGCCCACAGCGGTACCGCCGCTCTCGCGGACCGCCTCGACTGCGGCCGCGCCGCCCGCGGGGTCGGCGATCTCCAACTCGCCGCAGATCGTGTCGGGCGTCGACCACGGCTCCGGCTCGTCGAGGTCGCGTTCGATCGCGGCCGCGATCGGCGCACAGCCCGCGGCCTGCGCCGCGACGATCTTCGGGACATCGTCGATCGCGCCGACGCGCTCCAGCTCCGAGAAGCCCTTATAAATCCCGGCGACGACCTCACCGGAGCCGGTCGGCACGATGACGACATCGGGCGCCGCGTCGAGGTCGGCGACCAGCTCGAACGCGAGCGTCTTGACTCCGTCGTGGCGGTACGGCGTCACGAACTCCCCGAGGTCGGTGTAGTCGGTCTCCAGCTGCTCGTCGACTGCGTCAGCGGCGTCCGGGAAGCGCCCGCCGACCACGCGCATGTCGCCGCCGTGGACGTTCGTCATCGCCTTGTTCGAGAACGCACAGCGGGAGGGGACGAAGGCGTACGACCGCAGATCGGCTCGGCCCGCGTACGCCGCCATCGACTGTCCGGCGTTCCCGGGGCTCGCGCACGCGAGCGGCTCCACGTCTTGGCCCTCGGCGGCCCGCGCGGCGACCGCGGTGAGCGCGACCGAGAGGCCGCGGTCGAGCACGGTGCCCGTCGGGTTCCGCCCCTCGTCTTTGACGTACACCGCGTCGACGTCGAGTTCGTCGGCGAGCCGCTCGGTCGGGACGAGGGGCGTGGCACCCTCGCCCGCCGAAATCGCGACATCGGCGGGGAACGGGAGCAGCGCGTCGAAGCGCCAGTGGCCGCGGCCCGTCCCAGCGGGGCCGTCGCGGGGAGACTCCAGCAGCGTCTCCGGGTCGACCGCGTCGTAGTCGTAGGCGGGGTCGAGCCCGCGCGCCTGCTCCTCGGCCGAGACGGTCGTCGGGTCGGCCGTCTCGTGGACGCGACCCGACGCGCGACTCTCCAGCCCGCGGAACGCCGTCGTCGTCTCCGTCGTCTCCATACCCGCCCTTTCGACGGCGGCGACTAATCGCTTCCCTCTCGGCGCCGACCCGCGATTCAGCTGATTCCGTCGATTCCGTCGATTCCGTCGATTCCGTCGATTCCGTCGATTCCGTCGATTCCGTCGATTCCGTCGATTCCGTCGATTCCGTCGATTCCGTCGATTCCGTCGTTCCCGTTGATCTAGTGGTCCCGCAGCCCCATCGATCCCCGGATCAATCAAACGGGTACCGCGCGGTTGCCCCGCATTCGCGACATCGGACGACGACCCGGCCGGGGCGGAGCCGGACGCGACCCGTCTTTCCCGGTCGGAGGTAGACGTCGCAGTCGTCACAGGTCTTCCGTGAGAACTCGGCGGGGACGCCACAGCGGTTCCGCTCCGCGATCCGACGCGCGAGCGCGACGTACTCCCGCGCGCGGTCGTACTCGTCGTCGACGACGGCCTCGCGGGCGAGCGCGAACAGCCGATCGATCCGTTCCGACGGGATCCCCATACCTCGCCGGGGGTGACGGACCGGCAAAGTCGTTGCCATCGACGCTGACCGCCAGACCGCTGCGCTCTGCCGTCCGCCACTCTCGCCGGCTCGCCAACCCACACGCTTTTTTAGCGGTCCGCGCGAACGACGCGGCATGAAAGAATCCCTGATGGACGTCATCTGCTGCCCGCTCGACAAGGCCGACCTCGACCTCGATATCGACGAACGAGACGACGAGGAGATCCTCACGGGGACGCTCACGTGTACGGAATGCGGCGAGATCTACCCGATCGAGGACGGGATCCCGAATCTCCTCCCGCCGGACATGCGCGAAGAGGCGATGGCGTAGGACGCATCAACATCTCATTCCGTACTGCATCTTTTTTTAGTGTGAGTGCGTCAACCCATGCGTGTCGACACTCTCCGTCGAACTGAACGGGGACGCGGTTCACTCGATCCGGGCGCCCGATCGGTTCGAGACGACCGGCCCGTTCGCCGTCGCGCTCGAAAACGAGGGACGGTCCACGCACGTCCACCTGCACTTCGACGACGACCTCGACCGGGTCGTTTCGGTGGCCGAGACGAATCACTTCGTCGACGACGAGGCCACCAAACACGTCCACGTCTCCGTCGCGGACGTGGCGGAGCCGGTCCGTGGAAAGCTAAAAATTGTCACCGGCTACGGCTCCGAGACTCGGTACGTGGACCTTCGAGTCGATCCGCCTGAGGACGCCGCGCCCGACGAGGTCGCCGTCGACGAGGCGTTCACGAAGCCGCCGGAGCGTCCGCCGGAGGTCTCGTCGTCCCAGCGCGCGGCGACCGCGGCCGACCGGCTGATCGAACGGGGCGGCGTGCCCGCGGCGATCACCGGTGTTCTCGCGCTCGCCGCTGGGATCGCTATCGCACTCGCGCTCGACAGCGCGGTCGTCTCGGCGGTTGTCGCCGTCGTGTTGACGGTGTCGGTCGGGGTGGCACTCCTAGCAGTGTGGTGACGAGATGGCGCGGAAGTGGTATCTCCCGCCAATCGCCGCGAATCCGGACGCTTTTAAGCGTGCCAGCGGAAGGTGAGCGCATGAGCTTCGAGAAGGAAGACGAGGTCGTTCTCCACGACAAACACAGCGAGTACGACGGCGAGACGGGCACGATCACGCAGGTCATGGAGACGATGTTCGGCGACGCGACCTACACGGTCAGCTTCGAGGACGGTCAGGAGACCGGCGTTCCCGAGGACGCTCTCGACGCCGTCGAGAGCGAGGAGTAACTCCCCCTTTTCCCGACCCGCATGGCTACAGTCCCGTTCCACTACGTCGACCTCCGGGCGTTCGCGTACGCCACCGAGGACGAAAAGCGGGTCGCGGACGCCCTCCGGACGTTCCTCCCCGAGGACACCGAGTTGGACCGCGTCGAGAACGTCGGCCACCACGGCGACCGGATCGTCGTGCTCTCGGCCCGGATCGAGAATGCAGACGGAATGCGCCACGTCCTCGATCGACTCTCCGAGCTCGACGAGGTTGATCGCGTGATCGACGAGCTCGACCAGCGGGTCGACGACAACTGCGCGCTGTTCCTCCGCGTCGACAAGCAGGCCGCCTTCGGCGGCGAGGTTCGGCTCGGCCCCGGCATCACCGTCCGCGCGAAGGTCGAGGCGTACCCTGCGAAGAAAGAGGCGGCCGTCGAAAACGCCCGAGAGACGCTCGGGCGGCTGGCGGACGATAGCGATGATAACGGTGACGACAGCGACACCAGCGACGACGACACCAGCGACGACGACGCCAGCGGCGACGACGACACCAGCGACGAGTCGTAGCTGACAGAGAGCGCGAGGGACGGGCGCCCGACCCGCACCCCCAGCGTGGCTTTTTATTACACCCCGCCGTCGATGCGTCCATGAGCGATCCGTTCGTCGTCGTCGGTGCGGACGCGGCGGGGCTGAGCGCGGCCAGCAAGTTCCGGCGCGAGGCGCCCGACCGCGAGGTCGTTGTCTTCGAGAAAGGACGATGGATCTCGTACGCCTACTGCGGGATGCCGTACTTCATCGAGGGGCGCGTCGAGCGCATGTCGAACCTGCTCTCGCTGTCGCCGAGTGAGGTCGAGGAGCGCGGGATCGATCTCCGACGCGATCACGAGGTCATCGCCGTCGACTCGGATACGAAGACCGTCGCCGTCGAGACCGCCGAGGGCGAGACGATCGAACAGGGCTACGACGACCTGCTGGTCGCCACGGGCGGCCGCGCCGAGACCGGCTCCTTCAACGTGCGCGGGCTGGACGGCGCCTTCACCCTTCACGACATGAACGCCGCGGCCGCGATCGACGCGTACATCGCCGAACCGGACGCCTACGACCCCGCCCGCGCCGACGTGAGCGCAGTCGACCGCGAGCGCGTCGACCGCAACGCCGCGATGCCGGCTCCCGAGACGGCGGCGATCGTCGGTGGCGGCTACGTCGGCGTCGAGATGGCCGAGGCCCTGTCCGGTCGCGGGCTCGACGTGCACCTCTTCCAGCGCTCCGGCCACCTGCTCCCGCCGTTCGGGGAGGCCGTCGGCGAGCGCGTCGCGGACGAACTGGAGGCGGAGGGCGTGGCGGTCCACAGGGGAACTCCCGTGAAGTCGCTCGTCGGCGACGACCGGATCGAAGGCGTCGCGCTCGACGGAGCGGCGGACTCGGTCGCCGCCGACCTCGCGATCGTCGGCGTCGGCATCCGTCCGAACACCGAACTGCTCGACGGGACCGGCGTCGAGACCGGCGAGGGCGGCGCGATCCGCACGGACGAGTACGGGCGGACGAGCCTCCCGGACGTGTACGCCGCGGGCGACTGCGCGACCGCGGTCCACGCCGTCACCGGCGAGGAGGCGTGGATGCCGCTCGGGCTCACCGCCAACCGGGCCGGGCGGGCAGTCGGCGCCACGATCGCCGGCGACCCCTCGCCCGTGGGCGAGATCGCGGGCACCGCGGTCGTGAAGGCGTTCGATATGGAGGCCGGGCGGGCCGGGCTGGTCGAAGAGGAGACGGCCCGCGAGGCCGGCTTCGACCCGGTCCGCGAGACGGTGACCGCTGGCTCCCGATCGGGCTACTACCCGGGCGCGGCGCCGACCGACGTGACGCTCGTCGCGGACCGCGATACGGGGCGTCTCATCGGCGGGAGCATCGTTGGCCCCGATCGCGCCGCGATCCGGATCGACACGCTCGCGACCGCGCTGGAGGCTGACATGACCGTTCCGGAGGTCGAGCGCTTGGACCTCGCGTACGCGCCCCCCTTCTCGCCGGTGTGGGACCCGATCCTCGTCGCTGCGAAGGTGCTCAACGGAACGCTCGACGAGGAGTAGTAGTTCGGATCAGTCGTCCGCGTTTGCGCTTTCGTCCGCGGGGGCCGCGTCGCTTTCTCGCTTATCGCCCCCGATTCCGGCGGCGACTCGCCCGATCGCATAGCCGGCGACGCCGACCGCGACCGCGGCCGCGACGGCAACGCCGAGCGATTCGACGACGGCGGCGAGGAAGGGAACGGGGTCAGCGAACGCGATCGCGTACGGTTCCGGACCGGCCGTCCGCAGGAGAACCGCTGCGAAGGGACCATAGGCCAGGAGGACCGCGGGGATCACACCCCCGCCGACCGCGGCGAAGGCGACCGTGCCGACCGCGGTCAGCGCCGCGAGGGCCGCAGCGACACCGGAGGCGGCGGGAGTCAGCCCCGCGACCTCGCCGACGAGCGCGGCCACGTCGAAGGCGACGTACGAGACCGCGAAGCCGACCGCGCTCCAGACGGTTGCGCGCTCGAACCCCGCCTCGCCGAGAGCGACGCGTGCGAGTCGCCCCGGGTCGTTGTCCGCCGTCATTCCGGGCGAGTCGCGCCCCGACCTTCCCGGTCGGGGGTGAGGGTACCGTGTTCGTCTATCTCGCCGGCGACGATCCGGGTCGAGGAGATGCGCTCACCGTCTTCGGCCGAGACGTGGTCGACCACGACGAGTTCGAGGGGGTCGTGGCCGCGTTCGCGGCGGATCTCGTTTATCCGATCGCCGCCGTCTCTCGTCTCCGGGGAGACGATCAGCGCGTCGAACTCGGGCTCGACGGCGATGCCGGTCGGGTCGGTCAGCTCGCGGACATCGAACTCGCGGCCGTGTTCGCCGGCGAGGTCGGCCAGCTCGGCTTCGAGGTCGCGCTTCCGGCGGTCGTACGGGCGGACGTACCGCTCGACGTGTCGGGTCTTCGGCGCGAGCCGGTCAGACGTGAGTCCGACGGTCACGTCACCCAGCTCGAACGCCCGTTCGAACAGCTTCCGGTGGCCGTCGTGAACGGGATCGAACGTACCACCCAGCGCGACGTTCATGCACGACAGTTGCGCGGGCGGAACTTAAAACGTCTTGAACCGGGAGCGGACGAGGGCGGCCTAGCGGTCGCTCTTGGTGCCGTCTTCCTCGCCGTCGTCGGCTTCGTCGGCCTCATCGCTTCTCTTCTCGTCTTCGTCATCGCTGTCGACCGAGATTTGGACCGGCTCCGTGTCGCCGTCGGGGGACTCGCCGCCGAGCCGCCGGTCGAGGTTGAACACGGCGTTGAGCTCCCGCTGAACGTCGCCGACGACACCCTGCACCAGCTCGCTCGGCGCGATCGCCTCGTATTCGTAGGGGTTGTTGCCCGCGCCGCTCGCCTCTCGCTTGTCGCGGTCGACGGTACCCTCGTCGTGGAGCTCCGCAAGCGCCTCGCGGACCGTGCTCGGGTAGAGCCCGGTGCCGTCGGCGACCTCGTCGCTGGTGCTGTTCGGGTTGTCGCGGAGGAAGACGTAAATCCGCGCGCGGGTCTCGGTGTCGAGCAGCCACGACAGGAGATCGACGATGTTGTCGTCGAACCCCTTGACGGCCTTGTCCGCGCTCTCGCCGAGCCGTTCTTTGGTCTTCCGCAGCTCCTCGCGGGTTCGCTCCGTCGGTGACTCGTCGTCGGCAGTTGAAGCGGGACCGTCAGCGGCGTCGAAAGCGGGGTCGTCGCCGGAATCGTCGTCGGAATCGTCCGTTGTCATACCGGAAACTGCGGTCCGCGCGCCCAAAAGCGTTTCTCGTCGTTTCGGTTCCGACGGAACGGGCGGACGAGTCCGCCGCCTACGGCGACAGCATGAGGTCGTCACAGAGCGCGTCGAGACCGCCCTCCTCGCGGAGTCGGCGCTGGCGCTGGCTCCCGCTCTCGGCGTCGTACACGTCTCGGATCCCGTCGATTCCGAGGCGGTCGCACTCGTCGGCGACGGCCTCGCCGAGCGAGACCGTGTCCTCGCCGTCGCGAGTGATGAAGGAGGCGTCGTGACCGTGGCGGATCGCCCGCCACTTGTTCTCGTCTAACAGCTCCCGGCGGAGGGTCGGCGGGGACTCGCCGTCCGCGTAGCGCTCGGCGTAATCGACGACGAGGGCGTGGACGTACTCGACGAACGCGAGAGTGACCCCGGGGTCGCGCTGGGCGTCCGGGGCGCGCACCTCGACCGTGCCGTGGCCAGTGTGGGGGCGCACGTCGAACCAGAGTTCGCCGCGGTCGGCGATAGAGCCCCGCTCGACCATCCGGCGCTCGTAGCGCTGGAAGGCGTCGAAGTCGTCGAACGCGGAGGGGATCCCCGTGTTCGGGAGATTCTCGAAGATCTTCGCACGGGCCGACGCGAGCCCGGTGTCGAAGCCGTTCCAGAACGGGGAGTTCGCCGAGAGGGCGAGCAGCACGGGGCAGTGCCACCGGAGTCGGTTGGCGATCCAGACGGCCTTGTCCGCGTCGTCGACGCCGACGTGGACGTGGAGCCCCGCCGTCGTGTTTCGGTGTTGCGGGTACTGGATCCGGTCGAGTTGCGCCTGATACCGCGGCTTCTCCGCGTGTTCGAGCTCCCGCCACTTCGCGGCCGGGTGGAGGCCCGCGGCCGCGATCCGGTAGCCGTCGGCGGCGGCGTGATCGACGAGCGCCGCCCGCACCGTCGAGAGGGCGTCGACCGCGTTCGACGGATCTTCGATCAGTTCCGTCTGGGCCTCGATGGTGCACTTGAACAGCTCGTGGTCGAACCCCTCCGGGACTTCCGCCGGCGGATCGCGGCCGTAGACGAGATCGTCAATCCCCGAGGTCGGGCGGCCGTCGGCATCGACGATGTAGAACTCCTCTTCGATGCCGAGGGTCTCCATCCGGGCGAACGCGTCCCGCGAACCGAGTTCCATTACCGCTCCGTATCGCCCGCGCGGTCTTATAACGATTGAAAGCCGAAGCGGAGCACCGGTGTCGTGGACGGGTATGTAACCGATCGACGAATCCGGGATCTCCGCTTATAAATAACGGACGGCTGCGGTGGCGTCGCCGGCGGCTTCGCCGCCGGTGACTGGAGCTTTGGAGGTAGTCACCGTGGAGTCGTCGCTCCGACTCCGACCGATTCGTGACTGATCGCTGTGTCGTCGCTCTGCGACGAAACGACGTTTAAAAACCGAATCTGAACCCGAATCTAAACCCGAACTTACGGAAAACGAGTCGGCGGCGTGCGTTCACGCGCCTCGTCTCTCTCCCCACCCGCGATCGTCCCCGTTCAGCCGAGGATGTACCGGAGCGCCGGGAACTCCTCGACGAGCGCCTGCCCGCCGACCTCAAACCGCTCGATGTAGGCGTCGAGGCCGAGGACGCGGCCTGCGCCGAACGCGGCGACCGTGAGGAACACGATCGCGTACACCAGCGTCGAATCGAACAGCGCGAGCGCGTCGCCGCTCCACCCGCCGAGGTAGAACAGCGTCATCTGTATCGCGCCGCCGAGCGCGGCCAGCCGGACGAACGCCCCGACGATGAGCGCCGTGCCGATGAGCAGCTGCGTGGCCGGGACGAAGACGTTGACGAACTCCATCAGCGCCGCGTTCGACGCCATCGCGGCGTACAGCCCGCTGACCGGGCTCGCCGCGTCGACGCCGTGAACGAGGTAGCCGGCCGCGTCGAACGGCCACTCCGAAACCTTCCCGAGCCCAGCGAACAGGATCATCCCGCCGATGGTCGCTCGAAGCAGGACGATGAACAGCGCCGACAGCGAGTGCGCCTTCCCCAGGATCGTGACGCCGCCGATCTCCCCGCCGAACTCGTTTGTGGTTTTTGTGGACATTGTGTCTCTCCTCATATACGGATACGCCGAGAGCACACATAAACTCGGAAGCGAGTTCCCTTTCAAAGAGAACGGATCGGCGATCTCCCCGCGTCGTGTGGGTCTTTAAATACTCGTCCCGAACGGATGACTCTCTACCACGCCTCGCCGCTCGCCAGATCCACGTCGCCGTCGGCCTTCTCCGAGGGGCACACATCCGCGAGCACGCAGTCGCCGCAGTCCGGGTTGATCGCGGTGCACGTCGCGCGGCCGTGGTCGATCATGAGATGCGTGAACTGCTGCCAGTCCTCCTCGGGAACCACGTCGAGGAGGTCCTGTTCGATCTTCTTCGGGCTCTCCTCTTCCGTGATCGCGAGCCGGCGGGTGATCCGCTGGACGTGGGTGTCGACGACGATCCCCTCCACGACGTCGTGGCCGTGCTGGAGCACGACGTTGGCGGTCTTGCGACCGACGCCCGCCAGCTCCGTCAGCTCCGACATCGTGTCGGGTACCTCGCCGTCGTGTTGCTCGGCGATGTCGGCGCAGGCCGACCGGATGTACTTCGCCTTGTTGTTGTAGTAGGTGATCGAGTTGATTGCCTCCGCGAGCTCCTCTTGGGGCGCGTTCGCGTAGTCTTCGGGCGTTTCGTACGTCTCGAACAGATCCGCACACACCTTGTTCACGCGCTCGTCGGTACACTGCGCGGAGAGGATCACGGCGATGAGCAGTTCCAACCGGTTCGAGTAGTTCAGCGAGATGGTCGAATCGGGGTACTCCTCGTAGAGTCGATCGAGGACCTCCTCGACCTGCTCTTCCCGTGGCTCCAGTGGCGTTCCCATATCGGTTCCTCCGCACGGGCGCCATTGAACGATCCGGAAGCGACGCGATCGATCCCCGCGGTGAGAGAGCCGAATTGACGACCCGACGCGGACTACCGAACTGCCGAACCGACGCAGACTACCGAACTGCCGAACCGACGCGGACTGCCGACCATACCGAATCGTCAGGTTCACGTCGCCCCACCGACACGTCGAGACGTGTCCCGGTCCCGCGATCGACGCCGGCGACGCCCGGCGTACAACCGCCGACCACAGGAGTTCTACTGGCTGTGGATCGCCGCGACCGCGACGTACGGCGTCGGCGACATCGTCTCGACGATCGCCTTCTTGGAGTACGTCCCGACGATCGGCGAGGCGAACCCCATCGTCGTGCTTGCGCTTGACTCGTTCGGACTCTCCGGGCTCGTACTGTTAAAAATCGCCGTCTACCTCGTGATGCTCTGGATCAGCGTCACGGGCGCCCGCGACGGCGACACGCTCCTCTACTACTTCCCGCCCGTCCTCCTGACGCTCGTCGGGACCTACCTCACCGCGAGCAACATCCGTCTGCTGTGGCTCTCTTGAGCCGACCGACAGTACCCTCTTCGTTGCGCGACCTGCCCCGGTCAACGCCGGTTTGCACCGATGCGACCCGCGGAGCCGAACATGTTCGCGACACGGCCCATCCCCCTCGGAGACCGAGACGCGCACGATGACCGAACTCGATGTCAGACAGATCCCGCCGAGCGAGCGACACGACCGGATACACGACGAGTTTGCCGAACTGGAGCCCGGCGAGACGCTCACCATCGTCAACGACCACGAGCCGACGCCGCTCTACCACGAGATGGCGGCGGAGGTACCCGCGTTCGACGCTGACGGCTACGCCGTCGAGCGCGAGGAGGCGTCGCGGTTCGTCGCCGAGTTCCCGAAGGTCGGACCCGAGTCAGGCCCGGAGCAAGTCCGGCTCGCGGATCTCGACGGCGAGCCGCACGCGGCGGCGTTCCCCGGGCGCGAGCCGAAGACGGTCCGACTGTCGCTGGACGCCGGCCAGAGCGTTCCCGAGCACACCCACCCCGACCGGACGGTGTTGTTCCACGCGCTGACGGGGGCGTTCGAGGTGCGACTCGACGGTGAGATGCACGCGGTCGAAGCGGGGGAGATTGTCAGGTTCGACGGCGAGACGGCGATCGAGCCGACCGCGACCGAGGACGCCACCGCGCTCGTGGTGCTGGCGCTGAAACCGGACGAGTGAGTCGGTGATAGCGGTTGGCTCCGCCGGCGACGTTTTATATATCGCCGTCGAATCCGGCCCATGGAGACGACCCGCCAGCGTATCGCCGACACCCTCCGCGAGGGGCCAGCGACTGCGAGCGACCTCGGGGTGACGTTTTCGCTGCCGACGCCCGTCGTGTACGACCACGTGGAGCACGTCTCGCGGTCGGTCGAGGGCGACGCGGAGCTGCTGGTCGCGCCGCCCGAGTGCCGCGACTGCGGCTTCGACGGCTTCGATGACCCGATCAACCAGCCCTCGCGGTGCCCGGAGTGTAAGAGCGAGCGGATCGAAGAGCCGGCGTTCGTAATTCGGTAGGACCTTTGCTTTTTAAAAAGTAGGCCGAGACCTGCGATCCATGGCGATCGCCCTCCCGGATCTGTTCGTCGACTCTCGATTCTACTTATAAATGCGCTCGGAGATCCGCCTACATCTCCTCAAGCAGCGTCTCTGCTGCGGCCGCCGACGATCCCGGGCCGCGCCCGGTGATCAGGTCGCCGTCGACCGTGACGCTCGTGTCGGCGTCGAGCTCGGCGTCCCAGTCGGCGCCCGCGAGGACGACCTCGTCTTCCACCCAGTACGGGAGCTTCCGTCCGTCCGGCATCACGTCGTCGTCGTCCACGATGTCCTCCTCCCACGCGTTCGGGAAGCCGGTGACGGAGCGCCCCTCGACGAGCGGGGTCCCGTCGGCCTCGCGGGTGAACGCGAGAATGCCGACCGCGTGGCAGACGACGAGCGCGACGCTCTCGTCGCCCGCGACCGCGTCGAGCAGAAGCTGGCGGGCGTGACGGTCCTGATTCACGTCCCAGACGGTGCCGTGACCGCCGGGGAACACGACCGCGTCGTAGCCGTCGGCCGCGACGTGCGCGATCGGCTCGGGATCGTTCAGCCCCGGATGCTCCTCGTCGACCTCGCGAAGCTCCGCGACTCGCTCTTCGCCCCCTGCGGCGTCCGGGTCGAGCGACCGCTCGTCGACCACCGGCGGCGACCCGGACGGCGTCGCGATCGTCACGTCGACGCCCTCCGCTTCGAGCGTGGTCAGCGGCTCGATGCACTCTTCGGCCCAGTACCCCTCTTCGCTCACGACGAATAGCGCGCTAGTCATGCGTGACTCCCCGTTGGTGTGCTCGACGTAAAAGACGCCCGCGCCCGGAAGCGACGGGGGGCGCCGCGAAGTTTATCAGTGTTCGATCGGAACCCGCGGCTCAGGTCGTGAACAGTTCGGTGTCGTCGGGGACGGCGAACAGCCCCATCCGGACGCCGGCGTCGAGCCAGCCGTAGCCGTACGAGTACGACGCCAGCGCGTTGACGGGGTCTCCATCCTCGCGGAAGTGGCGCCCGTCCTCCAGATACGACTCGGCCATCTCCAGCACGTCGGCGGCGGCCTCGCCGAGCGGGGTGTCGGCAGGTGGGCGCGGCTCCGCGACCGCCAAGGCATCGGCAAGCATTCGTTCATAGCGGTCCGTCTTCTCCTCCAAATCCGCGGTCATGCGCCCCGTTCCGGGGAGGCGTTCAAAAAGCCGTCGGCGAAGCGCAACCCCGATACCCCCGGAGCCGAAACCGACGGGCATGTACGAGGCCGTCCACGCTCACCCCGACGGCGACGCGACCGTCGCCCGCCACGCCGCTACCGCCGAGCGGTACGGCTACGAGGGGATCGTCGTCCGGACGCGGGAGGCGCTCGATCCGGCCAGCAAGAGCAGTGAGCACGCAGACGAGGCGACCGCGCTCCGTGACGAGTACGGGATTGACGTCGTCGACGCAGTCGAGATCGACGCTGACAACGCCACGAGCGCCTCGGGCGCTGTGGGTAACTACCGATCCGACCGCACGGTTGTCTGCGTCGTCGGCGGCGACGACGGTCTCAACCGATTCGCGGTCGAGGAACCCCGCGTCGACGTTCTGGTCCGTCCCATGGGCGGCGGCGACTTCAACCACGTCCTCGCGAAGGCCGCCCGCGACAACGGAGTCCACGTCGAGTTCGATCTCGGCCCGCTGTTCCGCGCGACCGGCGGAAAGCGAGTCCGCGCGCTGGCGGACCTCCGGAAGCTCCGCGAGATCGTGACCTACTACGACACGCCGCACGTGGTCAGTGCGAACCCGCGGTCGCACCTCGACCTCCGCGCGCCGCGCGAGGTCGTCGCCGCCGCCGAGGCGGTCGGGTTCGACGCCGAGTGGGTCAGAGAGGGGCTTCGGGCGTGGGGCGAGATCGCGACCCGCAACCGAGAGCGCCGCTCCGAGGCCTTCATAGAGCCGGGGGTCCGACGTGGCAGGTATGAAGAAGACGGTTGAGGAGCACGCCGCGCGCTTCTCCGAGAAGGCGGCCGAGTACGACGACTCGAAGAGCGACGAGTACCACGCCTGCGCGAGCCTCGTCGTCGACTACGCCGACCCGGACTCCGACGACGTGGTTCTCGATCTGGGGGCCGGCACCGGCGCCATCGCGCTGGCGCTCGCGCCCCACGCCGAGCGCGTGCTCGCCCGCGACATCAGTGAAGGAATGATGGAAGAGGGACGCCGCAAGGCCGACGAGCGCGGCCTCGCGAACGTCGAGTTCGCGTACGGCGAGTTCCGCGAGCCCGAAGTCGACTCCGACCAGCCGATCGATATCGTCACCTCGAACTTCGCGCTCCACCACCTCGCGGACGACGAGAAGCGCGAGGCGATCCGCGAGATGGCCGCCACCGGTGCCCGCCGGATCGTCTTGGGCGACGTGGCCTTTTTCGAGGAGCCGGACCCCGACGCGCCGTTCTACGGTCCGGAAGTGGACGATCCGGCGACCGTCGGCACGCTGGTCGAGGCGTTCACAGACGAGGGATTCGCGGTGACCGCCGTCGAGCGCGTCCACGATCAGGTGGCCGTGATCGTCGCCGAACGGCTCGGTGACCGGGGTGAGGACGCCGAGCGCGGAACCGCGCGCTCTCGGTGAGCAGCCGTGAAACACCTCCCCAAACACCTCCGACCCCGCTGGCGGTACTTCGCCGTCGGGATCGAGACGTGGCCCGACGCCGACCTCGGGCGGCGCGGGTTCCAGCGCGCGCTGTGGTACGCTGCGGGCAATCTCCTCGGCGACGCCGGCAGCGCCGACGCCGACCTCACGCTGTTGTCCTTTTCCCACGACGGCGGCGAGGGAGAAGCGATCGTCCGGGCCCGTCACGGACACGTCGACGACGCGCGAGCGACGATCGCGTGCGTGAGCGAGGTCGACGACGAGCCCGTCGGGGTCCGCGTTCGCGGGATTTCGGGGACGGTACGTGCCTGTGAGGAAAGATATATGGGCCGCGCGGGCGGTAGTTCGACACAGCGAGACGTCGCGTTCGAGGGCGCCGAGCGGTCCGCGGTCGTGCGCGAGGACGCGTACGACGTGTGGACCGGGTCGGCGTACGTCGGCGCGGCGGCGTTCGACACCGAGTGATATCATGCAGGGCCAATCCCAACAACAGGCGTACGACCGAGGAATCACCATCTTCTCTCCCGACGGCAGGCTCTACCAGGTCGAGTACGCCCGGGAGGCGGTGAAACGCGGGACGGCAAGCGTCGGCGTCCGCGCCGAGGACGGCGTCGTCCTCGCGGCGGACAAGCGCGCCCGATCCCCGCTGATGGAGCCGGAGAGTATCGAGAAACTCCACAAGGCCGACGACCACGTCGGCGTCGCGAGCGCGGGCCACGTCGCCGACGCCCGCCAGCTGATCGACTTCGCCCGCCGACAGGCGCAGATCAACCGCCTGCGCTACGGCGAGGCGATCGGTATCGAGACGCTCACCAAGAACATCACCGACCACATCCAGCAGTACACGCAGATCGGCGGCGCGCGCCCCTTCGGCGTCGCGCTGATCGTCGGCGGGATCGAGAACGGCGAGCCGCGCCTGTTCGAGACCGACCCGTCCGGCACGCCCTACGAGTGGCAGGCGCTCTCGATCGGCTCCGACCGGAGCGACCTCCGCGACTATCTGGAGGAGGAGTACGAGGAGGGCCTCTCGACCGACGAGGCGGTCGCGCTCGCGCTCGACACCCTCGCGCAGTCCAACGACGGCGAGCTGTCGCCCGAGGGCGTTGGCGTCGCCACGATCACGGTCGACGACGAGGAGTACGAGGAGCGACCAACCGACGAGATCGAGTCGATCCTCGCCGACCGCGACCTGCTCGCGAGCGACGAGGACGAAGCAGACGACGCGGACGCCGACGGCGAGACGGACGACGCGAACGCCGGCGACGAGGAGTAACGCGACGGCGGGCGGTCTGCGGACGCACGTTTCGCCTTTTTGTCGTTCCACTGTTCCACCGCCGGCCGGGAGAGTTATGCCGCCGGGGACCGACCGACGACCCGTGCAGAAGACGGTACTCATCACCGGCTGTTCCTCGGGTATCGGACGCGCCGCGGCGCACGCGTTCCTTGACGAGGGGTGGACCGTGTACGCGACCGCGCGGAACCCTGCGGACATCGAGACGCTCGGCGAGGCCGGCTGCGAGCTGGCGACGCTCGATGTCACGGACCAGAGCGACGTGGACCGCGTCGTCGACCGCATCTTGGACGAGGAGGGCGCGATCGACGCCGTGGTCAACAACGCCGGCTACGGCCAGTTCGGCCCGGTCGAGGACGTGCCGACCGCGAAGGTCCACGAGCAGTTCGACGTGAACGTGTATGGTCCCCATCGACTCATCAAGGCCGTCCTGCCCGGGATGCGTCGCGAGCGCGACGGGACGATCGTCAACGTCTCGTCGGTCGCCGGGCGGGTGTCGTTCCCGGGCGGCGGCGTCTACAGCGGCTCGAAGTTCGCGATCGAGGCGCTGTCGGACGCGCTTCGCAACGAGGTCGCCGAGTTCGGGATCGACGTGGTCGTCGTCGAGCCCGGCCCCGTGCGGACGAACTTCTCGAAGCGCGCCGAGCGGGAGGCGGGAGGCGGGGACGCGGACGACGAGGCGACTGAGGGATCGAGGTCGGCCGACGGCTCCGAGACGGACGACGCCGGGCTCGACCGCTCCGGCGCCTACGAGGAGTTCTACGAGATTTTCGAGGATACCCAGCTGCTCGGGGGTGACGGTCCCGGCGCGATCGAGCCCGAAGTCGTCGCCGACGCGATCGTCAACGCCGCGAGCGCAACGCAGCCACCTGCCCGCGTCCAGCCCGGCACCGCCGCCCGGATCGGCGTGCTTGCACGGTTCCTCCCCGACGCAATCCTCGATGCCGGATACGACTTCGTCCGGAAGTTCACGAGCTGACCGCTGCTCGGCGGCGGCCGACCCGGCGCTACTCGTCAGTCGGTGACGCCACCGCGAACGGGCTTTCTCCCTCCCGCCAGTCCCACCCGGGGAGCCGCGTCTGGAACCCCGCCGCGAGCGCGGCGTCGAGGTCATCGGCACCGGCCGCTCCCGCGCCGTCCGCTGTCGCGTCCTCGCTCACGTGTACGTCGACGAAATGGAACGTCGCCTGCGCGAGCAGCGAGAGGGGGCGCCCCCCAGCGATCGTCGCCGCCAACTCGCGGCCGAGAACCTCGTCGACGACAAATCCGGGGTAGTCGCCAGCGACGTCGAGGTCGCGAAGCAGGGCGACGCAGCCCGCGACGTTGACCGCGACCTCGCCGTCCGCGAACACCGCATCGACCTCGCGCCGGTACGCCTCGGGGGTGATCGGGTCCACGTCGGTCTCGAAGATCCGGCCCAGTCGTTCGCGGGTGTCGTTGATGGTGGGGACGACGACCGGTTCGCGGTCGCGGACCCACGCGTGCTCGTCTCGCACCGTCTCGGACGTGATATGCATGTACTCGCCGTTCACAGGCCGGGGGTTTGCCATTTGCGAAGGGTTTTATAACGACCGGGCTAATCATCAGCTAAGCGGGTTTTCGCTGGCTGTTCCCGCACGGAACCACCTACGGACAGTACTACCACTATGCCTACCCCGTCACGGTTGACCGTTCGACGCCGAGTCGCGTCGTGTGTCGGTATGCAACTCGACGGCGACGACAATCACGACGGCCCGCGGTGAGATATGAGTCAAGTCGATAAGCAACTCGATACCCTGAAATCAGAGATCGAACAGGAAATTCCGAACGACATTACGGTCACCGACGTGAAATACGAGGGGCCGGAGCTGGTCGTGTACACCCGCGACCCCAAGGAGTTCGCCGGCGACGGCGATCTGATCCGCCGGCTCGCCTCCAAGCTCCGGAAGCGGATCACGATCCGCCCGGACCCGAGCGCCCTCGCTCCGCCGGCGCGTGCCGAGGAGGAGGTCCGGTCGGTGATTCCGGAGGAGGCCGGCGTGACCGACCTCGATTTCCACGAGGACACCGGCGAGGTCGTCATCGAGGCCGAAAAGCCCGGCATGGTGATCGGTCGCCGCGGCTCGACGCTCCGGGAGATCACCCAGAAAGTCGGCTGGACCCCCGAGGTCGTTCGGACGCCCCCGATCGAATCCTCCACCGTCTCGAACGTGCGCGGCTTCCTGAAGAACGAACGCGAGGAGCGCCGAGACATTCTCGAACGCGTCGGCCGACAGATCCACCGCGAGGAGATGTCCGACGACGAATGGGTCCGGATCACCACGCTCGGTTGCTGTCGCGAGGTCGGCCGCGCCGCCTTCATCCTCTCGACGCCCGAGACGCGCGTCCTGATCGACTGCGGCGACAAGCCCGGCGCGGAGGGCGAGGTGCCGTACCTCCAAGTGCCCGAGGCGCTCGGCGCCGGCGCCGCGACCCTCGACGCGGTCGTGCTCACTCACGCCCACCTCGACCACTCGGCGTTCGTCCCCCTCTTGTTTAAATACGGCTACGACGGCCCGATCTACACGACTGAGCCGACCCGCGATCTCATGGGTCTGCTCACCCTCGACTACCTCGACGTCGCCGCCAAGGAGGGGCGCACGCCTCCTTACGAATCGTCGCAGGTCCGCGAGGCGATCAAACACACGATCCCGCTGGAGTACGGCGACGTAACCGACATCGCGCCGGACGTGAAGCTCACCTTCCACAACGCGGGCCACATCCTCGGCAGCTCCGTCACCCACTTCCACATCGGCGACGGCCTCTACAACGTCGCCTTCTCCGGGGACATTCACTACGAGGACACCCGCCTGTTCAACGGCGCCGTCAACGACTTCCCGCGCGTCGAAACGCTCGTCTTAGAGTCCACCTACGGCGGCCGCAACGACTACCAAACCGATCAGGCCGACTCCGAAGAGGCGCTCAAAGAGGTCATCAACGAGACGTACGACCAGGGCGGGAAGGTCGTCATCCCTGCGTTCGCCGTGGGGCGGTCTCAGGAGATCATGCTCGTCTTGGAGGAGGCGATGCGGAACGGCGATATCCCGGAGATGCCGGTCCACCTCGACGGGATGATCTGGGAGGCGACCGCGATTCACACCACCTACCCCGAGTACCTCCGAGACGACCTCCGCGACCGGATCTTCCACGACGACGAAAATCCGTTCCTGGCCGACCAGTTCAACCACATCGACGCCGGCGAGGACGAGCGACAGGACGTCGCCGACGGCGACGAGTGCATCATCATCTCCACCTCCGGGATGATCGAGGGCGGACCGATCATGTCGTGGCTCCGCCACATCGGCCCGGACCCGGACTCGAACCTCGTGTTCGTCGGATACCAGGCCCAGGGGACGCTCGGTCGCCGGATCCAGAACGGCTGGGACGAGATTCCGGTCGACGGCTGGGGCGGCGGCGGCCGCGGCGACACGCTCACCCTGCAGATGGGGACCGAGGTCGTCGACGGCTTCTCCGGCCACGCCGACCGGCAGGGGTTAGAGAACTTCGTGAAGACGATGAACCCGCGCCCCGAGAAGGTGCTCTGCGTCCACGGCGACGAGAGTTCCGTCCAAGACCTCTCGTCGGCGCTGTACCACGACTACAACATGCGGACGTTCGCGCCGAAGAATCTGGAGACGTTCCGGTTCAAGTGAAGTTTCGCCCGGCGCGACTGCTGGACGGGACCCCACCCGACCGCCCGGCGCGTTGCGCCGAGGGGAGTTTTTAAGCGCCGCCGTGGCAACGCTCCGCTCATGCACATCGCGCTCATCGCCCACGACGAGCTGAAAGACGAGATGGTCGAGTTCGTCACCGCCCATGCCGACGCGCTCAGCGAGTGCGAACTCGTCACCACCGGAACGACGGGGAAACGCATCGCCGACGAGACGGGACTGGCGGTGAACCGACAGGCCTCCGGACCGCTCGGCGGCGACCTGCAGATCGGCGCGAAGATCGCCGACGGAGCGATCGACGGCGTCGTCTTCCTCCGCGATCCGCTCACCGCACAGGCTCACGAGCCCGATATCTCCGCGCTCCTGCGGGTCTGCGACGTGAAAGACGTCCCGCTCGCGACGAACGTCGCCTCCGCGGAGCTGCTCGTCGACGGGCTCCTCGACGAGGCGTAACGACGGGAGCAGCGCACCGGTCCGTCCCCTCATTTTGAGTATCAGTTCGGATAACCGACCCCGCGCCGTTTTTACCCGTCCGGGCGTACCCCCCGTCGATGACGTGTCGCTCTCGGACCGGGCTCGTCGCCCTCACCACGCTTTCTGTCGCGCTCCTGCTCGTCTCGGCGACCGTCGTGAGCGGGGCGTTCGTCGGCGGCGCGGCGGCAACACCGAGCGGCAGCAGCGCAGCGGCGGACGGCGCTCTGGGCGACGGATCCGACGCCACCGACGACCGGGTCGATCCCCCGACCCGCTGTTTCGCTGGCGAGGGGTATCCGATCTCGATCGGTGACGGCGGGGCAGCGATCGAGGCGCTCGTCCACCTCTCCGTGTTGACCGATCCGACCGCCGGCAACGAGTTCGGACTGGAGGCGGCGGGAACGCTTGACGGCGAGCCGATCGTGACGCTCGGCGCCGGCGTCAGGCTGACCGCGCGGGAGGCCATCGCGAACGGTGTCGACCCGTTCGCGGCGTTTGACGTGCTGTACGCCTACGAACTTCGGCTCCCGATGTTCGACGGATCGATCGGCGACTCCGAGTATCGCGACGAGGGGTCGCCGATCGACTCGGGCGCGGGCGCGGTTCCGTGTTAGCCGGACGCAGTCGTTTATAACTCCGCTTCGCTGCGGTCGTCGGGTGACTCCATCCCGCGAACGATCCCCAACAGTTCTCGACGCGCGTCGCTCGGGCTCTCTCCGGGCGGGTACGACGCCTCGTCGAGGGGGTACGCGCCCCCGCCGAGTAGATACTCGCCGGCCGTCCAGACCGCGAGTAGCGCCTCGACCGGTACACGTCTGTCCCCGGAGCCGACGCCTGTGACGCCGCGGAACGTCGAGAGCGTCGCGCGCGACGCCTTCGGATCGTCGACCGCGATCTCTCGGTCGCCGCGGTGTTCGATGTCCTCGATGTCGCGCTCTGCGAGGCGGTCGCGGAACCCCGAGCGCGCTCGGCGCTCGACGAGCGCGGTGAGGGCCGGGTTCGGCGCGGTCGCCGGGCGGATCCGCAGGCGACTCGCGAAGCAGAACGGACGCGGGGGCTCCGTGGCGTCGCGCTCGTACCGGACGGTACTCGCGTCGACCGAGACAAAGCCGGCGGTGAACGCTCGTTCCGTCGTCTCGTCGATACACTGCCAGCCGTCGAGGCGCGCGCGGGGGACGACGGGCGGGTCCATGGACGACGATTCTCCGTCGAGGTACGTAAAAGGAAACGACGATCAGCGGATTGTGGCGGCTCCGAGCGCGCTCAGTGGTCGTCTTCGCGCCACTTGTGCTCGCATTCGGTACAGACGAAGAATCGGGTCTCGGACTCGTCGGCCGACCGGATCTGCTGCATGTACCAGTACGCGCGGTCGTTCCCGCACTCCGGGCAGTGGGCTGTCGTCTTCGGGAGTCCTTTGTCCTCCGCGTCGCTCACGTCGATGACCTCCGACTCGACCTGCGATTCGGTGGTCCACTCGTCGTCGCCGTTGTCGCGGCCGAGCTCGTTACCACAATCCTCAGAGCTACACACCCAGTGGTCCTCGCCCTCGCCGGACTTCATCATCGATCCGCACTCGTCGCAGAACTTCATGGCGGAACCAACCGCGGATCGTATATAAACAGCGGGATCGCGGGCCGAGGGGCGACAGCTTCGCGCGACTGCGCTCACTCCTTGCCGTCGACGTGTTCGGCGAGCGCGAACCGGACGCGATCCTCGTCGCTTCCTTTCGTCTCCCGACCGGTGACGACGATCGGGCCGATCTCGGCAGTGTTCGCGACGTGCGTCCCGGCGCAGGCGGTGCGGTCGTACGGTTCCTTGTTACCATCGTCCCCATCATCGCCATCGTTGCCATCCGTTCCTCTCGCCGCGCCAATCTCGACGATCCGGAGTTCCGAGATCGAGTCGGGGAGCAGGTCGATTCGGGTGCGGTCGGTGTCGAGTGTCGCCTCCGCCTCTTCGCGATTCATCGTGTAGCTCGTCACCGGGCGCTCGTCAGCCACGAGCTCGTTGAGCCGGGTTTCGATCTGCACGAGGTCGCCGTCGTCGAAGCGCTCGTACGCCGCGTCGAGGTGCGCGTGGTCGTCGTAGAGCTGATTGCCCGTCGTCGACGCGTCGAACTCCGCCAAAAGCAGCGCCGAGAGCAAGTGCTGTGCGGTGTGGTACCGAGAGTGGGCCCGGCGCCGCGCCGCGTCGATCTCGCCCACGACGACTGTCCCGGGTTCGAGGGGTGCGACGGTATCGGTCGCCGAGTCGTCGCCGGCCCCAGAAGCTCCGTCTCCTGCCGGTTCGAGGGTGTGATACACGGTGTCCTTCTTCTCGACGTCGACGACCCGCCAGCGTCGATCAGCGTCGTCGCCGTCAGCGACACCGTCACCGTCGGCCATCTCCGCATCCGCGACCCGGAGCGTCCCCGTGTCGTGGGGCTGTCCCCCGCCCGTGGGGTAGAAATGGGTCTGGTCGAGGACGACCCGGTCGTCGAGCACGCGCTCGACGGTCGCCTCGAAGGTCGTCACCGTGTCGTCCGCGAGGTACAGCTCCTCGGTCATACCCGGACGGTGCGGCGCTGCAGGCTTAGGTGATGCGTTCGGAAAATGCGACGGCGTTCCGATCAGCGCTGGAGCCGGATGTTGACGGCGCCGTCGGGGATGAACACCTCGTCGCTGTGATCGAGATCCGCGACGACCGTGCCGTTAGCCGTGTCTGTCGCGGACTCGTTCACCGAGAACCCGTGCGTCTGCTCGAAGTACCGGCGCCACGCGGTCGCGTACGCCGACTCGATTCGGAGGTCGAAGGGGCCGTCGTCGGCGTCAGCGTCGGCGACCTGAACGAGCTCCGGCCGGGAGGTTCGGTCCACCGCGACCTGCACAGTCCCGTCCCGCTCGATGGTGTCCGGACCGAGCGGGTAGAGCCGGACGATCGGGAGTGTCGTTCGGCCGTCGGCCGCGACGAACCGCGGCTCCGAGCGCATCGCCGCCCCGCCGCCGTCGCTTCGGAACCACGCCCCGCCCTCGTACGCGATGGTCGTGTCCCCGTTCGCGTACGTCAGGGAGCGGAACTCGAACCCTCTGACCACCCCGTCAGACGCGTTTCGTAGCTCCACAGTGGTCGTCTCCGCGACCGACAGGGTCCCGCCACTGAGCCGGATCTCCGTCGAACGGCTCGGGTCGCCATACCGCTGGACATCCCGGAGGTTGTCGTCGAACACGTCGAAGGCACGCTCGACGTTCGCGACGCGTTCAGCTTCTTGTCTGTCCTCGAGACCCGTGATACCGACCGCGAACACCGTTCCGATCGTCATCGTGACGAGCGAGAACACCAGCACGTAACCGACGACGTTGCTCACGCCCCGCTCATCGCCCGCGAACGCGGAGAGTCCGCCGTCGCCGATCGAAACAGTCGGTCGTCTCCGGTCGGTCATCGTTCGACCACCGTCAGATTTCCGGTGCCCCCGGCGCCGTGGTCGTACTCGATCCGGATCGGCCCGCCGCGAACGCTCGCCGGCGTGACGTTCAGTCGTGCCGCGTGAGGGATTTCCAGCGTCGCCTCCGGGTGGTTCGTCCGCAGCGTCACGGCGTCGTTATCGACCGTGATCCGGTAGGGAATCCCCGCGACTCGGGTCGGGAGATCGACGGCGACCGAGACGGAGGCGTTCGTCGCGCCGGCCGCGTTCGACCGATCGGCCTCCGCCGCGCGGGCAAGCCGGTCGGCGCTCTCGACGTTCGCGGCCGTGGTCTGCCCGAGGACAGAGAGGTCTCCTCGAACGGCCCGGTCCGTCTGCGAATCGACGACGCCGCCGACGCCGATGACGACCCCTGAGAGCAACACCGCCCCGATCGCGAGCGTCAGGACGTAGCCGACGGTGACGCTCACGCCGCGCTCGTCGCTCAGGAGGCGTTTTCTTCCCGATCCACGGCGCTCACGCATTGGGCTCACCCGGGACGACCCGAACGTCGGTCTCGAACCGAAGCTCCGCGGTCCGGTAGCGGAGGCCGATCGTCGCCTCGTACACTGCCGGTTGTCGCCCCCCCGTGAGGTTGGTGGTGACAGTGTCCCCTGAGACGGCGCGCACGGTCGCAGCCGCCTCGCCGGCGGCAGCGTTCGCGCTCATGAGGGTGATGTCGTAGGCGTCGTCTGGTGCAACGAGAGCTGTCGGCCAGATCCCCGGACAGGACCGGCCTCCGAGCCGTTCGCCGGTCAGGTCGACGGCGACGCGGTCGCGTCCGTCGGGCGGCGTCTCGCACCAGACTGTCGGCTCGCCGCTGTTGTCGCCGACCGCGACGGTGACGTTTCCGTCGGTGCCGTTGTACACGTACACCTGATGGGTTCCGCCGGTCGAGTCGTTGAGTTCGACGTGGAACGCGTTGTCGACGGCGCCGGATGCGTTCGTCTCGACGAGCGATCCGGGGTCGACATCGAGGACGAAGCCGCGGGTTCGGTCGACATCGGCTGCGAGGGTCGACGCGTTCGGGTCGACCGCAGCCATGTCGGTGGTGATTCGGCTTCCGTTCCGAATCTCCAACAGCTCGATCCGCGCCACGCCGCCACGTTCCGCGTACGATCGGGAGGCCTCCCTGTCGAGATCTTTGACGCCATTTCGGACCGTCTCGGCGGCGTCAGCGTGGTCGGTCGGTCCCGCGCGGTTGGTCGCATCGAGCAGTTCGCCGGTCCCGTCGACCGCGGTCGCCCTCACCTCCAGTGCCTCGCCGTCGGCGGACTCGATCCCCCGAGTCGCGACGTTCTCGCTGTAGATGGTCGCGTTCAAAAGCACCACCAGCGTCACGAGCGAGACCGCCATCACCAGCCCCGCGACGAGCAGGAGTTGTGCGCGGTCGGCATTGCTGGTGTCTTCCCCACCGAAGAGGCGGTCGCCGTCCGGCGGGCCGATGCTCACATCCGCCATACGACGATGCGCACCTCCACGTAAGCGAACAGCGGACCCGACCCGGTCTCGGTCGCGTAGAACGCCCCCGTATCGGTTCCGCCGGCCAGCCCCCGAAGCGTCGACTCCTCGTACCCCGGGGTGGTCAGGTTCATGTCGTCAGTGAGCACGATCGTTCGGGTTGCGCTCACCGCGTTGTTGCTCGGTGAGCCCATATCGATCAGTGATGTCGTGTTCCGTTCCGTTCGGTCTGTGGTGTTGTAGTGGCGGAGATCCACGTTGACGGCGATCTGTCGGTCGACAAGTGTCCGGTTTAGTGCCTCGCCGAACCCGCCGAGCGGGGCGACGAATCCGTTCGGACCTGCGGCCCGGGGATAGCCTTCGCCGTCGACCTCCGGCGGACTCGACGCGAACGTCTCGTTCTCCGGATTCCAGTGGAGTATCGCGGCCTCTAGGTCACCGTTCTCGGCGCTCGTTGCCAACAGGTCGGTCGCGACCGCCCGCTGTTGATTCTCGATGTGCTGGTTCGACGTGCTGGCCGACAAGGGCGTCACCGCAGTCGCCTGCAAGGCGAACGTGAGCGCCGCAACGAGTAGGATCGCCGCCGCGAACGCCTCTAGCGTGTGCGCCTGTGCCCGGTCGTCTGTCGTCCTCATAATCACCACACCCGCACCGTCAGTCGGTACTGCGTCCCGCCGATCGAGACGAGTCGCTGTGAGACGGTGACATCTTTGCCGGCCGCGTCGCTCGGATCGGCGGTGGTTCGGTCGGGCTCGACCTCGAACCGCCCGTGACGCGTCGCGATCGAGAGGGTCGACGCGTTCGTGCTCGGGTTCCGCTCGTCGGGGGCGTGGATCACCACCTGCACGTCGCCGTCGATCCCGAAGTGGGCCGCCGGGCTCTCAGCGATGGCGGGGTGACAGTCAGCCTCGCTTCCGAGCGTCGCGTTCGCGCTGAGAAAGGCGACCGTACAGGCTGGCGACAGCACGCCCGGTTCCGCCGGCGACGCCGCGAGCAGGTCGCCGGCGACGCCGGCAGCGACGCGATCGCTCACCACCGGCGAGGCGGTCGCCGCCGCCGAGAAGGGATCGAAAAGCGTCGGGACGAAGGCGATCACGAACGCGAGCGTCAGCAGGAACACGCCAGCGCCGACTGTGAAGTCGATCGGGGTCTGCGCGCGGTTGCCGTTATCCCACATATATCCACACCCCCAGTGCGAGCGTCATCAGGACCACGGCGAACTTGACGCCGGAGACGATGTCGGCGTTCCGGATGTAGCCGCTGATAAACCCGGAGAGGACCGCCTGCAGCGTCACGGCGTGGAAGAACAGCATCGAGAGGACATCGGGGTCGACGCCGCCACCACCTCCGAAGCCGGCGCCGCCACCTCCGGACGCCCCGCCGCCGTCCGCCTGCGAGGAGAGATCGCCCATCACGTCGATGAACTGGGTCTGGAGAATCGCCATCACGCCCAGCAGGGTGACGTACGTCATCACGATGATCGCCACCTGCATTCGGGTCTGGGAGATCCGATTGCGCTCGATGTCGTCCTGGTTCTCGGAGGCCTGCGCCGCCGTGGTCAACACGTCCGTGATCTCTGACGACGCCTCCTGTGCCTCCGAGATGAGCTTCACCGTCCGGGCAAGCCGGGGGACCGCATACTTGTTGTTGAACTCCACCAAGGCGTCCCGCAGGCTCATCCCGTAGTTCACCTTCGCGTGGACCACCTCGAACTCCTCGGCGAGTTTTCCTGTGGAGGTCTCCGACACCGTTTCCACCGATTCGAGCAGCGTCTGCCCGGTGTCGTTTGCGGACGACAGCTTCCGGAGGCTCTCCGAGAGCTTCCCCGTGATCGCCCGCTTGGACCGCTGGCTCCACTCGTGGAACACCGCGAGCGGCGCCAGCACGAGGTACGCGGGGACGTACACCCAGACGAACGTCGCCCACACCGGACGGTTCACCCAGCCGTCGAAGGTCGTCGGTGCGTTCCCGGAGATGACTGTGACGCCGACGATGACGAGCGCGGCCGGCACAGTCAGCGCGAGCGTGTACAGCGGGTTGTCCCGGAGGAACAGGTGCGGCGCGGAGACTATCTGTTTGGTCTTGTACGTCCCCTCGCGGTTGCGGATCCGGTCGAAGACGCCGAACTGACCGACGAACGCCTCGATCAGCCCGAAGTGGAGCAGCCCCTCTTTGCTCGTCTGCCGGAGCCGATCGCTGCCGCCGTCGGGGCGGAGGTAGCCGTCGCCCGGCTCGTCCTGCTTAACGGTAGAGACGAGCACAAGGAAACCGACCCCAGTCAGCGGGATCAGGGCGTAGACGGTCGCGTACAGCAGGAAGTCGTCCGACTCGCCCATCATCCCCATGATGACGAGGATGATGATGAGAAGGAGGGGGAACAGCGACAGCGTCATGTACATCTCGCCGAACAGCTCCAGCGTCTCTAAGGTCATCTCGCGCTCCTGTTTCGACGTGCGAAGGTGCTTTTCCTTTTTGTCCTTCAGGAAGCTCTCCATATTGCCACCGGAGTTGACGATAGAGAGCATGTCCGCGAGGAACTGCGAGAGCTCGTCGGAGGGGGTCTCCATCGACTGCTGTCGGATCGCGTTCCGGTAGTCGGTCCCGAAGTACTCCGTCTCGTTGACGATGCTCTGAAACTCCTGAGACACCTCGCCGTAGGTGTCCTCCGCCGTCGCCATCGCGCGCAGGATCTCCAGCTGATTGAGCCCCCCGACCGACAGCGCGTACATGAACGACACCGAGTCGGCCAGGAGAAGATTTATCTCGCGTTCCCGTGCCGACGCCCGCGAGTAGGGGATCGCGACCACGCCGCCGAAACCGATCGCGAACCCGATCGACCCGAACACGAGCCCGCTGACGAGAACCGCGGTGGGCACGACGAGCGACCGCAGGAACGCTTTGATCGCCGGCGTCGGCGCGGGCATGCCGAGCGAGAGCGTCTCGGGGTCGATCAGCCCGAGCGAGAACGCGCCGTAGCCGGTCAGCGTTCCGAGCGCCCAGAGGGTCCCGCCGACGAGCAGGCCGACGCCCAGCGCTCTAGAGACGTACATCTCCACTTGGTCCGGCATGCGCGCCTCGGCGAGCTTGCGCTCGATGTCGCCGACGAAGTCGCCGTCCGGGTCAAAGAGCAGCTCGAAAACTGGGTAGAACAGCTCCGCGAGGAGGTTCCCGTCGACGGAGCCGTCGCCGACGCCCGTGTCGAGGCTCACGCGATCCACCCCGTTGGGACCATAGATCTACCGCTCCTCCCGGGACTCGACGGAGCCGAACCCCCAGTCGTCGATGTTGTCGGCGTTGTTCCCGTCGTCATCCTCATCCTCGCCCTCCGTGGCGGTGTCGCCTTCACCCTCATCGTCGCTCTCGGTGTCTCCACTCTCTTTCCGGGTGGCGGCGTCGCCCGCATCCTCGTCGTCGATTTTGGCATCTTCGACCCCGACCTCGACTTCGGTCACCCCGCCGTCGGCGTCCGCTCTGACACCGGAATCGGCCTGTTCCGGGTTCGGATCTGGCGCCGGATTCGGGTTCGGTCCCGGAACCGGGCCGGAATCCGGTCTCGAGTCGAGTACGTCGATCCCCTCGTCAAACGGCTCGTCGAAGTCGATCCCACCGTCTGGGTCGTCCGTGTCGTCCGCGTTTTCGCCGTCGCTGGTGTCGCCGGTGCGATCACCGTCCCGGGCGTCGCTCCCGTCGGCGAAGCTCCCTTCCGCCGTCACTCCGGCTTCGAATCCCTCGATCGGCGGCGTTGCGTCGGCGACGATGCGCCCCTCCTCAGTCTCGTCAGTTTCGTCGGTTTCGTTCGTCGCGCTCGACTCCCCGTCGAGCGCCGCGGCCTCGTCGGCCGCCTGCGCGAGCGCCTCCCGGTCGGCGACGGGTTGCGCCTCCACGTTACGGGCCGGCGCGACGTCGAGGAGGGCGTCAGCGACGGAGTCGGGCATCCGGCCGCGGTACTCCGCGAACAAGTCCTCGGCCTCCGCTAAGATCCGCTCGACCTCCTCGCGGCCCGCCTCGTCGGGATCGGGTCGCGGGACCATCTCCTCTTTGTCGCGGTCGACGTTGATCAGCACCGACTCCATCTCGCGGAGGTCCTCCAGTGACCGCTCCAGTTCCTCGTTCGCCATCAGCGCGAGCACCGTCTCCGGGTCGTTGATGAACGCCTGGAACGTCGCGGCCACCTGCGCGTAGCTGTTGAGCCCGCGATCGATGAGGTACGCTAACACGACGCGGCGCTTCCGGAGCTCCTCGTCGAGCGTCTTGCGGCTCCACCCGCGATCGAACATGATGTCTTCCAAGGTGTTCGAGTCGCCCATCTGGAGGAACTCGTCGGTCTCGGCCTGCCACTGGAACACGTCTTGGACGTTGATCTCGTCGTTCTCGGCGTCGTAGTGATTGATCTCGGTCAGCGACTTGTTCCGGCGTACCTTCTTTCCCTGTACCCGGGTCGACGTCTGGACGGAGACCAGATCGAGGGCAGTGAACATCGTTTTCGAGACGTTGATCGGCTCCGTGGTGAATCGCTTGAGCACCTCGCCGACGGTGTCGGCGTGGAACGTCGTGTAGGTGGTGTGGCCGGTCGACATCACCTGGAAGGCCGTGCGGCCCTCCTCGCCGCGGATCTCGCCCATCACGATGTAGTCGGGACGCTGACGGAGCGCGGCCTCCAGCAGGTCGAACTCGTCGATGTCGCCCTTGTCGTCGTCGGAGAAGGAGGGGCGAGTGACGGAGGCGATCCAGTTGCGCTGGGGAAGCTCGACCTCGCGGGTGTCCTCGATCGAGACGATCTTGGCGTTCGAAGGGATGAACAGCGAGACCGCGTTCAGGCTCGTCGTCTTCCCGGAGGCGGTGCCGCCCGCGAAGATCAGGCTCTTGTGGTTCTCGATGGAGAGCCACAGGAAGGCCATCTCGTCGAGCGAGAACGTCTTCCAGTTGATCAGGTCGATCGGCGTGAAGGGAATTTCGTTGAACTGCCGGATGGTGTAGTTGGTCCCGTGGTCCGAGACCTCGCGACCGAGCGTAAGCTGGGCACGGGAGCCGTCCGGGAGGGTGGCGTCCACCTGCGGGCGCCGCTTCGAGATCCCCTTTCCGGAGCGCTGCGCGAGCTTCACGACGAAGTCGTCGAGCTCGTCGGTCCCGTGGTAGACGTTGGTGATGATCTGCTCGTAGTCGGAGTGGTAGACGAAGACCGGGGAGTTGTACCCGTCACAGGAGATATCCTCGACGTTGATGTCGTACTTGATCGGGTCGATCCGCTCGTAGCCGATGAAGTCGCGCTTGAGGAAGTACAGCAGTTTCTCGACCTGATGCTTCGAGAGCGTCTCCGAGTCCTCTGCGAGCACCGCGGGCTCGGGCCGAGCGAGTATCTTCGCCGGTGCCGATTCTGACTCCGGCTCCGTCGGCGGCTCGTACCCGAGCGATTCGCTGATCCGGCCGGCGATACCCTCCGTGAGGTCGAAACCGAAGCGGTCGACGAGGTCGTCCACGAGGTCGTCGACGACCCCACGGTCGTCGTCCGTGCGCTCGTAGAGGTCGTATCGGTCGAGCAGCGTCAGCGTCTCGTCGACGATCACGCCCTCGCGGAACTCCTCGTCACCGCCCGCGATCGACTCGTCGGCGTACTTGATCGAGGTCCGGAGCTTCCCAGTGAGGAACTCGACGAGGTCGGTCTCGATCTCCGTCCGGTGCGGCTGAATCGCGTAGTACTTCACCTCGTTCTCCTTCGTCGACCGGAACACGATCACGAACGCGTACGGTTTGTTCACCCAGTACCGCTCGATCTCCCGGAAGTGAGTTTTTTTCGGCATCGGCACCGCCTTCTCCAGGTCGTATCGGTTCGCGAGGGTGGTGTGCCCCTCCTCCGTCGAGAAGAACGCGTCCTCGTCGATCTCCGGATTCACGTCGACCGTGCGCTCGTCGACCAGTTCCGCGAGGTCGGCCGCGGCGCCCCCGCCCGCCCCCAGTAGTTCCTCGGTCCGGTCGGGGTCGAACCCCAGCGCCTCGACCTTGTCGTCGTGGGTGAACTCCAGCGGCTCTTCTTCCCCTTCCTCGTTCTCCTCGGTCGGCGGGTTCCCCTCCTCGTCGAGGAAGTACTCGTCGCGGTAGTCGTCCCACGTGTAGTACCCCTTGAGCACCGGCACTTCGTAGAGGTTGTATCGAGCCGAACACAGGTCCCAGAGAACGTCTCCAACCGCCGCAGCCGCCCCGACGCGGTAGCCCGTCTCCGACGGATCGAACCCGAGGAACTCGCTCGGATCGATGTCAACCCGCGACCACTCCTCGTCAGTCGGTGTGCGGCGGGGAACCGGCTCCACGTCCTCGGCCGGGACGACCACGACCCCGGAGACGCCCGCGCCGTCGATCGAGATGCCGGGGCGAGCGTCCGGGTCGTCCGAGTCCGCACGGTCGCTTTCGGCCGATTCGTCGGCCGCTTCGGCGGTCTCATCGCTTCCGTCCTCATCGCTTCCGTCCTCATCGTCTCCTTCGCCGTCGTCTGCTTCGCCGTCTTCTTCGCCGCGATCGGTCTCGACGTCATCTTCGTCCCCTTCTACGGTCTCGTCGACGGATTCTACAGGGTCGGGAGCCACTGCCGCGGTCGAGGTCCCAGCCGGAACGACGGCCGCACCGCTGAGGACGACGTGGTCGGTCCCGATCACGACGGTGCCTGCTTCGGGCGTCCCGTGTCCCGAGACTGCGGTGTCGCCGTCGGCCGTATACGTCTCGTCGACGCCGGCGGCGCGGATCACCCGATCGACGCTGTCTTCGAAGTGAGCGTCGACGGCGGTCGCGGGGACGACCGGCTCCTCGCTGATGTCGGCGTACAGCTCGGTCGCGGCGTCGTCGCGGCCGCGGTCCCGGAGGAACGACCGCCACGAGTACCGTCCCACTGATACCGGGCGATCCGAGACCGAGGGATCGGACGGCGGCGGACCGGACGCCCGGTGATCGGACGCCGGCGATCCCGCCGTCTCGTCGGACGAGACGGGCGAGCGCTCGGCGTCCTCGGTTGTCATAAGTGCGTCCACGATTCGCCCGTTGAAAAAGGTGTCCTGCAAAACACCGCAACTGATAATCGGGTTATCAAGGCCTGTAATGCGTTTTTGCAACGATTTAAGCGGTTCACTAAATGTCAGTCGGTTATATATAAGTCGGGAGCAGGCGGAGCGACATCAGTGCGGCCAGTCGACGGTTGATCGCCGAGAGTTCAGTGGCCGCCGGAGACGAGGTGGAGCCCGACGATTCCGAAGACGATCACGGAGATAAAGAGGAGGCGAGCGCCCGTCGCCGGCTCGTCGAACAGGACGATTCCGAGCGACGCGGTCCCGACGGCGCCGATCCCGGTCCACACGGCGTAGGCGGTCCCGATAGGGAGGTCCTGTACCGCCTTCCCGAGCAACGCCATGCTGATGACGAGCGCGACGACGGTGCCTGCCGTCGGGATCGGCTCCGAAAAACCGTCAGAGTACTCGAGGCCGATCGCCCACGCGATCTCAAACAGGCCGGCGACGAAGAGGATAATCCACGACATCACGTCGGATTCGGCGACTGAGCGCACATGGCTTTCGATGTGTCCCACGGGAACTACGGCACACTCAACATACTCGCGCTCGTAGCGGGAGACAGTGAGTCGAAGTCTCGTCGCGGTGTTGTTCGGCGACCCATTCGCCGTGATGAACACGGTCGGGCTGGTCGCGTTCGCGCTCGTCGGGTCGTCGAAGGCGATCCGCGAGGAGTTCGACCTGTTCGGGATCGTCATCGTCGGGCTGGCGATGGCGTTCGCCGGCGGGGCGACCCGCGATCTTCTCGTGGCGCGGGTTCCGCTCGCGCTGCAATCCCCGATCGAGATCTGTCTGGGGCTCGTCGGCGTCGGCTTGGCGATCGGGCTGAACGTCGTGCTGTCGTCGCCGGAGACGCATCCGGTCACCCTCGTCTCGGACGCCATCGGGCTCGCGGCCTTCGCGACGGCCGGCGCGATCGTCGCGACCGAGGTCGGTGTGTCGGCGTTCGGCGTCGTGGCGATCGCGACGATCAACGCCGTCGGCGGCGGGGCGTTCGCGGACATCCTCCTCGATCGGGCTCCCTTCATCCTCTTCGAGGACTTCTACGCGAGCTGTGCGGTCCTCGGCGGGAGCGCGTACTGGGTAGTGGGAACGTTGGGTGCGACTGCCGGGACCGCCGCCGCGGCGTGCGCGGTCGTAACGGTGGGGACTCGGCTGGCCGCGGTGACGTACGGCTGGAACCTCCCGACGGCGCAGAACTTGGAACTGCAACGGAAATGACTCGATCGAGCGGAGAGGGGGCCTTTAGGTCGTCGCGGTCGAACCGGACGGTGTGACACGCTCCGATACCTCCGACTGGCTCCGGTCGCTCGGTCGGCTCCGGCGCGCGGCCGTCAGGCGGCGCGTCCGCGACGCGATCGCCGAGGAACTGCTCGGCACTCCACGGAGCCTCGCCGTCGTGCTCGGATTCACCGCGTTCATGCTCGCAGTCGGGATCGGGTACTACGCGCCGACCGCCGGCGAGGTGCCGGTCGCGCTGTGGCCGCTGTACGCGGACTCGGCCGTCGCGGTCGCGCTCGGCGGGATAGCCCTTTTAAGTCTCGTTCCGACGGTCCGCCGCGGCGATAGCGTGACCGACGCCCCGACCTCACGCGGACTCGCGTACCTCCAGACCGTCGCGTTCGTCTGGCTGGTCCAGTTCGGGCTCTGGCCGCTGATCTCGCTGAACCTCGCGTTCGGCGAGTACGTCGCGGCCCCCGACGCGTGGATCTACTACTGGGGCGTGCTCGGCACGCACCTCTGTTTCGTCGGACTCGCGCTGCTGTTCCCGGCGTTCGGTCGGACCACCCGCGGCGCGCTGGGGCTGGCGCTGGCGCTCGCCGTCGGCAACGTCGCCCTCGATTACGGCGCCGGCTACCACCCGCCGCTCCTGTACGAGCCCGGTCTCCTGCTAGCGGGCGCAACACTCGCGATCGGCGTCGGGTCGGTGTGGCTCGCGAACCGATCGTTCCGTCGGCTCGACGAGAATATTTAAAAACAGATTCGCGGTCGTGCTGTATACAGGTCGTCCTGAAGATACCGATCTTATCCAAACCGTCGTAGAGCGTCTGTTCGACAACCTCAACGGACTCTCCAAACTCAAGGAGAACGGCTACGGCGTCGGTCAGCTCAAGTGGAAGCCGCCACGAAAGTTTCGCAGTTTCACGTACAGTCAGTCTGGCTTCAAGCTCGACAAGAAGGGCGGTCAGACTGTCCTGTCGCTCTCGAAACTCGCGGACATCCCAATTCGGCTCCACCGCGCCCTCCCCGACGACACTACACTCAAACAGGTCACAGTCAAGAAGGAACCGACGGGCGAGTGGTTCGCCACGTTCGGCGTGCAAATAGACCGTGAACCGCCCGAAACCCCCGAGAATCCCGAGACGTGCGTCGGAATCGACGAGGGGATTCTCAAGTATGCCCACGACACGGATGGAACCGCCGTGGGGTCGCTCGATCTCTCCGTCGAGCGTGACCGCTTGGAGCGCGAGCAACGGAAGCTCTCACGCAAGCAACACGGGTCGAACAATTACGAGAAGCAACGACGGCGCGTCGCGAAGTATCACGCTGATCTGCGGCGGAAACGCCGCGACTTCTTGCACAAACTCTCGGCGTACTACGCGCGGGAGTACGATCTCGTGGCGGTCGAAGATCTGAACGTGAAGGAGATGATGGAATCGCCGTCGAACAGCCGCAACACCGCGTCTGCCGCGTGGCGAACGTTCCTCTCGTTGCTCGAATACAAGTGCAAGCGAGAGAGGACGCATTTCGTGGCGGTCAACCCGAGAGGGACGACCAAGGAGTGTGCGTCCTGCGGCGTCTCGACGGAGAAGCCATTGTGGGTCCGTGGACATTCCTGTCCCGCGTGCGGTTTCGAGGCGGACAGGGACGCGAACGCGGCGTGGAACATTCTTTCTGGCGGCCTCGAAGATATAGGAGTGGGACACTCCGAATCACCGTCCTCAGAATCGCGAAGCGATTCTGATGTGCGGACGAGAGCTTTGCTCTCGTCAACGCCTGTGGAGACTGCGCTCCCTGTGGATACGCCCGTATCTGCAAAGCACGTCGTGGAAACAGGAAGCCCTACCCTCGAGGAGCGAACGACATCAGCCGTGAGCGAGTAGGGTAGGGTAGTTCACTAGAGTATATGCTCCAGGGCTATTCTCCGTGGTAAGTGCAATCCAGACGAGAGCGCATATCGCGAGCGGCAGCGCTCTCTTCATGACCCCAGATCGGGTGAAAAATGCAGGTTACTGAGGATCAGGGCGGATGAAAATCAAGCAGAACCTGGATCGAACACCCAAATCATGTTGTTCTCGTGACCACGATTACCCGTATCCTCGCCAATGACGACCCGTCCGTCGTCCATGACAACGATGTTGTCAGGTTCGGCAATCGTGTTCTCCACGTCGAGTGAGGTTTGCCCACTCATGGCCATCGATTTTGCCAGATTCATCGTGCCCTTTAAACGACCTTGGTCTTCGTCGTCCTTTGTCGGGTTGAACGCGCACGATTGGCACGCCTTGTCGTTAGCGTTCGGATTCGCGTCGTAGGGACAGCCACCACAGATATTGGCCTCCGGCCCACCGGTGACGATCGGCTCCATCTCGCTGATGTCGTAATCGCTCTCCAGTGGCATTCGGTAGACGGCACCCCATTCGTCGCCGTTAAGCTGGATGTCGCCCTCGTCGTCGCCCATCGTTCGGTTGGTGTTCGACATGGCGACGTACATGTAGTCCTCGCCCGCTTCGGCACCGCGCCGGATGTTGATCCCCTCCATCTTGCGGAATTCCGTCGTTGCGCCTTTCCGCATTGCGGCCTGTCGACACTGGAGGAAGGCGACGCGGTCGTCGTCTGCGTCCCCTGCGGCCCACTCGTCCATCTCCCCTTCGGAGATATACGAGTTCTCACCGTCCTCGTAGTCCGCCTGGGTGATGTCGTCGTACTCGGCAATCCACTTCTCGATTTCCTCGTCGCTGGCGTGCCCGAGTTCGATCCACTCGATGCCGAAGCTGACCTTGTCGGGATCGCCGCCGAGCGGTCCCTTTTGAGTGGCCTTCGCAGCGTATAGCGTTCCTGAGGAAAGGTCACCCTTCTCGTCGGCGACAAATTTGTAGAAGCCACGGGCGGTCCCGTCGGAGGTGGTGTAGGCGGTCTTCTCGTCCGGCATGACGACCGCGTTCTCGTGCGTCGAGCGACCGAGTGCGAACCGCTTCTCGGGTATCGGCTCCTCGCTTTCCGGCTCTTTCAGTTCGACGATGTACCCGTAGCGGTACGGGTTCGGGAACTTATCGGCAAAGATGCCGTCATCGTTTCGTTCGTGGCCGAGGTGCCGTGCAAGCCGCTCGACACCGCCTTTGTATTGCCAGTCAGGGTTGTTCCACACCGGCGTATCCGGAATGGAGTAGTTCTCCTCGGAGGTCAGCGGGGTGCCCCACGGAGAGACGGTCCCGAAGCAGTTGACCCAGGTTCCTTCCACGGCGGAAAAGTCGAGATTCTCCATGCCGAGAACCCGCCACGTGCCGTTACGGCCGTTCTGCTGCAGGTGAACTCGCGTCATCGCTCCCGGACGGTGTTCCCAGTTGGTGAACAGGTAGCCTTCGTCGGGTTCCTCGCTCGATGGGACGTAGCCGTTGAAATCGGGGTTGATCTGTCCGGTGAGCGAGTCGCCCTCAGGTGTGTAGACCGATCCCAGTTCCTCGCCGTCGTCGGTCTCGTCGCCGCCGGTCGCAAGCCGCTGATAGTCACCCAGTGCCGTCCGCACCCGCTGGTCGTACGGCTCGGGTACTCCGTCGCCGTCGTCGCTGTAATCGTCGTCGTCTCCCTCGGGAATCTGGACGCTCTGGAAATCCCTGGGGAGCTGGTTCATGTCTACTCCCGTGACTGCGCCGAGAATTCCCGGTTCGTCCTCCCCGTCGAGGTTCGCGTCCGGGTGCTGGACGTTGAAGAAGAACCGCCCGTCCTCGGTGATGAACATGCCAGTGATCTCAGCACCGATGATGGTCGTCGCAAAGCGGTTGAGCGTCGCTCCTTCCTGTTCGATGCCGTGGCCTTGGCCTTCTGCCTCTTTGCCAGCCACACTGCCCGCTGTCTGGCTCGCCGCCGCTAACGCGGCTAGACTCGATACGACTGTGCGCCGGGTATAGTTGTTTGGCATCCAAGTCAGCCATTATCCACGTTCGTATTAATTTATTATATTTCTTATATGTTTGGCGAGGGACACGCTCGTTCCCCCAAGTAGTAATATAGAGGTCTACTTCCCGCTGCTTCTCCTGTTCGACCTTCCACTCACAGTTAGCTTGAATACTGAAGAATCCGGCCGCTGATCACGAACTGCACTGTTAAACCACGGAAGTACTGTTAAACCGCGAGTCAGACGAATTGATAGGCGCTTAAGCCCGTCTGACGAGGTCGATCCTTGCCCGGTATTATCAATCGGCTGGACGCAAAGATGATGGTATTATGAAGGATAGTGCCGTCGAAAGGGGGCCTTGGGGATCGGACGTCGATGTCCCCACGCTCCTCGGTGACGACCACGAGGCGTTCGAGGCGGTCCTCTCGGGCGAGAAGACCGGGCCGGTTGCCGTCGTGGGCGATCCCTTCTCCGGACGTGGGTCCGTCCTCGACCGTGCTGTGCGGGATCTGGACGCAACCCGGGTTAGCCTTGATCCGGGCGACGGAGTTGACCAAACCCGGGCGAGGATCAACGGGGGCCAGTTGTGATAGAGGACTGCCAGCACCTGTACGAGCGTCGCATCGGCGGCTTCGAGGCGCTGTCTGCGTTTCTCGACGAGCTGGCGAACGCCGATGTGACAGTGGTGACCGGCTGGAACCGGTACGCGTGGGTGTACCTCGCGGCGGTGCAGGCACTCGACCGGGAGTTTCTCGTCACCGTTGAGATCCAGCCCTTCCCGAAGAACGGATCGCGGAACTCGTGCTAGATCGGGACGACGAACTGCCGGCGTTCGTCGAAGACGACCCCGAACGGGGCGGCTTGGTCGTCGCGACGCGCCACGAGATTGGCTGGCGGGACTGGTCGGTCTCGGTGCCGGTCCCTATGCTGAGCCCAGTTGGAATCAGGGATCTGTTTTCGGATAGAAACCTGGGTCCAAAGGACGTAACGTTCAGCCGGCTCGCTGCTGTTTCGAACGGGAACCTCGGCGTCGCCACGGCCATCTGGGAGGCCCGAAAGGGATCGGAGGTGCGCCCGAGCGACATGACCGTCCCCGAGCCCGACCGGGACCTGAACCGCGAGGAGGCGTTCTGCCTGCGGATCGTACTCGCGAAAGAGCGGGTCAAGCGGGAACAGCTCTCGACGATCATCGATACACTCGACCGGGTCCTCGGGCGCCTCTCGCGCGCCGGCCTCGTCACGGTCGAAGACGATATTGTGGAACTGGTACCGGCGGCAGTGCCGGCCGCCGCGACGGCGACCGAACGGGGGCGGATACTGTGACCGTGCTCCAGGGTCTGGTAGACATCGGGATCGCCCAGGAGACGCTCACGAGAATGGCAGGCGTACTCGTAGCCGCGTACCTGGCCACTTGGTCGTCGGGTACCTGCTCACGGCGGTCGCCGAGCGCCTTCCCCGCCGACGGATCAGCATCAAGATTATTATTCCGATCGCGCGGGTTCTCATCTTCGGAACCGCGGCGTATCTGGTCTTGGGACCGTTGCTCCGACTATCGGCCGCACAGTTGCTCGCAGTGTCGGGACTGTTCGGGGCGGCTCTGGGGTTCGGCCTGAAGGACCTCTTCGCGGGGATAATCGGTGGGCTGGTGCTCGTGACCGAGCGTCCCTACCAGGTCGGCGACAAGATCACCATCGACGACGACCACGGCGAGGTAACCGACATCGACCTCCGGGCGACGACACTGAGGACGCCCGACGACAGCGCCGTAAGTGTCCCGAACGCAACGATGTTCACTGCGAACGTCTCGAACGCCAACAACGGCCAGCCGGAGATGATGGTCGTCGTTGAACTCGCGGTCACTGCCTCTGCTGACGTCGAACGAGTGAGTGCGATCGTCAAGGAGGCCATGATGACCTCGAAGTACGTCTACGTCGACGACGACCACCCGTTCGTGGTCCTGATCGAGGACGAGTCCTACTATCGGACGATTCGCGGCAAGGCGTATGTGGCCGACGTGCGCGACGAGTTCGCATTCGCCTCAGACGTGACAGAGCGCTCGATGGCCGTCTTCGACAGCGAAGGGGTCGAAATGCCCGAGGCGCCCGTTCACGTCTCCGAACACCGCTGAGTCTGCGTGTCGCCTGTCGGCTTCGCCCGACTGAAGCGAGTCTCTCGAAGATCTATTCTGGAACTTATCACTATCTGTCGATGGCATCGACTCTCTTGGACAGCCCTTTCTGTATGAACGGGCACGGCGGGATCCTCGCGAGTGAACGGAGTGAGCGTGGAGCCAGTCGCGGCCGTGACTGAGCGTTAGCGAAGGAGCGGGCACGGCGGGATTCGAACCCGCGATCGAGAGGTTAGGAACCTCTCGCCCTGTCCGCTAGGCCACGCGCCCAAAACAAGTGAAGAAAACGTCGCTGCGGGGATAGGCCGGCACCGCGGTGCCGATTATGCGCTGGTCTCTTTCTCGGTCTCAGTCTCGAACTCGTCGTCGTCGTCGTTGACCGTCGAGTCGGTCTCGAGCGGCGACTCGTTCTCATCGTCGCTCTGCATCTGCTGTAGTTCGTCCTCGACCTGTTCGCGCCCCTTCTTGAATTCGCCCATCGCTTGGCCGGTCGATCGAGCGAGCTTCGGGATCTTGTTCGCCCCGAACAGCAGGACCAACACGAGCAGGATGATGAGGAGTTCCGGGCCCGCCGGAATGCCGCCGATCAGTGGAATCGCACTTACCATCTCTACACCACCGTAGCTCTCTGGTAACTATAGTCTTTTTGCCTCGATGAACGAACTACAGATGTCGTCCGAGCGCTCCCAACCCCATCGATCACGGCGATCCCATGTTCGAGGAGATTCGCACCGGGCCCACCCGCCGAACCCGCTGCCGACGGCGAAACCATGATACTTCGTCGCCGCAACCGGTCTGTATGACCGATGTCGGCGACGACGCCCCGACCTTCACCGCCTCGCTCGTGACCGACGAGATCGAACCGTTCGACCTGTCTGACCGCCTCGGCGACGAGCCGGTCGTGCTCGCCTTCTTCCCGGCCGCCTTCTCGAACACCTGCACGGACGAGATGGAGGCGCTCCGGGACGGGTTCGAACGCGACGACTGCACCCTGTTCGGCGTGAGCACCGACCTCCCACACGCGCTGGCCGCCTACCGGGACCAGTACGACCTCCCGTTCGCGCTCGTCGGCGACCCGGCTCACCGCGCGATCGAGGCGTACGACGCGATCGAGTCGTTCGAGCACTACGGCGTCGACACGGTCGCGCGCCGCGCGGTCTTCGTGATCGACGGTGACGGCGTCGTGACGTACCGGTGGCTCGCCGATAACTCCGGACAGGAGCCCGACTACGACGCACTCGACGCGGCAGTCGACGACGCGAGCCCTTGACATCCTCCCCGCGCTGAAGCGCGAGGATTCCCACGGCACCGCACCGCTGGGTTGGGATGTTTACGGTTTGTAGCTACCACATTGGGCGGCTACTGGCTGTGCCAATCAGCCGTTACTCCTATCCCGGCATGGGATTCGGAGATACTTTTGTTGACTGCACCCGATTCCGACACAGAAGGGGTGCCTTCTGCTTGGAACCGTCGAATCCCGATATTGTCCGATTGATTGGGCGGGCAGGCCGCCTCGGTTTATCGTTAATACAACAAGCGGCTAATTAAATCCTTGCAATGTCGGATTCATCCCCGCGCTGAAGCGCGAGGCTTTCTCCTTGATTCTCCGTAAAAATACGCTTACCGCCGGCCGCGCGATCCGGTGGCCTCTGGCCGTCAGTTCGGGTCGCGGAGCCCGTCGAGCGCCTTCGGGTTCTCCATCGACGAGAGATCTCCGGGGTCCTCGCCCTTATAAATCGACGCGATCGCGCGTCGGATGATCTTCCCGGACTGCGTCTTCGGGAAGGCGTCGACGAACAGCAGCTCGCGCGGTCGGAACGGCTTCCCGTGTTCCTCGCCGACGAGCGTCCGCAGCTCCTCTCGGAGGTCGTCGCTCGGCTCAATGTGGGGTTCGAGCACAACGTACGCGACCACTGCGGTCCCGGTGGTGTCGTCGGGGACGCCGACTGCGGCCGCCTGGTTGACGGCGTCGTGGTCGATGAGTACGCCTTCGATCTCGGCCGGGCCGACCTTTCGGCCGGCGACGTTCAAGGCGTCGTCGGCGCGTCCGTGGAGGAACCAGAAGCCGTCTGCGTCCTTCTGTGCGAAGTCGCCGTGGTCCCACAGATCCTCCCACGTCGACCAGTACTCCTTCAAATAGCGCTCGTCGCCCGACCACAGCGACTTCGTCATCGAGGGACAGGAGTCGCGCGCGACGAGGTAGCCGCGCTCGCCCGACTCTTTGATCGACTCGCCACTCTCGTCGACGATATCGATGTCCATCCCGAGCCCCGGACCGCCCAGCGTGCAGGGTTTCAGCGGCTGGTTCGGCATTGGCATGAGGAAGCAGCCGCAGATCTCCGTGCCGCCAGAGATGTTGATGATCGGGCAGTCGCCGCCGCCGACCGCGTCGTAGAACCAGCGCCACGATTCGGGATCCCACGGCTCGCCGGTCGAGCCCAAGATTCGGAGTGAGGAGAGATCGTGGTCCTCGACCCATTCGTCTCCGTGCTTGCGGAGCGCCCGGATCGCGGTCGGCGAGATGCCGAACTGCGTAATTCCGTGTCGGTCGATCATCTCCCAGAAGCGGTCCGGCTCCGGGTGGTCTGGTGCACCCTCGTACATCACCACCGTCCCGCCGGACGCGTGGTTCCCGATCAGCGTCCACGGCCCCATCATCCAGCCGATGTCGGAGACCCAGAAGAACCGGTCGGCCGGCTTCTGGTCGAAGCCGAAGTGGATCTCCTTGGCGCACTGCGTGAGGACGCCCGCGTGGGTGTGGACGATCCCCTTCGGCTCGCCGGTGGTCCCGGAGGAGTACAACAGCATGGACTCCTGATCGCTCGGGAGCCGCTTCGTCTCGTAGTCGACCGACCGCGACTCGATCGCCTCGGTCCACGTCACGTCGCGATCAGGGTTCCACGGAACCGGGTCCGCAGCGTCGCCCTCCGGCGTCGCGCCCAAGCGGTCGTAGACGACGACGTCATCGACGTGGCCGGCTGCCTCTATCGCCTCGTCGGCGGTCGCTTTCAGTCGCACCTCGCTCCCGCGACGGTAGAACCCGTCCCCGGTGAACAGGACCGACGGCTCGGCGTCTGCGATCCGAGTCGCCGTCGCCTCCGTGCCGAAGCCGGAGAAAATCGGCACTGCGATCGCGCCCACCTTTAAACAACCGTAGAGGATCGAGACGACCTCGGGCACCATCGGCATATACAACCCGACCGTGTCTCCGGTCTCGATCCCGACCGACTCCAAGTAGTTGGCGACGCGGTTGGTCTGTCGGGCCAGTTCGTGGAACGTGACTTCCCTGATATCGCCGGGCTCGCCCTCCCAGATCAGCGCGACTCGGTTGCGGTTCGGCGAGTCGACGGCAGCGTGTCGGTCGACGACGTTGTGCGCGACGTTGATCTCGCCGCCGGGGTACCAGTCGGTGAACTGCGGCCCTCCGCTGTCGTCGCGCACTGCGTCGTACTCGGTGTAGAAGTCGATGTCGAGGTAGTCGACGATCTCGTCCCAGAACCAGTCGACGCCGGAGGCCGGCTCGCCGTCGATCCCCGAGGTGGTCCGGGCGATGAGATCCTCGTAGTCGTCGATGCCGTACTCGCGCATGAACGCAGCGACGTTCGTCGACTCGGCGAACGCCTCGCTCGGCTCGTGTACGATCTCGTCTATTCCCTCGTACTCGTCCATCTCGTCCGGAGGTTTTCGCGGTGACCGTAAGTAATTTTCCTGAACCTTGGGCTACCGCGTGTCGACGCACTCGCCCGCAGTCGAGACGGTCCCGGCGTCGACGGCGACCGTTCCGTCGTACAGGGCGCAGACCGCTGCGTCCCACGCGAGTCGCCCTTCCCAATCGCCGCCCGTCACGACAACCTCGTGACGCCCTGTCGCGTCAACGGTCACCTCGAACGCACGGGCGACGCCGGGGTCGATCCGATCGGTTTCCTCCGCGTACAGCGTCCCATCGTCGCCGCGCACGACCACGTCGATATCGACCGCTTCGTCGCCGTCGTTGCGAACTGTCAGGTCGAGCCGTCCGGAGTCGTTCTCTCCCGATCCGAGACAGCCTGCGACCGCGGAGGCGGTCACGGTCGCAGCCGCAGTGAGGAGTTCACGTCGATGCATAGGTAGCGACTCGTCGCTACAAGACTTGAATACCACACACGCAGCCGTTCGAACGCGACACGGAGCGAGGGCGCTGTTGAAACCCTCTTCAGTAACATCTTCTCGTCCGAAATAGCGGTCTTCAGCAAGAGTTGGTCCAAGATAGTCCGCGTCATCAACGAGAAAAATCGCAGAGCTTTAGCTACCCCGTCACTCGACGTCGAGGTCGGCGAGCATGAGCGTCCACGCGTCGGCGTCGAAGACGTCCGCGTCGAAACCGCTCGTGTCGGTAGGGTCGGGAAGCGGGCGGACGACGTGAGTCGTCGTGGTGGCGAACCGGGCGAGCGGGAAGCTATCGTCCCGGAGGAAGCCGCGATGGCGGAGGACACCGGGGAACACTCGCGCGGGCGCCGTCACGACGTCGACGTCGGCAAGGTCGGCGAGTGCGGCGTCGAGTGCCGCCGCGAACGCGGGCGCGCGTTCCGGATCCGTAGTCATCGGCTGTACGTCCAACAGGAGCGCTTTTTCGGTGCCGTCGACAGTTTCGCGGCCGACCACGAGCGTCGCCACCGGGCGGCCGCCGCGGCGGGCAACGTACGTGGCGACGTCCCAGCGCGGGTTCGCGAACCGCCAGTCGAGATACGTCGTCGTCCGGGGAACGTGGACGGTATCGGGTCGTGTCTCCGTGTACACGGACCGAATCGCATGGGTAGCGGTGCCGTCCACGCGCTGGGCAGACACGTCCGCCATCGACGAGGTGAGGCGGTCGGCGACAGCGAGGACGGCGCGGACCGCCGGTGTCGCCGCTCGAGTGAGTACTGAGGTGTCGTGATCGTCGTCCGTCAGACTGGCGGAGATACCGGCCGCATTCTGGACGCGGTACCGCATCGGTACCGACGCCACTTCGGTCCAGTCGAACTTCTGGAGGCCGGGGCGGAGCGCGTCGCTGGGGAAGTTGAACAAAAGCTCCGCGCGCTCGGCCGTCGTCGACAACAGTTGTTCGGTCATCCGCGTGAAGAGACCGCACTGCCGGTGGTCGGAGTGAACGATCCAGTCCACCGGCTGTCGGACGGGGACCGTCCCTGCCGGGGTCGCGAGCGGAAGTGCTAGCAGGGGTTCCGCGCCGACGACGCGGCCAGCGCACTCTGCGATCACCAGTTCGACGCGGTCGGTGAAGGGGTTGTCCACGAATCGCCAGTCGAACCACGCCGCGCTCTTCGAGCGCCCCCAGACGCTCTCGTACAGCGAGAGGAACGCCTCGCGGTCGCCCGACCCGCCCGCACGTATCGAGTAGTCATCTCCCTCGTCCGTTGCGTCTACCTGTTGCATAGCTGTCGAATACTGCCGATGACACCTTTGGTAGTCACCGAATACTTCGGAACGGATACGAAGGTCTCTCTGAGAGATACGCGTTTGATCAGTTTCGATCCCACTCACACGGATAGATATCAAACTTCAGAAGTAGGCACTACCGTGAGTTACGATCTCGCTGAGTGTTTATTCTCACGACCGATTCATCGCATTTCGGCTGCAAACAACCTCCCGTGAATCGTTCTCTGACACCCGATTCCGGAGGTGATTGCGATCGGCGATCCGGCCGTTATTCGTCCCCTTCGACGTCCGTCTCGCCGCCGTGGACGCTCTCGGAGACGATGTCGACGGAGGCGACCGTGTCGTCCGGATCCAGGTTCATCACGATGACGCCCTTCGTGTTGCGGCCCACTGTCGAGATCTCCTCGACGCGGGTCCGCATGATCTGGCCGTTGTCGCTCATCGCAAGCAGGTGGTCGCCGTAGGTGACCGCCTCGATGGCGACGGCCTCGCCGTTGCGGTCGCCGGTCTTGATGTCGATCAGGCCCTTCCCGTTGCGGGACTGCAGGCGGTACTCGTCCAGATCGGAGCGCTTCCCGTACCCGTTCTCGGTCACGGTGAGCACCCAGTTGTGGCGGTCCTCGTCGATGGCGGCAACCCCGGCGACGGCGTCGCCCTCGCGCAGGTCGATGCCGATCACGCCGCGGGCCGTGCGGCCCATCGCGCGCGCCTCCGACTCGGCGAACCGGATCGCCATCCCGTTTCGACTCCCGATAACGATGTCCGTCCCGCCGTTGGTCACCTCGACATCGACGAGCTCGTCGCCGTCCTCCAGTCGGATCGCGCGGATCCCGGTCGACCGGATGTTGCCGAACTGGTCGACGGCGGTCCGCTTGATGTACCCGTCGCGGGTGACCATCGTGAGGAACTCGTCGTCGTCGAGATCGTCGGTGTTCACCACCGCCTCGATCTCCTCGCCGTCGTCGAGGTCGATGAGGTTGACCGCGGACTTGCCGCGGGCGGTCCGAGACATCTCCGGGATCTCGTAGGTCTTCAACTCGTAGATCTGCCCGTGGTTGGTGAAGACGAGCAGGTAGTCGTGGGAGTTGGCGGCGAACACGGAGGAGACGCGGTCGCCCTCTTTCAGATCGGTCCCGATGATCCCCTTCCCGCCGCGGTTCTGGGCGCGGAACGTGTCGAGCGACATCCGCTTGATGTAGTCGTCTTCGCTCATCACGACGACGCACTCCTCCTCCGGAATGAGGTCCTCGTGGGTTACGTCGCCGACATCCTCGATGAAGCTCGTGCGGCGCTCGTCGTCGTACTCGTCCTTGATCTCCCGTAGCTCCGTGATGATCACCTGATCGAGCTCGTCGGGGTCGCCGAGGATCGTCTCCAACCGCTCGATCCGAGCGGTCACGTCCTCGTACTCCGACTCGATCTCTTGGGTCTCCATCGAGGTGAGCGACCCGAGCTGCATCCGGACGATGTGTTCGGCCTGCGCCTCACTAAACTCGTAGTCGGCCTCAAGTGCCGCCTTCGCGGCGTCGCGGTCGTCGGAGTTCTGGATGGTCTCGACCACGTCGTCGACCTGTTCGAGCGCCTTCAGCCGCCCTTTGAGGATGTGCGCGCGATCCTCGCGCTCTGCAAGCTCGTGTTCGGAGCGGCGCCGGACCACGTCGCGGCGGTGCTCGACGTAGTATTCGAGCGTCTGCTTTAAGTCCAGCACCTGCGGCGAGCCGTCGACCAACGCGAGGTTGATGACGCCGAAGGTGCGTTCGAGGTGGCTCTCTAACAGCTGGTTCTTGACGACCTCGGCCATCGCGTCGCGCTTGAGCTCGACGACGACCCGGATCCCGTCGCGGTCGGACTCGTCGCGGAGGTCGCGGATCCCCTCAATCGAGCCATCGTTGACGTCCTCGGCGATGCGCTCGACGAGTCGGGACTTGTTCTGCTGGAAGGGGAGCTCCGAGATCACGATCCGACCCTCCTCCTCGTCGACCTCGAACTCGGCGCGGACGCGAACGCGACCGCGGCCGGTCTTGTACGCCTTGTGGACCGCGTTCCGACCGACGATGTTCGCGCCGGTCGGGAAGTCCGGCCCCTTGACGTGTTCCATCAGATCCTCGACGGTGCAGTCGGGCTCTTTGATCAGCGCGACCGTGGCGTCGATCACCTCACCGAGGTTGTGTGGCGGGATGTTCGTCGACATCCCGACCGCGATCCCGGAGGAGCCGTTGACGAGCAGGTTGGGGAACGCCGCCGGCAACACCTCGGGCTCTTCGAGCCGGTCGTCGTAGTTCGACGTAAAATCGACCGTGTCGCGTTCGATGTCGGCTAACAGCTCCTCGGCGATGGGGGACATCCGAGCCTCCGTGTACCGCATCGCGGCCGGCGGGTCGCCGTCGACGGAACCGAAGTTCCCCTGCCCGTCGACGAGGGGGTACCGCATCGAGAAGTCCTGGGCCATCCGCGCGAGCGTGTCGTAGATGGCGCTGTCACCGTGCGGGTGGTAGTCACCCATCGTCTCGCCTACCACGGATGAGGACTTGCGGTGTGCCGAGTTGCTGGTGACGCCCGCCTCGTGCATCGCGTAGAGGATGCGTCGGTGAACGGGTTTGAGCCCGTCTCGAACGTCGGGGAGCGCGCGACCCGCGATCACCGACATCGCGTAGTCGATGTACGACTGCTCCATCTCGTCTTCGATGCGGGCGTTCGTCACCTGCGCGGCGCCGACGTCGCTCGGGTCGGCGTCTGGCACGTCGGAGCTCATATATCCACCCACTCCGCCTCGGTGGCGTGCTCTTTGATGAACTGCTTGCGCGGCTCGACCGCGTCACCCATCAACACATTGAACATGCGGTCGGCGGCGGCCGCGTCGTCGATGTTGATCCGCTTGAGCCGCCGGTTCTCGGGGTCCATCGTCGTATCCCACAGCTGATCGGGGTTCATCTCGCCGAGGCCCTTGAATCGCTGGACCTGGGCGGGGTTCCCGTCGCACTCTTCCGCGACGATCCGGTCGCGCTCCGCCTCGGTCATCGCGTCGTACGTCTCGCCGCGGTACCGGACGCGGTACAGCGGGGGCTGGGCCGCGTACACGTAGCCCGCTTCGAGCAGGGGCTTCATGTGGCGGTACAGGAGCGTGAGAAGCAGCGTCCGGATGTGGGCGCCGTCGACGTCGGCGTCCGTCATGATGATAATCTTGTTGTACCGGACATCGTCGATGTCGAACTCCTCACCGATTCCCGCGCCGATCGCGGTGATCAGCGCGCGGATCTCGTCGTTTTCGAGAATCCGGTCGAGCCGGTGTTTCTCGACGTTGAGGATCTTCCCTTTAAGCGGGAGGATCGCCTGGTTCTTCCGATTTCGGCCCTGCTTGGCCGAGCCGCCCGCGGAGTCGCCCTCGACGACGAACAGCTCCGCCTCTTCCGGGTCGCGGGTCTGACAGTCGGCGAGCTTGCCCGGCAGCGCCGTCGACTCCAGCGCGGACTTGCGCCGGGTCAGCTCTTCGGCCTTCTTCGCCGCCTTGCGCGCCCGCGCGGCCTCCGCGGCCTTGTGGACGACTTTCCGGGCGGTGTCGGGATTCTCCTCGAAGAAGGTCCCGAGCTTGTCGTGGGTGGCGGACTCGACGATGCCGCGGACCTCGCTGTTGCCGAGCTTCGTCTTCGTCTGCCCCTCGAACTGCGGGTCGGGATGTTTCACCGAGATGACCGCCGTGAGCCCCTCGCGCACATCTTCGCCTTTGAGGTTCGCCTCGAGGTCGTCGACGAGCCCGTGAGTGTTGGCGTAGTCGTTGACGGTCCGGGTCAGGGCGGTCTTGAAGCCGGTGAGGTGGGTGCCGCCCTCGCGGGTGTTGATGTTGTTCGCGAACGCGTGGACGGAGCCCTGCAGCTCCTCGGTCGCCTGCATCGCGACCTCGACGTGGATGTCGTCGTCCTCGTCTTCGAAGTAGATGACCTCGTCGTGGATCGGCGTCCGCGCCTCGTTGAGGTAGCCGACGAACTCCCGAATGCCGCCCTCGTAGCGGAACGTCTCCTCGTCGCCAGCGTCGTCGACGCCCTCCTCGTCGCGCTCGTCGATCAGGGTGACGGCGACGCCGGAGTTGAGGAACGCCAGCTCACGCAGGCGGCTGGCGAGCGTCGAGAACTCGAAGGCGGTGGTCTCGAAGATCTCCTCGTCGGGCCAAAATCGGATGTACGTGCCCGTCTCTTCGTCGTCGTTGAGGTCGCGAACGCGCTCGAAGCCGTCCTCGGCGGGCTCGCCGCGGGCGAACTCGTGACGGTAGACGCCGCCGTCGCGTTTCACCTCGACCTCCAGCCGCTCGGAGAGGGCGTTGACGACGCTGACGCCGACGCCGTGGAGTCCCCCAGAGACCTGGTAGGACTTGGAGTCGAACTTCCCGCCGGCGTGGAGAATGGTCATGATCACTTCGAGCGCCGGGCGGTCGTACTTCTCGTGGATGTCGACCGGGATCCCTCGACCGTCGTCGCTGACGCTGACGGAGTTGTCGTCGTGGATCGTGACCGTGATATCGTCGCAGTACCCCGCGAGCGCCTCATCGATGGAGTTGTCGACGACCTCGTAGACGAGATGGTGGAGCCCCCGACCGTCCGTGGACCCGATATACATCGCCGGACGTTTACGGACGGCCTGCAGGCCTTCGAGGACCTGGATCTGGCCGGCTCCGTATTCGCTCTGCTCTGACATAGAACTTGGTGGAGGTAATCCATGCCGGGTTATAAAGTCGGCGCACGCGCGCGGGCGTGAGAGTCGGATCCACCATAAACGGTGGTCTACTCCATTACAAACAGTGACCTACCGTCGGTCGAGGGCGACCCGCGCCCGCTCGATGATCGCGGCGCGGACCCGATCCGGAGCCGTACCCTTGCTGCCCTCGCCGAACCGAACGGGCGTCTCCCTCGCGATCGCCTCGACGACTCGGTCGGCGACCGCGTCGACGGTCGCGCCCGCGTTCCGCCGATCGAGGTCGTCGACGACGCGCTCGAACCGGTCGTCGGTGGCATACTCCGAAACGATCGCCTCGATATCGTCTGGAACGTCGACTTCCGGAACGGTCTCGCCCGCGTCCGTCGCCGTACCCGCTGCGAGAAGCTTCCCGCGTCCTTGGCGCTTGTTGCGCACGACGACCCCGGCGGCCGGACCGTCGCGCCACGCCGAGTCGGGGATCGCGTAGGCCTCCGGGTCGAAGTCGCGGGCGTTCACCTCGCGCTCGACCGCGTTGACCGAGTCGAGGCCGACCCCCTCAAAGATGGCCGCGGCTGCGTCCGGCGGACGGAACGATCCCGTCCCCGACGCCGCCTGTGACCCCGCCTGCGACGCGATCCACACGTCGGTCCCGAGGAACGGCGGAAGCCGGTCCCAGTCGTAATCGGTTCCCTGATAGTGGGTGGCGACGCCGAAGAAGATCACGCCCTCGGGGTCGTCGACCGCGTCTCGGAGGGCCTCGCGGTCGAACCGGTCGCGGACGTGCCTGACGGCGGGCCGGAGCGCGATGGGGACCGTCTCTGGGTCCGCGTACGTCGTTTCGGGGTCGCCAAAGCGGAGGAGGCCGGACTCGTCCATCCGGAATCGGAGCCCCGTCCCGTCGATCAGTTCGAGGAGCCAGAGGTGGCCCGTGAGGAGGTCGTCGGGGGCCTGCGAGTCGCGAACGTCGGGAAGGTGTGGGAACGAGCGCATGGGTGGGCGATGATGGGTCGTCGAAGCGTGCGTCCCGGAGCGGGTTGGCTCTTGGGAGTCGACAGCGTGGCCCAACGTGCACGCTGAGCCCGCCCGACTGTGCCTCTCGCTCCCACAGCTACAAGCCGCCCCCAGACGTACCGGCGTCCGATGCTACCGATCGCAGACTCCTTCGAACACGACTATCAGGGCTGTGAGATCCGGTACGGCCGCGGGCGCGTCGCCGAACTCGGCGATGCCCTCGACGAACGGGAACTCGGTGACGCCCTCGTCGTCTGCGGCTCGAACGTCGGCGCCAACGAGGACCTGATGGACCCGATACGCGAAGGGCTCGGTGACCGGCTCGCAGGGGTCTTCGACGGGACGACCCCGGACAAGCGCGTCGAGACGGCGTTCGATCTGCTCGATCGACGGGCCGAGGTCGGCGCAGACGCTCTCGTCGCGGTCGGCGGCGGGAGCAGCCTCGACATCGCGCGGCAGGCGACGCTCCTCGATGTCGACGGGCGGGACCTCGCTGACCTTCGCGCGGACGCTGAGGTCGGGGCGGACGCGCTCGGCGACCTCGCACCCAGGACCGACCCCGCGCTCCCCGTCGTCGTGATTCCGACGACGTTCGCGGGCGCAGACGTCTCGACAGGCGGCTCACTGGAGGTGCTCGACGCGGACGCCTCGCCCACCGGCCAGCCGATGACGGTCAGCGGCGGGGGCGCGATGCCCGCGATCGACCTCGCGGACCCGGCGCTGTTCGAGACGACCCCGCAGTCGGTGCTGGCGGGCTCGGCCATGAACGGATTCAACAAGGGGATCGAGACGCCGTACGCTGCCGACGCTTCGCCCGTGAGCGACGCGACCGCGGTCCACGGGACGCGGCTCCTGCGGGACGCGCTCCCGCACGTCGCCGGCGACCGGCCCGACGATCCGGCGGCGACCGACCGCGCCGTGGTCGGCGCGCTGCTCGTCCAACTCGGACGGAAGATCTCGGTGATTCACGCGTTCGGCCACGGCTTCGCGCGTCGGTACGACGTACAGCAGGGGACCGTCCACGCGGTGGTCGCGCCGCACGTCCTCGCGTACCTCTTCGACGAGGTGGACGCGAGCCGGCGGGCGCTCGCGAACGGGCTCGGCGTCGCGACCGCGGGCCGCGACGACGCCGCGATCGCCGAGGACGTGGTTAGCGAGGTCGCCGCGGTCCGCGACTCCCTCCCGGTCCCCTCGCGGCTCCGCGAGCTGGACCCGGTCGACGAAGACGATTTCCCCGCGATCGCCGAGTACATCGCCGACGACTGGTCGATGGAACAGGCCCCCGCCGACCTCGACGCGACGCCCGAAGCGATCGAGGGTGTGCTACGCGAGGCGTGGTGAAGATCGTTTATAACTGGTGCTGGATGCGACGTGGCTCACTTATAAACAATAGCGCGGTGGCGCGTGCCGGCGAGGCCGCCCCGCGGCCGAGCCCCACGCGCGAGGGAGTCGCTGGCGGCAGTAGCCGCCAGCGACAAGGCTGGGGAGGCACGAGGTGCGGCCGCAGTGCGGGGCTTTGGAGGCATTCGTATCGATCAGTCCTTTATAAGTAACCACGACAGCGTACAGCCGAGCGGCCGGGGATTTGGCGGTGTTCACCGCCGATCCGCAGACAACCGTTTAAAAGTGACCGCCTTAGTCGTCCACGGGAGCGTCCGGCCGGTACGCCTCGCTGATCGCCTTCCACTTCCCGGACCGGAACCGCCAGTAGTTGATCGCGGCGGGGATCGTCGTCTCGGCGACGAACGCCAAGTACACGCCCCACAGCCCGATCGCGGGGAGCGCGATCTCCGGGATCGTCACGCCGAGCCCCGGCACGTCGATGGCGGGCGTCGCCTCGTACGCCCCGACGTACGCCAGCGGAATCGACACGCAGAACATGCCGAGGAACTGGCTCGCGAAGGGGATCTTCGTGTCGCCGGCCGCGTCGAGCGGCCCCGCCGCTCCACCCGAGATCCCCTGGAAGACGACGGCGACGCAGGCCGCGTACACGAACGTGATCGCGATCGGCACCTCGGGGCTCTCCGGGCTCTCCGCGAACAGCGCCACGATGTCGCCTGCGAAGACGGCCGTCAGCGCCGCGAAGACCACGTACGTCGCCACGGAAAAGCGGATGATGTCGCGGGCGTACGCCTCCGCCTCTGCGGGGTCCTCGCCGCCGAGCTCCTGCCCGACCAGACTGGAGGAGGCGAGCCCGAAGCCCCAGCCGGGGGCGTTCATGATCCCCCAGATACGCCGGGCGATGACGAACGCGGCGACGGTGTTCTCGCCGAACACGTCGAGGATGGCGAGCATTGGGAACTCCGCGGCCGTCCACACGAGGTTGCGCGCGCCGACCGGAACCCCGATCTCGACGAGGTCGTGGAGCATGTCCGGGTTCACGTACGAGCCGAACGGGTCGATCGCGATCGGGAACTCGCCCATTCCGGGGAGTCGCCCCCGCAGGAGCCCGACCGCGAACGCGGCGACGGCGAGCACGTTCGAGAGGACGGTACCGAGCGCGGCGCCCTCGACGCCCCACCCCAGCCCGAAGATGAACGCGGCGCTGAGCACGATGTTCGCGATCGCGCCGCCGGCTCGAACCTGCATCGCGGTGTAGGCGTCGTCGCAGCCGACCAGCACCCGGCTGCCGACGAGGTTGAGCGCGGCGAATGGAACGCCGAGCCCGACGATCCGGAGGTAGTCGGCGCCGAACGCGATCGCGGCCTCGTTGCTGCTCAACACGTCGATGAAACGCGTCGGGAACGTCCAGAAGGTGACCGAGACGGGGATCGTGATCACGATAGCGAGGAGGACGCTCGCCCGGACGGCGTCGCCCAGTTCCGCGTACGCCTCCGCGCCGAACCGCTGGGAGACTAAGGCGATGGTGCCGCCGGCGACGCCGCCGCCGAGCGCGAACGCGAGCCCCCAGTAGGGGCCGGCGAAGCCGACGCCGGCGACCGCGCTGGTGCCGACGGCGACGCCGACCATCGCCACGTCGACCGCGTTCTTCGACATCCGGGCGATCCCCGTGACGATCCGCGGCCACGCGAGGTCCGTCGTCCGGACCACGCGGTGACGGTCGATCAGCCCCGCCCTCGCGAGGGCGAAGCCGATGTATAAGATTAGCGCACGGAACGGGTTCGGGAGGCGGGCCACTGCGGATACGCTCCTTTCTCTGTGGGTAGTAAAGGGATTTCGTCACGCGGCGGGCGTTTCCGGATCGGGAACCTGAAACGCGGCGACGACGGCGAGATCGACCTCAGGTACCAGACCACAGGCGCCCGATCTCAGGCGCCCGAGACGAGGTACACCGACGCCACGGCGAAAGCGATCCCCACCGCCTTCCGAGCGGTGAACGACTCGCCCAGAAAGACGAAGCCGATCACCGAGGAGAACACGAGGAACATCGCGAAGATGGGCGTCACGACGCTCACCGGACCGAGCGCGAGCGAGCGGTACAGCGCTAAGATTCCGATCCCGAGGAAGACGCCGGCCGCGAGCACGTGGACGATTTTCGGCGAAGTGAGATGGCCGACGAACCCCTGTCCGGTGTACGCGAGCACGCCCACGGCCATGCAGATGAGAAGCGAGTTAGAGATCACCACGGCGACGTCGCTCGGGACCGCATTCGGTCCCGTGGTCGCGACCCGCATCAGCGGCGAGACGAGCGCGTACGCGCCCATTGCGAGGAGCGCGTAGGGGAGATAGGTAGCGTCCATACCGGCCGGTCGGCCGGGGCGAACTAGTGCCTACCGAACCGCGGCCACCGATCTACGTTTCACAGCGCGAAGCTACTGACCTGTGCCCGCCGAGTCCGTCGATTCCGCGGACTCGGCGTGCTCCGAGCCGGCCCCATTGATGGGTACCGCGTCGCCCGTGGGAACGGAGACCGTGACGATCGTCCCGTGGGGCTCCCGCTCCGCGAAGGAGACGCTCCCGCCTACCTGGTCGATCCCCCACTTCACGATCCACAGGCCGATTCCGCTGCCGTGCTCCAGCGGCGTCTCCGTGCCGTGCGCCAGGACCTCGTACTCCGCCGGGTCGATCCCCGGCCCGTCGTCGGCGACAGAGAGTTCGACCCAGCCGTTCTCGACGGCCGCCTCGAGCCACACGGACGGCGCGGCCGCGTCGTTGTGCTCGACCGCGTTCGAACAGAGGTTCGACGCAACGACCCGGAGGGTCGCCGGCACGCTTACATCCGGTAGATCGCCGTCGACCGACACCCGTGCGTCGGGAGATTCTGCGCGGAGGTCCGCGACCGCCTCGTCGACCACCTCGGACAGCGGGACCGGCGGCTCCGGCTCCGAGACCGGGTCGAACAGCTCGCTGGCGGTCCGGGTGCGCTCGCTGAGATCGAGGATACGCGAGGCGCTCTTCTTGACGATCGACAGCGCCCGTTCGTCGCTCGGGTTCGTCATCAGCTGATCGGCGTACCCGTGGATCAGGTTCGTCTCGGTCCGAACGTCGTGCCGGAACACCCTGTTGAGCACGTTCAGCCGCTGCTGCTGGCCGAGGTACTCGCCCACGTCGTGGAAGACGATAAGGCGGCCGACCGCTCGCCCGTGGTCGTCGCTCACGCCTCGCACCGTGATCTCGTAGGGCTGCCGACCGTTCCGCCCCACGATCGAGAGCGGGCCGATGTCGCCGCGATCGCCGTTGAGCGAGTCGTAGCGGGGGATGACCGTACTCGCCGCCTCTCCAACCGCCGTCCGCCGGTCGACTTCGAACACGTCGGCAGCACTGCGGTTCAAGTCGAGTACGTGGCCCTCGGTACCGACGACGAACACGGGATCGTGAAGCTGCTCGAACACCAGCTGGCGCGCCCGCCGTCGCGGCGCGGGCGTGAGCGTGAGCAGGCGGAACCGCGAGAGCGCGAGGAGGTACGCGACCCCGGAGACGGCGAATGCGAGCGGCGTGGGATCGAGTCCGGGAACCGGGATGGCGCCAGTAACGTGGAGGAGGCTGCTGACCCACGGTGCCGCCGTGCCCACGAGCAGCGCCGCGCTCTGTCCTCGGAACGGGCGGGCGTCGTCACGGACGAGCTGGAGGATCGGGACCGATCCAATCAGCCCCAGAAGGTAGGTGTAGCCGGCGATGACGTAGTACCACGGCCCGGGGTCGACGCGGAGAAACGACCCGACTGCGGTGTCGGCGACCTCACGGTTGGCGACGATGAGTCCGGCCGGGTCACCCGTCGCGACCACGAGAACGGTTATCGCCGGCGCGACGCAGGCCGCCGCCACGACTCCGGGTCTCACGTACCGGTCCCGGCCCGTGTACTCCAGTGCGAACAACAGCCACCCTACCGGAACCAGCACCACCCCGACCCACTGAATGTCGTACCAGAGCGCCTTCGCGGCCAGCGTCGACGCCTCCAACTCGAAGACGAGAAACGTCGTCCACCAGACCTGCCCGAGGAGCAGCAGCGCGAGCCACGTCGCACCCGCGTCCGGGCGCTCCCGCCACGCGAGGATCGCCGCGGAGGTGCCGGTCACGACCGCGGTGAGTAGCGCGACGGAGAGTGGACTCAGGCCGATCACAGTTTATTCCAAAAGAAGGAGGTATAAATCATTTTGTTATCCTGATCCGACATCCCCGTTCGGCCGGGGGCCGAAGACGAGAGGGATCAGCCGACCAGAGTCACCCCCGCTATCGCGACGCCGACGACGAGGTAGCTGCAGTCCGGGGCGATGCCGAGAACCGACGCGTCGTCGATCCGACCCGCGAGCGCGGTGATGCAGACCGACGCGGCGATGCCGACGCCGAGCGCCCCGACGAGCGGCCACGCAAGCAGGCCGGCGACGGCCGCGGCCGTCACGATGCCTGCCGCGAGCAGGTCCACCCCGTACAGCACCCACCGGGTCCGGGCGACGCCGAACACGACGGGAAGCGTCGCGACGCCGACCGCCGCGTCCGCCTCGACGTCCCGGACGTTCGGAAGCTCGGCGTCGACGAACGATCGCAAGAGGAAGTACGCGAAGACGACGGGAACGGTCGGCCCCGCCGACGACCCGGCGAACGCGATTGGGAGGAACGTGAGGGCGGTCGCCCACCCCGCCGCGACGACGACCGAATTGACGACGAGCACGTCCTTCAGGCGCGGGACGTAGCTGCGCCCGCCGTCGGTGACCGTCGCGCCGACTCGGCCGGCGATCCGGTCGTCGGGGGTGATGCTCGCGAGGGCTGCACCGACGGCGCGGCCGAGGTCCGGTAGCCAGTCAGAGGCGTACACGACCCAGAACGCACCGGGGAGCAGGGTGAGCGCGAGCGCGAGCGGTCCGCCCGTCACCGCGACTGCGACAGCTAATCCGTAGGCAAGCGCGGCAGCGATCATCAGTTGGTCCCCGTAGCGACGGGCAACCAGCGCCCGATTCGGCGTCGACGCGGCGTCCGTGTCCGCGTCGGCGACGTGGTCGACGCTGTACACCGCGAAGGTGACGAGCGCGACGACCGCCGGAGCGACTGTCGGGGAGACGCCGAGGAGGACGGTCGCGATGAGCGTCTCGACGGCCGCGACGAGCGCCGTGAACGGCGACCCCCACGCGAAGGCGGTAGCAAGCCGCCGACCGTCGGCGCTCGGCCTGGTCGATGAATCGTTCGATGCGGCTGGGGAGTTGTTCGACGTGACCGAAGAGTCACTCGGTGATCTCGTGGACGCGGGCGGTTCCGAACGGTGCGGCGAGTCGGTACCGCCGGAGAGTTCCGACGGCGGATCTATCGTGTCTTGCATGGTTCGAGGCTGACGCCCCCGCCGACCGGCGACGCCCGCCATCTGTCACTCGTACTGCCGAATATATCTATTCGACCATGAGAAGCTAAATAAAACACCGCTTCAGTTCGTTTTATTTTGCGGCAGGAGCGGACAATCGGATCGTCTGCGACCCCTTCAGTACGCTTTTGGGGCGAGCGACCGATGGATCGCGTATGGATGGAACCTTCGATCACGTGATGATTCGCGTCGAGGACTTAGAGGAAAGCCTCGACTGGTATCAGACCCACCTGAACTACGAGGAGAAGGGCCGCTGGGAGGCCGACACGTTCACCAACGTCTACCTCGGTCCCGAGGAGATGCACGAGGACGGGGCGACCCTGGAGCTCACCTACAACCACGGCGACAACACCTACGAGATCGGTGACGCGTGGGGCCACATCGCCGTGCGAGTCCCCGAGGACGCCCTGCAGGAGTCGTACGATCAGTTGATGGAGGAGGGCGTCGACGACTATCGCGACCCCGAGTCGTGCGGGAACCGCTACGCGTTCGTGAAGGACCCCGACGGCCACGAGATCGAGATCGTCAAGCGCGACTACGGCGCGACGTGGAGTATCGACCACACGATGATCCGCGTCGAGGACGCTGACGAGGCGCTCGGCTACTGGACCCGCAAGTTCGAGTACGCCGAGGCGCGCGGCCGGTGGGAGGCCGACTCCTTCGCGAACTACTTCATGGCCCCCGAGGACGCCCCGAAGGAGGCGATGAAGCTAGAGATCACCTACAACTACGACGGCCGCGAGTACACGATGGGCGACGGCTGGGGCCACCTCTGCGTCCGCGTCGACGACCTCGACGAGGCGTGGGATCAGCTGATGGTCCGCGAAGCCCTCGACTACCGCGATCCGGAGTCCTGTGACCACAACTACGCGTTCACGAAGGACCAGGACGGCCACGAGATCGAACTGCTCGTCCGCGAGTAGACCGCGTCAGTTCGCCGTTTCCGGTCATCGATCACAGCTCCGCGACCACCTCTTTGCGCCCGGTGAGCGTCTCCGGGACGAGTCGGTAGAACGAAAAGCTGACATCTGCTGGTCGATCGCCGAAGATATCCACGAACGGGATCGTGACGCCTTCGAATCCCGCGAGCGCTTCCGTGGCGGTCTCGTCACCTGTTGTCGGTTCGAGAGTCCCCTGAGCGACGACACTGACGTAGCCGCCGATCTCCTCGTCCCTATCGTACGTGACGAACGTCACGGATCTGCCGTCTAGTTCGCCTTTCCGCTTGGGCGGGAGATCGGCTATCCGGAAGTAGAACGCGGTCTGTACAGCGTTGTATCCGAACGAAACCGGGACGCTGTGTGGCGGCTCGTCGGACGGTGTCGACAGGGAAAGCACTCCGGTGCTGACACGATCTAAGAATGCGTCCCTCTCCGAATCGCTTAGCTGGATCTTTTCTCGAGCAGTCTCGACCATACGCCCCTGTAGAGGGTCGAATACCAAAAGACAGAGGGTGGCCTATATATGTGGTCTCGGTGTTCGGCCGAACTCGCGCTCCGTTCAGTCGTCGACAGCGCTGAGATCGAGCGTATTCCGACACGGAGTCGTGTCAAATACGCGCCTTGTCTCTCGCACGCCTCCCAGCACTCTCGATCGTCAGTAGGCAGTTTCGGCTCCGTTGACGCCCTCGTCTTCAGATATCGCACAGCATGACGCATCGGATCGCTGAAGCCTGCCGCTTGATCGATAGCGGGAGTGGGTATCGCGAATTGGTGACACGGTTGTTTATAAGCGATCGAGTGATGTTGCTGGCGGTTGTTTATATGTGATCGACGCTTCTGCGGTGAAGACCTCCAAAGCCCCAGCCGCGAGGGCGGCGCACGCTCGCTGCGCGCCTCACTCAGTTGCTATCGCTCCCTCGTTGCGGTGCTTACATCGCCTGCGCCGCCCTCGCGGCTGCCCCTTTAAGTCCCGCCCGACCGCAACCGCACAGCCTCACGCCTCCCCAGCCTCGTCGCTCGCTGCGTCGCCGGCGTTGCGCGCCGGCTGCATGAGGGACCTTCGGTCCCTCTCTGCTCGCGACTCCCTCGCGCGGCGCTCCTCGCGCCCAAAGGGCGCTCGGAGGCGCGCGCCACCGCCTCGTTCATTTATAAGTGATCGTCGCCGTCACTCCCGCCCTTTTAAATACCGTATCGTCGCCATCGATCTGCAACACTCACTCCCGTACTCTCTCACCACTGTGCCTGTACTGACCGGAACCGAGGCAGAATGTGTCTCCTGGATAGAGTCTCAACGAGCCGAAGTTCCGGTTTTCCGACCCGATCGCCTCGGAACTCACCGGACTGTCACTCAGCCGGCTCCACGCCCGTCACCTCGAACCGGGCGCCCCCGTCGCGACCCTCCGTGACCCGGACCGACCAGCCGTGGGCCGTCGCCACCTGTTCGACGATCCGGAGGCCGAAGCCGGTCCCCTCTCGCGAGGTCGAGTAACCGGCGTCGAACACCTCGTCGCGGTTCGCTTCCGGGATCCCGGGCCCGTCGTCCTCGACGAAGAACCCGACCTCGTCGCTCGTCTCGGTCACGGACCCGTTTTCGCTGCCGTTTCTGTTCCCGCCGAGAGCGCCGACAGTGATCAACACGTCGTCGCCGCCGTGTTCGACCGCGTTCCGCACCAGATTCTCGACGAGCTGTCTGAAGCGGCTCTCGTCGGCCCGGAGCCACAGGTCCTCCTCGACGGCCAGCGTCGCATTCGCGGTCTCGACCGTCTCCCAGCAGGACTCGACGACGACCGAGAGCCGGACCGACTCCGTCTCGCTCACCCGCTCGCCCTCGCGAGCGAGCGTGAGCAGGTCGGCGATCAGCGTGTCCATCCGCTCGTGGGCGCGCGCGGCGGCGTCGAGGTTCTCACTGTCACACTCGTCGCGAGCCAGCTGTACCCGTCCCTGCGCCACGTTCAGCGGGTTCCGGAGGTCGTGAGAGACGACGCTGGCGAACTCCGCGAGCCGATCGTTCTGTCGCTCCAGTTCCGCGCTCCGATCGTGGAGACGGCTGGTCCGCGCAGCCGCGTTGAGCGCCGTCTCGGCTGCCGTCGCGAGGATCTGTGCGAGATGCTCGTCGGTCCCGTCGAACACGCCGGGCTCGGTCTCGCCGACAGAGATGGTTCCGTGCTCGCCGACGGGGAGGATCATCAGGCTCCGGAGCCCCGTTCCAGTGTCGAGCGCGCCCGCCGTCTCGATGTCGTCGTACATCCGGGGTTCGCCCGCCTCGAACGCCTCCCAGTTGAGACTCCCGCCGTCAGGGGTGAACACCTTCCGCACGGGCAATACCTCTTTGACCCCCTCCGAGACCGCGACGGGGACGAGCCCGCCGGCGTCCTCGTCAGACAGCCGAACGGTGACCACGGAGAACCCGAGCACCTCGACGACGCGCTCGGCGATCTCCTTCGGGGAGTCAGCCTGGATGAGACTTCGGGTCGCGTCGTGGAGCCGCTCTAAGCTGGTCTCGCGAGCAACCCGGTCTAACGCGGCTTCGAGATGGTTCGCGAGGATCTCCGCGATGAGCACGTCAGTCTCGGTGAACGCGTGCGGCTCCGACGAGGAGATGACGAACAGCCCGTGGTCGCCGATCGGATGGAGCACGATGCTCTGGGCGGGCGTCTCCTCGTCGAGACGATCGTACGCCGACAGGTCGCCGACGGAGAGCGGCTCGTCGCCGCTGTACGCGTCCCACGCGAGGGCCGCGCGCGACCCGGGCGGGGAGTCCCGATCGTAGGAGGGCTGTTCGTCGAAGAACGACGGCACCGACTCGGCGAGCGCGGCGGGTTCGAGCGCATCGCCCGCCTCGTTCACCAGGTGGATCCCGCTCAGCCCCGCACCGACGATTTCGTCCGCGGCGTCGACGGCCAGCTGCGTCGTCTCCGCGACTGTTCGCGTGTAATTGAGGTCCCGCGTCCACTCGCGGAGCCGCGACAGCTTCTCCTCGCGCTGCTTCCGCTCGGAGATGTCGCGTGTGTTGATCACGAATCCGCTGACTCCGTGGTCGTCGAGGCGGTTACTCCCGACCGACTCCACCCACAGGTACCCTCCGTCCGCATCCGCGAGCCGGTATTCCACCGTCGGGTTCGGCTCGTCGCCCGTGACCGACTGCGCGAACACCTCGACGACTCGCTCGCGGTCTTCCGGGTGGACGTACTCGAAGGCGTACTCACCGACCAGGTCCGCCGGGTCGTGGCCGAGGATCCGCTCCACCGAGGGGCTCGCGTACTGGAACGTCCCGTTCGCGTCGAGCGCGGTGACGATGTCGCTGGAGCGCTCGACGAACGCGCGGTGTCGCTCGCGTTCTGTCACGTCCCGGATGATGCCGACGAACCGTCGCTCGCCGTCCTCCTCGAACTCCCCGAAAGATATCGACAGGGGGATCTCACGGCCGTCCCAGTGCTTCCCGGGAAATTCGGCCGCCGACCAGTCTATCGAGCGCTTCTCGGTCGCGCAGTACCGCTCGACAGCCTCACGGTGCGCCTCGCGCTTCCGCTCCGGCATCAGCGTTGCCAGCGGCTCGCCTTCGACCTCCGCGGGCGCGTAGCCGAACAGCCGCTCGACGGCCGGGTTCGCGAACCGAATTCGGCTGTCGCCGTCGATGGTGAGGATGGCGTCCATCGAGTGATCGGTGATCGCCCGCAGGTGGGCCTGTGTCCGGTCGGCCTCGCGCTCGATCCGGCGCTTCTCGGCTGCGTCGACGATGCGGTTCGCCAGAATCTCGTACTGCTCGGTTCCGCCGCCCTTCTGGAGGTAGTCCGTCACGCCCGCGGAGATGGCCTCGCTGGCGACCGACTCCGACCCCTTCCCGGTGTAGAGGATGAAGGGGAGATCCGGGTCGCGCTCCCGGACCGCCTCCAGGAACTCGATCCCGTTCGGTCCCGGCATGTCGTGGTCGGAGACGATACAGTCGACATTGGCGTCGAGGTCGAGATCGTCGAGGCGTTCGAGCCCTTCGGTGGCGTTTGAGACCGTCTCGACCGTGATTCGAGGATCCTCGCGTTCGAGGAACAACGCGGTGATATCCGCGAGATCCGGGTCGTCGTCGACGTGGAGCACGCGGATTCGGTCACCCATGGACTCGGGGTACTCGTGATGCCGGGATAACCGTTTGGACCGCTCGGGAGAGAACGTGACAGCAACAAAAAACGACGTGGCGCCGCGCGGTCGCGGCGGCGACCTACTTCTCCCCTCGCGGTCGAAAGACGGCCTACTCCCCGTCCGCCGGACGGAAGACGACGAGCGGCTCCCCGTCGGTCACGCGCTCCTCGACGCCGGGCGCGACCCGGTCACCGATCTCGACGGCGTCGGTCGCGGGATCAATCCCCCGCAGAACCCCCGTGAGCCGGACCGGTCCGAAGTCGGCGATGGCGTTCACGTACGGGGTGTCGTCGGCGAACTGCGGGCCGGCGACGTGGACGACGCTGTACGTCTCGACGGTTCCGGTCTCGGCGAGGGCTTCCTCGGAGAGCGTCGCGGACCCGCATTCCGGGCACACCCGTCGCGGGGGGAGCGACCCGTGTCCGTCCGGACACACGAGGGCGTAGCCCTCGCCCTCCGCGAGGGCGTCGAGCCACTCGTCGTAGGCCCCGTTGCTCGCGGGAGCGCTCATTCCGCCACCTCCAGCACGTGGACGACCGCGCTGGCCACTGTCCCGCCGGCGTTGTGCGCGACGCCCACCTCGGCGTCGGCGACGTGGTCGCTGTTCGGGTGGTCACCTCGCAAGAGCCGAGTCAGCTCCGCGATCTGCGAACCGCCGGTCGCGCCGACCGGGTGGCCCTTCGCCTTCAGTCCGCCCGAGAGGTTCACGGGGAGGTCGCCGTCGGCGGTCGTGACCCCATTGCGGGCGGCCGAAATCCCCTCGCCGGGTTCGAAGAAGCCGAGCGACTCCAGCGCGAGCACCTCCGCGATGGTGAAGCAGTCGTGGACCTCCGCCACGTCGACGTCGTCGGGGCCGATCCCGGCGTCGGCGTAGGCCGCGTCGGCCGCGTCGTCGGCGGCGGGGGTGCGCGCGAGTTCCTCGCGGTCCGCGAGCGCCATCCGGTCGGTCCCCTGTCCGGTCCCCGTCACCGCGACCGGGGCGTCCACGTCGTGCTCAGCCGCGTACTCCTCGGAGACGATCACGAGCGCGCTCGCGCCGTCGGTGATCGGGCAGGCGTCGTAGAGGTGGAGCGGCTCCGCGACAGGTGGGGCGTCCAACGCCTTCTCGACGGGCACTTCCTGGCGGTACTGAGCGTACTCGTTGGGGACCGCGTTCGCGTGGTTCTTCGAGGCGATGTGGGCCAGATCCCGGCGGCTCCCGCCGTACGCGTCGAAGTAGGCGGTCGCCATCAGCGCGTACGCGCCGGGGAACGTCACTCCCGCTCGCACCTCGAACAGGTCGTCGGCGGCGATAGCGAGCCCCTCGGTCACCTCGTCGGTTGGGAGGTTTGTCATGCGCTCCATCCCGCCGGCCAACACCACGTCGGCGTCGCCCGCGGCGACGGTCCGGACGGCCTCGCGCACCGCGACGCCGGCCGAGGCACACGCCTCCTCGTAGCGGGTCGAGGGGCAGTTCACGCCGGCCGCCTCGGCCATCAGCGGCGCCTGATGGCCCTGGTGCTCGGCGAGTGAGCCCATGAAGTTCCCGTAGTTCAGTTCCTCTACGTCCTCGCGGGGAACCCCGGAATCTTCGAACGCTCGTAGCGCGGCTGTCGCGAAGAGATCTCGGCCTGTCCGGTCCGGATGGCTCCCAAAGTGCGTAAGTCCGACCCCGGCGACGCGTACGTCAATCATACACGAACAATAGTCGGGATCCGGTTTATCGGTGCCGGAAGCGGCGGAGAACTGTCAGTACCGAAGGATCCGAGATTACCCGATGTAGCGCAGGTCGTCGTCCGGCACCGCCGGCCCGTCCTGCATCTCTTGGATCTTACCGACGACCTCCTCCATCTCCTCGGCGCGGTCCTCCAGGCTCTCGTAGTCGATGGAGAAGTCGAGGTGGTCCGCGAGCACTTCGAGCACCGCCCGAGCGCTCTTCGGATCGACGAGGTAGCCGCTCGTCTCACCCATCAGGCAGGCGGCGTCGAACCCGCGTCGACCGCCGAGCCCGAGCACGAGCCCGGAGACACCGACGATACCGCCGGCGGGCTCGTCTGGCCGGAACTCGACGCCGACGTCCTCCAGTCCCTCGATGAGGTCGCCGTCGGAGACCGCACCGAGCACGGTGTACTCCTCGACGAGCTCGCCGGTCGGCACGCCGCCGAGTGCGAACGCCCGGGTCGCGCCGAACTCCTCGGCGATGTCGAGGAACGTTGTGGTGAGTTTGTAGTGACCCGCGTTCGAGCCGGCCTGGTGATCGCCGGTCAACACGAGCAGGTCGGCGCCGTCGGTCTCGACCGCGTGGAACTCCGCGCAGGTCAGCTCGGCGACGCCGTCGCCGTCGATGCTCACCTGCGGCGGGAACTCGGTGGAGTACACGCGGCGGACTAACTCACCGTCGAACTCCTCTAATAAGTGTTCGGCCGCGAGCTTCCCCACATGGCCGACGCCCGGCAGTCCCTCGATGAGCACCGGGTCGTCGAGCTCCGGCGTGGCGACCTCGTCGATCTCGATGTCGTCCATACCGGGTCCGTCCGGGCGGCGCTCACAAGAGGGTGGCTATTCCGGCGTCACGGGCGGGGATCTGCGCCGCCGAGGGTGACGCTACTCCGACGCCCGTCGCCGCACCCGGCGTCGGTACTCTCCGTAGGGGTCCTCGGGGCTGAACGGCGCCGGGGCGCTGTTCTCGGTCGGGCCGTCACACTCCGGGCAGCGGTCGCCGAGTGCGTACACCGGCCGGTCGTGGGTGGTCTCCCAGTTCGCGCAGACGCGGATGTCGGATTTCACGGGTTTCGAAGGTGGAGGGTGTAGAAAGCGGACCGCGAACGACTACTCGTCGTCCTCGTGGCGGTCGCGGTGGAACCCACCGGAGCCGCCGGCGGCCTCGATGGCCTCGCGGGCGCGCGCCGCGGCGGCTTCGAGCTGGTCTTCCGCCGTCTTGTAGTTGGGCGCGCGGACCTTGATGCGGTACTCGGGCGAGCCGACGTAGCCGACCTCGAGGTCGACGCCGTCGGGGACCTCGCCGTTGCCCTCGGCCGCTTCGAGGGCTGCTTTCACATCGTCGACGCCGTTGGGGGCCGTGGACTCCAGATCGACGTAGCCGGTCACGTCGACGTACGGGACCGAGACATTGTCGCGAGCGGCCGTGACGATCGCGTCGAGGGCGTCGTCGTCAATGTCGATCTCTTCGAGCGCCTCCTCGCCGCTGATCGCGGCCGCCTCGAAGGCGTCGTATAGGGAGTCGAACTCGACAAGCAGCGCGTTGGCGACCGCGGTGTAGCGGTCGTCGTCGACATCCTCGCCGAGCGCGATCAGCATCCAGTTGTCGGCCTTTTGCGAGTTCTTCCAGTCCTGGATCTTGTCCTTACGCTGGTGTTCGTTGACGTCTTTGATCGAGAGATCGATCTGGTTCGCCGACTCGTCGACGTCGAGCACCTTCGCGACGACCGTCTGTCCCTCGCGGACGTGGTCGCGGACGTTCTTGATCCAGCCGGAGGCGACCTCGCTGATGTGACAGAGGCCGCGCTTGTCCTCGTACTCGTCGAGGTCGACGAAGACGCCGAAGTCGGCGATCTCGTCGACGTCGCCGACCACTAACTCGCCGGGTTCGGGCCAGCCGCTGTACTTCATACGGGGGTGGTGAGGCGGTTACCGCGCCTCAACGGTTTCGACGATTTCGCCGTGGAACTCGGCCTCCCCGCCGGTCGGGGTCGCGAGCGTCGTGCCGCAGACCGCACACGACACCACGGAGGAGGCTTTGCCGAAGACGACCTGTTCGTTCTCGCAGTCGCCGCAGGCGACGCGGTGGAAGCTTCCTGCCATGCTTACTCCTGGAACGTGAGCCGGCCGGCGCGCCAGCCCTTGCGCATGTGGGCCTTGCCGCAGTCGCCGCAGCGGTACTTCAGGTGGGTCTTCTTGGTCGGCTTGTCGCCACCAGGCACCTTCGAGTACCCGCCGGCGTTGCCGATCGTCGCGAGCGCGCGGCGTCGCTGGCGCGCGTCGCGTTTCATTCCGGTCGCCCGACCCGATCGAACCTTCTCCACTTCGTGCTCCTGGTGGGAGTCACAGTTGGGACAGTACGTGTTGAAACGACGTGGCATTTCCATGGATATCGACCTTGAGTCGCGATTCGTCGCCGACGCTTAAAACGGGTTTGGTCTGTCTCGCGCGCGGCGGCACGCCACCTCTGTCACCCCTCCCACTCCGCGACCGCTCGCACCGGCGACCCGTCTGCCCCCCGGAGGCGGAGCGGGAAGGCGTACAGCCGGAATCCCGCGGGGAGCCCGTCGAGCCCGCACAGGTTCTCCACGATCGGCAGCGAATCGCTTAAAAGGGCGTCGTGAGCGGGGGTGCCCTCGGGCTCGGTCTCGCGGGAGGGACCGGTCGTCTTCGCTGACCCGGGCGGCGTCGGATCCGGGCCGAACGTGTCGAGCCCGACACCAACACCGAGCTTCTGGCACCGCCGCGCGGCCCCCGCGGTCAGGTACGGGTGGTCGCGGTACCGATCGGTCCCCCAGTGGGCCGCCCAGCCGGTTCGGAAGACGAGGAGGTCGACCGCGGGGTCGAGGACGTTCGGTTCGGGAAGCTCTTCGGCCGTGATTGCCTCTCGCGGCTCCAGCGGCCGAAGATCGACGAGGCGCGCGTCGAACGCGAACTCGCCCACCGCTCGCTCGTCGATCGACTCCCCCTCGGGGAGCGTGTGCCGCGGCGCGTCCACGTGGGTCCCGGCGTGAGTCCCGGTCCGGAGTTCGCTCGTCGCGTAACCGTCCTCCTCGTGGGTCGCGTCGGGCGCGAGCGTCACGTCGGGGTCGCCGGGGTACGTCGGCATCCCCGTCTCGATCGGCCGCGAGAGATCGCGGAACACGGTCGGCGGTCGGCTCGCCGTGCGGTTAAATCGGTCGCCGTCTCCGGATGTAGGCCTCCTTCAGTGTTCGACGAACTCCACGAGCACACCGCCCGTCGAGCGCGGGTGGAGGAACGCGACCTCGTGGCCCCACGCCCCGGGACGCGGCTCCTCGTCGACGAGGTCGATCCCGAGATCGCGGGCGCGGTCGAGCGCGGCCGCGATGTCGTCGGTCGCGAGCGCGACGTGGTGGATTCCCGGTCCCTCGCGGTCGAGATAGCCGGCGATCGCGCCGCCCGCGGTCGGTTCGAGCAGTTCGAAATAGCCGCCGTCGTCGAGTTCGAGGAAGACGACCGACATCCCGTCGAACGTCTCCTCGTGGGCGACCGGCGCGTCGAGCAGGCCGTCGAACAGGTCGGCGAGGTCGGCGGCGTCGCGCGTCGCGACGCCGACGTGGTCAAATCGCATACGCTCCGGATCGAGCGCCGCCAACTTATAAGGACCGAGCGGGGGATCGGCTCCGTCCAGATTCCCGCCGCGATCCAAAGATTTGGATGCCAGCCGCGACAATTAGGCAAACGATTCCACCCGTGAGCGACTCAGAAACCGACGGGGCGACAGAGCAGATGACGTCGCGGAGCGTCCTCGACTCGTTACTCGAGAGCGGGCTCCACGAGATGAACCGAGAGCGTTCCGGGCTGCTACTCTCGGGGGTGTCGGCGGGGCTCGACATCGGGTTCGGCCCACTGATGATGGCGGTGGTGTTGACGCTCTCGCCCGGGGGTTTCGGCGATCTCACGACCGAGCTGCTGTTGGCGAGCGTCTACTCCATCGGCTTCATGTTCGTCATCCTCGGCCGCTCGGAGCTGTTCACCGAACACACGACGCTGGCCGTGATCCCGGTCCTCGACCGGCAGGCGTCGTTCAAACAGTTGGGTCGGCTCTGGGGACTGGTGTACGTCGGGAACCTCGTCGGCGGGCTGCTCTTCACCCTGCTCGTGATCCTGTTGATGCCGGAGCTCGGCGTCGTCGACCCCCAGTCCTTCGAGACGATCGCCCTGAAGCTCGTCGACCACGACCTCCCGTGGCTGTTCGTCGGCGGCGTCTTCGCCGGGTGGCTGATGGGGCTGCTGGCGTGGCTTGTGACGGCGGCCCAGGATACGACCGCCCGGATCCTCCTCGTGTTGATCGTCACCGGGACGATCGGGCTCCTGCACCTCCCGCACTCGATCGCGGGCAACGTCGAGGTGCTGTTCGGGCTGCTCGTCTCGCCCGCGATCACGCTGACGGACTACGCCGGCTTCCTCGTGCTGGCGACGCTCGGCAACGCCTTTGGTGGCGCGGTGTTCGTCGCGCTGCTGAAGTACGGCCACGTCGTCCGCGGCGCGGAGTGAGCACGACGACGCGGCCGGGAACACGAGCGGTCGGTACGGCGACGGCCGACTGTCGTCGATAGTTAAGTCCCCGCCCGACGAATCGGGCCGGTATGGAGCTCTCCAACACCGAGTCGATCGCCGGGAAGGAAGTGGTCGAGACGCTTGGCCTCGTCCGCGGGAACACGGTCCGCGCTCGCAACGTCGGCCGCGACATCACCCAAGGTCTCCGAAACCTCGCTGGCGGCGAGCTGAAAGGGTATACCGAGCTGATGACCGACGCCCGCGATCAGGCGCAGGACCGCATGATCGAGGAGGCGGAGGCGCTCGGCGCCGACGGCGTGATCAACGTCCGGTTCACGACCTCCTCGATCGCCGACAGCGGCGCGGAGATCCTCGCGTACGGGACCGCGGTGCGGCTGCGGTAGGCCCGCCGCCTCACCGCCCCGGCTTGTACTCCCCGTACTCCTCGCGGAGCACGTCCGAGACCTCTTGGACCGTCCCGTACGACTTCACGGCGTCGATGATGTGGGGAATCACGTTTTCGGACCCCTGCGCGGCCTCGCGCAGCGACGCGAGGGCGTCGTCGACCGCGTCGCTGTCGCGGTCGGCTTTCACCGCTTCGAGGCGCTCGCGCTGATTCTGCTCCTGTTCGGGGTCGACCTCTTCGAGGTCCATCTCCGGCTCCTCGTCCACTTCGAATTTGTTGACGCCGACGATGACGCGTTCGCCGTCCTCGATCTCACGCTGGCGCTCGAAGGCGACATCTTGGATCTGCCGCTGGACCCACTGGCTCTTGACGGCCTCCAGCATGCCACCGCGGCGATCGACCTCCTCCAGTATCTCGAAGGCGTCCTCCTCGATCCCGTCGGTGAGGTTCTCGACGTAGTACGAGCCAGCGAGCGGGTCGATCGTGTCGGCGGCGCCCGACTCGTGGGCGAGGATCTGCTGGGTGCGGAGCGCGGTGCGGACCGACTGCTCGGTCGGGAGCGCGAGCGCCTCGTCTTTCCCGTTGGTGTGGAGGCTCTGGGTCCCGCCGAGTACCGCCGCGAGTGCTTGATACGACACCCGGACGACGTTGTTCTCGATCTGCTGGGCAGTGAGCGTCGAGCCGCCGGTCTGGGTGTGGAACTTGAGCTGTTTCGATTTCGGGTTCTGCGCGTCGAACCGCTCCTCCATGATTGTGGCCCACATCCGGCGGGCGGCGCGGAACTTCGCGGCCTCCTCGAAGATGTTGTTGTGGGCGTTAAAGAAGAAGGAGAGCTGAGGGGCGAACTCGTCGACGTCGAGCCCGGCGTCGATCGCGGCCTGCACGTACTCGATCCCGTCGCCGAGGGTGAACGCGACCTCTTGGGCCGCCGTCGACCCCGCCTCGCGGATGTGGTACCCCGAGATGGAGATGGTGTTGAAGCTGGGGATCTCGCCGGCGCAAAACTCGAAGATGTCCGTGATGAGCCGCATCGAGGGCTCGGGCGGGTAGATGTAGAGGTTTCGCGCGATGTACTCTTTCATGATGTCGTTTTGGATCGTCCCCCGGAGCTGCTCTCTTGGGACGCCCTGCTTGTCGCCCATCGCAATGTACATCGCGAGGAGGACGGCGGCGGGGGCGTTGATCGTCATCGACGTGGACACCTCGTCGAGCGGGATCCCGTCGAAGACGGTCTCGAAGTCGTCTAAGGTGTCGATAGCGACGCCCGAACGCCCCACCTCGCCCTCGGCCATCGCCGCGTCGGAGTCGTACCCCATCTGGGTCGGGAGGTCGAACGCCATCGAGAGCCCGGAGGAGCCCTGATCGATGAGGTAGTTGAAGCGCTCGTTCGTCTCCGCGGCGGTACCCATCCCCGCGTACTGGCGCATCGTCCAGAGGCGTCCGCGGTGCATGGTCGAGTAGACGCCGCGCGTGTACGGCTCCTCACCCGGGTTCCCCAGATCCTCACGGTAGTCGTGGTCCGGGATATCAGCCGGGGTGTACAACGGGTCGACCTCCTGCCCCCCCGTGTCGGTGGTGAACGACTCCTTGCGCTCTCCGAACCGGTCGACCGTCTCGCCGTAGGTGCCCGACTCCCACGACTCCTTGGCGTCCCGGATCGCGTCCAGTTCCTCAGGATCGTACATTAGTAAACGGGTCGCGCGAGCGGGACTTAACACTTTTCGGCGGCGGCGTTCGTGAGCCCGCTCCGAACCCACTTTCGAACGCGTCGCCCCGCCAGACGGTCGGTTTCAAGTGTTATCCGGTCGAACCCGCGACATGGACATCCTCTCCGACTCGGCCGAGCGCTTCCTCGCCGCGACGGCGCCAGAGCACACCGCGACGCAGGTGGAGATGGCGGCGCTCGCGGACGACTGGGGCTTCCCCATCAGTGGGCCGGAGGCGGGCGCAGTCCTCCGGCTGCTCGCCCGTTTGACCGACGCCGAGCGCGTTTTCGAGTTCGGTTCCGGCTTCGGCTACTCAGCGACGTGGTTCCTGCGGGGCGGCGCCGACGCCGTGATCTGCGCCGAGTTCGACGAGGAGGAGGCGAAACGCGGGGTTCAGTTCGCCGCCGACGGGGGGTACGCCGACAGCGTCACCTTCGAGGTCGGCGACGCGATGGAGACGATCGAGCGCTACGACGGCCCTTTCGATGTCGTGCTCATCGATCACTTAAAAGGCCGATACGCCGACGCCTACCGCGCCGTCCTCCCGAAGGTTCGGACCGGCGGGGTGATCGTCGCCGACAACATCACCAGAGGCCCGATCGACTTCGGCGACCTCGTCGCGCATTTCGAAGACGGCGCGCCGCTTCCAGATCCCGAAGTCGACGGAGAGACCCGAGGAATCGGTGAGTACGTTGGGACGGTTCGCTCCGACGAGGCCGTCGAGACCGCGATCCTCCCGGTCGGCTCCGGAATCGCGGTGTCGACGAAGGTGGAGTGAGTCGACCACCCGCCCCTGATAGCTACCTCGGCAGATCGCCGCGTCTCGATCAGTTTTCGGTTGCCTCTCCGACCAGAGGGAGCAACAGCGACGCCAGCGCTGCGGTCCTCCGAGCGGACACCGGTGCGTCGGGACGGTCGTCGCCGATGTACACCGTCTCGAACCCCGCTTCCCGTGCGGGCGCGATATCCTCCTCGAAGGTGTCGCCCACGTAGAGGTACGACTCCGCCGGGAGCCGCTCCTTGGCCGTCTCGAAGATCTGCGGGTTCGGCTTCCGGACACCCACTTCGTTCGAGATGACGACGGCGTCCGCAAGGTCGTCGAGGCCGTGTTCCTCGAGTTTCCGGCGTTGCATGTACCCGTCACCGTTCGTGAGAACGCCGAACTGATGCCGCTTCGCTAGCGATTCCACGAGCCGTCGCACCGCGGGGTCGAGACGGGTCGCTCCGACTTCTCGATCGACGAACTCCGCCGCGAGCGTCTCCGGGTCTGCGTCGAGAGAATACCTCTCGCAGACAGCCGAAAACGCCCGCTCAAAGGGATCTGATTTGATCTGCGTGATCCCCTCAAGCACGCGATCCGAGTACGTTTCGACCATCTCATCGGTCGGGTCGACCGGAACCGTCCGCGTAAAGCGCTCTTGGAAGGGGACCTCGTAGTCGAGGAGCGTCCCGTCAAGGTCAAAGTATACCGTCGTCGCCATAGATACTGCCGCACCACGGTCGAGCAAGTAGATTCCGAATCGAACGCCGGCACGGCTCCTCGGTGGCGACCCGTCGTCCGAACCTATTCTGGTGTCGACCCCGAATCTCGACCCGATGAAGGTGGGGCTCATCTCGGACATCCACGCAAACCTGCCGGCGCTCGAAACCGTCCTCGACGACATGCCGACAGTCGACCGGATCGTCTGCGCCGGCGACGTGATCGGGTACAACCCGTGGCCGGCCGAGTGCGTCGAGCGCGTGCGCGAGGTCGCGGCCATGACCGTCCGCGGGAACCACGATCGCACCGTCGAGACGCCCGAGAAGTACCGGGCCAACCGGATGGCTGAGGCCGGCCTCGAACACGCGAAGGAGTCGCTGTCCGACGACCAGCGCGCGTGGCTCGACAGCCTCCCGCGCGCCGAGACGTTCACGGGCGACCGGTACCTCCTCGTTCACTCGCACCCCGCGGCCGAGCGCGAGGACGCCTACGTCTACCCCGAGGAGTTCCCGACTCTCGATCGCCACATGGGAGACTACGATGGGATCGTGCTCGGCCACACCCACGTGCAGGGAAAGCGATCGGTTGCAGGCGGAGTCGTAGTCAACCCGGGGAGCGTCGGTCAGCCGCGCGACGGCGACCCGGATGCGGGGTACGCCGTCCTCGACACCCAGACCGACGAGGTCGATCTCCATCGAGTTGCGTACGACATCGATCGGGTGAGCGAGGCGGTCGCCGACGCCGGTCTTCCCGAGCGAACGGCCGCGCGGCTTTATAAAGGCGAGTGAGAGACGAGAAACGGAACACACCAGCGACCGACCGTGTCACGGCCAGACGCCCGTCACGAACAGGACGTTCCGTACCGCGGTCGCGATCGACAGGACGCCGACGCCAGCGCACATCAGCGTCGCGACGAGTCGGCGGGTCCCGCCCGCGACCGCGACGGGCACCCCGATGACGGCCATCCCGGCGGCCTTGGTGAGCACCATTCCGGGGACGAGTCCGAACGCCGCGATGAACGCGGCACCGACCGGCGACCCCTCGACGTACCGCCCGCCCGAAATGGCGACGTACGTCGAGGCGATGTCGGCGGCGGCGCCGACGAGGAGGAGTACGACGGCGACGGCGAGTCGCGAGGGCACTGCCACAGCGCACGCGACGATTCCTAATAAGCTTCCGGGGCGCGCGGAATCAAGAGGTGTGAACCGGGCACGCGAGAGAGATTGCGTACGCAACAGGTACCGGGCTGGCCGCGGCGCGCGCACAGCACAACTTCATTTAAACCGCCGCGACGAGTACACCGGGTAATGAGTTCGTCCGACGACGAGTACGATATCGCGGTGGTCGGCGGCGGGCCGGCCGGCCTGACGACTGCCCTATACGGGGCGCGACTGGGCCACGAAACGGTGCTGATCGACCGCGGCGGCGGCCGCGCGGCGATGATGGCCGACACGCACAACGTGATCGGCGTCACCGAGGAGACCTCCGGCAACGAGTTCCTCGCGACCGGCCGCGAGCAGGTGCAGTCGTACGGCGGCACGTTCGAGCGCGGCTTCGTCACCGACGTCGACCGCACCGACGACGACCGATTCCGGCTCTCGACGACCGGCGCCGAGATTCTCTCCGATCGCGTCGTGCTCGCCACCGGCTTCTCCGACAAGCGGCCGGATCCGCCGCTCCCGCGGACGGGCAAGGGGCTCCACTACTGTCTCCACTGTGATGCGTACATGTTCGTCGACGAGCCGGTGTACGTGATGGGCCACGGCGAGGCGGCCGCCCACGTCGCGATGATCATGCTGAACGTGACCGACGACGTGGATATCCTGACCCGGGGCGCGGAGCCGACGTGGAGCGACGAGACCGCCGCACAGCTCGACGCACACCCGGTCGAGGTCGTCAGCGAGGACGTGACGGGCGTGGAGAACGACCCCGACTCCGGCTGGCTGGAGGCGCTGGAGTTCGAAGACGGCACCCGCCGCGAGTACCGCGGCGGCTTCGCGATGTACGGCTCCGACTACAACACCGCGCTCGCCGAGGGGCTCGGCTGCGATCTGACCGAGGGCGGCGAGATCGACGTCGACGACCACGGCCGTACCAGCGAGAACGGCGTGTTCGCGGTCGGCGACATCACCCCCGGCCACAACCAGGTACCCGTCGCCATGGGGCAGGGCGCGAAAGCCGGCCTCGCGATCCACAAGGATATCCGCGAGTTCCCGCGCTCGCAGGAGACGATCGAGGCGGACGGCCCCGTCGACGCCGACGAGGTGCCCGCCATCTCGCCAGCGCTCATGGCGACCGCGGTCGCCCACGAGGGCCACGCGGGTGGAGCGCGGGTGAAAGGCGTCGAGGCCAAAGAGGAGACGCCCGCGGCTGACGACGACTGAGGCGGCTCAGCCGCACGGGTCCGCAGTCTCCGATCCCCCGAAACGGACCCACAGCCCGCTCAAGAGGCAGCGACACCGACCTTTTTTGATCCGCCGTCACCGACCGTCTGTATGGGAACCATCAACGCGGACTTCTCCGGTGAGACGGCCGTGGTCACGGGAGCATCGAGCGGTATCGGCCGCGCGGTCGCAAACGGATTCGGCGACGCGGGAGCGACAGTGATCAACGCCGACGTCCGGGCGGCGCCGAAAGACCTCGACGCCGAGGCTCCCACCCACGAGGCCATCGAGGACCGTGGCGGAACCGCCGTGTTCGTTGAGACCGACGTTTCCGACCCGACGCAGATCGAGTCGGTGATCGAGGCGGCCGGCGAGTTCGGTGGAGTCGACGTGATGGTGAACAACGCGGGCGTCCACCGCAGCGCCGAGTTCCTCGACGTCACCCCGGAGGACTTCGATTTCGTCCACGGCGTCAACCTCAAGGGCGCGTTCTTCGGCACCCAACTGGCGGCCCAGGACATGATCGATCGCGGCGTCGAGGGAACGATCGTGAACACGTCGTCGACGACAGCCGAACGCGCAGAGTGGAACCACTCTCACTACGCGGCGACGAAGGGCGGCATACAGATGCTCACCCGAAGTGCGGCGCTCGAACTCGACAGGCACGGGATCAGGGTGAACGCGGTCGCTCCGGGACCGATCGCCACCGAAATCCGGGAGGGCTGGTCCGAAGAGGCGCGTGATACTGTCGGAGAATCCGGAGACCTCCCGTCCCGAGCCGGCACTCCTGCGGACCTGCGTGACGCGTACCTCTACCTCGCCTCGGAGGGCGCGAGCTACGTGACCGGCGAGACGGTGTGGGTCGACGGCGGATCGAGTCTGTAGGCCGCGATCACGCGGTGACCGAGGGGAGGCATCTAACGGCTGACGAGAATCTCGCACGCCGTCTCCTCCAGCTCCAATCCGTTCGAGCCGTTCTACTCAGATGATAGACAGAGCAGTCAATACTGATTTGAAATACACGGCAACAACCGGCACAATCGGCGTGTGTTGACTACTGCGGAAAGCCATTTCTGTTGTGGCCGCTAAGCTGTGCAGATGGTTTCCAAGGAAATCGACAACGTGGACAAAGGCATACTGTATCTTCTCTAGCAGAACGCCCGGCGTAACACGACCGAAGACATGGCTGGAAAAGTCGGTGTTTCGTCCAGTACGGTCGCGAATCGAATCAACGATCTTGAGAAGCGTGGCGTCATTCTCAGTAATCACCCAATCATAAACTACAGTGAAACGGGGTTAGGTCATCACCTCCTCGTCACCGCGACAGTTCCCCTCCGGGACCGAGAGAAGATGATGGACGGCATCATGGAGGTATCCGGCATCGTAAGCATTCGTGAGCTATTGACGAACAAGGAGAACCTGTCACTGGAAGTAGTGGGCCGCACGTCGGAAGACATTGAGGAGACCCTCGAATCGCTGGACTCGCTCGGCGTCGATATTGAGCGGATGAGGATGATGAAACAGGAACGAACCAACCCGTACAACCACTTCGGGGAAGAGTTTGCGAACGAGGAGGACACTGGATAATTTCCAGTCTCTCTTAACTCCCTCTGGAAATTATCAATATGCCGATGACTCCATGAAGGGCGAGCTATTATCGGTACTTCCCAAGCAGCGTAATCAGCTGAATTGAATCGCTAAATTAACCACAAGAAAGTGTCTGGATCTGGATGTGTTCACCATACCTGATCCAGACGAGTACCTTTCGGCGTCGGATGTCAAAGACGTAGCGGAAGAGGTCATTACGCCACTCCCGTTGCCGGGTGTCGAGGGGAGCCCCCTCGACCCCGGCGACATCTGGCTCGTCGTCATCCTAGCCTGCACTAACCAGAACTCGATTTGGGACACCTGCAACGATACCGAGGGAACGCCGTGTGACGACACTGTCTTGAGGTGGCTCCACACACTCAACCGTCAGTGGCTTGAGGTCGTTGCCAACCTTCTGCTCGCACGGCTCGCCATGACGATTTTCGACCCTGACCGGTCGAGAACCGTCTCCATCGACTTCATCGACAATCCCTACCACGGCGAGCACCATGCTGAGAAAGGCGAACTCTGTTCGATGGCTCCTAAGGACGGGACTACGACCTGCCACCGCTACTGCACGGCGTACGTCGTCTCGAACGGGAAGCCGGTGACGCTGGCGATGACTTACGTCCGCAGTGACGAAGATGAGGCTGACGCGGTCGAGCGCGTGCTCGCCCGCGTCGAAAACTATCCCTTCGAGATCGATCTCTTGCTTGCCGACAGCGGATTCTACAACGAGCGCGTCATCCGCCGCGCTCGTGATATCGCCCCAACGGTCGTTCACGTGCCCAAGAAGGGCGAGCGCATGAAGGACAAACTCGAAACTCACAAGTCGTACATGACGACCTATCGCATGTACAAGGACAGCGAGCGGGAACTGCGCTTCCCGCTCGCGGTCGCTGTCTCCTACCAGAACGGAGATCGAGGCAAGCACGGCGAGGTCGTTCGTGGCTACGTGGCGTGTGGCGTTACTGATCGCTCAGCGAAGCAGGTCGAACACCGCTACAGGAAGCGTTCAGGCATCGAAACGACCTATCGCTTACTTCGGCAAGCACGCGGGATCACGACGACGCGTGATCCCGTCGTGCGGTTTGCCATCATGTTGGTCGCGGCATTGCTGGAGAACCTGTGGCTGGTGCTACGGTGGGCGGTCGTCGCCCGCCCACGGCGGGGCGGGCGCGACCTGCCCGAGGAGTTCACGTTCAAGACGTTCTGTGACTGGATTCGTCATGAGCTGGAAGAGGAGTTACGCCGCCGGTGGAAGATCAAAGCGAACGGGGTTGGAGTGCCAGCATCACAGGCAACGGCCGCGGGCTGACCGGGGTCAGCCCACGGCCTGTCAGTTGGCGGTGAGCGACAGCTTTCGGCAGATACCGTCGAAATCCGGGTAACATCGTCTGTCCAAAGCGGTGAATTGGAACTTCCTCGATCTACTTCGTGGGAGCAGCCGAGACTGACCGTCAAATTATACAGAAAGTGACTATTTTGTGGCGTTCAGGCAGCACCCTCTCGACTCGTTCGGGAAGTAACGATTATAGCGGTCAATGATCCAAGCGCAGACCTCAACATCACACGTCAATGACGTTATTTATCAAGTAGTTAACAAAATAGCTGAAGTAGAAGACGTTGACCCGCTCGAACTTACGGAGAATCAAGGAGAAAGCCTCGCGCTTCAGCGCGGAGAGGATGTCAATCCTCCGCTCTTCGACGTAATCGACTCCGATGCCTTGGAGCAGATCTTCACCACTGCGCCGACCGCTGATCGAATGGAAGTCCAAGTGACCTTCTCCTACAACGGGTACGACGTTACTGTCCGCGACGACGGCTGCGTGTCTGTCGAGGAGTGCGAAGAGTAGCTCAGGCGGTAGCCGCTTCGCCACGAGGTGATCACTTCCCGGAAGCTGTGTTGGAATCCTATCCTTCCGACATGATACAGGGTGGAACAGCCGTTGACTGACGACTGCGTAGTGACTATCCGAAATAACACGGGGATTGATAACGTTTGGCGTGCATAGTTCTCGTGAGAGAGCGTCGCTCATTCCGCCATCACACTCGCCCCATTGACAACCACTACACTACCGATCCCCACACGCTTACGTCGGTCACGAATCCCTGACATTGACTCTGACAGAGTGCACCTTGGATTCTCGGAATAGAAGTCCAGCCACCCACATTCGAATGAAATGAGATCATGCGCAAGAAAGAACTCGTTCAGACTCACGCCCTGCTTCTCGAAGCCACACAATATTTGATCGAAAACGAAAACATGCCAGCCGAGATGATTTCTACGTATTACGCACTTGATGTGCGTCCGTCAAGTATCCACAAGTCGAAACAGAACCACTACGAAGCGATCACAGTTCTCGGCAACTCAATCGAACGGTGGATCGAACAGACACACACTAAGAACGTAGATCATCCAGTGAACTGAACGCAATCGGTAACATATGTTACCACTTTCGAGCCGGCGGGGTTTTGTCAGTCGGGGTGTTCGTTCGGAAGTATTTTCCAGTGGTTTTCAGATCAGGACCAATTTACGACCAAGGACTTCGATCCTTTGCACAGTATTTTGGTAAAAGGCGTTCTGAAGCGTGTGAGGACCTTATACGCCGGCCGGGACCCTCGCGAGTGAACAGCGTGAGTGAGCGAGGGTACGGGCGGCGTCCGACCGAAGGGAGTGCGCCGGCCGGGATTGTGAACCACGGTCGCTCGCTACGCTCGCTCTCTGATTTAAATCCCTCGGCGATTTCTCTCACTTCGTTCGAGAAATGCGCCGGCCGGGATTTGAACCCGGGCCATGAGCTTGGAAGGCTCAGGTCCTACCACTAGACCACCGGCGCGCGTAGATGCGTCCGTTGCTGAACGCATCTACACGTAGGCCGAACAGTTTTGATAAACGTTCCGTGTTCTCGACGACAAAGCGGATCGTCGGCGACGACGATCGTCCACACCCCTACTTAAAAAGCCACAATATCGCGGGCCGTTCCCGTTTACTTAGAACCATTTTCAGAGGGTTAGAAGCGTTCTGGGTTCATATGTAGGTACCAACCCAACGTACATCCGTAAGGTGACGACAATGTCATACCAATCGAGCAATCCACTGGTCGGCGAGGTCGAGTTTGCACTGGACGGTCCATGGGCGGCGTACTGGATCGCCTTCCTACGTGTCGTCACCGGATGGTGGTTCTTCCACTCCGGAATTACGAAGATCATCGAGAGCGGGTTCTCGTACAGCTACGGGGCGATGTACATGCAGGGCATGTCGGACACCGCTCTCGGCGGCATCCCGGTCTGGATGGGGAACAACCTCGCGTGGCTCATCGAGCCGGGCGTTCCCCTCTTCGAGACGCTGATCGGGCTCGCGCTGATCGCGGGCGCGTTCACCCGGCTGGCCGCCTTCGGTGGGGTCATCTTCATGACCCTGTTCTGGGTCGGCAACGCCGGGTTCGGCCACGGACTCGTCAACAGCGACTTCATGGGCCTGCTGTTGTTCGTGACGATGATCGTGCTCGCGGCCGGCCGGTACTACGGTCTCGACGCGATCATCGAGAAGCTCGACGTGGTCGAACAGCACCCGAAACTCCGCTACCTGCTCGGTTAAGAGGTGACATCCAATGACTGACATTATCGACAAGGCGGCGATGGCGTTGAGCGCGGGACTGATGCTGCTCGGAATCGTCGGGATGGGGATCCTCGAGGTCCTCGTCGGCGCGCCGTACGGTCCGGTTCCGCTTACGAACGAGGCGGGCGACGTGATCGCGACCCCGCTGTTCTCGGCGCAGCTCCGCACGGGGGTCGTGCTGGCCGGCATCGCGGTACTCGGGCTGTACGCGGCCTACAAGATCGTGACGCCGCTGGCCGAGGACGCACAGACCGGTCACGAGACGATCGCCGACTGAGACGGCGCGTGACCCGATCGCCACGGTAGACGGCGCGACTACTCTTCTGCGTTCCCGTCGTCCACGTCCGCCTCGCGAGCGACGCCGCCGTCGGCGCTCACTGACGAGGTCCCGTCCGTCTCCGCTGCCTCGAACGTGAACGCGGAATCGTCCGGTGCTGGCCCCGACGCCGGTTCAGGCTCGGGCTGGGCCCCTCTGGTGTCGCTCTCCGAGCGGTCACCGACCGTCACGCTGTCTGCACCGCTCCCGCGTTCCGCCTCCGCGTCGGCGACCTCGAACGCGTCGGTCATACCGCGAAGATCGCGTGCTCGCTCCGTCAAGTCGTGCGCCTGCTCGGAGACCTCCCGCAGCGTCACGGCCTGCTCCTCTGCGGTCGACGCGACGGTCGTCGCCTCCGCGGTCGTCTGCTGGCTCACGCCGGCCAGATCGTCGACGGCGCCGGTGACCTCGCTGACTGACGACGCCTGCGCGTCCATCGCGCCGGAGATCTCTTGGACCCCGTCGTCGGCGTCGGTCACGCGCTCGGCGACCGCCTCAAGCGCGTTCTCGGCCTCCTCGACGGTGTCGACCCCGTCGTCGACCCCCTCGCGGATCGCGGCCATCTCGGCGACGCTGTCGTCGGTGCGCTCGCGCAGCCCGTCGATCAGCGTTTCGACCTCCGCGGCCGACGCCTGCGTCTCCTCCGCGAGCGACTTCACCTCCTCGGCGACGACGGCGAAGCCGGAACCGGCCTCGCCGGCGCGTGCGGCCTCGATGGAGGCGTTCAACGCGAGCAGATTCGTCTGATCGGCGATCTCCGAAATCGTCTCGACGATCTCGTCGACTTCCTCCATCTCGGCTTCAAGTCGCTCGACGGTCTTTGCGGCCGACTCCGATCGCTCCTCGATCGCGTGCAGTTCGTCGACCGCGTCGCCGGTCGCCTCGCGACCCCGTTCGGTGAGGTCGCTCGCCTGCTGTGAGGTGGTCGCCACCTCGTCCGCGGAGGCGGCCACCTCTTCGACGGTCGCGGACATGTCCTCCATCTCGCCGGCGACATCGGCGAGCTGACGGCTCTGGCGCTCGGCGCCCGCCGAGATCTCGTCGACCGCGTCGCTCGTCTCACGGCCCGCCTCGGCGACTTCGTCGGTACCGTCCGTCACCGCCTCGCTTTTCTCGGTCACCTCGCCCGCGAACGCGTCCACCTCGGCGATCGTCGCCTCCAGTTCGTCCATGGCGTCGTTGAACCCGTCCGCGATCTCGCGGAGCGCCTCGGGATCGTCGGGCTGAGCGTCGAGCCGGGCGGTGAGGTCGCCGTCGGCGCACTCCTCCATCGTCGCTCCGAAGGCCGCGGCGCGCTCCTCCAGCGTCCGCGCGAACGCCTCGCTCTCCGCTTTCGCCGCCTCCGCGCGCTCCCGCTGGGCCTCAGCCGACTCGATCTCCTCGCGCAGCGAGTCACGCATCGTCGAGAACGAGCCGTAGAGGTCGCCGAACTCGTCTCGCCGACTCGTTTCCAGGTCCACGTCGAGATCGCCGGCCTCTAGCTCGCGCGCTCGGTTCCCGAGGCGATTCAGCTCGACGACGGTCCCTCGGCCGAGTGTTGCGCCGAGCAGCCCGAGCCCGACCACTGCGACCCCGACGATCAAAAGGAGGTTCCGGCCGATCATCCCGGAGAGCGCGTACGCCTCAGAGAGTGGGACGTGGACGGCGACCGACCAGTCTTCGGACGGCACCGGCGCGTACGCGACGAAGTAGTTGACCCCGTCGACGAAGCCGAACGTCGCCGACGCGACCGAGCCGACCGAATTCTCCTCGGCGAACAGGGCAGACCGGATACCGCCGTTGTACCGCTCACCGGCGACGCCCTCGCGGTCGCCGGCGGCGATCGTCCCGTCCGCCTGCACGATCGTCGTGAACGCGCTCGCGGTCGGCTGCCGGAGGTCCGCGACGACCGGCGCGAGAGCGACTTCCATGACGAGGTAATCGCGCATCGGCGTCATGGCGACGTAGGCGATCCGCTGCTGGCCGTCGACCTCGTACGTCGACGTGGTGGAGACTTGGTCGCCGTACAGCAGGTTATCGTCGAACCACTCCTGACCCGTGACGGCGGCGCCGGCGTCGGAACCGTCTTGGCTCGACGCGAGTACGATGCCTTCCTTGCGGTCGACGTGGTGAAGGGCGACCACCTCCTCGGCCGTCCGGGAGTAGTGGGAACGTAGGTACCGGCTCGTCACGTCTGCGTCGCGGGAGAACGCCTCGTTGTCCGCGATGTCGCTCGCCTTCGAGCGCCGGGCGCTCGTCCACCCGTCGATCTCGGTGGCGCTCAACTCCGCGACGGCGGTGTAATCCTCCTGTGCGGTGGCTTCGAGCTGATCGGTCGTCTCCGCGTAGGTGACCGCGCCCACCGCGCCGATGGCGGCGATGACCACTAGCACGACGAGCGCGAACTTCGCGAGATAGCTGCGAGTGACCACGTCGGGACTTATCCGACGCAGAAGACGATCCAAACGTGAAGAACTCATTACATCGACGCGGTCGTCACGATCTCTTTAATCCACCTACGTCGATATCGGTAGTGATAATTAGGCGTCCGAGGCGGTGACGGTTGCATAGCAGTTCCCGCTGGAAATATCGACATCGACGACGCTGAGGGCGCTTTCGCCGAGGTCGATCTCGAACTCAGCGGGCGAGTAGATGTGATAGTACCGCGGGACCGTTTCGCCGCCGGGGAGGGTCCAGTCGACCGTCGTGTCGAACCCCTCTTCTCGGTCGAACCGGTCGTGAGCCGTACTCCATGCGCTCACCAGCGCAGTCCCGCCGGGCGCGAGGACTCGCGCGAGTTCGTCGAGGCTCCGGACCCGAGCCTCGCGCGACGGGAGGTGGTGGAGGGTCGCGACGTACACGGCGACCCCGACCGCATCGGTCGCGATCGGGAGGGTCGCGGCGTCGCCGTGGACGAACGACGCGGTCCCGTCGTACCCCCGTTCGCGGGCACGAGCGACCGCCTCACGGAGGAGCTCGCGGCTGAGGTCGACGCCGACGACCGCGTCCGCGCGCTCGGCGAGCAGTTCCGTGTGCCGCCCGTTGCCGCAGCCGATGTCGAGCCCGCGCGTCGCGGTGCGCCCGTCGAGGAACGACTCGACCTCCGGCCACGCGTACTCCCTCGTCTTCGAGAAGTGCGCGGCGATCCGGTCGTACGTCGACTGGGGGTCGCCGGCGGACTGGGGATCCATACCGGGCAGTCGTTCCAGACCGATTTAGGTTCGGTGGCCCGCGTCGGGTGAGAGTGATGGCGATTGAAGCCTCAATCGCCCGGAGGCGACTCACACCAAGTCGATGACGAGGAACGTGGCGAGCGTCAACAACAGCAGGGCGACGACGTGTTTCACGCCGTCTCTGACCGAGCCCTCGCCGAGCTGTCCGGCGACGAGTCCGGAACAGACCGCCTGTATCGCGGCGGCGTGGAAGAACAGCTGCTCGTAGGCGGTCGTGTTGATGTCCCCAAGCCCGTCCGTGATCCCTCCGGGACCGCTCGGCGCGCCCGGAAGGTCGCTCGCACTAGTGCCGGCGCCGGCACCGGGGATCGCCGCCTCCTCGATCGCGGGGATGAACGACACCGACAGCGAGGCGATGATTCCGAGGAACACGAGGAAGGAGATGTAGATCACGATGAGGTACGTGAGCATTACCTGTCGGCGCTCCCGACGGAGCGACCACGTCGCGCGCGACTCGTCGGCCGCGATTCGGAGCACGGGGCCGACATCGCCGCTGGCACGCATCGCGTTCGTGATGAGCGCGACCGCCCGCGAGGTCATCGGCGATCGGACTCGTCGCTCTAGCCGCCGGAGAGCGGTGCCCACGTCGGCGCCCCAGTCGATGTCGCGCCGGGTGCGCTGCAGGTCGTCGGTCAGGGCCTCCAGGTTCGAGTCCGCGACGCGCCGGACGCTCCCGACCACGGACGTGCCCGCCTCGTTGACGCTGGCGAGGCGGTCGAGAAAGTCTGGAACCGCCGACTCGATCCGGCGGACTCGGCGCTTGTGGGCCTCGTAGACGACGGCGTAGCTCGCGAGCACGACCACGGTCGCGGCGACGATCGGGGTCTCGACCTGTGCGACCATCTCGGTCGGCGGTCCGAGGGTGATCGGGAAGGCGGTCACGAGCAGGACGACGACCGCGAGCGGAACGGACAGGAGAAACACCGTTCGCGGCGCGCCGAGCACGCTCTCGACCGGCGACGCAGCCCACCGCCGCAGCGTTCGGATCCGATCGTACGCTCGGAGGCGCTCGCGGCTCGCCGCCCAGCGGTCCGCCGACGGCGACCCGCCCGCCACGCCGCCGTCGGGCTGGGGATTCCCGTCCGCCTGCGCGCTTGCGGTGTCGCTCATCCCTGATTCGTCTTCGATCGCCTCTGAGAGGTCAACAGTCTCGGTGCCGCCGATTCCCTGCGTGACGCTGTCGACGTAGACCACGAACCCGAACGTCGCCAGCGGTACCCCGAGGTAGACCACGACGCGCAACAGGGGGAGCGTGTCCTCCAACACGAGCCCGATCACGACGAGAATGGTGATGAAAAACAGCGGTCCCGCTACCAGCGCGGTGACGTACGCCTCCGCGAACGTCGACAGGAGTTCGAGGTACTGTTGCTGTTTCGACTCGGCCTCCTCCTGATACAGCTCGTACTGGTCGCTGAGGAACGTCGAGATGGGTTGGCCGGTGCCGAGCACGGACGCGAGGTTCTCCGCGAAGTCGGCCAGATCGTCGCTCGGGGTGCGCCGGGAGGTGCGCTGGAGCGCGGTCAGCGCGTCGGTACCGAAGGCGTTCATGTCGCGGACGGCGACCGACAGCTCCGTCGCCGCCTCGCCGTACACCGCCTCGTTCTCCGCGAGCGTGTCCATGACGCGTGGGAACGGCATCCCCGACCGCGAGAGCGCGTACATGAACGCGACCGTCCGGGGCAGGGTGGCGTCGATCTCCGCTCCCCGAGCGTGAGCGCGTTGGTCGAGCAGCTCCCACCGCCCGTAGTACATCCCGACCGCGAGCGCGGCGCCGAGGGTCGCCGACGCCAGCGTCAACAGGAGGAAGAGTTTGGGGAGCCCGAGCTCCGTGAGCCGGGTCACGCCGGCGACGAACCCGAGCGACGCGGGGAGCGTCCCACGGAGGGCCGCCTCGCTCACGTCGAGCACCGAGAGGAGCCCGGCCGCGGCGTACACGCCGATGACGCTGCCGGCGACGCCGAGGACGCCCGCGTACAGGAGCGTCTTGGCGGCGTACGTCCGGTGGGTGCCCGCGACGTGAGCGGCGCGCATCAGGTCGCGCTGGCGCTGGCGCCGCGGCCCGTCCTCGCCGACGTAGTCGCCGAAGAGCGACAGCGCGACGCGGGTCACGACCAGGTCGGCACCGTCGTCGACCGCGGGCAGCAGCAGCGCCAGACAGCACCCGAACGCGGCGAGCAGGGGGAGGTACGCGATCATCAGTCGGCGGCGTCACCGACCGGTCCCGAGGGTTTGGCCGCGCCGTCGCTCCGTTCTTCGAGCCGGTCCATCACGCGTTCAGGATCGGCGTAGTACTCGTTGACGAGGGCGGTGAACGCCCGGTAGTCGGTGACGCCGAGCCCGCGGAGCAGTTCGAGGAAGCGCTCGCGGCGCCGGACCTCGCGAAGTAGCTCCGACCGGGACCAGCCGCGCTCGTCGGCGATCTCCTCCATGAGCGACGAGTCGTTCCGGCTGAACTCGTCGGTCTCCGCGTCCCACTCGAACGCCGAGGAGTAGTCGAGCTCCCCGGTGCGCTGGTCGATTCCGCCTATCTCGCCGATCGTCTTCGCGCGCCGGACGCGCTGGTCGCCCGACCGGGTCAGCGTCTGGATCGACAGCATGTCGAGCGACTGGACCATCGCGCGCGGGACGTTGATCGGCTCGTTCTCCAACCGGTTGATGACCGTCTCGATCGAGTCGGCGTGCATCGTTGAGAAGGTGGTGTGGCCCGTGTTCATCGCCTGAAACAGGGTGATGGCTTCCGCCCCACGGACCTCCCCGACCACGATGTACTCGGGGCGGTGGCGCAGCGCGGACCGGAGCAGATCGTACATGTCGATGTCGGCGCCCTCGTAGCGACGCTCGCGGGTGATCGAGGAGAGCCAGTTGTCGTGGTACAGAGAGAGCTCGCGGGTGTCCTCGATGGTGAGGATCTTCGCGCGCGGCGGGACGAACATCGACACCGCGTTCATCGAGGTGGTCTTCCCGGAGGCGGTGCCGCCCGCGAAGATGAGGCTCTTGTTGTGCTCGATACAGAGCCAGAAGTACGCCATCTGCTCGATCGAGAACGTGCCGTACTCCACCAGATCGATCGGCGTGAGCGGGTCCTCGGCGTACTGGCGGATCGTGAACGCGGAGCCACGCGGGGTCACCTCTTCGCCGAGCGCGAGTTCCGCGCGCGACCCGTCCGGCAGCGTCGTCTCCACCATGGGGTCCCCGACGGAGATGTGGCGCCCAGATTGTTGAGCGAGGCGGATCACGTAGTTGTCGAGCGCCGACTTCCCGAACGAGACGTTGGTCTCGATGTCGGTGTAGTCGTCGTGGTACACGAAGATCGGGAGGTCGTAACCGTCACACGAGATGTCCTCGATGTGGCGGTCGTTGAGGAAGGGGTCGACCTTCCCGTAGCCGCGGAAGTCGCGGTAGAGGTAGTACGCGAGCGCGTGAAACGTATCCATCCCGATGTCGACGCCGTACCCCTCTAACAGCCCCTCAAGCTCGGTTCTGAGCGTTTCCTCGTCGGTCCGTCCGGTACCCTCGCGATACAGCAGCGGGTCCCGGATGTCGTCGACCACGCGGTCGAGGAGGTCGCGCTCGAACCGGTCCAGCTCCGGCTCAACCGCGTAGTACCGGTGTTCGCTTTCCGCGTCGTGGTAGGTGATCACGACGTACGCGTACGGGGCGTTCACCCAGTACCGGTCGACCTCGCTTTCGCCGTCGGGGATCGCGAAGTCGGCGAGCGGGCCGTCATCGCCCGGTCTGAAGGCCCGAACGTCGATGTCGGACCCCCGTAGCACCTCCCACGTCCGCGAGAGCCGCCGCCGGAGGGCCTCGATCCGATCCCCGGCGTCGTCCTCGCGTGCGTCACTCGCCATCGTCGTTACGGGGCCGTATGCAGCGTGGTGGTTTAAATGCCACCGAGCGATTATCAGCGACGAGTCGCCCACAGCAGGGATCCGCCCGTTACGTTCATACGGGACGACCGCAAAGTACCGAGTACGAAATGCGGCGTGACTACTTCGAACTGACCGTCGAAGGCGTCGACGACGACACCCACCGGCCGGTGACCCCACTGGTCCGTATCGACTTCCACGGACCGGACGGGCTCCTCCGCGACCGGCTCTCGGGGACCGACGGTACCCTCCTCGCCGCCGACGACGTCGACGTGGCGTTCCGGCTCCGCGAGCCGCTCTCAACCGCGGACGACTCGGAGGGCGTGGTCGGCGTGACGAACCGCTACACCGGGGACTTCATCCTCGAACTCAACGAGACGGCCACGGACGTGCTTCCCTTCATCCACGCCGCGCGCGATTCGGCGGGCGACGAGGACGCCCGCTACCGGGTCGAGATCGACGTCGACGGCGAGCGGCTCGTCACCTACGACAAACACACCTTCCTCGTGTACGACCACGAGGGGAACCTCCTGCGCAACGAGAGCCTGATCCCGTCAGGCGTCGAGCTCTGACTGGCCGTCGGGCGTCGAGCGCTGACGACCCTTCAGAGATAGGGACGGAGAATAAGGCCACTTATCCGCTCTGTTCTACCGGGCAGCAGTCAAATTACGAGATCTCATGACCCAACGAGACAACCGCCGACAAGAAGCTGAAGATCTGCGCTCCAATATTGCATCAAAATCGTACACGTCGAAGTTCGCCGATGAATCTGATACTCCTCCCTCCATCTGTGTAGTTGAGACGGTTGCGGAAGCTCTCGGAACGGATCCGAAGGAGTTGGGGCCACTCTACGAAGCGATCGATCCTGATTCGCTTGATCTGCTCTTTGAATCGCCAGACAAATTCAAACAAGGCTGTATAACGTTTCGATTCGAGGGGTGTCACGTCACTGTTGACGCAGATGGCTGGGTAGCCGTTTCGCTCCGAACAAACGACGGAGAGTGACTCGTGACTGGTCCCGTGATCGCCGTCACGTCTCTCTGGTCAGGTGCGTCTTGGCGGCGTTTCCAAACAGGAATGCGAGGATCTTGCGCTCGGCTGCAAAGACGTGTTCTGAGAAGGTAGCCGATGTGATCCCGAGTTCGTCGGCAACGTCTTGTCCCGTACAGTCGCGTGGCCATTCGTAATATCCCATCCCAAACGCGGTCTGCAGAACTTCTTGCTGTCTATTAGTCAGATCGTTGAGGATCGACTGCTGGAGCGTAGAGGGAGTCAACATGGATGTGTGCGTGTCTTTCGTCCGTTTCGCTATCAGTTCGAAATCGGAATACTCCTCAAGGAACTGTCCGGTAACTGCTGGCGGATCATTCCGCGGCGGGATCTCGGCGACGATACGCCCACGACCGTCGACGCCTTCGACGGTTTTCGGGAGGGCTCCGAGTTCAGCGAGCCGATACGCCGGACAGTTTCCAGACACGATGAATTCGAACAGACCGCCGTCATCGTATTCGCTGAGGAGTGAGGTTTCGACGGTGTCATACGTGTCTACGTGACTCGTGATTCGAGCGGGAGGCGCGCCTAGCACGTTGAAGAATTCCGCGTATTTCCCTTCCGGACGAGGGATGATCTTTGCGAGTTCGACCCGACACTGTTCTTCCTCGGACACGCCGACGAACGGATACGCTGGGTTCTGAACAGTGAGTTCGATCTCAACCACGGGACCGGTCTGGTTGTCGCTCTGATCTTCTGAAGGGCCCATTACATACAATACCCGCTGACGATGCTAAACTTTTATGTGAACAGTTACTTAAATTTCATTTCCGGGGTTTGGCCACTTCGTCTGTATGGGGACAGCCGTCCCCGACGGCGGGAGTACGTGACGCAGATTGGTTGATCAGCCATTTATAAGTGGATGTGTGGTGTTGTTGGCGGCTATTTATACGCCGTCGATGACGCGGTGACTACCCCCAAAGCCCCAGTTACCGGCGCGTAGCGCCGGCGACGCCGCCACAGTCCGTTTATAAGTGGCCGACGCTGCGCTCGCGATTATTTATATACCGAATCGCCGCTGACAAACTGCAACATCCACTCTCGTAATCGATCAAGAGGCAGTCGTCAACGAACGGTTGTATCAGTTGAAAGCCTGTCTGAGGTGTCGGAGTTCGACGAAGCTCTCGTGCTACAAACTCACGTTGTCGGCGACGAGCCGTACCGACTCCCCGGGTCGGAGGTCGAACGCGCCGTCGCCGCGCCCGTCGTTCACGTCGCACTCGACGTAGCCGTGACTCCCGACGGTGACGAGCCGATCGCCCGAATCGACCGCGCCGAACGTCTCGGCGACCGGGGTGAGCTCCCCGTTGATCCGGACCCAGTCGCGGCCGCGGATCAGCTCGCCCGGGACGTTCGTGACGACGTTGCCGAACCGGTCGATCGCGAGCACCTCACCATCGACAGCGACCGGGTCGCCCGCGTCGTCGCGTTCGACACTCGGGTCTGGAAGGACGAGGTCGACCGGATCCGTCGCCGGTGAGAGGTCGTCCATGGCGGCGAGCGTCTCCGAGACCGCCTCGGGCGTGGCTTTCGCGGGGTTGTCGTCGAGCGCCGTCCGGATCCGGGCCGCGGTCGGCGCGAACACGTCGCGGCCGTGGAACGTCTCGCTCGCGGGCTCTCCTACGTCGACGACGAACGCTTCGATATTCTCATCCTGCTCTTTCTCCCTCGCGAGCGCTCGGGCCGGTGGCATCGCGAGTCCGTTGTCGGGGGCGACGAGCACGTGCGAGCCGGCGCGGACGACGAGTGCGTCTCGGTCGGTGCCGACGCCGGGATCGATCACCGCACAGTGGACGGCCGGCGGGAACTCCGGGAGCACGAAGCGGAGCCAGAAGGCGGCCGCTCGGGGGTCACCGCGGGGCAGATCGTGGGCGACATCGATCAGTTCGGCGTCGGTGTGGCGGCGAATTACTCCCTTCATCGCGGCGGGGTACGGCGAGCCGAAGTCGGAGGCGAGCGTGATCATGAGCGATCAGCGGTCCGGCTAGCTCTTAAAAGGCTGGTTGGGCGGGTAGCAGTTGATAGCGAGGACGGAAGCGAGGATGGCAGCGAGGTGGCAGCGAGGTGGCAGCGAGGATGGCAGCGAGGTGGCAGCGAGGATGGCAGCGAGGTGGCAGCGAGGATAGAAACGCGAGATCGCCAGCTACGCGTCGGAGGGCGCGGTACCGTTCGCGTCGGTCTCCGCGATCCGGCGGATGCGCTCGACGCCGTCGATCTCCTCGATCACGTCGACGACGGTCTCGGGAACCAGCGCCTGCCAGTCGCGGCCGTGGATCATGCGCTCGCGCAGCTCCGCTCCCTCCAACACGTCGCGACGGAACATCGGGGAGCCGCGAGCCTCGACGCCGGCTTCCTCGAACAGCCGGACGACGAGCGGGTTGTTCGAGTACGCGATATCGAACCGCGGAGTCATGCTCTGGACGTGGCTCACCCACACGGAGTTGCGGTCGAGATCCTCGATGGGGACGACGTAGGTGGTGACATCGAGTTTCTCGACGGCCTTCGTTACCATCATGACGCGCTCTCCGGCCGTGAACGGGTTCCGGGTGGTGTGGGAGTCGCCGGCCGAACCGATCCCCAACACGAGCTCGTCAACCTCGGCCGCAATCTCCTCGACCATATGTCGGTGACCGTTATGAAACGGCTGATACCGCCCGATATAGAACCCGCGCATGGATCCACGTAGCGGGAGCCTCGTTTATAAACCTCGTGGGAATCGTCAATTAGGGATATCAGAGCCTATGAACCGTGTCAAGCTGGTTTTTTGAATTCTACACGATTCGTCCGCGGGGAGAAAGTATATCAGTAGCCGACCCGTCGTTTTTCCTAGCGAAAATCGATTTCTATGAGCAACGAAAAGGACGCGAACGACCCGCCGACCGAGGACCCCGAGGAGCCGGACGAGTCCGGCGTCGGGACCCCGGATCCGACGGGGAACGGCGAGGACGCCCGCGACGACGGCGCCCGCGCGCCGGCGGACGACGGCGTCGACGAGCCCGACGATACCGGCGACCCGGCCTCCGATGAGGAGGCGGTCGCCGACGATCCCACCGACCCCGACAATTCTGACGAAGTCTGGGACGACGGCATCGTCGTCGACGACGGACCCGGGCCGGACGACGCCGGGGCGGGCCGCGAGGAAGCGACCGGCGCCACCTCCGAGGGTGTCACCGAAGCAAACGAGGGGGGCGACATCGACGAGCTCGGCAGCTCAGTCGAGGTCGAAGGCGCCGATATTGACGAAGATCCCGACGAGGACGACCTGCTTGGCGGACTCAAGATCGATACGACTGCCGAGCTTGAGATCCCCGACCGACTCGTCGACCAAGTCATCGGACAGGAGCACGCCCGCGACGTGATCATCAAGGCGGCCAAACAGCGCCGCCACGTGATGATGATCGGTTCGCCCGGGACCGGGAAGTCGATGCTCGCGAAGGCGATGTCCGAGCTGCTCCCGAAAGAGGAGCTCCAGGACGTGCTGGTCTACCACAACCCGGACGACGGTAACAAACCGAAGGTCCGGACGGTGCCCGCCGGCAAGGGCGACCAGATCGTCGACGCGCACCGCGAAGAGGCGCGCAAGCGCAACCAGATGCGGTCGCTGTTGATGTGGATCATCATCGCCGTCGTGTTGGGCTACGCGCTCATCATCGTCGGCCAGATCCTCGTCGGCATCATCGCCGCCGGGGTCGTCTACCTCGTCTTCCGCTACCTGAACCGCGGGTCGGACGCGATGATCCCGAACCTGCTGGTGAACAACGGCGACACGAAGACTGCGCCGTTCCGCGACGCGACCGGCGCGCACGCCGGCGCGCTGCTCGGCGACGTCCGGCACGACCCGTTCCAGTCCGGTGGGATGGAGACGCCCAGCCACGACCGCGTCGAGGCGGGCGCCATCCACAAGGCGAACAAGGGCGTGCTGTTCATCGACGAGATCAACACGCTCGACATCCGGAGCCAGCAGCACCTCATGACGGCGATCCAGGAGGGCGAATTCTCGATCACGGGCCAGTCCGAGCGCTCCTCGGGTGCGATGGTCCAGACCGAGCCCGTCCCGACCGACTTCGTCATGATCGCGGCCGGGAACCTCGACGCGATGGAGAACATGCACCCGGCGCTGCGGAGCCGTATCAAGGGGTACGGTTACGAGGTGTACATGGAGGACACCATCGAGGACACCCCAGAGATGCGTCGGAAGTACGTTCGCTTCATCGCTCAGGAGGTCGCGAAGGACGGTCGCCTGCCGGAGTTCTCGGCCGACGCTATCGAGGAGGTCATCCTCGAAGCCAAGCGTCGCTCCGGCCGGAAGGGCCACCTCACCCTCCTGTTCCGGAACCTCGGCGGACTCGTCCGCGTCGCCGGCGACATTGCCCGCGGCGAGGACGCAGAGCTGACCACCCGCGAGCACGTGCTGCAGGCGAAGGGACGCTCGCGCTCCATCGAACAGCAGCTCGCGGACGACTTCATCGAGCGCCGGAAGGACTACGAGCTGCAGGTCTCCGACGGCTACGTCGTCGGCCGTGTCAACGGCCTCGCCGTGATGGGCGAGGACTCCGGGATCATGCTCCCGGTGATGGCCGAGGTCGCGCCCTCGCAGGGGCCCGGCGAGGTCATCGCCACGGGTCAGCTGAAGGAGATGGCCCAAGAGTCGGTGTCGAACGTCTCCGCCATCATCAAGAAGTTCTCCGACGAGAACATCTCGGAGATGGACATTCACATCCAGTTCGTGCAGGCGGGTCAGCAGGGCGTCGACGGCGACTCCGCGTCCATCACGGTCGCGACCGCCGTCATCTCTGCGCTGGAGAACGTGGGCGTCGACCAGAGCCTCGCGATGACGGGATCGCTGTCGGTGCGGGGCGACGTGCTCCCCGTCGGCGGCGTCACCCACAAGATCGAGGCGGCCGCGAAGGCCGGCTGCACCCGAGTCATCATCCCGCAGGCGAACGAGCAGGACGTGATGATCGAAGACGAGTACAAAGACATGATCGAGGTCATTCCGGTCTCGCACATCAGCGAGGTCCTCGACATCGCCCTGGAGGGCGAAGCCGAGAAGGACTCGCTCGTCTCCCGGCTCAAGTCGATCACCGGCTCGGCGCTGAAGGAGGGAGGCGTCTCCGGTCCCTCCAGCCCGAGCCCGCAGTAAGGCCGCCCGCCCCCACCCCTTTTTTAATCCGCCGGAGCCAACGTCGCACGATGAGCGGGAAACCGACCGTCGGCGAGTACATGACCCGCGATGTCGAGACCGTGAGTCCCGACGAGACGGTGAAGGCAGTTGCGCAGCGGATGGCCGAAAGCAACGGCCACAACGGATTCCCTGTCACGCAGGGCCGGACGGTCGAGGGATTCGTCTCGGCGGCCGATCTCCTGCTTGCCGACGACGAGGCCCCCGTCTTCACCGTGATGTCCAATGATCTCATCGTGGCGCACCCGGACATGAAGGTGACTGACGCCGCGCGCGTTATCCTCCGATCCGGGATCCAGCGGCTCCCGGTCGTCGACGACGCCGACAACCTCGTGGGAATCATTTCGAACACGGACGTGGTCCGCTCGCAGATCGAGCGCGCCACGCCGAGCAAGGTGGGGAAGCTGATGCGCACGCTCGAACAGATCCACGGCGTCAAGCTTCGGGAGGAGCGCCGCGAGGTTCGGCTCACCGACCTCACACCCACGCAGGCCCGCGTCTACGCCGACGAGCTAGAGGGCCGGAAGTACGAGCTAAAGCGCGGGTTGGCGGAGCCGCTCGTCGTCATCGACAACGGCGGCACACTCCACCTCGCCGACGGCCATCACCGCGTGATGGCGGCCCACGAGGCGGGGATCGAAGAGATGGACGCGTACGTGATCATCACCGATCCCCCGGTCGAACTTGGGATGGCCAAAACCGCCAAGAAGGAGGGACTCGACGACATCACCGACATCGAAATCGTCGACTACGCGCGCCATCCCCTCGTCGAGACCACGAAGCGGTTGCAGTGACTCCTTCGTTAGCTTCCGTCCCCACACCGACGACAGATTTTTGAGAGCTCGCAGCGAAGTGATGGGTATGAGATCACGCATCAAGAGCGCGATGTCTCGAGCGAAGTACGCCGCGATCGGCGCCGCGATTGGCGCTGCCGTCGGCGGACTGTTCAGTCGAAACGCGGCGAGCACCGGCGGTGCGCTCGGTGGGCTCGCGGGCGCGACGCTCGCCGACGTGCGAAGCAACCCCGACGGCGTCTTCGCAGAGTTCCGATCCGGATCGGACGACGTGGGTGAGTCCGAGGACGCGGGCGCGACGATCGAACTGGCCGACGAATAATCGCGACGCGGTTCCGTTTTTTGTGAGTCCGTCTTTCCGCCACCGTTTCGGGAACGCCTATACGACCGGAAGCAATACCCACGGGTAATGACCGACACCGACGACAACGCTGGCTGGTTCGCCGGCGACGAGTCGGCGCTCCGCGCTCGGATCGTCGACGGCGAGGCCGACGAGCCGCGCGACTGGCCCGGTCTCGCGGTCGAGTCCGGATTCGCCGACTCGCGTGACGACTACTATGACCGCCTCCACGAGACGTCCGTGGCGGCGACTCGCGAGGCGGTCCGCGAGCGCGAGCGCGCCGACGACCAGCAGCTCGTTCACGCGGTGCGGGCGATGGACGACTGCGAGCGTACCGCCAACGAACTGGCCGAGCGCGCCGCCGAGTGGGCCGGGAGCCTCTTTGACGACGCCGAGCCGGGGATCGAGGGCGCCCGTGCGGTGGCGGACCGCGAGCCGACCGGCGAGCTAGAGCGGCGCGCCGTCTCGCTCGCGGCGCGGGTCGTCGACCTCGCCGCTGAGCGCGACGCGCTCGCCGAGACGATCGACCGGATCGCGCCGGCGGTGGCGCCGAACCTCGCCGAGATGGCCGGGGCCGAGCTCGCGGCGCGGCTGATCGCGCTCGCGGGCGGGCTTGAGCCGCTCGCGAAGAAGCCCTCTGGAACCCTGCAGGTGCTCGGGGCGGAGGACGCGCTGTTTGCGCACCTTTCAGGACGCGCTCCCTCGCCGAAACACGGAATCATCTACACCCACGAGTACGTTCGGAACACGCGACCCGAGGACCGGGGATCGGCTTCGCGGGCACTCGCGGGCAAGCTGACGCTCGCGGCCCGGGTGGACCACTACTCCGGGGAACGTCGCGAGACGCTCCACGAGGAGCTCCGCGAGCGGATGGCGACGATCCGGGCGCGTGCGAAGGACGAGAGCGACGCCGCCGCGGAGGGTGACGCATGAGCGAGCCCAATCTCCCTGCGGGCGTCGAGCGCCGCGAGATCGGCGGAGAGACGCGGCTGGCGACTCGCGGTCCGCCGGTGTACGGCGAGCCGACCGCGGACGGCTGGCGCGCGTGGGATCCCGGCCGCTCGAAGCTCGGCGGAATGTTCGAACTCGGGTTCGAGACGGGGTTGTCCGGCGGCGAGACGGTGTTGTACCTCGGCGCGGCCAGCGGAACGACCGTCAGCCACGTCGCGGACTTCGCGGGGCCGACGTACGCGGTGGAGTTCGCGCCGCGGCCGGCGCGGGACCTCGTTGAGGCGGCTGAGCCCCGCGATAGGCTGTTCCCGCTTTTAAAGGACGCACGGACGCCGAAACGCTACGCGCACGTCGTCGAGAGCGACGTGGACGCGATCGTGCAGGACGTGGCGACGCGCGGGCAAGCGGAGGTCGCCGTACGCAACGCGCGGTTCCTCGCGGACGACGGGCGGCTGCTGCTCGCGATCAAGGCGCGCAGCGAGGACGTGACGGTGGAGCCGGAGACGGTGTTCGAGGGCGCGCTCGACCGGCTTCGGGAGACCTACGAGATTCTGGAGACGCAACGGCTCGACCGGTTCCACGAGGACCACCTCGGCGTCGTGGCGACGCCGAAGTGAGTAGGGCAGCGACGACCCGTGAGGACGGCCGTCGCCCGAAGCGACTCAAACTCACCACGTCGGCGGCGAGAAGCCGGCGTCTTCCAAGATCGGTTTCCAACGCTTCTGGACGGAGAGCCTAGAGACGTCCATCGCGTCGGCGACGGCGGACTGCGACCGCTCTTGGCCGCGGATCAGCGCGGCGGCGTAGAGGCTTCCGGCCGCGGCGACGCGCTTCCCGCGTTCGTCGTCGGGAGCACGTGACAAGAAGAGATCCGTCGCCGTCGACAGCGTCTCCTCGTCGAGGTCGAGCGTCGCGCACGCGTCGTCGAGCCGGTCGATCCACGCGGCGTTGTCGACGCGATCACTCGCTCGGTACATGTCCCGCAGTTGGGCACACCGGTTTAAAAAGGTCGCGCGGAAGAGTGGGTAGGATCGGCCGCGGCACCCCCGGTCGTCGCCCTCAAGTCTGCGCCGCCCGTAGGACCGATAATGTCGACGCACGCGTGGACCGAATCGCGGGTTCGCGACCTCCACGACGACTTAGTGTCGCTGTACGAGCCGGTGGACCGCGTCGCCGAGCACGGGGCCGACCCGACCGCCGAGCCCGGCGAGGGAGTCCGACAGCTCGTGACGACGATCCTGTCGCAGAACGTCGCCGACGCGAACACGAGTCGAGCCACGACGGCGCTGTTCGATCGGTACGACGATTTCGCGGCGATCGAAGCGGCCGACCACGAGGAGCTGAAGGAGACGATCCGCGTGGCGGGGCTCGCCGACCAGAAGGCTGCCCGGATCCAACGCGCGTTGGCCGCGATCCGCGAGGAGACGGGCGGGGCGTACTCGCTGGCGTTCCTCGACGCGATGGCGACCGACGACGCGAAAGAGTGGCTGATGGAGATCAAAGGCGTGGGCCCGAAAACCGCGAGCGTCGTGTTGAACTTCCACTTCGGGAAGCCGACGATGGCGGTCGACACCCACGTCGAGCGCGTCTCGAAGCGGTTCGGGCTGGTCCCCGAGTCGGCGTCGAATCAGGCGGCGCACGACGCGCTCGACAAGCTGGTGCCCGACGAGCTGATCTACCCGCTTCACGTCCTCTTGATCCGGCACGGCCGAGAGCGCTGTTCGGCCCGCGGCGCCGACTGCGACAACCCCGTGTGCGAGCGCTACTGCGACTGCGAGTTCTGCGCGTAAGCACGAGCCCCTATAGTCGTTCGGCCGATACGGGCGGACAATCATGTACGCGCTGATCGGCGAGACCCTGAGCGGCGTCCGGTGGGTCGACCGGCTCGCCGCCGAGTTCGTCGCCGCGATCCGAACGCCGTTCCTGACCGAGATGATGACATCGATGACCGGCCTCGGCTCGGTCACGGCCGGCGTCGTGTTCGTCGGTCTGTTCTACCTCGCCGGCTGGCGCGAGGAGTTCGTCAAGAGCGTCGTCGCGCTCTCGCTTCTCGGAATCGTCGTCTGGGGGCTGATGACGCTCGTCGAGCGCCCGTTCCCGCCGAACCCGGTCTGTCTGACTGAGGGTGACGCCGGGACCACAAGTTCGTTCCCGTCCGGGCACTCGGCCGCCGTGACGGCGTACGCGGGAATCGCGTGGCACTCCGACGAGCTCCCCTTCGCGGTCGCTGCCGGCTTCGCCGGGCTGATCTCCTTCTCGCGGATCTACCTCGGCACCCACTACCTCTCAGACACCATCTTCGGGATCGGACTCGGAATCGCCGCAGTGCTGTTCGCTGAGTGGTTCCTTGGCCGGGTCAGCGAGGAGGCGATCATCGATCGGCTGCCGTTCGATGCCGACATCTGAGGATCGCTGGCAGGTGCGGTCACCGGATCGGTAACGACAACTATTTTTGGGCCACTCGGGTACCATAGGTCGCGCGCGGGTTGCCGAGCCAGGCCAAAGGCGTAGCGCTTAGGACGCTATGGTGTAGACCTCCGCAGGTTCGAATCCTGTCCCGCGCATACTGCCTCGAACGAACGTGAGAGGCATGTATGCGCGCAGGATTCGAAGCAGGGAACGGAGCGAAGCGGAGTGACTGAGGTTCGAATCCTGTCCCGCGCATATATCTCCTCGCGAGTCACCGTCGCCGGCCAGCGAGTGCGACCACCGCGACCCCAGCAACAATCACCGCTAACGAGATTCCCGCACAAACACCACCGCTATCGGGGAACCCCGACAGAGTTGGCCGTGGAAGACCTGATTAAGGCGATACGGGCAGATGGGCGGGTATGGACACCGAATTCGCGTACTGGGTGCCGAACGTCAGCGGCGGGCTGGTCGTCTCCGACTGGGAGACGGAGACGGACTGGACGTACGACTACAACCTCGACCTCGCCCGCACGGCGGAGTCGGTCGGGTTCGACTACGCGCTGGCACAGGCGCGCTTCTTCGGCAGCTACGGGGCGGACAAACAGCTAGAGGCGCTGTCGATCGCCAACGCGCTCGCCGCACAGACCGACGAGCTACACGTGATCGGCGCGGTCCACCCCGGGCTGTGGGAGCCCGGCCCGCTGGCGAACTTCATCGCCACGTCCGACCGCATCAGCAACGGACGGTTCTCGATCAACATCGTCTCCGGCTGGTTTAAAGGGGAGTTCACCGGATTCGGCCAGCCGTGGCTCGAACACGACGAGCGGTACGCCCGCTCGTCGGAGTTCATCGAGGTGCTGAAAGCGCTGTGGACTGAGGAGCGCGCGACCTACGACGGCCGGTTCTACACGATCGGGAAGGACATCGAGGGGTTCGAGGGCGCGCCGCTGGAGCCCAAACCGGTGCAGGATCCGTACCCACAGGTGTTCCAAGGCGGGAACTCGCAGGCGGCTCGGGAGATGGCCGCGAAACACTCGGATGTGCTCTTCATCAACGGCGGGAGCCTCCAAGAGATCCGCGCCGTCATCGACGACGTCGAGGAGTACGCCGAGGAGTTCGGCACGGAGCCGCCGCGGTTCGCCGCGAACGCGTTCGTCATCCAGCGCGACACCGAGTCGGAGGCCAAGGAGGTCCTGGAGGGGATCATCGAGAACGCCACCGACGAGGCGGTCGACGCGTTCAAAGACCAGGTGAAGGAGGCCGGCCAGTCGTCGGGCGAGGGCGAGGGGATGTGGGCCGACTCCGACTTCGAGGACCTCGTGCAATACAACGACGGCTTCAAGACCGGACTCATCGGGACCGACGACCAGATCGTCGAGCGGATCCGGAAGCTGGATGCGATCGGCGTCGACATCGTCCTCGCGGGCTTCCTCGACTTCGAGGCGGAGCTCGAACGCTTCGGTGAGACGATCATCCCGGCGATCGACGAGGCCGACTCCCTCGACCCCGACGAGGTCGACGCGGTCGACGAGATCGAGGAAGTCGGCGGCGCGAAGGTGGCCCGATAGATGACGGACCGGACGCTCCTCGGGATCGTCGGCAGCGTCTCCGCCGACTCCCGGACGCGGACCGCGGTCGAGGTCGCGCTGGACGCGGCGGCCGACCGGCACGACGTCGAGACGGAGGTGCTCCACCTCGCCGACTACGACCTCGCGACCGCTGACGGTCGCGGCATCGACAACTACGAGGGCGACACCGCCGAGGCGCTCGAACTGGTCGTCGAGGCGGACGCCTATGTCGTCGGCACGCCGGTGTACCGCGGCTCGTACTCGGGCGCGCTCAAGAACCTCCTCGACATGGTTCCGCGAGGCCAGTGGCAGGGCGACGTCGCTCCCTTCGAGAACGCGGCGGTCGGGCTCGTCGCGACCGGCGCGACGGACCACCACTTCCTCGCGGTCGATCAGGAACTCCGTCCAGTGTTCGCGTTCTTCGGCGCGCACACGGTCGGGGGCGCGACGTACGCGAGCGGAGACGACTTCGAAGATGGCGAACTCGTCGACGAGGAGATCCGCGAGCGTCTCGCGACGCTCGGCGAAGCAACCGTCGAACTGTCGGCGGCGATCGACAATTCGGAGGCGCTCGGGTCGCTGGGTCCAGCGATTTAAACACACATCGAGTCGCTGGCGCAACTGAGCGTCGTCTGGGCTGTTGTCCCAGCCTCGATTCGGGCTGGCCGAAAACGGATTCCGTATACACTGTCATGGATTGCTGGTTGCACCAATCATATGTGGGCGTATTGTGTCGATTGGGCTATGGCTGGACCGCCGATCCACGACTTGCACTTCGCAGAGGAGCCAAGCGTCGACCAAGTCCCCGGTCCGAACTCGCGGCGCCTCCTCGATAGACAGGAGGCGATCGACAGCAGCGCGGTCGCGTACCCGAACGACATCCCGCTCGCGTTCGAGGAGGGGAGCGGTGCGACCCTGAAAGACGCGGACGGCAACGTGTTCCTCGACTTCTTCGCCGGTATCGGCGTGTACAACGTCGGCCACGCGAACCCCTACGTCAACAAGGGCGTCCACGCGCAGATCGACAAGCTCACCCACACCGTCGACTTCCCGACGGAACCGCGCCTCGATCTCATCGACAAGCTCGACGAGATCGCTCCCGGAAGCCTCGCCGGCAACAGCCGCTTCGTCTTCGGCGGTCCCACCGGCAGCGACGCGGTCGAGGCGTCGATCAAGCTCGCGAAGTACAACACGGGGGGTAACGGGCTGCTCGCGTTCCGGAACTCCTACCACGGGGCGACGACGGGCGCGATGAGTATCACGTCGAACAAGAAGTTCAAGAAGCCGTACGCGCCGCTGTTGCCCGACGTGGTGCACGCGCCGTTCCCGTACCCGTTCCGAGAGGATCGCAGCCCCGAGGAGTCGGTCGATCGCGCGCTGGAGGAGGTCCGGGCGATCGTCGAGGAGCCGTACGGCGGCCTCACGGACCCGGCCGGCATCTTCGTCGAGCCGATACAGGGCGAGGGCGGCGTCGTCGTTCCGCCGGAGGGGTTCCTCTCGGGGCTGCGTGAGATCGCCGACGAGAACGACCTCCCGCTGGTGTTCGACGAGATTCAGGTCGGGATGGGACGCACCGGCGAGTGGTGGGCGTCCGAACACTACGACGTGACGCCGGACGTGATGACGACCGCGAAGGCGCTCGGCGGCAACGGCCAGCCGCTGTCGGGAACGATGTACCACGAGGACCTCGACACGTGGGGGCCCGGAGACCACGCGGGCACCTACCGGGGACACGTCCCCGCGATGGTCGGCGGGCTGCGCGCGATCGAGTACATCCAGTCGCACGATCTGCTCGACCACGCGACGGAGGTCGGCGCGTGGATCCGCGACCGCCTCCGCGACGCGGGCGAGGGCGATCCGGGACTCGGCCAGGTCCGCGGGAAGGGACTCTTCGTCGGCGCCGAGTTCGTCGACGCGAACGGCGACCCTGACGACGACCGCGTCGAGGCGATCCAGCAGTACTGCTACGAGCACGGCGTCCTCGTCTGGACGGCGGGCCAGTACGGCAACGTCGTGCGGCTGCTGCCGCCGCTCGTCCTGACGCAGCGGCAGGCGGAGGTCGGGACCGAGATCATCGCGGACGCGATCGCGGCGACCGCCGAGTAGCGGCGTGCGGCGCTGTTGAACCCTCCGTATCTGAGATCTCTGTTTCGCTCGCGGTCAGTGTAGATGAGTCGTGTGCCGATGTAGACTACGATTTTCCTGACGTCTGTCAAGAATGCCGTGCGAGATACAGAGGGTGAATTCAGCAACCAACTCTTCGATTGCCTATCTTGTCCTTGCATCTTTAGACGGGGAGCAGGTGTTACGAGGAGTTCCCCTGGATCACCTCGTACGGGCGCATCATTTCCTGATCCTCGTGTTCGAGGATGTGACAGTGCCAGACATACCGTCCGGAGAATTCGCCGAACCGGCTGATGATTCGGACGGTTTCTCCGCCATAAACGTTGACCGTGTCCTTGTTACCGCGCTCTGTCGGTTCTGGCGGTTCTGTGCCGTCGGGGCCACGTCCGATTACCTGGAAGTCGACTAGGTGAAGGTGGATTGGGTGAGAGTCCGGTGTGTTGTTCGTAATCTCCCAGACTTCCGTCGTCCCTATCTGGGGTTTGGTCAACACAGGATCGTTCCAATGTTCGCCACCCGCACGACCTCCCTCCTCGCCGAGGAGGTGGGTATCCAGCCCGTTGAGTGTCGTCGTCTCCAAACTCATCTGCCGTGTTGTCTTCGTCGCCTCTTCGCGGAAGGTCTCTGGCCCGGGCAATTTGAGTGTCGTCGGATCCACGACCGGTGTCTCCGGATCCGTGTCAGCCACCCTGAACTGCGCCAACTCAGGGAGTCCGCCACCATCGTTGTTATCTGCATCTGGACTCACGAACGGGAAGCCCGCATCGTTTTTTACGGTGAGCGTATCGCCGGCGTACTCTGAGAAGTCGACGATGACGTCCGCCCGTTCGGCCGGCCCGAGAAGCAGGGAGGTGGTATCCTGTCCCGATCCGATCGGCACGACGTCTTGAAGGAAGCCGAGGTCGGTTCCGATCTGGTAGATGGTCGGCACCTCGCCGTCGTTTTCGTTCTCCAGACTGATATCGAAGAACCGTCCGTTCGACCCGTTGAGGAGCCTAAACCGGTACTGTCGCGGTTGGACCACGAATGTGGGCCAAGCCTTGCCATTGACAACCGAAACGTCACCGGCGAACTCGGGCGCGAACTCGGCCGGATATTTGTATCGACCGTTCTCGTGGAACATGCGGTCCTGAAAGAGGAGAGGGATCTCCTGATCGCCGCTCGGGAGTCCGAGGCGACGGTCTGACCGGCCCCGAATCAGGTAGAAGCCGGCGAGGCCGGCATAGACGTTGAGCCGCGTAATCCCGAGGGCGTGGTCGTGGTACCATAGCGTCGCGGGCGACTGCCGGTTAGGGTAATCGTAGACGGCCTTTTGGAACTGCGGACCTTCTATCCCTCCCGGTGATTGCCACTGTTCGGGCAGGCCATCGCTCGCGGACTCGACGTGCACGCCGTGGGCATGAGTCACCGTCCTGACTTCCGGGAATGCGAAGGTTCCGCCGAACGCTTCGAACTGGCTTACCCAGTCTGGATATCGGTCCTCGTAGTCTTCGGGTTTCGTCCCGTGAACAGCCGTGTCCACACTATCGGTGAGGAGATGCGTTTCGGGGAGTGGATCGTTTGAGAACTCGACTTTCAAACGCTGGTTCTGAGTGGCTTCGATCGTCTTCCCCGGATACTTCCCTTCGTCGTCGTTCGGGCCCTTGTACCCCCAGATCGGCGTGTCTGGTATGTCGGGGTGGTGCTCGTGCGTCCCCGGTGCCATCTCGATGTGGTAGTAGGGTGCACCCTTTCGACTGCCGGTGGACTCCATGACCGCTGGCTTCGCATTTCCGATCTGGATCTCCTGCCAGCCGGCATTGAGGATTGAATCCGGTGACGTAAGTTCTTCCACTTGAGCAGTCACCGAGGTCGCCGAGAGCGGAATGACTGACGCGGCTCCGAGGCCTCCACCAGTCTTCAATACCGATCGTCGACTCAGTCGTTTACGATTCTCCGTGTCGTGATCTGTTGTCTCGTTATTCGAAGTCATCGAATCGCCGGAAGTGAGTTGTCCCGACAGAGTTGCATCATTTACCAACGAAATTGTTATACAGACATTATTGGATGTCGAGAATTTGGTAAATGGGTCCATCTAATCTCACCCGGGTAGGCCCCTTTAGCGTTGAGTCACAGGCCATCTCGCTGACTCTACTCCGGAGAATCGTGTGAGAAGATTACGACAGTCTCAGATCGAGTTCTCTTGTGCATAATATGCGCGTTGTATCTTGCACAGCTAACGGAACATCTCCGTGAATTGGTAGAACCTCCGGTGGTCAATAAGAACCTCCGGTGGTCAATAAGAACTTCCGGTGGTCAATACGTAACCGTCGGCGACTGGCTGTTTCATGCTGCAGGATGTCTGAAAGAGAGGAGTTCAACAGCGCCCGGCGTGCCGGATTCGACAGAGAGCGAGCCCTACGCCGGCAGCGCCGATTCGGGCACCGTACCGTCGTCGTTCCACCCGCGAAGCTCGTAGTACGAGTCGATGGCGTCGTCGAGCCCGGGCAGTTCGTCCTCGTACGGGAGCCGGTCGTCGTCGCCGTCGATCCCGCGCCGGTTGTTGAAGTGACGCTCTAGCGTCACCGTCCGGGCGCCCGCCGCGAGCAGCTCCTCGAAGTCGGCGTCGAAGAGCAGTTCGTAGCGCTCGGGCGTCATGAAGTCCCGCGAGAACTTGCAGACGACGCCGCTGTCGTTGAGCGCCATCAGGTTCTCGCGTTCCACGAGGCGATCGGCCTTCCCCTCGAACCCGGCGGGCTCCATGGCCTCCGCTTCCTCGACGAGCGGGTATTCCACCGAGTAGAACGTCGCGTACATGTGGTCGGCGCCGCGGTTCGCGACCGCGTACGAGAGCGCTTGGCCGTGGAGGAGTCGCCCCTCGTGGGCCGCGAAGTCCATGTTCTTCACCGACCAGTTCCCCACGCCGAGGTCCTCGTGGATCCGACCGATCCCCTCCGCGAGCGTATCGCCCACGCCGTCGCGCTGGGCGATCTTGTCGACGAGATCCCAGATGAGTTCGCGGTTGCCGAACTCGTCTTCGGCGGCGAGGTACGCCGCGATCGTGTTGCCCGCGGAGATCGCGTCCAGCCCGTACTCGTCGCACAGGCGGTTCGACTCCATCACGTCGACGATGTCGTCGACCCCCGAATTCGAGCCGAACGCCATCGCCACCTCGAACTCGGGGCCCTCGGTCTCGACGCCGCGCGCCTCGTCCCGGGTCGGGAGCTTGCAGGCGAACGCACACGCCGAGCAGGTTCCCTTCTTGTACTTCTTCTCCGCGACGGCGGCGCCGTTGATCCCCTCGACGCCCGCGAAGGAGCGCTCGGAGAAGTAGTACGACGGCAACCCGTCCATCTCGTTTGCGAGGTCCATCACCGCCACCGTCCCCTGCTCTTTCATGATGTGGTCCTCGGTGGCGGCCTCGCGGTGGATCTCGTTGGCGGTCGCCGAAATCTCGAGCCCGGGTGCCGAGTCACCGCCGAACGTGACGGCCTTGACGTTCTTCGCTCCGAGGACGGCGCCCAGCCCGCCGCGACCGAACGCGCGCTCCTCGGTCGTCATGATCGACGCGAATCGGACTTCGTTCTCGCCCGCCGGCCCGATCACCGCTGTCCGGTCGCTGGAGATGTCGCGTTCGTCCTCCAAATAGCCGGTCGTCTCCGAGACGGTCGCTCCCGCGAGGTCCGGTACGGCTTCGAACTCGACACCGTCGTCGCGCACGTGGACGATGACCAAGTCGTCGCTTGCACCCGCAAGCTCGATCGCTCCGTACCCCGTCGCCGCGAGGTGGCGCGACACGAAGCCGCCGGCGTTCGATGACAGGAGCCCGTCCGTCAGCGGCGAGAGCGCGGTGCAGTTCGTCCGCCCTGTAAAACTCATCTGGGACGCCTGCATCGGTCCGGTGGTGAACACGGCGCGGTTCTCGGGGCCGAGCGGATCCGCATCGAACGGGACTCGCTCGTGCGCGAGCCGCGTCGCCACGCCCCGTCCGCCGATGTATCGCTCCTGAACCTCCGTGATATCGGTCTCTACCGTCGTCCGCTCCCCGACGTCGATCGACAGCAGCGGTCCGGTACTGTGTAGCATGTCCGGTGATCCGTGGAGGCGGTACAAAAAACCGAGCCAACCCGCCCGAATTGAGGGTTTCAAGCCCTGGTAATGCGTTCTACGCCGTATCATTTGTTCCAGAGCGGAGCGCTACCGTGTGAATTTGGCGAATCCGAGGAGCATATCGTACACAATATCTGTGGTCAATGTACACGGTGAATTTATACTGGTGGTAGATAATTTCTCCGTAGACGCCTGTTATCATGCCACGAGAACACATCTTCGACGAGGCCGAGTACGAGCGGCGGGTGGCTCGGACGAAAGAGCGGTTGCGCGAGCAGAACCTCGACGCGATCGTGGTCGCCGATCCGGCGAACATGAACTACCTGACCGGCTACGACGGCTGGTCTTTCTACGTCCATCAGGCGGTCGTGGTCACGCCCGATCGCGACGAGCCGATATGGATCGGTCGCGACATGGACGGCGACGGCGCGCGGGCGACGACGCACCTCTCCGACGACAGCATCCGCGCGTACAGCGACGACCACGTTCACTCACCGCACGACCTCCACCCGATGGACTACGTCGCCGGCGTTCTCGAAGAGTTAGATGTCGCGGACGGCCGGATCGGATTGGAGATGGACGCCGCCTACTTCACCGCGAAGTCGTACATGCGACTCCAGCAGAACCTCCCGGACGCCGAGTTCGAGGACGCGACGCTGCTCGTCGGCTGGATCCGTGTCAAGAAGTCGGACCAAGAGCTGGAGTACATGGAGCAGGCCGCGCGGATCTCCGAGAACGCGATGCGTGCCGGCCTCGACGCCATTGAGGAAGGAGTCCCGGAGTACGAGGTCGCCGCTGCGATCTACGAGCAGTTGATCGAGGGGACAGAGGAGTACGGCGGCGACTACCCCGCGATCGTCCCGCTAATGCCGTCGGGCGATCACACCGGGACGCCACACCTCACGTGGACGGATCGACCGTTCGAGGAGGGCGACCCGGTCATCATCGAACTCTCCGGCTGTCGGCACCGCTACCACTCGCCGCTGGCCCGAACGACCTTCGTCGGCGACCCGCCGGCCGAGCTGCAGGAGACCGCGGACATCGTCGTCGAGGGGTTGGAGGCGGCGCTCGACGCCGCGGAGCCCGGCGTCAAATGCGAGAGCGTCGAGAAGGCGTGGCGGACCACCATCGAGCAGTACGGGCTCGAAAAGGAGGATCGCATCGGGTACTCGATGGGGCTCGGCTACCCGCCGGACTGGGGCGAGCACACCGCGAGCATCCGGCCGGGCGACGAGACCGTCCTCGAAGAGGACATGACGTTCCACATGATCCCGGGCATCTGGACCGACGAAATCGGCATGGAGATCAGCGAGACGTTCCACGTCACGTCTACCGGGGCGGAGACGCTGGCCGAGTTCCCTCGCGAGCTGTTCACGGCCTGAGCGGGGTTCCGACGGTTACCGCCGTCACTCGGGCGTGACGACCGCGTTTTCTAACTCGTCACCCGCGTCGAGCGCCGCGACGTTGGTCGCGACGATGTCGGCCAGCCGGTCCCAGTGTTTGGGGGTATGGCCGCCCGTGTGCGGGGTGATGAGGCAGTTTTCTACGTCCCAGAGCACGTGGTCCGACGGGAGCGGCTCGGGGTCGGTCACGTCGAGCGCGGCCCCGCGGATGCCCTCGGTCTGGAGAGCCGAGACGAGGGCGTCGGTGTCGACGAGCCCGCCGCGAGCCGCGTTCACGACGACCGCGTTCGGCGGGAGCGTCGCCAACTCGGCCTCGCCGACCATCCCGCGAGTCAGATCGGTAAGCGGACACGCGAGCACGACGTAGTCGCTCCGGGCGAACGCGTCGTGGACGTCGCCGTCGTCGAAGCTCAGCACTTCGTCGGTGGGGCCGCCCTTCTCAGGGGTGTACCGGATCCCGATCGTCGCTACCTCGAACCCCGCGAGCCGTTGGACGACCGCCTGTCCGATCGATCCGAGCCCCACGACGGTGACCGTGCTGTCGGTGAACTCGTGCGACTGGAAATGTCGCCATTCGCTGTTCGACTTCCGACGCCATCCCTCGTGGAGATTGCGTGCGAACACGAGCATGTTGGCGATCGACTGCTCGGCGATGCCCGGAGCGTGGATACCGCCCGCGTTCGTCACGGTGACGCCGTGGTCCCGCAGCGCGTCGGTCGGGACATGGTCAGTGCCGGCGAAGGTGCACGCGAACAACTCCAGTCGGTCGGCGCGATCGAGGAGGTCGGCGTCGAGCGTGATCCCGGTCACCACGCGGGCCTTCGGTACGAGTTCGCGCTCCTCGGCGGGCGTCCGAGCGAGCGCGACCGTCTGGTCCGGGAGTCGCTCGCGGAGCGCGTCCGCGTACGACGCCATCGACAGGCCTTCCGTTCCCTCCCGCAGCACGACGATATCGGGATCAGCGGTCTGGTGTGAGCTCATGAGCTGTGGGCGCGTCGAGACGACGCGTTGGCGGATCATTATGAGGCCCTCTCTTAGCCTTTTGTGTATCTCGCGTACACGACAATCGTGTACCATTAAGGCAGTCGAGCGAGAGGGTGTCTCGCATGAACGAACCGATCCGGGATCGGCTCGCCAGCGTTCGCAGACGATTCCACCGTCATCCGGAGCCAGCGTGGCGTGAGTTCCTCACGACGGCGACCCTCGTCGATGAGATTCGGTCGATCGGCGTCGACGAGCTCGCGATCGGGCCGGACGCGTACGACCCGGGCGACCGCATGGCAATTCCCGACGGAGACCTGGATCCGTGGATCGAGCGCGCCCGGGACCGCGGGGCGGACGACGCGCTGCTCGACCGCATGACTGGCGGGAACACCGGGGCCGTCGCCGTGCTCGACCGCGGCGAGGGGCCCGCGATCGGGCTTCGCGTCGACATCGACGGGCTGTTCATCGAAGAGTCAACCGACCCCGACCACGACCCCGTCGACGAGGGATTTCGCTCCGAGATCGAGGGGACGATGCACGCCTGCGGCCACGACGTTCACATGACGTGGGGGCTCGCGGTACTCGAAGCGATCGCCGACAGCGACTTCGCCGGGCGCTTGGTCGTGTTCTTCCAGCCGGCCGAGGAGACCGGCGGCGGCGGTCATCCGATGGCCGAGAGCGCGTACGCGGACGATCTCGACTACCTATTGGCAGTTCACGTCGGACTCGATCACCCGATCGGCGAGGTGGTGGCGGGGATCGAGAAGCCGCTAGCGATGGCGCACCTAGACGCGACGATCGAGGGGACCTCGGCACACGCGGGGAAGGCACCGAACGAGGGCGACAACGCGATGCAGGCGATGGGAACGGCGATCGTGAACGCCTACGGGATCTCTCGACACGCTGAGGGTATGACACGGGTGAACGTCGGCCGGGCCGAGGCCGGCACCGCGAGCAACGTCATCGCCGAGCGCGCACAGATGGAGGCCGAGGCACGCGGCGAGACGACCGCGCTGATGGAGTTCATGAAGAGCCGGTTCGAGCGCACCGTGCGCGGCGCCGCGACGATGCACGGCTGTCGCGCGAGCGTCGACGTGGTGAGCGAGTCGCCGCGCGCGGACAGCGACCCGGAGCTACAGGCGCTGGTGACCGAGGTCGCCGAGGGCGTCGACGGGATCGACACCGTACTCCCGGCGGCGGACTTCGGCGCGAGCGAGGACGCGACGTTCCTCATGAAACGGGTCCAGGAAGAGGGCGGGCTGGCGACGTACCTCATCGTCGGCACCGACCACCCGACGAGTCACCACACCCCGACGTTCGACGTGGACGAGCGGAGCATCCGGCACGGCGTGGACGTGCTCGTCGGCGCGATCCGCGACCTCGAACAGCGACATCCCGTCCCGCAAGTCGAGGACGAGGCGGCGATCCGGTCTGAACAGGACTGACCCTCGACGGACCGCCTCAGGTGGCCGTCGCGCTCGCGCTCACGGCGTCGATCGCGTCGAGGAAGATTCCCGTGCCGAGCGCGATCTCGCGTTCGGTCGCGTCGAGCGGGGGAAGGAGACGTATCGTCTTCGTCCCGCAGCCGAGCGTCAGGAGTCCGCGGTCGAGGGACGCCTCGACGACGGCGGCGCGACGCTCGGCCGTGTCGAACTCCACCGCGAGCATCAGCCCCTTGCCGCGCACGTCCACGACGGTGTCGGGCGCGTCGTCGCGGAGGAGCTCTCTCGCCTGCCGGCCACGCCGGGTCGCGTTGGCCAGCAGGTCGTGTTCCTGAATCGCCTCCAACGTGAGCGCGCCCATCATCGAGCCGAGGACGTCGCCGCCGCCGAACGTCGAGCCGAGGCGGTTCTTCTCCGACGGGAACACCTCCGACCGGGAGATCGTCGCGCCGACGCGCAGCGCCTTCGCGCTCGCGATCACGTCCGGCTCGATGGCGTAGTGGTCCGACGCCCACATCTCGCCCGTGCGGCCGACTCCGGACTGGATCTCGTCGACGACGAGCGGGATGTCGTACTCGTCGGTGACGGCCGCGACCTCGTTCATGAACGCCTCGCTCGGGAAGCGGTAGCCGCCGACGCCCTGGATCGGTTCGAGCGTCAGAAAGGCGATCTCCGCGGGGTCGACGTGGCCGCCCTCGGGCGCGAGCATATTCCGAAGCCGCGAGCCGCCGCCCGCGAAGAAGCCGCAGTCGCAGCTCGCGGCGTCGCAGCCGCGGTCCGCACAGAACGGCACCGTCTCGATGCCGCTGATCTGGGGGTACTGGCGCGTGTACACGTCCTTCGACTTCGTCAACGAGAGGGTCCCGAGCGTTCGGCCGTGGAAGCTCCCGGTGAACGCCACGCCGTACTTCGCGGGGGCGCGGTAATCGTGCGTGATCTTCATCGCGTTCTCCATCGCCTCAGCGCCGGAGTTCGAGAGGAAGACCGTGTCCATCCCGTACTGACTGGAGATGTCGGTCAACGTCTCCATGAGGTGGCTCGATCCGGGGAAGTCGGCGTCCTCGGGCGTCGGTCCCGACCCGAAGTACATGTCTTGCCCGGCGATCTTCAGCGGCTCGACGAGGTCGAACTCCCGCAGTTTCGAGAGCACCTTCTCGTTGTTGTAGCCGAGCGGGGCCGCGCCGATGTGGCAGGTAAAATCGAGGAGGACGTTGCCGTCGACATCGGTGACGAACGGCCCGTCGGCCTCGCGGGTCACGTCCCAGACGAATTCGTGTGAGTACTCGCTGGGCGCGGAGTGTGACTGGTGGAATTCGACCCAACGCTGCGCGTTCGGGCCCGGAATCGCGTCCGCGATGGGTTCCGCCGTGTCCCTATTCATACACAGTTTATGTGTATAGCATACATTAAAACTTATTATAAATACAGTACGAGCCAGCCGTGACGGCCGTTAGTCGTCGTCTGACCCGGCAGATTCAACCGAACTGGACGGGGAGTCTGCGTCCTTCCCCGATCCCCACAGCACGGTTTCGTTCTGGAAGAGCACCTGATCGTAGTTCTCCCCGAAGTCCTTGATCAGCGACAGCATCGCGAGGAAGCAGACGAAGGCGAACGGCGTCCCGGTGATGATCGCCGCCTGTTGGAGCGTGTTCGCGCTGCCGCTACCGCCGAGGATCATCAGGATCGCTGCGGTCAACCCGAGGACGACGCCCCAGAAGATGCGGTTGATGTTCGACGGTTTGGCCTTTCCGCCGGTGGTCATCATCGAGACGGCCAGCGTCGAGGAGTCCGCCGACGTGACGAAGAACGTCGTCACGAGGATCATGAACGCGTAGATCAGTACGGACCCGATCGGGATCGTCATCGATGCCCCCCCGAGATTCAGCGTGAAGTTCAGTGCCTCGAAGAGGATGAATCCGGACACCTCCGGGCCCGCGTTGCCGGCGATCACCGCGCTGAAGTCGGCGATACCGTTGTGCTGTGCCCAGACCGCGGTGCCGCCGACGAACGTGAACCACGGGATTGTGGCGCCGGAGGTCGCGACGATCCCCGTGAACGCGACCTCGCGGACGGTCCGTCCCTTGGATATCCGGGCGATAAACAGCCCCGCGAACGGGGACCACGAGAGCGCCCACGCCCAGTAGAACACCGTCCACGCGTTTATCCAGCCGGTCGCACTCCCGTCGCCCGCACCCATCGGCCCGGCACCGGTAAAGAGGCTCATCGAGACGAAATCGGCGACCATCCCGCCGAACGCCTGCGTGCCGAGCAGCACGAGGAACAGCGTCGGGCCCACGATGAACGTCGCGAACATGAGCACGACGAACAGGATCATGTTGAAGTTCGAGAGCCGACGGATCCCCTTGTCGACCCCGAGTACCATCGAGGTCGTAAACAGCAGGGTCATCATGGTGACGACGAGCAGAATGCCCAGATCGCCCATGTTGATCCCCCACTGGTAGTCGAGGCCGGTGACGAACTGGCTCCCGATAAAGCCGAGCGACGTGGCGACGCCGCCGATCGTCGCGAAGACGGCGAGGATGTCGACGACCTTCGCGGCCGGACCGTCGAGGTTGTCGGCGCCGAGGATCGGCGTGAGCGCCGAAGAGACGCGCAGCGGGACGTTGTCGTAGTTGTACGCGAAGTAGCCGATCGCGATGCCCATAATGGTGAACACCGCGAGCTGTGGCAGCGCCCAGTGGAACAGCGTCTGCTGGACGGCAATCGTCATCGCCTCGGCCGTTCCCCCCTCGATGTTACTGAAGAGCGGTGAGGGGTTGTTGTAGTAGAACAGCGCCTCGGTCGGCCCCCAGAACACGACGCCGGCCGCGAACCCCGCGGAGTACAGCATCGCGAAAAAGGAGAGAAAACTGTACTCGGGGGGCTCGTCACCGAACTTGATTCCGCCCCACGGACCCACGATCAGAAAGAGCAGGAACAGCACGATCAGGAACACGATCAACATCATCGCCCAGTTGAACGCGCCGAGCAGTTGGTTGTTCAGCGACGAAATACCGTTTTCGACGGCCGACGGGCTGATGAAGAACGCGGCGATCACACCCACCGTCAACAGGGCGCCGAACGCGAACACGATCGGATCGATCTCTTCGCGGAACTCGTCGATCATGCTCGATCCGGGGTCGCTCATCAGGCACCCCCGCGACGGCGACGACTACTTGGCTCACCTTGCCTCCGTCGATCAAGTACCATGCCACTTGATGACATGGGCAGTGGATCGAGAGTGTACACAATAAGTGTTTCTCAAGATACGAATCTCTATTCGAATTATGTAGGTTGTCTATCTGTTCAACATATCTGACCCATATCGCAGATCGGGCTATTCTAGTAGATATATCGCTGATATATTGAACAGTTAAAAATAAAGTTCCAATAGAAACCCAAACATCGACTCAAACCGAGCTAAACTCAAACGATATCGAATCGACGCCGGATCAGCACTACGACAACGAATCGATCGCCGGGCAGCGGTGCGTCATCGATATCCGTTATCGCAAAGAGACAGGCCGCCGCGCCGGTCAGTTTGTTAGTTCTTCGAGCGTGCGCTCGTGAGAGGTGGCGCTTTCGGTCAACTTCTCGGCGAATTCGTCGACGCGGTCTTTGATCTCCTCGCCGGCGTCTTCCGGCGAGAACGACTCTGACATTGTCAGCAGGCGGACGAACGCACGAAGCTCCTCGTCGGTGAGCTCCGCGAATTCGCCGTTTTCGAGCTTTGCGACCACCTCGTCGACGTCGATCTGGCCGACCGGCTCGACGTTGAACTCCACGTTGACCATGCGGTAGTTCGACCCGGCGAGCTGCTGTTCCGCCTTTCCGACGCCCTCCGAAAGCATGTCCTTAAACGGGGTGTGGTATCCCATCGTGCCGAGGTGGAGAAACGCGAGCATGTCGGTGATTCCCTGCGTGTACGCCTCGCGGTCCTCGTCGTTCGGATCGAACACCGTTTTCCGGTCGCGTTCCTCTAGACACTCGAAAAGGATGCTGAAATCGAGGATCGCGTTCCTGACGCGCCGTCGGATCCGGTTTCGCTTCTGTTTCCGCGAATGATCCGTGTAATCCGTCTTGCGCCCGAGCAGAAAGTCACGGTCGGAGGGCGTGAGGATCCCGCGAGGCCGGTCCGACTCGGCAGCCGCCTCCAGCGACTCCGGCACGTCGTTCTGGCTCATGGCCGATATACCGGGTGCCACCGGATTAACAGTACTGATCCGGCGAACGGTCTCCGGCCGAGCCGTCCGAATCTCCCCGGGCTGCGGTCTGTTGCGGCCGTCGGGCTGCGTCCCACTACGGTCGACGCCGCGAGAGTTCGACGAACGTTTCTGACAGAATATTGACACCGATCGCGAGACTCTCTTCATCGATGTCAAAGGTCGGGGTGTGGTGGCTCGTCGGATGGTCCGTCCCGACGAGGACGTACGACGCGAGCCCGCCGGCGTCCTGTACCTGCTGCATCAGGTAGGTTCCGTCTTCGCTCACGCCGAACTCTTCGGACGGGATCACATGTTCGACGCCGTCGACGCCCCACGCCACGTTTCCGACGACCTCTTGAAGCGCCGGGTGGCTGTCGACACACGGCGATTCGCTGATCACGTGCGGCGTGACGTCACAGTCGTGGAGCTCGGCGGCGGCGTACAGTATCCGTTCGAGCTCGGTGCGTGCGTACGTCATCAGCGCGGTCGTCTCACCACGGACCTCGGCGTCGATCGTCACCTCCTCGGCGATGACGTTGCTCGCGGAGCCGCCTTCGATCCGGCCGACGTTCACCCGTGTCGCTCCGTCGCGGTGGCGGGCTATTCCGTACGCGTTCTGGATCGCGACCGCGGCGGCCTGCATGGCGTTCGCCCCCTCGTTCGGCGCCTTTCCCGCGTGTGCGCTCGCGCCCTCGAACGTGGCCGTCAGGTGTGCCATCGCCAGCGGGCTCTCCACGCCGGCGACGATCTCACCTGTTGGGTGATCGAGGCCGACGTGGAGCGCAAACAGGTAATCGACGCCGTCGAGGTGGCCGCTCTCGGCCATCGCCTTGCCGCCCCCGGAAATCTCCTCTGCCGGCTGGAAGAGCACCTTGAGCGTTCCCTCGAACGCGCTCTGTTTGACCGCCTCTAGCGTCCCGAGTGCGATCGCGAGGTGCGCGTCGTGGCCGCAGGCGTGCATGTACCCGTCGTGTTCCGAGCGGAACCCCTCCGCCTCCGGCCGGTGGTCGCGTTCCTCCGATTCGTGAATCGAGATCGCGTCGAGATCGACGCGCAGCCCGATACACGGCCCCTCGCCCTGTGAGAGCGTCGCGACGACGCCCGTGTGGCCACCCGCAGTGCGTTCGAGGAGGTCGTCGCTGACCCCGGCCCGACGAGCGCGGTCGAGCCACGGCTGGATCTCGTCGTCGTCGGGGACGGCCATCCGCGCATCGGTCGCGAGCGCCTCGCGACCGACGGCAATCTCGTCGACGCCGATTCGCTCCAGCTCCTCGACGACGCGGGCGGTCGTCTGAAACTCGCGCCACCCCGGCTCCGGGTGGCGGTGGAACGTCCGCCGGAGGTCGCTCAGTCTGGCTCGCGCGTCGTGGGACATCTGTCAGAAGGGGAAGCAGTCAGGGCACTTAATCATGGTCGATGGCTCAACCGTCTGAGAGCTGACGGCCCAGTTCGTACCGTCGGGGAGCTCGAATACAGGCGACGTCGACGTGGTCGTCCGCCGATCGGATTGGGTCTCGCTACTCCTCGTCTGCGGCCGACACCTGCACCACCTGCTTGCCGATGTTGTCGCCGGAGAAGAGCCCGAGGAAGGCGTCGGGGGCGTTCTCCAACCCCTCCACGATCGTCTCGCGGTGTTCGAGTTCCCCGCTCGCGACCCAGCGCCCGAGTCGCTCGCTCGCCTCGCCGAACCGGGTCGCGAAGTCGCCGACGAGCAGCCCTTGCACCCGCGCTCGCACCGGGATCAGCGCCGGGAGCTTCCGCGGCCCGGTCGGGACCTCCTCGTCGTTGTAGTGGGCGATCTGCCCGCAGACCGCGACCCGCGCGTCGAGATTCAGCTGCGTGAACACGGCGTCGGTGATCGGGCCGCCGACGTTGTCGAAGTACACGTCCACACCGTCGGGCGCGGCTTCATCGAGCGCGGCGCGGTAGTCGTCGGTCGTCTTGTAGTTGATCGCGGCGTCGAAGCCGAGATCGTCGGTGAGCCACGCCGTCTTCTCGTCGCTGCCGGCGAAGCCGACCACGCGACAGCCGTTGCGCTTGGCGATCTGGCCGACGACGGACCCGACCGCGCCCGCAGCGCCGGAGACGACGACCGTGTCGCCGGGCGTGGGCTCGCCGACTTCCAATAGCCCGAAGTACGCGGTCCGTCCGGGCATGCCGAGGACGCCGAGGTACGCCTCCGGGTCGGCGACCGTCGGATCGACCGGTGCGACCGCGTCGGCGTCGAGGGTCGAGTAATCGGCCCACCGCCCCTCGCCGGTCACGAGGTCGCCCGCGTCGTAGGCGTCGCTCTCGCTCTCGATCACTTTGCCGACGATCCCCCCTTTGAGCGCGTCGCCAACGTCCCACGGCTCGGCGTACGACTCGGCGTCGCGCATCCGACCGCGCATGTACGGGTCGACCGAGAGGAATCGGGTGCGAACGAGGAGTTCGCCGGGGGCAGGGGAGGGTACGTCCGTCTCGTGCAGTTCGAAGCAGTCCATGTCGGGCTCGCCTTCGGGTCGCTCGGCGAGAAGCCACTCGCGGTTGGTGTTCGTCACGGTTGATGTTGGGGCATGAGAGTCAATAGGGTTTGGACGCCAGCAGCCGTCGTGGGGTTCGGAAGCGGTCGCCGTCGGCTCAGTCCTCGCCCAGCGGGAACGCCAACCGGGCGTCCCTCCGCTCGACCTCGGTCCCGAACGCCTCAGACCGCTCTACGAGGGTGTCGCGCACCCACTCGGCGATATTGTCGTCCGCCAGCGTCGCCGCCTCGTCGACGATCGCGGTCGGCTCGACGACCAGCTCGTCGAGGTCGCCGTCGCGCACGACCAGCTCGAAGAGGGCGCTCCGCTTGTTGTGGACGCCCTCCCGATCGATGTAGTCGACGTAGTCGTCGACGAAGTCTCCCGCGTCGTAGATGATCGGGCGCCCTCGGTACACCTCGACCCCTTGGAGGACGTGCGCGCTGTGGCCGTGGACCACGTCGACACCCTGATCGACGAGCCACCGGCCGAACCGCTCGTGGACCGCTCGGGGTTCGGTCTCCCAGTTCGGTCCCCAGTGGAGCGAGGCGACGACGAGATCGGGGTCGTGTGTCTCCGCGCGGTCGAGAATCTCCTCGACGAGCGAGCGCGTCGGGGACACGGCGGGATCGAGCGTCGCGAAGGCGGTTCCCGGCTCCGACGCTCCCGCCGCGAACTCCTCGGACTGGTCGGTGAGGCCGAACGCCGCGACGGTCAGGTCGTCCGCCTCGAACACCGCGGGTTCGAGCGCCGACTCCCGGTTAGTGCCGGCGCCGGCGTGTGCGATTCCCGCGTCGGTCAGGTGCGAGGCGGTGTCGCGCAGCGCGGGCTCGCGGTAGTCGAGAACGTGATTGTTCGCGAGCGAGACGAACGAGGCACCTGCGGCTTCGAGGGCCGGCACCGCGAAGGCGGGAGCCGCTCGGAAGTAGTACCCCTTGTTCGGCCAGCGCGTCCCGCGATCGGAGACGCAACACTCCAAGTTCCCGACCAGTCCGTCGAGTTCCTGAAGCCGCGAGAGCGTCGATCCCCAGACGTTTTCAGGATTGTCGTCGTCGACCCACCGCTCGTTGACGCTCCGGCCGAGCATCAGGTCGCCGACGAACCCGATCCGGGTCACGTCGCCTTCGGTGGTGTCCTCGTCGCTCGCGTCAGCGTCGTCGTCGCCCGTGGCGGAGGCGTTGCCGGTCGCTCTGCGACGTTCGTCGTCCGCAGTCGGCGGCGTAGCGGCGCACCCGGCGAGTCCCACGAGTCCGGCGACGCCCGATGCCAGCAGAGTCCGGCGTGTTCGCATCGGCCGATAGTTCGCTGAGCGGCGATTTGAAGGCTGCGGCCGAGCGCGAAGCCGGGTTACTGTCCCAACCGGTTGTCGTGTCGCCTACTCGCCGACACTGTTGAGTGCGCTGTTCAACTCGAAGAGTTCTCGAACGACATCGCTATCAGCGACGCGGTAGCGACGCGGTGACGTGTTCGGAATCTCCTCGATGAGTTCGGCTTCCAGTAGCAGATCGGCGTAGTTACCGACGGTCTGTCGCGTGACTCCCGCGTGCTCGGCGAATTCGGTCTTGGTGAACTCTCGATTCGGAGAGAGAGCTAAAAGTGCATCGACGAGAATCGGAACGGCGTCATGCTGCGTGAAATGGAACCATCCACTTGGATACTCTCTGCGGAGCTCCTTCTTTTGTTTTCGATTGTCTTCCTGGCGCTCGATACTACTCATACTCAGCAGAAATGGTGTGGTCGAATAAGCGCTTCCACAGGTAACAGCAAGCAACGTCCTCTATGGAGGGGAGACAATCACGAGTGGGGGTAGCGCGAATCGACACGGGTCTGTCCAATTTTCCTACTCATCACACAGGCAACCGGTGTCGAAACATGCTCTCTCACCCGGAACGGCCCCGGTCCGCTAGTACTCGATCCCTGCGGAGTATCGGTCCAACACGAGTACCAGCGCCGCACCGACGACCGCCGCGAGCGCGAACCGCGGTGCCGCAGCCGACCACGTCTCACCGCTTTCCGCCAGCCGGATCGACACCTCGACGATTGGCGCCCGGAGCGCGCCGACGATCAAACTGACGAGGAACGCGAGCGTCGCGGCGCGGGCGTGAGCGAGCGCGTACTTCACGGCGTGAGCGATCGTGAACACGCCGACGAGCCCACCGAGCAGAAACGTCACAACCGGGGGAAGCGTCTCGGCAAGCGCGTCGGTGCCGTTCCCGAGCGCGACCGCCGCAAGCCCGTCGACGAACCGGCTCACAGTCCCCGACATGTACTCGTACTGGCCGAGGACGACGAGGAGGAGTGAGCCGGACACCCCCGGGAGGATCATCGCGCTGACCGCGACCGCGCCGGCGACGAACAGGACCGGCGGCGAGCTCGAAAGCGCCGTCGATGCGTATCCCGACGCGAGGAAGGCGAGCGAGAACCCCGCGATCGCGGCCGCCTTCCGACGCGACGTGTCGAGCGAGACGCCACCGAAAAGCACCGCCGCAGAGGCCGCGATCAACCCGAAGAAGAAGCCGTAGGTCGCGACGGGACGCGTTTCGAGCAGGTAGTCGACGCCGCTGAGAACGGCGACGACCGCGGTTCCGATGCCAGCGAGGAGGACGAACAGGAAGGCGCCGTCGATCTCGTGGAACGCGGCCCGCGCGTCCGGAATGTTGGCCGGACGTGCGCCTGCGAGCAGGCGTCGGATGCGCGCGGGGTCGACGGCCGTGACCGCCGCGATCAGCCGCTCGTAGATCCCGACGATCAGCGCGATGGTGCCGCCGGAGACGCCGGGGACCGCGTCGGCACTCCCCATCGCGACGCCTTTCAGATACAGGCTCGCCCACTCACGGAGTCCGGTCATCTTCGTACGGCGACAAGCGGGGCGGCGGTAATGAAGGGTGGGATCAGGCGGCGGGCGGGATCAGGCGGCGACGGGCGTCATCGTCGCGGCCGACTCGGTCGCGACCAGTGTCATCGCGCCGTCGACCGCGTTGGTGGTGTTGCCGTCGTCGCTGCCGTCGCTTCCGTCGGACCCGTCACTGCCCTTGTCGCTCTGCTCGACCGAACAGTCCGGGTCGCCGCTCGGGCAGTCGATGACCTCCTCGGTGAGGTCGACCGTCGCCGCCGCGTCGTCCGCGCCGACGACCTGCCCCTCGGTCACCTCGACCTGCCCGACGCGCTGTGTCGTGGTGAGGTCGTCGTCGGTGGTCGCCTCTGTGGTGACGTTGTAGGGGCCAGTGGCGCGGACGCTCGTGTTCGTGTAGCCGTTCTCGGGACCGAACTCGTCGTAGCCCGTCGTCGAGTACGGGACCGTGAGCTCGAAGTTCCCGTTCTCGTCGGCCTCGGCGTACTGGGTGTACTCGAAGGTCTGTCCCGTGGACTTCTCCAGCTCCACGGTCGCTTCGACCTCTTGGCCGGGCGCCGCGCCCGAGCCTTCGATCGTCGCGCCGGGAACGCGTTCGAACGTCTTCACGAAGTCGTCTTGGAACGCCTGCAGGGTCGACTCGCCGAGGACGCTCTGCACGTCGACGCCGAGCTGCTGCAGGATCTGCACCTGTCTCGCCGAGGGCGACTGCCCTGCCGCCTGCGATGTGTGGACGAGCCGGTGGTGTTCGAGGGCTTCGACGCGCTCCGAGGGGAGGTCGCCGACGCCGCCGAGCTGCGCGCTGCCGTCTTCCTCGACGTACGCGCGGGCGGCCGAGACGTTGTCGAACTGTCGGATCGTCGCTCCCGGATCGCTCGGGAGGGTGTTAATCTCGATCTGCTCGCCGCTCCCGGTCTGGGCGCTCTGCGTCTCCCAGTCGACGACGACCGGTGCGGGGTCGACCGCGCTGCCGTAGTGCTCGTACAGCCGAATCATCTGGCTCTCGTGGTAGCGCTGCGTGTTCACCTGCATCACCGTCTGGAACCCGCCCTGCTCGGTCTGCTGATAGAGGACGCGGTTGAAGTCGTCGCGCGTCTCGTTGCCCGAGTAGAACGTGACGGGCGCGCCGAACTTGGAGTTCGGCGAGGCCATCTGCGAGTCCACCATCACGTAGCGGGTGTTCTCGCCCTCCGTGCTCTGGCTCGCGAGCACCTCGCGGGACGCCTCTTCGCTCGGTGCCAGGAGGTAGTCAGCCGCTTCGCCCGCGTTCTGCTGGAACGGGTTCGCGTTCGGGATGCGCTCGGCGCGCGTGGTGATCCAGTGGCCGTAGTCCCACCACGACTGCACGCCGTACGCGCCCTCCGGGTACTCGAAGTCGCCGTCGGCGGGGCGCTCGTAGGTGCCGTACAGCTCCATGGGGTTGTCGGCGCCTTCGAGCTCGCCCGGCGTGGGCGTCTCGTCGTTCATCCACTGGAGGCTCCCGTCCCACTGCGTGACGCTGCCGGGGCCGGTGTTCGCGCCCGCGGCCCACACCGGCGTCGCCATCGCGACGAGCGGGACGAGGACGATGACGACGAGGACGAGCGCGCCCATCGCCTGCCACCCCTCGACGTCGCGAACGCCCGAGAGCGAGCGCAGGCGGAGGAAGTCGACGGCCAGCTGCACGAAGTAGGCCGCGCCGACCGCGACGATCACCGCGAGGTAGTAGTTGAAGCGAACTTGGGTGAACGCGGCGCTCCCGATGAACGCCGCCCACACGACGAAGTACAGCTCCTCGGCGTCGTACTCGACGAGGAACGTCGCGCCGACGAGCAAGGCGGCCGCGATGAGGAGTCCGATCACCTGCCAGCTCACGCCGACGACGCCGCCGATGGCGTCGTAGAGCTGGGGGACCGCGTAGACGGAGCCGACCACGGCGAGTGCGGCCGGGATGTAGAGCGTGTGGTTCGCGTCGTCGGAACGGTAGAGGGGACGCGCGAGGATGTAGAGAACAGCGGCGAGCGCGAGGAAGAACGCGAGGCCGTACTGGCCGAGGACGAAGTCGGCGAGGGAGGCGTCCTGGAGGGGCGGCTGGGCCTCACCGATGGTGCGAGCGCCGGCGCTGGCCGAGAAGCCGACGGTGTTGAGGAGGCTGCCGGTGAGCGTCGACCACAGCGAGGGGATCGCGAGCCAGACGACGCCCGCGGACGCGAGAATGAGGCCGCCGACCGCGGGCGGGTAGGTGGCTGCGTCGAGGTCGCGCGACTCCCACTGGCGGGCGAGCCACGCGAGGAAGACCGCGCCGAGCGCGACGCCGAGCGGGGAGACGATCTGGAGGAACGAGTACTCGCTCACAGCGAACCGGAACGTGTCGAGCGGGACGATCTGCATCAGTCCGGCGACGACCATCGACACCGCGCCCGCGAAGGCGATGGGCTCCGGGCTCTTCCCGTGGGACACGTCGCTGGTGATCTTGATCGCGAGGAAGACTCCGGTGAACCCGACCATGAGGGCTCCCGGCTGCCACGTCCACATGTAGAGACCGAGCGCGACGCCCGCGGCGGCCGCGTACGCGGCGGGACGCTTGAGTGCGGCCCAGTCGCGGTCGACGACGAGCTCCCAGACGGGTGCCTCGCGCTCGGCGACCGCGACGGCGACGAGGAACGCGAGGATGGCGAGACTCTGGAAGAGCACTTCGGCCGCACTGTGGTCCGGGAAGCCGACGAGACTGTAGCTGAAGAAGGTCCCCGGCAGGAGCGCGAGCACGACGACCGCGGCGAGCGCCGCGAAGCGATCGACGAACCGACGTGCGATGAAGTACGTCGGGATCGCAACGAGCATCCCCGCGATGGGGGCCATGATGAGCATGACCTCCTCGGCGCTGCCCATGATCGGGCGAGCGATCCAGATGCCGACCGCCATGATGTGGTCCCAGAGTGTGCCGAACTGGCCGGCCTGGTTCCCGAGCGGGAACCCGGTCCAGACGTCGAAGGGCATCCGATTCGGGTAGTTCTCCATGATGTACATCGTTTCGCGGAAGTGGTACCACGGGTCGTTGCCGCGGAAGTACACCTCGCCGTTCTGGACGAAGTTCCCGTACGACTGGAGGCGGGTCCAGAGCATGAAGGCCAGTACGCCGAGAAGAACCGGGACGTGGTACCACCGTGCGAGGAGGTCGGCGGAGGACCGATCCGACGCCGCCGGTGGATCGCTCGAGTCGCTCATTACGTGAAGACGACTGTCAAAACGCGCATAAGGCTTGTGATAAAGCGAGCGACCGGAGGCGGAAGGTCTAAGCGCTCCGGTCGGGGAGTATGCCTCCGTGAAGGTCTCGGTCGTCGTCTGTACGTACACGCTCGACATGTACGAGCACTTCCGCGAGGCCGCCGACAGCGTCCTCGCGCAGACGCACGACGACGTCGAGCTCGTCGTGGTCGTCGACGGAACGCCCGAGGTGTACGAGCAGGTCGTCGACGACTACGGCGACCGCGAGGACGTGGTCATCGAGTGCAACGACGAGAACGTGGGGTTGTTGGAGAGTCGGAACCGGGGTGCAGCAATCGCGTCCGGTGACGTGGTCGCGTTTATCGACGACGACGCGATCGCCGACGAGGCGTGGGTCGAGCGGCTGGTCCGCGCCTATGAAGAGGAGGACGCGATCGCGGCCGGCGGGAAGATGACGCCCGCGTGGGTCGCCGGCAAGCCGTCGTTTCTCCCCGAGGAGTTCTACTGGCTGATCGGCGTGACGCATCGCGGATTCGCCGACGGGCCAGGCGAGGTGCGGAACACGTTCGGATCGAACATCTCGTTCCGGGCGGACGTGTTCGAGGTGTTGGGCGGGTTCGACGTCGATATCGGCGGGCGGAAGGGCGACAAGAACCTGCAGGGTGGAGAGACAGAGCTGTGTGCGCGGATGCGAGAGGAGTACGGAGGGGGAGTGTGGTACGATCCCGAGGCAGAGGTGGCACACAAGGTGTTCGAGTACCGGACGGAGTTCCGGTGGCTGGTGGATCGGGCATTCTGGCAGGGGTACTCGAAGCGGGCGATGGAGTCGTTCGTTGAGGATGAGGGTGGTGAAGAGGGGGCGTTTCTTAAATACATTCTCACGAATACAACCCCTCGGCGAGTAAAACGCCTCGTGTCGAGAGAGCCGCTCACGGAGATCAAACTGTTCGTTATGGTCTACCTGCTTACTGGTTTGGTCGGGTTCGGATATCTCTACGGTACACTCACTTACTCAGCATAACCGAGCATACGAAGACGTTCGTTTGTGGCTTCATCAATCTCCTGTCCTTCAATTTCAGGTGGCTCTGCGACGATTTCTTTCCGATCACCGTTGGTGTGTGTAAGCCACGGAACTTCCGTGAGTGGTGGGATCAGAATACCGAGAGGGTGACCGTACACGCGAATTGGGAACGGCCACGCCCGTTCACCCATTGCGTTTCCGTGGTCCGACGTTACGGCCGTGAGACCGGGGAGCTCGTTGAGGAGTTGGTTTACAGCCGGCCATGCGAATTCGAGGTTCGAACGGTAGGCACCCCACACCTCTTCCTGGGTTACTTCTCCGGCGTCGAGCATCTCGAAGGGGGTCCGGTGGCGTGTGGTCGCGTCAGTGTCGCCGAGTGCCTGCTCACGGATAGCAAATGTATCTCGCTGGCCCAGAGTAACGTCGCCAACGAATGGAGTATGTGGCTGGAGAAAATGGATTATGATACGCTTGTTTGGGTAGTTTTCAGCTATTTCCATAGCTCGATTGGCCATTGTAGCCGGATGAATTGTCTGGAGGTCGTCATCCCAGCCATCTTTCCAGACTGACTCGACAGCGTGAAAGGTTTTATCCGGGAGGTTCGTGTTCACATACGGATTTCCAGTGACATAGACAATATCATCAAATTGCTCATCATCAAAATTTTCTGATAGAAATCCTGGCGTTCCCGACTCCACACTCTGTCGTTTCTCCAACATTCCTGGAAGTGAGTTTTCCTCAAATAATTCCGCAAATAGGTCGTATCGGCATGCGTCCAAAATGATCAAATTATCCCAATCTTCCTCGGTGATCGGATCAGATACAGGCCGTCCTATTCCGGTGAAATACCTACTTACGACGTGCGTCAGGAACCGTTTCCGCCACCATGTTCGATCAAGGCCATGATGTCGTATCTCAGACAGAGCGTAAGGAAGGTTCATATTCGTATATCCGCCGGAGACCATTTAATATGTTATCAACGGAGCGTTCTTATTGGTGGAAGAAGTCATTCAGATGTGACTCAGGCGAACCCCAAAGTTCGGTGGTTTACTCCAGATAAACCGGACAACATCAGTGTTGGGAGAGAACGAATTGCCTCCCATCTCCGACAAAACGAGGGGTTCCACGTTGATGTTGTGGGAACTACACTCCCAACTGTCCGAACAGCGATCAGAGAACGTGACCGATACGACGTGATCCTTGGAACCACTCGTGCAGGGGCGATTGCCGGGACACTGATCGGACGCGTAACCGGAAAGCCCGTGATTGTTGACCACGTAGATCCCATTCGACAGTTCCGTGAAAACAACTCTCCGTTCTTTTCGATCCCAGTTCGAATAGCCGAAAATATCTCATTCGCGCTAGCCGAGTTGGTACTGTACGTGTACGAGGAAGAGTACGATCGGGTTTCTCGCTACGCTAGCCAGCATATGAAAACCGAACTCGGTGTTGATTATCGTCGGTTTGCTAGTCCCAATTCAGAGATCATTGATTCTGTTCAGGATCAGTTAGCTGAATACGAGCTTCGTGAATATGTAGCAATCTACGTCGGCGGGCTTGAACCCATATATCACATCAGAGAGTTACTGATGGCGATGTCGTATCTTCCTGACTGGTCGTTGATTGTTCTCGGAGAGGGCAGTCTCAGAGGAATGCTTGAAGAGGTGGATGCCGACCAAGAGAACATTCACTATTTAGGACTCGTTCCACACGAGACCATCCCTGGGTATCTCAATGTGGCTGATGTCGGCGTTTCATTGGTTGATGACCCTCATACACTCAAGATATTAGAGTACGGTGCTGCGGGACTATCGGTCGTTCAAGCTAGTGGACTAGCGGAAGAGAGATTCCGGGAACGGGTGGAATATGCCGATTCCGATCCAAGATCTATAGCGGATGCTATCAGGCGTGCCGGAGAGCGTGAAAACGTTGAACAACTCCAGTCGTTCATATCTGAATTTGATTGGAAGCAGATCGCTGGAGATTATGTGGATGCGCTCAAAAGCATAAAATAGGTCGCTAGCAACACGTGTATATATGCGCGATATCGTTTTAGTAACAGTCGACTCGTTACGCGCCGATCACGTCGGTTGGCACGGCTACGATCGGAATACAACGCCAAATCTCGACCAGCGCGCGGCATCGGCCCAGACGTTCACGTCCGCCTTTGCCCACGCATGTTCAACACGACCTTCGTTTCCGTCTATTATGACTTCGTCGTACGCTCTTGAGTACGGAGGATTCGAACGACTCTCCTCGAAACGAACCACAATTGCCGAACTTTTAGAAGAGGCTGAGTACGAGACTGCTGGCTTCCACTCGAACCTCTATCTCTCTGCTGATTTTGGCTACGATAGAGGATTCAGTCGGTTCTTTGATTCGAAATCGGACCCAGGGACACTCGCTAAACTTCGACAGGAGGTCAAAACACACCTTGACTCCGATGGCCATCTCTACGGTTTTCTTCAGCAGGCGTTCAACGCAACGGAGAAACGAGCAGGTATTGAACTCGGTTCTGCCTACATCGACGCTGAGGAAATCACCGATCGTGCGCTCTCTTGGGCGTCTTCAACGAGTAGCAATCCCCGCTTCCTTTGGGTACACTACATGGATGTCCACCATCCGTACGTCCCACCAGCGGAGCATCAGCGGCGATTCCGCGATGAACCTGTCACCGACCGTGACGCCGTTCAACTTCGGAGGAAGATGTTGGAATCACCGGAGGAGATAACTGATCAGGAGTTCAACACTCTCATTGACCTCTATGACTCCGAAATCGCCTATGTCGACGCACAAGTGGATCGGCTGATCGAAACACTTCAGACGGAGTGGGAAAATGATCCCGTAATCGCGTTCACTGCTGATCACGGTGAGGAGTTCCTTGACCACGGTGGATTCAGTCACAGTGCTACCTTCCACGACGAAGTAATTCATGTGCCGCTGTTAGTTGGGACTGGAGAAGAAGAAACAGGAGAAAGCGACAATCTCGTCGGCTTGATGGATCTGGCACCTACTCTCGCTGATAAAGCAGATGTCGATCGACCAGGGACCTATCGGGGTCAACCGCTGAGTCAAGTTGAGGACCAGTGGAACCGGTCAGAAGTCATCGCCGAATGGACCGACACCGACACAGATGATCGTCGGTTTGCCGTTCGGACCACGAACTGGAAGTATATCCGCGAGGAAAACGGAGATGAGCAACTTTACGACCTTACCGCTGATCCGGATGAGATGAACGATCTTGCTACTGAGACTCTCGATGTATTATCGGACCTCCGCGAAACGCTTGAGGACCATCTGGTGACGTTAGATGAAAGCCGCGAGGACCTCGGTGACGTCGAGATGGATGAGGAGGTGCGCCAGCGACTTCGCGACCTCGGATATCAGGAGTAGCGCAGGTTCGACCGCTGACTATGTATCGAGTACTCGTTCCCAGACATCGACGTGACCAGCGGCGCACTCCTCGTTGTACGTTGCCATCTTCTTACCGCTTTGGGTAGCGAGCGACTCGTGGTGGTCGTCGTCGGTGATGAGGCGTTCGAGTGCATCGCGGATGCCGTCAGGTGTCGGGGGACAGACCTCACCGGCGTCCCCGACGGCTTCCGGAACTCCCATGGCGTCACCGCCGATAACGGGGAGGCCGGCGGCCTGTGCTTCCAGTACTACGGTCCCGTAAGAGTCGAGAAAGCTCACGTAGACGAATGCGTTGGCGCTGGCGAACTCGCCTTCGACGGCGTCAACGAACCCGAGGACGGTCACGCGGTCGGCGTATTCGTAGTCACCGAGATACTTGCGGAGCGCATCCAGATACTGTCCGCCGCCGGCGACTCTGTATCGGAGTGTCGGATGCGCTTCGAACAGCGGTCGGAGGGCGCGCAACACTGTCAGGATGCCATCGTACTTCTCCTCGTAGCGCAGGTTCGTGACGGTGAGGAGGTCGAACGTCTCCCGGTCGGTCGCCCGGTCAGTACCATACCGGTCAATGTCGATGGGGCGTCTCACGACAGAATACTGGGAAACCGGATACTGCTCGCGAAACGTCTCACTGGTGGTATCGCTGATGAATATCACCTCAGACGCCCGGTGGAGGGCGAGACGGGTTCGGGCCCGGATGCTGGCGTCCTTGAGCCAGCCGTACTGTCCGTGAGCGTTCGTGTAGTCAGCCCACCCGCGAATCGCGACGACGAGCGGAATGTCGAAAACCACCGACGCACCGGTGGCGAGCATTCCGTTGGCTATCAGCTCGTCTGTCTGAATAAGGTCGTACTCGCGTGCGAGGAGGGCCCGAAGGCGTTCCGGAACGGGGACGCGAGAGACGACATCGACATCATAGGACGGATACTCGGTTGAGACGTAGCGGGCCAGCATTTCCGCGTACGATTCGTTCGTGTGAAGGAGGAGGATCTGGACCACGTCATCGATACCTCATAGGAGCAAAGGTACCGTTTCGGACTTCAAGATGTCGGTGACAAACAGTCGAAAGAGATTTATTCGCAGTTTGGGATTGATAGGTATATCCTCGATGCTAGGAAAGCTACGGTACGCCATTGACGAGATTGCGGCGAACTACGACCGCCAGACCTGGTGGCAAAACAGGGCAGCGAATCGGGTTGTCGGGCCAATCCAATCTCGTTTCCATAAAAATGACGGCATCCGCGTGCTGGATCGTGAGTGGGACACCCTCCTCGTGTTGGACGCCTGCCGTGCAGACCTGTTTGAGGAGATAGCTGACACGGACACTTACGACAGTTACGAACGCGTCTATAGCGCGGGTAGTGCGACCCACGAGTGGACAAAGGCCAACTTCAGAAGTCCTGCGAAGACCGACTGCGTCTACGTCACCGGCAATCCGGTTGTCTCCCGGCAAGTCGAAACGGCGTTCCACTGCTTTCTCGAACCTTGGCGGGAGTCGTTCGATTCCGAAATCGGCACGGTTCCACCCGAAGGTGTTACCGAAGCGGCGCTCGAGGCCCGCGAGCAGTTCCCCGAAAAGCGCCTCATCGTTCACTACCTCCAGCCACACTACCCGTTCATTGGTGCGCCAAATCTCCGCTACGCGGCGTTCAACGGGACCGAGGAAGTGACCACCGAAGACGTCAAGCAGGGCGCGACGGATATTTGGGAGGCGGTCGGACTCGGCTACGAGGACGCAGACGAGGTCTGGGAAGCCTACGGCAATAACCTCCAGCGCGTGCTTGATACCATTGAACCGCTGCTCAACCACGATGGTCGGACCGTCGTTACGTCGGATCACGGAAATAATTTAGGCGAGCGTATGCCACTACTGCCAATGCGACTCTACGGGCATCCGACCGGTATCCACCACCCAGCCCTCCGGGAAGTGCCATGGGCCGTCATCGACGGCGAATCGGTGGGCGATGGCGACCGACAGATGACCGTAGACGTAGAAGAGCAACTGCGTAGTCTCGGCTACGCCGACTGAGTGCCGCAACGGGTCGGAATTAGTTCACATGATCGGACACCGTTCCCAGAAACCGTTCGTTTCCACTTTCTGTCTGCATGTTTGAGAAACAGAATTCAATCATCCGTCGACTGTTCAAGAGCGGGCTCCTGCTGTTCGCCGGTCTCGTGCTTGAACTCGGGATCTCCTTTGCAGCCAAAATACTCATCGCCAGACTGCTTGGTCGTCCGGCATACGGCGTCGCGACCATCGGCATTACGACGCTGTCTTTCGCTTCCACGATTCTGCTGTTCGGGATGAATACCGGCGTCGGCCGCTACCTGCCGCGCTTCGACGACGAGGCCGACCGCAAGGGCATCATGGCGTCCGGTCTGCAGGTCGTGATAGGTTTCTCCGTCAGTTGCGCCGTTCTTCTGTTCATTTTTGCCGAACCGTTCGCGACGCGGGTTTTAGGCGCGCCAGAGGCCGTCGTCGTGGTGCGCATCGCGTCGCTCGGCATCCCCTTCGCGGTGGTGATGAAATTCACTATCGGCGTCGTGCAAGGACTCCAGCGGTCGCTCCCGAAGGTGCTCATCAGGAACATCGGCCAGCCAATCGTCAGGTTCTCGCTGGTCGTCGTCTCGCTCTACTTCGGCCTCGGTGCCGCGGGCATCGTTGGGGCCTATTCGGCGACGTTCGCCGCCGCCGGTCTGGCGGGGCTTTACTACGTTCTCACGCGGACGAACCTTCGGTCCTCCGTCACCGCGAACATGCGACAGCGAGAACTCGTCAGGTTCTCTGCACCGCTGATGCTCACCGCTGCGATGCTGATGGTCCTCTCGTATTTCGACATCTTCATGCTGAGTTACTTCCGGACATCCGGGGAAGTCGGGAGCTACAACGTGGTGTATCCGCTTGCGGAACTGCTGACAGCGACGCTCTCGGCATTCAGCTTTATCGCGATGCCCATCCTCTCGCAGTTGCATTCCGACGAGCGGATCACTGAAATGGACCGCACGTACAAGGTCGTCACCAAGTGGATATTCATGGCTACGCTGCCGCCTATGCTCATCCTCATTTTCTTCCCGACGGCGTCGATTCGGATGACGTTTGGACCGGAGTACACGGATGGGTCGCTGGCACTCGTGACGCTCGCGCTCGGGTTCTTCACGCACTCCGTGGCCGGCCCAAACGTGAACACGCTCACGGCAATCGGGCGGACGCGAATCATCATGTGGGATAATCTCCTCGCGGGCGTGACCAACATCGCGCTCAACTTTGCGCTCATCCCGGAGTACGGTATCCTCGGCGCGGCAGTGGCGACTGCCGTCTCCTACGCAGGGCTGAACGTCCTCTACTCGGCTCAGCTCTACCGGCAAACAGGCATCCATCCGATGACAGCAGCGTTGTTCAAACCCGCAATCGCCGGCACCTTGTCAATGGTGGGTATCTACTACGTCGTCACACGATTTCTCGATACGACGGCGCCGGTGTTGGTCGGCATGGGTATCGTGTTCGTGAGTCTCTACAGCATCGCGATTCTGGCACTCGGCGGCATTGAGGAGGAAGAAATTATGCTCGTGCTGAGCTTTGAGGAGCGGTTCGGCGTGGACCTCGGACCGTTCAAGCGCGTCGCCCGGTTCTTCGTGGACGAGTAAGCCAGGCGCGTCTGCTCGCTCCGGCACCGTCGAGACCCGTCCCGACTCACAGGTCCGTTGCTTCCCGAACCCAACCGGGGATGGTTCGGCCGAGGTAGCGCATCGTCATCATGCACGTCCGTTGACCGGGACGGTACACTGGTCCCAAACGGTCGGGGGACTCGACGTCGAGAGTTCCCTCGTCGAGATTGCAGAGTCCGTCCGCCAGCAGTTCAGAACTGGCTGCACAGAGGTGGTGACGAACCGACCGCCAGGTGTACGCATCACCGATATCGACCGTTCTCTCGGCCACGATGCCGCCGGCGTCTAGATCTTCGGTGTATCGCTGGAGCGTCACGCCGGCCCGCTCGTCGCCGTGGAGGTACTCCCAGAAACCGGGCGGTCCGCCTCGATATTTTCGAATATTCCCCTGATGGACACCCCAGACGCCGTGTTCCGGGGCGGAGAGAACGTCACCGCTGAGAATGCCGATGCCCCAGTGGAACGCTACATCTGACTCGGTGAGCGCGTCGACGGCCGACTCGGGGAGTTCGTAGCGGTATTCGGAGGACCGTTCGAGCCTGCAGCTCTCGATGAGTTCCTCGTTGACGGGTGCGGTGGTCGAGAGTGGGACGCGTTCCAGAGCAGACAACGGGCCCAGCATGGTCTCGCCGAGTTTTTGACCCGCCGCGACTGCTGTCCAACACCCCTTCGATCGCACCTGATCCAAATAAAAGCGGATATCCTTCTCCGGTGCCGCTGGCGAGGACTGTTCAGGAACCAGCACTCGTTCGATAGTCCCGTGCTCGTCTCGCTCGGCGCGAGTGAGTGTGTCTGCTACCCACCGTGGCACCTGCCGACTGCCCAGCAGGAGCGCCAGCGAGTGCGACATAGTGAGGGTAACGTAATCAGTAGGTATAAATTCCCGAGATTACCAGAAGGCACACGGTGAATCGATATATCAGCGCACTGCGACGATTCGTTCGGGTCTGGATACTTGGCGTTCACCACACCCTCGCCAGTCGGAATCGTCGCCCCTTCCAATTTGGGACGACCGACGTGCGAACTGCGCTGGACCGCCTCAAAGGCACCTCCCTGCCCGGGCCTACTTTCCGTGCCAACGATGTGACTGACCACGGTGACCTCGGGTTCGTTGCCGACCCGTTTCTCTACGTGGAAGACAGGACTATGCACCTCTTTTTTGAGGTGTTCAGTCCGCACCGCGACCCGACGGCGGCAATCGGGCACGCGGTCAGCGACGACGAGGGTGAGTCGTGGACGTACACGGGTCTGGCCCTCGATACCGACCACCATCTCTCGTTTCCGTACGTTTTCGCCGCCAACGATGAGATATACATGGTCCCGGACATCGCGAACTCGGGTGACTACAGAGCTCCGGCCCGACTCTACCGGACGACAGCGTTCCCCCTCAAGTGGGAGCCCGTCACCGACATAATCATTGGCCCCGATAAGTACCAAGACACGGTCGTCTTCCAGTGGGGATCCCGGTGGTGGGCAATCACAGGTACCGGTTCAAACGACGAACTCAGTGTCTACTACTCCGAGACGCTGACAACCCCCGGATGGACGCCACACCCGGAAAATCCGGTGGTCACTGATCGACCAAGTGCTGGACGTCCTGCCGGTCGTCCGCTCGTGCGAGAGGACAGCATCGTCGCATTCTTCCAAGATTGTACCGCCGAGTACGGCGACCAACTTCGGGCCTACGAGATTACTTCGCTGGATACGTTGACGTACGAGGACCGACCGTTATCCGACAACGCGCTGCTGGGAGGAACGGGTGGATTGGGATGGAACTCCGGTCGAATGCATCACCTTGACCTCCAGTCGGTCGATGGAGAAATCTATTGTGCATACGACGGCGACGTGGGTATCGGTCGGAACCGGGTCAGCGGGTCGATGTGGTCTATCGGAGTCGGTACGACGGACCCGACAGGCAATAGCCAGTGACTTTCACGTTGCAGTCTTTAGCAACTCAACCGCTACATACGTGTTTACCGATCCGTCGACAGCAGTGTATATCCGTATCTTTGGACTTGCTATCCGCTTCACCGCGATCCTGAACCTCGCTCTGATCCCCAAATACGGCTACCTCGGTGCGGGAGTCGCGACCGCCATATCGTACGTCACTCTCAATCTGCTCTACTCGGCACAGCTCTATCGCGAGACCGGCATTCACCCGTACCACCGCACTTGCTTATCCAGGAGTGGTCGCGGCTATCCTCGTAACATTCATTTACTGGGTGACTATCAACTACCTCACCGTCACGGTTCCCGTGCTCGTGGTGATGTTCGTCTTCTTCATGATTCTATATGCCGTCATTATCCTTCGATTTGGTGGCATAGAAGAAGAGATCGCGATCGTCCTCAGCTTCAAGAGCGATTTGATATCGATCTTGGGCCATTAAAAGAGATCGCCGAACGCCTCATTTGGTGAAACGTACAACCTACGAATCAGATTTTGGAGTCAACAGATGTCGAACTGACTCGTTCACACTCTCGCTTGGTGCCCATCCTAACCGTTCCCCCGCCGCCGAAATATCCACCCCAAACTCCTCAACCATCGTCTCCGCACTTCGCGGATTCTCGACCAACTCCACGTCGACGTCGATCTCGCGCTCCTCGTGCGCCACCTCCCGCACGATCTCCGCGACCTCCATCACGCTCATGTCCTCCTCACTCGCGATTTCGAACGTTTCGGTTCCAGTCTCCCCACTCGCGAGCTGCTCCAGCAGCCGCTCCGCGCTCCGGACGTACACGCGCGCCACGTCCTTCACGTGGACGAAGTTCCGTGCCTGCGTGCCGGGCTCGTAGACGGTCAGCGTTTCGCCCGCGAGCGCCCGGTTCACGAAGAAATTGATCACGGTCGGCTTGCTCACCGTCGTCCCGTCGACGACGTGCTCGCCGTAGAGGTTCGACTTCAAAAAGAGGTGCGCGGGGAACGCGCCGTCGGCGAACGTCTCGATCGCGCGCTCGCCGAGCAGCTTCGTCCGCCCGTACCAGTTCAACGGGTCGCGCGGCTGGTCGGCCGTGATCGGGAACGACTGCGGGTCCCCCAATACTGCCATGCTGAACGGGAACGCCAGCGCCGCACCGGTCTTCCGACAGAACCACGCGACGTTGTTCGTCCCGGTGACGTTCACCTCGTACGCGAGGTCGGCGTTCTCCTCGCAGTCGTCGACGCCGCTTATCGCCGCGAGGTGACACACCACGTCCGCGCCCGCGAGCGCGTCCTCCAGCCGGTCGCGGTTTCGGATGTCGACGTGCTGAATCTCCACCTCACCGACCGAATCCACCTGCCCGCGGTACTGGTTGTCGATCGCGACGATCTCCCAGTCGGGGTGCGCCTCTTGGAACTCCACGATCACGCGGCTTCCGATGTATCCGGCCGCGCCGGTGACCGCGATCGTCGGAGTCGACCCGTCGCCGTTCGGTTCCGTCGTCTGCTCCGTCTCACTCTCGATATCGGATTCTTGGTCCGTCATGCGGTCACCTCTTCGCGCGCGTCTCCGCGCAACTCGTCTGCGATGTCGCGGATTCCCTCCCGCAGCGTCCACTCCGTCTCGAAGCCGGTCTCGGCGAGTCGGTCGAAGTTCACGTGGTAGGAGGGGCCGGGCTGTTCGTCCTCCAGATACGTCACGTCGAGGTCGCGATCGAGCTCCTCACGAACGATCTCCGCGATCTCCGCGATCCGGTAGTTGCCGTCGTTCGACCCGACGTTGTACACGCGTTCGTCCCACGCGTCGGGGGAGAGCGCGGCGTCGGCGTACGCCCGCGCCGCGTCGCGCACGTGGATAAACGGGCGCCAGTTCGATCCGTCGCCGTAGACCGTCAAGGGGCGGTCGGTGAGCCCGCGGAAGACGAAGTGGTTCACCACGAGGTTGAACCGGACCCCGAGCGACCAGCCGTAGTTCGTGCTCATCCGCAGGGCAGTGCCGTCGAAGCCGTGCGCTTCGATCGCCTCGTTGAGCAGACGCTCGCACGCGACCTTCGACTCGGCGTAGGGGTTCAGCGGGTTCTGCTCGGTCTCCTCGTCGATGTCGGTGCTCGCGGCGCGCCCGTAGTTGTTACACGAGGAAGCGACCACGACGTTCTCGACATCGAACTTGCCCGCGGCCGTGAGCACGTTCTCGGTCCCGTCGCGATTCACCGCGAACGTCTCGGCCTTCCGGTCGTGCGTCGAGGCCGCCCCGGTGATCGCCGCGAGATGGATCACGGCGTCGACGCCGCGAACCGCTCCCTCAACCGCACCGTACTCCCGCACGTCGCCGCGTCGAAAGGTCAGATCGTCGCGGATACTCCCCGCGAGGTTCGCGGGCGATCCCGACGAGAGCGAGTCGAGGACTACCACGTCGCCGACGCGCTCGTCCGCCAGCAACCGCGGGATCAACGCGCTCCCGATGTAGCCACAGCCGCCGGTGATGAGGACGCTCGTATCGCGTCCCGACTCCTCACTCATCAGTCAACACGCCGGGCAGGAACCGGTCCTCGTGGGCCGCGATCCGGTCCTGCTCGTCGACGAGCGTTCCGAGCACATCGCGGATCCCCTCTTCCAAGGTCTGCTGCTGTCCGCCGACCAGATCGAGGAACCGGTCGTTCTCCATCTCCATCTTGTGTTCCTCGTCCTCGTTGCGCGGGTTCTCGTAGTGTTTCACCGCGGCGTCGAGGTCGAACTCGTCGCCGACCTCGGCGATCGTCTCCGCGAGCTCGACGATGGCGACCGGGCGGGTGACCTGATTGTAGATGTCGATCCCGTCGTCGCCGGAGTGTCCCTCCTCGACGAGCCGGACGAGGCTCTCGACGGTGTCTTCGAGGCTCACCATCGGCTTGCGCTGTTCGCCCTTGCCGTAGACGGTGATCGGGTAGCCGGCGACCGCCTGCGCGCAGAAGCGGTTCACGACCGTGCCGAAGTAGTAGTCGAAGTCGAACCGCGTCGGGCTCTCGTGCGCCTGTGTCTCTTCGGTCTCCGTCCCGTACACGATCGCGGTCCGAACCTCGCTCATCGGGAACTCGAACTGCGACTCCGCGAGCCGCATGTTCGCCGCGTCGAACGACTTCGTCTGGTGGTACCAGCTCCCGCCCATCGCCGGGAACGGGACCTCGTCGCTGCCGTCTTTCCGCTCGACCTCCAGCCCGCCCTCCGGGATCGGGAAGTGCGGGGCGCCGTAGATGCCCGTCGTCGTCGTCTCGATGAAGTGCGTGTCGTCGAGCCCGCACTCGGCGAGCCCGTGGAGCAGGTTGAGGTTCATCGAGACGTTGTTCCGCTGGGTGTACAGCGCGCGCTCGCCGTTGATCGACGAGTAGGGCGCGCTCGGCTGCGCGGCCGCGTGCAGCACGGTGTCCGGCTCGTACGTCTCCAACAGCTGGAGTACGAAGTCGCGGTCGGCCAGGTCGCCTTCCACGAGACTCAGGTTCTCCACCGCGTCGAATCGCTCCTCGGGGCTCTCGACCCGCGTCGCGGAGACGCTCCCCGACTCGGCGACCCAACTGCGTCGCGCGAAGTTGTCGACGCAGACGATCCGTTCGTCGAGCCGGTCTGCCAGTCGAAGCGCGGTCGGCCATCCGAGGTACCCGTCTGCACCGGTGAGTAGGACAGTCATCGTTACTCGGACATCGAGTAACTTAGACTAAAGGCTTTCTGGTTAGCGCGCGAGACGGTGCACGGGTCGGAACGCGTCGAGCTACTGCGTTCCGGATCGGCTCTCGTGTCGCCAAAGGAGATCGAAGTACTGCCAGAGTCCGGCCACGAACGACGGGTTCTCCGTGACCGCTGCCTGGCGGTGGTGGTTCGGGATCTCCTCCTGTTCGACCATCAGGAGGCCCTGCCCACTGTCGTACTCGAGACTCGGGTCGATGAAGGTTCCCCGCCACGGGAGCACCCGATCGCTGATACGCACGGACACGGACGGGAATTCTGCTCCAAGGAGACCTCGGATCTCGTCTTGGCGGCGCTTGTTCTTCTCCGAGAGGTGTTCGGGTGCGAGCAGCAGCGCATCGACATCGACGCCGTGCTCGATGGCGTCCCGCATCGCCGGTCGCACGGCGTCGATGTATCCGAAACTCTTCGTGAGGACGTACACGGACTCCTCGGCCTCGCGAAAGAGACGACGCGTCTCGCGTTCGCTCGGTTCGCCGACGTCGACGACGTGGAACAGGTCTTCGGTCGGGCTGAGATCGTCGACGCCTCTGTCTCGAACTGGTGTGTACGCGTCCACGAACGACTCTTCGACTGCTTCGACGTCCTCGCGAAATCGCTCGTAGGCGTGCCGCCTGTTCGCGACGGCGCGCTCTGCGATCTCGGACGGGTCGTGCGGCTGATACCGCTTCGGACGGCCCGGGATGATCTTCACGTATCCCCCCTCTGACAGCGAATCGAGCACCCCATAGATTCTGGCTTTCGGGATACCGGTCGCCTCGGCGAGATCGGGTGCAGTCGTCCGACCCAATAGTAGCAACTCCTCCAGTGCGGCGGCTTCGTACTCCGTGAGATCGAGCAGCGAAAGGAAATCGTCGCCGGAATCGGACATGCCCCTCCGTCGTCGTCGCCCCCGTAAGTACGTACTGGTGGTGCCGGAACAGTTATGTTGTGTCGTTCTATAGAGTTACTCAGAATATGAGTAACCAAGTGCCCTCCGACAAAGACGACGCTCATCTCACAGACGTTCCCGACGGGGCGGGCTGTACGGAGATCTGGGAACACCTCTCGGACGGACGTGACGAAGAACGTCCGGGAGACGACAACCCTCGTAAGGATACCGGCGGCGTCTAAGACCGCGACTAAGGCTGTTGAGATCGCCGAAGTCATCGAGAAACCCGATGATCTGCGAGCAACCTCGCGACAATCGGACCCTACAGGCTTACGCTTGGGATCTTCCACGCGTCCCACCTCGTTCAGCCCTCTGATCGTCGTTCACCCCTCTGATCGCCGTTCACCCCTCTGATCGCGACGAGTGTGAACTCCCCGATGCGGCCGGCCCTCTCATCCAATCCGATCGCACCGAGGAACGACTGGACGAACTAGCGGGTGAGACCGACGAAGCCGTGGTCGACGATTGATTGGTTGATCGCTGAACCGAGACGCACCCCTCATTTCGTCTGTTGTCCGCGCTGGTAACCAACGGTCAAAGCACGTCGGGCTCACACCCCTCGTTTCGTCTGTTCTCTCAGCAGACCGATGGGGACGCCACGATGAGCTATCGGCCACACCCCTCGTTTCGTCTGTTCTGTGCCACACATTCCGAGTACCGATCTCTGATCGGCCGCAGCGACAAAACAAGCGAAACAAAGTAAACAGACGAACGCCACTTTTAAGTTAGTAAATAGTGTTACTCAGAATATCAACGATGTCTGAAGATCTCTTTGCGGAGATGACTGAAACGCTCTTTGAGGACAAATCTATTCTCTCGGAAGAGTACCGTCCGGACGTTATTGTCGAGCGGGATGACGAGATCGACGCGTATCGATCGGCGTTAAAAGACGTTCTCTTCGGCCGAAATCCCGCAAACGTGTTTATTTACGGAAAAACGGGTGTTGGAAAGACGGCCGTTACAGAGCACATGATGAGTGCCCTCCAAACGGAAGTGGAACGGCGCGACGCAGCCGAGGAACTCCATGTTCACTTCCGGAACTGCAACGACGACAGCGTCTACAGAACGGTTCGATCGCTGATAAATAGTATCCGCGGAGATGAGGGAGAAACGTTTCCGGAAACCGGCCTCTCGACGTCGCACGCTCTCGAAACCTTGTACGAGGAAATGGAGGAACTCGGTGGCACATTTCTGTTCATTCTCGACGAAATCGACCACCTGTCTGACCCTGATACACTACTGTACGAACTCCCGCGCGCACGAGCGAACGGGCATCTCGACGCTGCCCGAGTTGGTGTGATCGGGATCAGCAACAACTACACGTTCCGCTCGTCGCTGAGCCCGAAAGTCAAAGACACGCTGATGGAGAAGGAACTGGCCTTTTCGCCGTACGACGCAGACGAACTTCAGTCGATCCTCACTGCCAGAGCCGAGAAGGCGCTCGTTGACGGTGCATCAGAAGACTCTGCGATCAGACTCGCAGCCGCGAAGGCCGCGAAAGACACCGGAAGCGCACGGCAGGCGATAGACCTCCTTCGCGAGGGCGGTGATGTCGCTGAAGAACAGGGAGCGACGGCGATCACCGACGACCACATCGAAGTGGCTGCCGCACGCGTTCAGCGAGGTCGCGTCCAAGACAAGTTGCGTGACCAGACCATGCACGGGCAACTCATCTTAGAGTCACTCGCACGGATCGAAGCGAGCGGAGACGTTCCTGCACGGTCGAAAGAGATTCAGGCGGTGTACGAACGCGTCGCACGAAACTGGGGTCACGATCCACTAACCACGCTAAAGAGCATCCAGAATCACCTCGCGGATCTCACGATGCTCGGGTTTCTCGAACGGACCGAACAGAACGAAGGGCGTGCGGGCGGCGTTCACTACCGATACGAGCTCGCGTTGGACCCCGAAATCATCTTGGAGACGCGCGAATCGATCGAGAATCAGCCGTAGTCAGTTTCCAAACGGAAGAACAGACGAAATGAGGGGTGTCGATGCCTCAGAGAGGACCCTCTAGCTGAATAAGAACAGACGAAATGAGGGGTGTGATTCAAGCGAGAAGGACCCACCACGGACTCCAGCGACGAGAACAGACGAAACGAGGGGTGTCCGGACTCCACGAGCCGACCGTCAAAACTCCACGAGCCGACCGTCAAAACTCCACGAGCCGACCGTCAAACGCTGTCGAGCTATCGCACTCTCGAGCCTGACCGAAACCCCGACAAACCGCGTTACTCCACCGTCACGCTCTTCGCCAGATTTCGCGGCTTGTCGATCGCTCGGCCCTTGTCGTTCGCCACGTGATACGCGAACAGCTGGAGGTACACGTTCGCCACCAAGGGCTCGACGACGCCCACGTCGGGCACCTCGAACGACACGTCCAGCGTGTCGTACTCGTCGCCCGCAGACACACACCCCAACGCAGGCGCGCCCCGCGTCTGCGCCTCGGTGACGTTGTTCATCGTCTCGTCGGCCCGCGCACCATCTGTCAACACCGCCAACACGGGCGTCTCGGGCGTCACCAGCGCCAACGGGCCGTGTTTGAGCTCGCCTGCCGCGAACCCCTCGGCGTGGTCGTAGGAGATCTCCTTGAGCTTCAACGCGCCCTCTAAGGCCACGGGCACCCCCAACGCGCGCCCGACGAAGAAGAACGCCTCGCCGTCGCCGTACTCGCGGGCCGCCTCCCGCACCTGCTCCTCTTCGTCGAGCACCTGTTGGACCGCGCCCGGGAGCCCGCGCAGGTCCTCCAACACCGATCGCGCGTCGGCGGCCCCGAGCGCGCCGCGGTCCCGCCCCACAGCCACCGCGAGCATGGCGAGCGTCGCCACCTGCGAGGCGAACGTCTTCGTCGCCGCCACGCCGATCTCCGGGCCGGCGCGGATGAACGCCGTCCCGTCGACTTCCCGCGTGACGGTGCTCCCCAAGGTGTTCGTCACCGCGAACGTCCGCGCGCCCGCGGCGTTCGCGCGTCGCACCGCCCCGAGCGTGTCGGCCGTCTCCCCGCTCTGAGTCACGGCGACCACCAGCGTCCGATCGGGCGTCCGCCCCGCACCGAACTCGTACTCGCTGGCGATCTCGACGGTCGCGCGCACCCCGGCGAGGTCCTCGAACAACCGCGCGGCGTACCGGCCCGCGTAGTAGGAGGTCCCGCAGGCGACGATCCGGATCTCCTCCAGATCCGCGAGAAAGCCCGGCGGGAAGGAGACGTCGAGATCGACGTCCCCAGCGTCCACGTCCAGCCGCCCGGCGAGCGTCTGACGCAGCGACTCGGGCTGTTCGTGGATCTCCTTGCGCATGTAGTGGTCGTACCCCCCTTTCTCCGCGGCGTCGGCCTCCCACGTCACGGTCTCGACCTCGCGCTCGACCGGCTCCCCGCGAGCAACGATCTCGACGCCGTCGGGCGACAGCGCCGCCACGTCGCCGTCCTCCAAGTACGTCACGTCGCGGGTGTGCTCCAAGAACGCCGTCACGTCGCTGGCGACGAACGACGCGTTCTCGCCGCGGCCCAACACTAACGGGCTCCCGCGTCGGGCGACGATGATCCGGTCGTTGCCCTCGCGGACCGCGCAGATCGCGTAGCTCCCCTCCAGTCGGTCCTCGACGCGTCGGACCGCGGCCAGCAGATCGGCGTCGGGGTCGGCCGCGAGCTCCTCCTCGATCAGGTGCGGGATGACCTCCGTGTCCGTATCGCTCGTGAACTCGTGGTCGGACAGCTCCGCTTTGAGCGCCTCGTAGTTCTCGACGATCCCGTTGTGGACGACCGCCACGTCGCCCGCGCAGTCGGTGTGCGGGTGGGCGTTCGCGTCCGTCGGCGGCCCGTGCGTGCTCCACCGCGTGTGGCCGACGCCGTGGGTCGCGTCCGGCACGTCCGGGACGGTGAGCCCGTCGACCTCACCCGACCGCTTCGCCACCGTGAGTCCGCTCGACGCGCCCACGAGCGCGACGCCCGCCGAGTCGTACCCGCGGTACTCCAGGTTGCGGAGTCCCTCGTGGACGATCGCGCCCACGCTGTCGACCGCGCCGCCGTCAGTCTGCCCGCCGCTGTCCAGCTCGCCGACGTAGCCGATGATCCCACACATGGTTACCCCCTCCGGACGACCGCGCCAGATTCAACGCGCCCGTCGATCACGACGCCGGCGTCGGCCCGCACGTCGTCGCCGACGACCGCACCGTCCGTGAGCGTCGCGCCGCCGCCGACGGTCGTGTTGTCGCCGACCACGCCGCCGAGTGCCACGTCGTGGTGGACCGCATCGCCCACGACGACGGTCGCAGGACCCCCGGCGATCGTCGCGTTCGCCCCGATTCGGGCGTTCCCGGCGACGATCGCGTCGCGGACGACGGCTCCGGCACCGATCACGGCGTCGGGGAAGATCACCGCGTTCTCGACGACCGCTCCCGCCTCGATCGTCGCGTTGCTCCCGATCGCGGTGCTCCCGCCGACCGTGACGTTCGGTCCGATTCGGACGTTGCCCGCGAGCGCCACGTCGTCGGCGACGGTCACCGACGCGCCGAAGGCGGCGTCGGTAGGCTCCGTCTGTTCGGACTCACCGATCAGCGCGGCGTTGACACCCAGCAGGTCCCAAAGGTTCGATACGTCGAGCCAGCGGCCATCGTACCCGACCGCGGTCAGGTCGCCCGCCGACGCGAGCTCGTTGAGCGTCGCCGTGATCGCCAGTTCGCCCGTCGTGTGCGTCTCGCGGATCGCGTCGAACACGGCCGGCGAGAAGGCGTAGACGCCGGCGTTGATCCGGTTCGTCTCAACCGGCCCCTCGGGCTTCTCGTCGATCCCCGTCACCCGGTCACCATCGAGTGTTACCACGCCGTACTCGCGCGGGCGTTCCGCGGTCGTGACCGCCATCGCCGGGTGGTCGCCGTCGCGCGCGAGATCACGGACCCGCGAGACGACCGCGGCGTCGACGATCCGGTCGCCGTTGAGCACGACGAAGGGGCCGTCGACGACGGGCTCGGCCTGCAAGACGGCGTGACCGGTTCCCAGTTGGGTCGACTGCTCGACGTACTCGATCGTCACGCCCCAGTCGTCGCCGTCGCCGAAGTGGTTCCGGATGCGCTCCTGTCTGTACCCGACGACGAGGGCGATCCGATTGATCCCGGCCGCGGCGACGGCCTCAACGACGTGTTCGAGCAGCGGACGGTTCGCCACGGGGACCATCGGCTTCGGCCGCCGGTTCGTCAGCGGTTCTAACCGCCGTCCCTCGCCCGCGGCGAGGACCACCGCAGTCACGGGAGTGTCGCTCATGACGCAACCGTCGCCCGCCCGCGGTTTAAATCGCTCGCGGTCGGCTGTCCGAGTGCACCGTGACCGCTGTCACAGACGGTGTATAGATTAATTGGGTTGTAGACGCAACTGGTTTGTATGTCGACAGCGGTGAAAATGGACGAAGATGCGAAATCAAAACTCGAGGAGCTTCAGGCAGAGATCAAACTGAAGACGGGGAAGAAGGTCACACAACAAGAAATCCTCACGCAGCTGATCGAATCAGCTGTCGAGTCCCGGGCAGAATTCGTCGACTCGTTTCGCGATGGGAGCACGAGTCTGAGTGAGACGGAGGTTCAAGCGTTCAACGAGGGGATGATCGCGTCCGGCGTGGAGACGGACGAAGATGACATCGACGACATTCTGTACGGATGAGTGTTTTCGTCGACACCGGAGTGTTCTACGCGCATCACGATACGGATGCCAGTCGCCACGAGGCCGGGGCAGCGGCGCTGAACGCCGTTCTCAGATCGGCTGAGTACGGTCACGTAATGACGAGCGACTACATCTACGACGAGTCGGTGACGCTGACACACAGGCGAACGAGGGACATCGACGCCGGGCTCGAGATCGGACGGCGAATTCGGGGAGAGGGGTATCCGTCGGCTATCGAACTCCTCCACTCGTCCGAGACGCTCTTCGATCGTGCCGTGACGATACAGGAGACGTACGCCAAACATCAGCTGAGTTTCACCGACGCGATGACCGTCGCTCACGTCGAACACCACGATATCGACTGTGTGTTGAGTTTCGACGACGATTTCGACGGTGTCGTTACGCGTCTTGTGCCCGAGACGCTCTTTTCGAGAGACTGATCGTCGCGCTGACGATACTCCGAACTACTCCGACACTCGATCGCGAGTCAGAACCTCTCCGGGACCGGTCGTCTCCGCTGCACCCAGTTTGACGCCGGCGTTCAGCGACGTGTTGATCCCCGTCTTCGCGCCGTCGCCGACGATCGCCCCGAGCTTCCGGCGGCCGGTGTCGACGCGGTCGCCTTTAACGGTCATCCGGACGTTCCCGTCGTCGTGTCGGAGGTTCGCGACGTTCGTCCCGGCGCCGAAGTTCACGCCGCGACCCAGCACGGAGTCACCGACGTACGAGAGGTGCCCGACCGACGCGTCGGCCATGAGTACCGAGTTCTTCACCTCGACGCCGTGTCCGACGTGCACGTCCGGACCGACCACCGTCGACCCGCGAACGTACGCGTTCGGCCCGACTTCCGCGCCCTCGCGAATCAGCGCCGGCCCCTCGACATACGCTCCAGACCGGACCAGCGCTCCTTCCTCAATGACGATCGGGCCGTGGAGGTGGACGCCTTCCTCGACGGTCCCAGCGTTCTCGACGGCATCCGTGAACTCGGTGAGCGCTAGTTCGTTGGCTTTCAGCAGCTCCCAGGGACGACCGACGTCGAGCCACGTCCCCTCGTAGGGCGCCACGTCGATAGGATGGCCGTCGTCGAGGAGGAGCTCGATCGTCGTCGTGATCTCGTACTCGCCGCGTTCGCTCTCGGGGGTTCTATCGATATACTCGAAGACCTCGGGCGGAAACGCGTAACAGCCGACGTTCGCGAGATTCGTCGGCGGGTCGTCGGGCTTCTCGACGATCCCGGCGAGCGAGCCGTCCTCAGTCGTCGAAAGCACACCGTATGCCCGAGGATCGACGACCTCCGTGGCCGCGACTGCCGTCCCGTCGGCGTCGGCAAGGGAGCGGGGGAGCGATGCATCCACGACCACGTCGCCGTTGAGCACGAGGAAGTCCTCGTCGACGACGGGCTCGGCCTGCGCGACGGCGTGAGCGGTCCCCAACGCCTCCGCCTGCTCGACGTAGTGGACCGGATAGCCTCGATACGACTCGCCGATCGCGTCGCGGATCGCGTCGCCGCGGTATCCGACTACGACGACGAACTCGTCGACGACACCGGCCACGGTGTCGAACACCCGTTCGAGCAGCGACCGATCGCCGACCGGAAGAAGTGGCTTCGGACGACGGTCCGTTAGCGGTCGCATGCGGGTCCCGCGGCCGGCCGCGAGCACGACTCCGTACATGTCCGAGGCCGACGGGGTGACGGGGTTTATCGGCTGCGGTCGGCGGCGGCGCGATCGATGAGGTCTCGCGCCGTTTCGAAGAGATCGTCTGCATCGTCCGCGTTCCGCGCCTCGGCGGTGATCCGCACTAGCGGCTCGGTGCCGCTCGCGCGCACGAGGAACCAGCCCGCGTCCGTCTCCACGCGAATCCCGTCGAGCGTCGAGACGGTTTCGAACCGCTCGTGGGCGAGTTCGGCGACGTGTTCGACCACCGCCTCCTTCGCGTCCGTCCGCACCGAATCCCGCCGAATCGGGTACGCGGGAAGCCCGTCGACCATCGCCGACAGCGATCCCTCCGCGCCGACCAGCGCGGCCAGCGTGCAGGCGGCGAGGGGGCCGTCGGGACAGCGCGTCTGCTCGGGCCAGATCCATGCGCCGCTCGGTTCGCCGCCGAACACGACGCCGGGGTTCGCGGTCTCAGCGGCGACGTACGCGTCGCCGACCGGGGTGTACGTCACGTCCGCACCGACCTCGGCGAGCGTGTCCGCGACGAGGAGGCTCGTGTCCACCGGGACCGCCACGCGATCGCCCGCGTCGGCTTCGCGTCGACCGAACAGCGCGAGCAGCGCGTCGCCGGAGACGAACTGGCCGCGCTCGTCGATCGCCATCATCCGATCGGCGTCGCCGTCGTGAACGATCCCGAGGTCCGCGTCGGTGGCCTCGACGACCACGCAGGCCGTCTGGCAGTTCTCGGCCGTGGGCTCGCTCGGCCGTCCCGGGAACCGCCCGTCTCGCTGGGCGTTGAGCGTCTCCACGTCACAGCCGGTCGCGTGGAGCGCGTCGGCGGTGACTCGTCCCACGCCGTTGCCGAGGTCGACGACAACCGAGAGGTCGTCCGGGATCGCGACGGACTCCCGGAGCGCTCGCTCGTGGCGCTCGCGTGCGCCGTCTACGTGGCGGTGCTCGCCGAGTTCGTCCCACGCGCCGAGGTTGAACGCCGCTTCCTCGACGATCTCGGCGATTCTGTCGTTTTCGTCTTCGTCGAATGCCCGCCCGTCGGCCGCCCAGAGCTTGATCCCGTTGTCGGGCGCGGGGTTGTGTGAGGCGGTGACGACGACGCCGGCGTCGGCCCCTTCCCGGACGACGCTCCGCGCGACGGTCGGTGTCGGCTGGACGCCCACGTCGATCACGTCGCCGCCGCACTCGGTGACGCCGGCCGAGAGGGCGCGACTCAGCGTGCGTCCGCTCTCGCGAGCGTCCCGTCCGAGGACGACGGTGTCGGCGCCGTCGGTCACCAATGCACGTCCAATGTCGAGCGCGAGGTCGGCCGTGATCGTCTCTCCAACGCGACCTCGGACACCGCTCGTTCCGAACATACCTCGGCTTCAGCGGCGGGAGAAAAGACATTTCGGGTGGTGAACGAGAATCTCGCAAGCACCGCGGGCAGAACCGTGAGTGATAGAAGCGCCCAGTGGATCGACGTGAGGGAGAGTACGTTTCGTCTGTCTGTGGTAGTAGCGGTTGGACGGAACTGATGAAGTAAGACTGTCCTCCGATGGCACACCGCCTGCCGTCTCGGAGAGAGTACGTTTCGTCTGTCTTCTCGAAATTCCCGCGGATGGGACGGAGATCCAGTTGTTTTCGAGCCTCCGAATAGACAGACGAGACAAACAAAAGCAGGTTTTAAGTACTTATGTCGGTTCATCGCACGTACGCATGGCCGGGCCATTCAGTGATATCGAGCGTTCGATTTTTGTCTCGAAGGAAGTTCTCTCCGAAGATCATCAGCCTGATCAGATTCTCGAACGCGACGAGGAGATCGATCAATACCGCCACGCGCTTCAAGATGTTCTCTTCGGTCGCACCCCACAGAACGTCATGCTGTACGGGAAGGCCGGGCTCGGCAAAACCGCTGTCACGACGTATATGATGGAGGCGCTTCAAGACGAGGTCACGAAGCGACCGGACGCCGACGACGTACACGTACACGAATTGAACTGTAACGGAAAGTCTCTCTACACTGTCGTTCGCACTCTGGTCAACGGACTGTTACCCGAGCATGCAAGCGAGTTCCCGAAACGTGGTCTTGGAACGGCTGACGCCTTCGAGGAACTCTACACTCAACTTGACCGAATCGGCGGAACTCACCTCGTCGTCTTCGACGAGATTGATCACTTGGACGATGTCGACACCCTCCTGTATGAACTCCCGCGAGCGCGATCGATCGGTCACATCACGAACTCGAAGGTCGGAGTCATCGGAATCAGTAACAACTACACGTTTCGGCAGTCGCTCTCGCCGAAGGTGAAAGACACGCTGATGGAGACAGAGATATCGTTCAGCCCGTACGATGCGAGCGAGCTCCGTACAATTCTCGCGGACCGTGCCGATCGGGCGTTCGTAGAAGGTACCTGTGACGACTCGGCCATCGCGAGGGCGGCGGCGATCGCGGCCAAGGATCGCGGAAACGCGCGCCAAGCGATAGATCTCCTCCGTGTCGGCGGCGAAGTCGCCACACGGGGTGACGACGAACGGGTCGACGACTCACACATCGTCAAAGCCCAAGAACTCGTGCAGCGGGGACGATTGCGGAACCGCATTCGAGATCAGACACAGCACGCACAGCTCCTGCTCGAAACCGCGGCGTACATCGAACAACAAGGGGAGTCACCGGCACGGTCGAGAACGATCAAGGACCGATACGAGGCGGTCGCCGAATCACACGCTGTGGATCCACTTACGACCCTTAAGAGCATCCAGAACCATCTCTCTGACCTCCACATGCTCGGGTTTCTGCAGCGGAGAGACCGAAATCACGGCGAAGGCGGCGGTCGGTACTACGAGTACCAACTCGACCTCGATCCGCAGATCGTCGTCGAAATCCGACAGGAGGCCGAAGCCAAACCCTCCCCATAAGACGCCACAAAGACAGACGAAATGTACTCTCTCACTCCTCGATGACACACGGTGCAGAAAGGAGCGGGACACACCACTGTTGCGAGTGAAGCGCGGTCACGCGACACCCCGATCGATTCGATCTGTCGGATTCGATGATATCGCTCATCGATCTGATCTCACGAATGGTTTCGATATCGGGTGACGGAGCCCCCTGACGGAGCGCCCGGTCGATTGACGCGGGAGAGTACGTTTCGTCTGTCTGCCGAACGCACGCACCGTCGGGACGGATATTCAGTCGTTCGTCCAGCAGCGACAGGAACGGGGGTCACAGAGATACGAGGAGGAAGCCCACGGCTTTAGCCGTGGGAGGAATCCGACAATTCATTCCACAGACCACGAGCGGTGACATCCTCCCCGTCGTAAACGACGGGGCTTCCCCCGCACGAGGAATCCCGGCCTGTCGCCGAGTAGGTTTCAGGACCCTCTCCCGAGGTCGGTGGGACGGGTTTCGTCCCTCGCTCGGGAGCGTCCTGTGGCGCTGTCACGGGCGCTCCCATCCGCAAGCGAGTCATCGACGCCCGGTTTCTCAGGGGGGCTCTCTCCCAAGCGGTCATGCCTCACGGCACGGTCGGTTCGGTCACACTTCCCCGACCCGTAGGCCGGGTTCCCGTGCTGACGAACGACGCGAACCCCGCAGTCGGTTGCAGAACCGACCCGTGGGAACCGACGCCCCGAAATATTCGGGACGCTGGTTTCAGCGCGTCTCGTACTCCCGCGCAAGTGCCGAGAGTCGACGTAACCCTTGCTAACGTGTACGAAACGGCGTGTACTAAGCGTTTGGGTTTCGATAAGCAATCGTCGGCGGTTGCTCAGTACCATGTCGGATTCACGCCCGTCGTGAACGGCGGGATTCTCTCCTTGCATCAAGATAGCCATCCGACTCCCCTACGCCAGCCACAGTATTTATAAAAATTAATACTATATGTGAAACACAGATGGAGGGCGTAATTCGCACCGCTAAAGTTAAACTTGACGTACCCAGCGAGCGGTGCGACGATCTCCATCAGACGAAAAATCAGTTCCTCCACTGTGCGAACATCACTTCAGAGTGGGCGTGGAAACACCCGAACGACTACTGCGTAACCTCCAAACAGAAAGCCGAGAACGCTCTCTACGACCAACTTCGTAACGAGACGGAGTTGACCGCGAATCTCGTTCAGAAAGGGATCCGGCGTGCTATTGAGGCCACAAAAAGTGGTGTTGCCCGTCTCAAAAAACAGGAGAGAACGAGTCAACCGCACTTCGACGCGTGGAGCGTCGTCTACGACAAGCGAAGTGCGACGTTCCACCGTGACCACGTTTCGCTCTCAACTGTGAACGGTCGCGTTGAGTGTGACTACGTGATTCCCGACGATCCCGAGGAAACACCGATCGGTGAGTACCTGTTGAACGAGGACTACGAGTTCCGTATGTCCACGTTGCAGTACGACCGCTCCACAGAGTCGTTCTATCTCCACGCAAAAATGCGCCGAACCGAACGTGACGAGAAAGAGCAGTCTACGACTACTTTTGATGACGCCAAGCACAGAACAGTCCTTGGCGTTGACCTGAACGTGGACGGCTCGCTCGCCGTGACTTCGACAGGCGTGTTCATCGGGAATGCCGACGAAATGAATCATCGACGCCGAGAGTTCGAGAAGACCCGCGGGTCGATGCACCAGACGGGCACGCGGTCGGCACACCTGTCGATTCAGTCGATGAACGACCGCGAACACCGGTGGATGCAGGACGAGCTGCACCGAGCCTCGAACCGGATTCTGGAAGAAGCCCACGAACACGACTGCACGCATATCGCGTTCGAGAATCTGACGGACATTCGCAAGCGGATGGCGGGTGCGAAGCGATTCCATGCGTGGGCGTTTCGACGCCTGTACCAGTACGTCGAATACAAAGCTGAGATGATCGGGATCGAGGTCGAGCAGGTGAGTCCGGCGTACACGTCTCAACGGTGTTCGTCATGTGGGTTTACGCACGAAACTAATCGACAGTCGAAGCACCAGTTTGTCTGTCAGAAGTGCGAGTACGAACTGAACGCCGACTATAACGCGAGCAAGAATATCGGTCACAAACTTCTCAAACGCCTCCGCTCGGGGCAGAAGTCTTCGAGCGGAGGCGCACCCTGTCAGTGTGCGCTGAAGTCAGGGACATTGAACCTGAATGGTGATTTCTACGCCTCCGTCGAGTCGACGGCAGAAGGGGAGTCTACTGACAAGCCCACGACTTCAGTCGTGGGTAACTGACTCGTCGATCCGCGGAAGAACCGTCGTTTCAAGAACGCGCGTGAGATCTATCTCCGGCGATCGGCTCGGCGGACGATCCAGACGTGACAGAGAACCAGCGGCGACAGTCGTCGGCGATCGTGTGCCTGTCTATGGGGAGTCCGTTTCATATTTAGTAAATAGAATGTGTTAGCTATACCAAAATAAATTTGATAATTCGTGATCTCATGTTAACCTCAACACTCTCACGACGTGACCTCGACCGTCGACGAGCTTCACGCAGGAGCCGGGTTTTCCAAGAGAGTGCACCTTCGGAACGTTCGTCGATATCGACAACGAACCCGCTGGCGACGATCACAGGTACCCTCGCTAGGTCAAGAAGTATTTAGACGAATATGCAATTATACTCCATTTATAAATGTATATATACATTTAAATAGCAAGTTATTGGTATCAGCTCGATGAAAACGGACGGTACGTGCTGGTTATCTCTCGTTCGAATCGCCGTTTGATCGACTGCAACGCGATCCGATCCTCGTCGCGGACCGATCGTCGCTGACCAATCGTCGCGGACCGACCGTCGCTGACCGATCGTCGCTCGATCTCTTGAACGCGATGATGAACAGCAGAGTGTCTCTGATCGACACCAGAATTACCAGATATAGAAGATATATTTAAATATGATATGATCGTGAGATAGCGACGAACATCGTCTCCCACGACTGTCGGCGACGACCCGAATCACCGAAACGGATCGGTGGCGGTTGCTCATTAGCATTACAGTCGTACTGATGTAATTAGTGTCTTAGAACTGTACACCACCCCGACGCGGAAGATGGAGAGAGTGACCGTGAGAAGACGCCGTGCGAAACGATGAGGACAGAGGCGCTCGGCGGTGCCCACGCGATCGAGAATGAACGCTCGTTCGGCAGCGCAAAACGCTACGAAACGCCACGAAACGCTACGAGTACGTCGCGCGAATCCCGATGATCCGGGCGGACTGCGCGACCATCTCGGGGACCTCCTCATGGTACCACGTTCCGTTCATCCGGGTGGTCGGCCCCGAGACGCTGATCGCGCCGAGGACGTGCCCGTCATCCGCCGACAGGATAGGCGCGCCGACCGCTCGCATCCCGACGGTTCGCTCCTCGTCGTTGAACGCGTACCCTCGCTCGGCGATCTCGTCGAGTTCGGTCCGCAGCGCCTCGGCGTCCGTAAGCGTCTGGGGCGTCTGATCGTCGAACGCCACGCGGTCAAGCAGCGCGTCGAGTCGGTCGTCGGAAAGGTGCGCGAGGTACGCCTTGCCGACCGAGGTCGCGTGGAGGTCGACGACGGTTCCGATGTGCGAGTCGGTTCGCACCGCCTGATCCGCCAGCGACTGGTAGACGTAGATCCCGACGCCTCCTTCCTCGACCATCACCTGCGCACGCTCGCCGACCGCCTCGACCAGGCTGTCCGTCTCGGGCTTGACAACGTGATACAGGTCGTGACGCTGGCGCGCGCGATCTCCCAGTCCGAGGAACTGCAGCCCGAGTCGGTACTCGTCGCCGTCCTGAACGACGTACCCCAGCTCCCGGAGCGTCTGGAGGTGGTTGTGGACCGTGCTCTTCGAGATCGACAGCGACTCCGCCAGCTCCGAGACGCCGCACCCCTCCCGCTCACCGAGCTGTTCGATGATACGGAACGATCGTTCTGTCGCTCCGACCGATGCCGTGTTCGGTGTGTCGTCGCGTGCCATACTCGACGGAACGCATGGCCGGGTGAAGTATCTGTCGCGTCCGTTCAGTCCAACAGAACGTCTGTTCCGTATTACGGTCGGAGCGTGTCGACCGTCGACCGGACCGGGCGCTCCGCGACCGCGTCGAGGGCGTCGAGCGCCTCGTCGACTCGGGCGTTATGTTCCCGCCCCCCGCCGAGCCCGTGCGCCAGGAGCGCACGGTTCCGAGCGCGATACTCCGCGTCGGGAATGGGGTCGCGGTAGTCTCCCCGGGGGTAGTCGCGCGCACCGGTCAGAGTCGTCCCGTCGCGCAGTTCGACGACGACACTCGCTCCCCACGACTCGGGGAACGCCGCCTCGTACCCGTCGTCTTCGCGGAGTTCGACGCGTGCGGCCACGGACTGAACCGTCTCGTCGGCCAGCGCCTCGGCCGTGAAGTGGTCGAGGTCGACGCTCCCCCGACAGAGGTACGTCGCCAGCACGTACGGTGCGGAGAACTTCCCGGCGGTCATCGTCTCGGGCTCGGCGTGAGACATGTCGGTCGCGTTGGCGAACGTCCTGACCGTGATCGCCTCCACGTCGGCCGGGTCGATCGCCTGCCTGTCGCCCGATCGCTCGCTGCCGTCTCCCGCCCGCCCGTCGATCGCCTCGCGGAGCGCGTCGAGCGGCGGGTGGGTGTACCGGCAGGACGGGTACGGTTTGAAGTAGTGTTCCGCGATCGCCCACTCCTCGCCGAGCGTCTCGAACTGGCTGGCGAATCCGTCCGGCAGCAGCTCCTCGAAGGGGTCGTACACCTCCTCGATCGCCGCGCGCGAGCCCTCCAGTCCCGCGAGCGCGGTCAGCGCTGCGGTCACGCCGGCCTGCGCCGAGAAGCCAGCGGTGAAGTTCCGCGCGGGCGCGCCCTCCGCGTACGGGTCGTGCATCGAGACCACCGCGAGGTTCGCAGCGATCCGGAACGTCTCCGTGAGCTCCTCGGGGGTCGCGTCCAGACAGAGGGCGCTCGTCACGGCCGGCCCCACGGTCGTCCACGTCGAGTGCGGGTTCCGAACGAGCCACGGGATCGCGTCGTTCATCCGGTCTTTCATCGCGAAGATCGCCCGTTCCAGCCGGACACAGATATCGTAGGCCCGAGTACACGCGTCGACGAACGCCTCGCCGTCGACGTTGTTCGCCTCCGCGGCGGCGAGCCCGCCGGCGACGATCCCGGCACCGACGTGGCCCCCCGTGTTGTGCCCCTCCTCGATCTCCTGTGCGATGGCGGCCGCTGCGTTGGTCATGGCGGCCTGCGGTGGCGCGACTCGTCGATCAGTCCCGAGTATTGACGCCTTGCCGTCGACGAACGCACCGTCTCTCGCGACGCCGGCGACCCCGGGTGCCGCCGATCCGGCGACGGCGGCCGCCAGTACGTCCGCGACCACTGCCCGTCCGTGCTTGCGGGCCACGTCGTCGACGGGCGACGCGAGAAACTCGGCGACCGCTCGCTCCCACTGTCGTGTGTGTCGTATTGCCATACCCGGGAGACGCGCGTCGCGGGCAAAAGCGTATGGGCCGCGGCGGGCGTCGTAAAACGGAACGCCGCGGTGTCAGCGCCGGGCGAGCGTACAGAGCACGCGCGGCGGCTCCGGCGCCCTGGCGCTCTCCCAGAGCGTGGCCGCCCGGTCCGCGCCAATCACGGGCGCGACCAGCTCTCGGAACTTCGATTCGAGCCGCCCCTCGTCGAACGGGTCGTGCTCGCCGCCTCGCGGGGCGACGACCTCTCGCGAGAAGCGCTCGTTCGCCGTCTCGACGATCACCCGTGCGCCCCGCTGTTCGGGAGCCCGGGCGGCGATCTCGTCGTCGACAGCGACCGTGACGCGTTCGGCGAGCGCGATCGCTTCTGAAGTTATCGCCTCGTCCACGAACGCGGTCGGTCCGGTCTCGCCGCGCAGCAGCGCCGTCGCGACCGCGAACGGGATCGAGAACTTCGCCTGCAGTTGGTTTTGCGGTCGCGACTCCGTCAGCCGTGCGGCCGCCGGATACGTCTCGACGCGGACCGACTCCACCGCGGCCGCATCCAACCCGTCCGGGAGGGCCGCGATGGCATCCAGCGTCGGGTGGGTGTACCGACACGCGGCGTGGATCTTGAAGTAGCCGTGTTCCAGCTCCCAGCGCTCGCCGAGTCCCGCCGAGAGGGCTGCCTCGTCGACCCCGTCGGCGGCGGATTCGAGGTGCCGCGCGACGCCGTTCTCCAAGCCGCCGAACCCGGCTTCCGCCTGATCGACGGCGACCAGCGCCGCGAGGTTGCTCATGCCGGCGTAGACGTTCCGCACGGTCGCGCCCTCCGTCGCCGCCTCGAACCGGGTGTGTTGCGCGTAGTTCGCCGCGATGGCCATGGCCGAGCGCGTCGTCTCCGGGTCGAGTCCGCGAGAGCGTGCCACTGCGGCCGCGCCGCCGACCGCCCCCCACACGCCGTGCGGGTGGTACCCCGATTCGAGCGTCCCGACCGCGCGGGCGGTTCGGACGGCGACCTCGTAGCCCGCGACGAACGAGCGCACGAACGCGTCACTGTCGCCGTAGCCGATCTCGGCGTCGGCCAACAGCGCGGGCAACACGTGGATCGCCGGGTGGCCGGCGGCGAACCGATGCCCCTCGTCGAGTTCGAGGACGGTGCCCGCCGCGCCGTTGCAGAGCGCCGCCAGCGGCGGGACCGTCTCGCCGCCGTCGGCGCCGAGCACCGTCGCCCCGCCGGAGACGCCGTCGGTCCAGCGCCGCGCGAGCGCGACGACCGCGTCGTCGGTCGACCCCGCGACGATTGCGCCGAGCGTGTCGGCGATTGTGAGTCCCGCCCGGTCGCGGACCCGGTCGGGAATCGCTTCCGTCTCAAGCTCCGCGGCGAACGCCGCCAGATCGCGTTCGGGCTCAGGCGGCATCGTCGTCCAACAGGTCGGTGCGCGCACGGAGCAGTTCGACAAAGCGAGACGGCCACGAGACGACGCCCTTCGGGCTGTACAACACTATCGCGATGAGGATGACCCCGTAGACGGCGTTGTTCAGCCCGGGGACGGAGAAGGACTGGCGGACGAACTCGCTGACCGGGATGACGATGAACGACCCCACGATCGGGCCGAGAACGGTGCCGATCCCGCCGACGATCGCCGGCAGGAGAATCTCGATGTTGACGAGCAGATCGAACACCGTCGTCGGACGGATCGTGTTGAAGTACATCGCCCAGAACGCCCCGGGCCACGCCGTGAAGAAGGCGCTCACGGCGACCGCCAACAGCTTGTACCGGTAGGTCGGGACCCCGATGGCGGCCGCAGCCTGCTCCCGCTCGCGGATCGCGAACAGGTAGTAGCCGAGCTGCGACCGGTTGATCGCGAGCGAGACGACGGTGACGACCGTCAGGAACCCGAGAATGAGGTAGTAGTACGGCAGGTCGCCGGTGAACTGGAACGCGGCCAGCCCCGGCCCGTCGGCGTACTCGCGCGCGAGCGGCCTGAAGAACCCGCTTGCACCGCCGAGTTGCGGAACGTTCGTGAACACGTACCGCAACAGCTCCGCGAACGCCAACGTCGCCAGCGCGAAGTAGTGCCCCTCCAGATCGTAGCGGAAGGTCAACGCGCCGATCAACAGCCCGTATATCCCCGCGAGGACGCTGCCGAGCAGCATCCCGATCCACGGGGAGATCCCGAAGGTTCCGGTCAGGATGATCGTCGCGTACGCGCCGAGTCCGAAGAACGCGGCGTGCCCGAACGAGAACTGTCCGGTGTACCCCGACATGATGTTCCACGCCTGAGCGGTCGTCGCCCAGATGAGGGTAATGATGAGCATGTTCAGGCTGAGCCAGCCTAGCGGGGCGTACCCGAACAGCGCGAGCTGTCGGAGGAACGGCATCGCCGCGAGCAGGATGAGACTCGCCGCGACCAGCGCCGGAAGCGCGTACCACTCGTCCCGGAACGCGCCGTACCGCTCGACGGCCCGCGAGAGCGCGTTACTCATCGTCGCTCCCTCCGAGCAGTCCCTCCGGTTTCACAAGCAACACGAGGATGAAGGCCATGAAGATCACGATCTGGTAGGTGGAGCCGCCCAGGTACGCCGAGCCGAACACCTGGATAAAGCCGATGATGAGCCCGCCGACGAACGCGCCGGGGAAGGATCCGAGCCCGCCCAGCACGACCACGACGAACGCGTTTATCAGGTACTGGTCGCCGAGCGCCGGCGTGAACGACTGGAACAGCGGGATAACTGCACCCGCGAGTCCCGCCAGCGCGGCACCGATCCCGAAGGTGAGCGCGTCGATCCGGGGGACGTCGATCCCGACGTACTGCGCGCCGTCGCGGTTGTCCGCGGTCCCGCGGATCGCGCGACCGAGCATTGTTCGCTGGAGGAACAGCCACGTTCCAGACAGCGCGACGAGCGCGATGATGAGCGCGTACAGCTGCCCCTGCGGAACGAACACGCCGGAGATTTCGAGGGAGCCGAGGTCGAGCCCGAGCTGTCGCGGGTCGGAGCCGAAGGCGATCTCGACACCGCTGATGAGGATCAACAGAACGCCGAAGGTGACGATCAGCTGGTTCTCCTGTGGCGCGTCGATGATCGGTGCGATCGTCGACCGATAGATGACGACACCGAAGACGAACAGCAACAGGACGGCGAACGGGATGGCGAAAAACGGCGAGAGGCCTGTGGCGTCCGAGAAGACCAACACCGCGTACATCGCGACCACCATCAGTGCCCCGTGCGCGAAGTTGATGACGTCCATCACGCCGAAGATCATCGTCAGCCCGAGCGCAATGAGTCCGTAGATCCCGCCGAGCAGCACCGCGAACACGAAGTACTGGGCGAATATCGTCGGAGACGGCAGCGAGAGGCCGAGCGCTGTCTGTATCCCGAGCGCATCGAACGCGCCGACGAACGCCACGCCGGCGGCTTCTCGACAGCAGGCGTCAGGGAGAAACGAGGAAAGCATGTGGGTCAGAACTGCGCGTCGGTCTCGGCGAACTCCTCGGGTGCGACGACGCGGTCCTCGAGATCCTGAATCTGGAACAGCGGAGCGAGCGCGTTCTCGTTTTCACCGTTGTCGGCGAAGGTGATAGGCGGCATCGCCGCGATGTGATCCTCGACGGTGATCTCTCCGAGCGCATTGTTGATGTCTTCGGGGTCGGCCGAGCCCGCCTCCTCGATCGCCGCGATGATGACCTCGGTGGCCGCGTAGGTCATCGCGACGTTCGCGTCGAATCCGGAGTCGAACTCCGACTCGAAGCGCGATCGGACCTCGCCGGCGCGGTCGGACGTCGGGTCGAGCGCGAAGTTGGTTGCGAACCCGCCCTCTACGGTGTCGCCCATCTCTTCGAGCGCACTGATGTCGTTCATCGCCGCGTTCGAACAGCCGGTCACGTAGTCCGGCTGGTAGTTCTGGTTGTCCATCGCGTTGACGAGCTCGATCGTCCCCGACCGGTAGGTGGTCGCGATGACGGCGTCGGGGTCCGCGTCCCGGAGCGACGTGACCTGCGTGTCTGCGGTGTCGCCCGGCTCGTAGGCGGTCTCGGCGACGATCTCGATGTCGTTCGCCGGGAGCTCCTCCCGGAGCGCGTCGCGGATCGACTGGCCGAAGCTGATGTCGATGTAGAACAGCCCCGCGGTCTCGATCTCCTCGCCGGCGTTCCGGATGGTGTCAGCGAGGAGTCGCGCGTGGTCGATCGCCATCTGGTCCGCCGGCGGCTGGGGCCGGTACGCGTAGTTGAGCTGCGTCTCCCGCAGGATCGAGTTGGCCACGGACACCGAGATGACGAACGGCACGCCCGCGCTCTCCGACGTCCGGGTCGCGGCGCTCGTCACCGGCGAGGAGTAGCAGCCGGTCAGCACGCTGGCACCGTCGTCGATGAGCTCTTGGGCGACTTCGCCGCCGAGCTCCTGTGCGCCCTCGTTGTCCCCGCTGATGACGCTGAGCTCTGCCCCGTCGAGCGACTCGATGCCGCCCGACTCGTTCTTCATCATCGCGGCCAGTCGGACCGCTTGGTCCATGCGCTCGCCGGTGTTGCTGAGCGCCCCGCTCAGCGGGTGGTTCGACCCGATGATCACCTCGTCTGGGGCGTCGCCGCCGTCGCTTCCGTCACCGCCTCCGCCGCTACCACCATCGCCGCCGTCGCCGCCATCACTGCCGTCGCCGCCGTCGCCGCCGTTACTGCTACAGCCAGCCAGGGCACCGGTGACGCCGGCCGCACCGCTGTATTTGACAAACGACCGTCTACTGACACTATCCGCGGGATTTCCTCCCATACACGCTTTGTGTGTGACGGGTGCACATATAGTTTGTTACGGAAACTCGTGATCGCTGTCACGGATCGTGGCAGGCCGTCGAGATTGACGGGAAAGAGGGATCGAGACTGGCGGGCAAGACGGGCGGTCGAGACGAGCGGGCAAGACGGGCGGTCGGGACGAGCGGGCAAGACGGGCGGTCGAGACGAGTGATCGAGACGGGCGTTAGTCGAGTCCGAGGTACAGTTCGACGAGGTCGTCCTCGTCGGTCAAGTCTGCCGGGGTCCCCTCGAACTGGAGCTGGCCCTGCGCCAGGATGTAGACGTAATCGGCGATCCGAAGCGCCTCGCGGACGTTCTGCTCGATGAGGATCACCTGCGCGCCGCTGGCGACGAGCCGTCGCGTCATCTCGAACACCTGATCGATGAGGGAGGGGGCCAGCCCGCTCGACGGCTCGTCGAGGAGGTACACCTCCGCGCCGGTCATCATCGCGCGACCGTAGCTGAGCATCATCTGTTGGCCGCCCGACAGCGACCGCCCCCGATCGTCCAGTTTGTCCTTGAGCTCCGGGAACGACGACAACACCTCGTCGAGTCGCTCCTCGCGGACCGCCCCCTCACCGACGGTGTACCCGCCGAGGAGGAGGTTCTCACGGACGGTGAGGCCGCCGAAAATCCCGCCGTCCTGCGGGAGCATCGTGACGCCGCGGTGGACGTTCTCGGCCGGCCTGTTGTGGGTCACGTCGGTGCCGCGGTGGGTGACTCGGCCCTCCCACGCCGGGACGACCCCGGCGAGCGTCTTCAAAAGCGTCGACTTCCCCGACCCGTTCGGCCCGAAGATGCAGGTCACGCCGTCCCGACTCTCCATCGAGATTCCGTCGACGACCCGGTGGTTCCCGTAGCCGCTGATGAGGTCCTCGCCGACGAGCCACGGCTCCCCGTCGGACTCCGAGCCGATCCCGGAGAGCGCGGACGTAGCGCTCGCCGCACCCCCGGTCGCCGCGGACCCGGCCGCCTCGCCCGCGCCGTCGGCCGGCACCGCTCCGCCACCGCCGGCGGTCGGCGTCGGTTCCGTCGCGGCGTCGGCGGGTGTGCCACGCTCCTCGGAGACCGGGGCATCCGCCTCCTCCCCGATGAGCGTCTCCAGCGACGCGTCGTGCTCGGCGGCGCCGCCGAGGTACGCGTCGCGGACGCGCTCGTCGCTCGTCACCGACTCGAAGTCGCCTTCGACGAGGACCTGTCCCTGATTGAACACGGTTACGCGGTCACACACGTCCGCGATGACGCGCATGTCGTGTTCGATGATCACGAACGTCGTGCCGCGGTCGTTGAGCGTCTCTAAGTGTTCGAGCAGGCGATTCCGGAGCGAGGGATTGACCCCCGCTGTGGGCTCGTCGAGCATCACGCAGGCCGGTTCGAGCATCAAGATCCGCCCGAGTTCGAGCAGTTTCTCCTGCCCGCCCGAGACCCCGCCGGCCTCCTGATCGGCGACGTGGTCGATCTCGAGGAGTTCGAGCAGTTCGTCGGCGCGGGCGCGTTTCGCCTCCGAGATCCGCATCCCGGAGCGAAGCCCGCCAGTGAACACGGCGAGCATGTTCTCCTTGACCGTGAGGTCCTCGAACGGCGACGGGATCTGGAAGGTCCGCGCGAGCCCGCGTCGGGCGATTTCGTCGGGTTTCCACCCGGTCACGTCCTCTCCGTCGAACCGGACCGTGCCGCCGTCGGGGCGGTAGAACCCGGTGACGGTGTTGAAAAACGTCGACTTCCCGGAGCCGTTCGGCCCCATGATGCCGTGGATCGTGTCCTCCTCGACGGTTACGGAGAGCCTGTCGTTTGCGACGAGCGAGCCGAACCGTTTAGTCAGCCCCTCGGTCTCTAAGATCGGGCGAGTCACACCCGAACGTAACCGCACGTGCGAATAAACGTTTTCATGCTTGTGAGTCACACACGCGTGTTTGCGTCAAAAATGGTCCGTAGTCGCCGCCACCAGTCGATCGCCGTCGTCCGCCGACCGATTCACTCCACGGTGGCTCGCCCGCCGTCGACGAGGACCGTCTCGCCCGTGACGAACGAGGCGTCGTCGCTCGCGAGGAAGGTGACGACGCTCGCGACCTCGCCCGGACCCCCGAGTCGTTCGAGGGCGGCGAGCTCCCGAAACCGCTCGCGCGCCGCATCGTCCTCGGCGTACGGCTCGGTCATCGGCGTCTCGATGAATCCCGGCGCGACGGCGTTGGCTCGGACCCCGTCCTCCCCGAGTTCGGCGGCGAGCGCGCGCGTTAACCCCTCTATCCCTGCCTTCGTCGACGCGTAGCCGGCGCGTTCGGCCGCGCCGATCTGGCCGTAGATCGACGAGATGTTGACGACCGCGCCACCGGTCTTCCGGAGGTGCGGCGCGGCCTCGCGGGCGATCCGGAACGGCGCGGTGAGGTTGACCGCCACCGATCGCTCCCACGGCTCGCCGTCGTGGGTCGCGAGCGGCTCGCGCGCGACGATTCCCGCCACGTTGACGACCGCGTCGACGCGTCCGGTGTCGGCCGCGCGCTCGACCAGCGCTTCGACCGCTTCGGGGTCGGTCACGTCGGCAGCCACCGGCTCGAACGCCCCCGGGAGATCCGTACAGGTCCCCGCCGTCTCCGACTGATCGAGGCGGTCGCCGCCGACCACCGTCGCGCCGCGCTCGGCGAAGCGAACCGCACAGGCGCGGCCGATCCCCCGGGCGGTTCCGGTGATCAGTACCGTCTCGCCGGCAAACGCCGGTTCCGGCCTCGTCTCGTCGTCGGTCGGCTCCATCGTCACTCACCCAGCGACCGGGCGGCGTGCAGACCGGCGAGCCGGCCGAGCCCCATGGCGGTCGTGAGCCCGTTCCCGGAGAGGTAGCCGTCGGCCCCGTGACCGCTGATGCCCGTCGCGGTGCCACCCCCGGCGTAGAGCCCGTCGACGGTCGACCCGTCCTCCCGGAGCACCCGCGCGTGTTCGTCGACGACCAGCCCGCCCTGCGTGTGGAACAGCGAGCCGGTGACCTCGGTCCCGTAGAACGGCGGGGAGAGGACGTTGCGGCCGTCGGCCCGCCCGACCTCGTCTGGTTCTCCCGCGTCGACGGCCGCGTTGTACGACTCGACCGCGTCCCGGGTCGCCTCCGGGGCACAGCCGAGTTCCGCGGCGAGTTCCTCGACGGTGTCGGCGCTGGTGTACGAGCCGAGTTCGACCGCGCGGTCGAAGTCGTCGAACTCGCCTTGAAGTCGCTCGAAGATGCGCTCGTCGAAGATCTCGTAGGCGACGCCGTCCGGCTGGCGGACCACGTCGACCGCGAACTCCGAGTACCCCTTCGACTCGTTACCGAAGCGCTCGCCGTCGGCGTTGACGAGTATCCCGCCGTTCATCACGACGGCGTACGTCGACAGCGCGCCGGTCCCGCTGACGACGGTCGCGTGGCCTTGGAAGGCGTCCATCGACGCGAGCGCGCCGCCGAGCTCCGCGCCCCAGCGAATCCCGTCTCCGGTGTTGCCGTCCGAGCCGTAGTAGAGCGCGTCGGCGATGTCGGCCTCGCAGTAGGCGCGGACCATCTCCCGGTTCCCGGCGAAGCCGTCGGTCGCGAGGATCACCTTCTCCGCGCGGATCGCCTCCTCCCGAACCGACCCGGCCACGACGCCCTCGACGGCCCCGTCTTTCGCGACCAGCTTCGTCACGGGCGTGTTCGTCAGCAGCTCCGCGTTCTCTCTCGCTTCGATCCGATCGCGCATCTCGGCGACGAGATGCTCGCCGTTCCGCCCCGGCGGCGCGTGCATCCGGTACTCGGAGTGTTTGGGGTATTTAAAGTCGTCCACGAGATGGAGAGAGAGGTCCCAGTCGTCGACGAGCCAGTGGATCAGATCGACGCTGTTCTCACAGAGGTGCCGGACCAGTTCCTCGTCGGCCTCGTGGCCGTTCTTCTCCAAGATGTCCCGTGCCATGTCCGCGGGTCCCTCCTCGATCCCCACTTCGCGCTGGAAGCGCGTGCCGGCCGCGGGGATCATCCCCGTCGACAGCGCGGCGTTGCCGCCGACCTCGCCGCTCTTCTCCAGGAGGGTGACGGTCAGGTCCTCGTTCTCGCAGGCCGCGAGCGTCGCCGTGAGCCCGCACCCGCCGGCCCCCGCGATCAGCACGTCGGTCTCCACGTCGAATTCGACCTCGCCGGCGGAGACGACCTCCGCGCTCGCGTCGTCTAGCGTCCGCCGCTGCGGCTCTGTATCGAGCGAACTCATACCACGGGGGAAGAAACCACACCGCGTAAATCTACCGGTCGGCGGGGCGTCGCCGTTCGTGTGCCAACACTGATTTCCCCCGAGTCCGCGCCGCTGGCGACTCTTCCCGTCTGCGACCGCCGATCGGCATCCCGACTGTCGGCAGTCCGATTTATATCTCTTCGGGTGCGTACGGGTATCATGGCCCGAACGCCACGCGAGACTGTCGAGGAGTTCTTCGAGCGGATGGGTGACCCAGACGAACGGGGGACCGTCGGCGAGCTGTTCGCCGACGACGCGGTCGTCACGGTCCCGGGAGCGCGGTTTGAGGGGCCGGACGCCGCGGCGTCGTTTCTCGCGTTCCTCGAACCGCGCTACGAGCGCGCGGGCAAGGCGTTCGGCCAGTGGACCGTCGACGGCGATCGCGTCGTCAGTCAGGGGACCCTCCACGGCGTCGACAACGACGGCGAGCGGTTCGAGGACGTGCGGTACGTCGACGTCTACGAGGTCTGCGAGGGCGCGATCCGCCGGCTGGACGTGTACAACGACCTCGCGGTCGAGGGGGTGGTCGAGGCGTGAGCGACGCGAGCAACGAGGAGACTGCCGACCGCGTCGGCGTTCTCTTCGCGCTGCGCGACGAGCCGGCACTCGTCGTCCGCGCGGAGCAGCTTGGGTACGAGAGCGCGTGGGCCGCGGAGGGACAGGGGAAGTCGGCGTTCGGCAAGCTGGAGCGCTGGGCGGTCCACACCGAGCGGATCGGGCTCGCGACGGGGATCGTCAACGTGTTCTCGCGGACGCCGGCCGCGATCGCGCAGGCGGTCGCGACCCTCGACGCGCACTCGGGCGGCCGCGCGGTCCTCGGGCTCGGCGTCGCCCACCCGGGCGTCGTCGAGGGGTTCCACGGCGCGGAGTTCGAGCGCCCCCTCCCGCGGATGGCCGAGTATATCGAACTGGTCCGCCGGTACCTCCGGGGCGACCCGGAGGGGTACGACGGGGAGTTCTTCTCGCCGTCGCGGACCGCGTTCTGGGAGGCGTTCGCGCCCGAGCGCGCGTCGATCCCGATCTACAACGGCGCGCTGGGGCCCGGCAACGTCCGCCTGACCGGACAGTTCGCGGACGGGTGGGTGCCGAACCTCTACCCGGACTCGCAGTTCAAGGAGGCGAAGGGGTGGCTCGCCGACGGCGCGGCCCGCGGCGACAGGGACCCGGCGTCGATCGACGTGGCGATGTACGTGCTCACTGCGGTCGACGAAGACCCCGAGCGCGCGCGTCGGGCCGCGGCCGAACACATTGCCTACTACCTGCGCGACATCCCGGGGTACTACGACCGCGCCGCCGTGGAGGCGGGGTTCGAAGACGTCGTCGACGCGGTCCGGGACGCCCCCTCGACGGACGCCGGCGCGGAGCGAGTCGAGACCGGGCTCCTCGATCACCTCGCGGTCGTCGGGACTCCCGAGGAGGCGCGGGCCCAACTGGACCACCTCCGAGAGATCGGCGTCGACCTCCCGATCGTCCGGGCCCCCGCCGGGAGCGACAGGGAGTGGGTGGAGCGCACGCTGGAAGCGTTCGCGCCGTCGCGATGAGTCGGCGTGTTGTCGCGGTGAGTCGGTTGCTCTGTGCTGTCGCGATGAGGCGATCGCCCCGTGTCGGTACGTTGAGGGTTCCGAACCCCTCGCCCTCACCCACAGAATTATGCGACTCCTCGTCGTACTGGCACTCGTTAACATGACAAAGCGTATCTGGGAAGACCTGCTCACCGAGCGCGACAAACAGGTCATCTCGGCAGCCGGCTACGACAAGGAGGGAGCGTCCTCGTGGGAGTCTCGCGGGATGGGGACGAACCCAATGGTCCTGGTCATCGACATGCAGCGGCTCGTGGTCGGCGCGGACGAGCCCATCCTCAACGCAGTCGAGGAGTATCGCACCGCCATGGGCGAGATCGCGTGGAACGCGATCGACCACATCGAGCCGTTCCTCGAGTTCTCCCGGAACCACGAGATTCCGGTCACGTACACCCGGGTCGTCCCGTCGAGCTACGACGACCCGAACCACGAGGACCTCGACATCGTCGACGCCGTTGCCCCGAAAGAGGGCGAGACGGTGATCAACAAGTCGTACGCCTCCGCCTTCTACGGGACCGACCTGCTCTCGCGGCTGGTCCGCGGCGGCCACGACTCGGTGATCATCGTCGGGAACTCCACGAGCGGGTGCGTCCGCGCGACCGCGATCGATGCCCAGCAGAACGGGTTCAACGTCGTGTTGCCACAGGAGTGCGTGTTCGACCGGATCGAGGCGAGCCACAAGATCGCCTTGATGGACCTGTGGATGAAGTACGCCGAGGTGCTCGAACGCGACGAGGTGGAGTCGTGGGTGGAGGGGATCGACGAATGACCCCGAGCGAACCGACGGAGGGCGCGCGATGACACACGATCTCGTCATCGCGAACGGCACCGTCGTCACGCCCGAACTCGGCGCCTTCGAGGCCGATGTGGCCGCCGACGGCGACGAGATCGCCGCGATCGCGAGTTCGGGGACTCTCTCCGGCGACCGCGTGATCGACGCCGAGGGGAAGTACGTCCTCCCGGGCGCGATCGACCCGCACACTCACCACGGGATCTACCGCGGGCTCGAAGCCGACGCCGAGACGGAGTCGCGCTCCGACCTCGTCGGCGGCGTCACGACTATCGGGAACTACTTCCGGCGGGGCGGCTCCTACGAGGAGATCATGGAGGGCTACTTCGCCGAGGCGGAGCCGAACTACTACCACGACTACTTCTTCTCGTTGGGACTGCTCTCGTTCGAGCACATCGAGGAGATTCCGTACATCGTCGAGGAGTTGGGGATTACGTCGTTCAAGTGGTACAAGAACTACAAAGACGTCGCGCCTGAGAAGTTCGGCACCGACTCCGAGATGCACGACGACTGGGCGGACGCGTTCATTCAGGCGCTCGCCGCGCAGGACGTGCCCACGACGCTCGGCCACCACTCCGAGAACATGGAGATCACGAGCGCGCTCGGCGACAACCCGTACCTCGACTCCGCGGTCGACGAGGACCAGGAGTACCGCGACTACGACGTGTTGGTCGACCAGTTCCCGGACTACGCGGAGACGCAGAGCATGACCGCGAGCGGCTCGTTAGCCCGGCAACACGACTACGACGACAGCTTCTACGCGGTCCACATTTCGGCCGGACGGACCGCGGACGAGCTGGCGATGCTCCACGACGCGGGGTGGGATATCACCGGGGAGACGTGTACCCACTACCTGACGCTCACCGCCGAGGAGTGCGACGAGCGCCACAACGTCAATCCGCCGGTGCGGTCGAAAGAAGACCAGGAGACGCTGTGGAAGCGCGTCGCCGACGGCACGATCTCCTGTATCGGCACCGACCACTGCGCGAACCTGCGCGACGACAAGGTCGGCGAGGACGTGCCAGACAGCCTCCCCGGCTTCCCCTCGACGGCGACGATGCTCCCGCTGATCCTCTCGGAGGGGGTCAACGAGGGACGCATCTCGCTCGAACGCGCGGTCGAGGTGACTTCCACGAACACCGCGAAAGCGTTCGATATATATCCGAAGAAAGGCTCCGTTCAGGTCGGAACCGATGCGGACCTGACGGTCGTCGACCTCGACGAGACGAAGACGGTGACCCCGGAGCTGCTCCGCAGCGGTGCGGACTACTCCCCGTACGAGGGGCGCGAGGTGACCGGGTGGCCGACGCACACGGTCGTTCGCGGTCAGGTCGCCTACGAGGAGGGCGAGATCGTCGGCGAGTCGGGGTACGGAACCCACATCGATCGCCCAATCTGACTGCGGCGACCGGACGCGGGGACCAGACGCAGTCCAGAACCACGCGACGACCACACACAGACCCGAAATGACAGGACACAGCACTCGAACGGCAACGGAACGAACAGCACGCACCGCCCACGGCGGTGTCGAGACACCGGGGAGACCCTTATGAGTCGCGACGCGGCCACCGACGGCGGGACCGCTTCCGACGACGCGTCGGCCGACGATGACTCCCCCGCCGGCCCCCTCGACGGCGTGACCGTGATCGAGGCCGGGTCGATGATCTCGATCGGGACGGTCGGACGCCTACTCGCGGACTTCGGCGCGGACGTGATCAAGGTCGAACACCCGGAGACCGGCGACCACCTGCGCCACTTCGGTCCCCAGAAAGAAGGCGTCGGGCTCTGGTGGAAGTACCTCGGTCGCAACAAGCAGTCGGTGACCCTCGACATCTCCACCGAGGAGGGGAAAGTCGTCTTCGAGGACCTCGTCGCCGAGGCCGACGCGCTCATCGAGAACTTCCGCCCGGGCACCTTAGAGCGGTGGGGACTCGGCTATGATCACCTCTCCGATCTCAACTCCGGGCTCGTGATGCTCCGGCTGAGCGGGTTCGGGCAGACCGGCCCGTACAGCGACCGCCCCGGATTCGGCACACTCGCCGAGGCGATGTCGGGGTTCGCGTACCTCAACGGCTACCCCGATCAGGAGCCGCTGTTGCCGCCGACCGGGCTGGCAGACGGGATCGCAGCGATGTTCTCCACGATGGCGGTCGCGTTCGCGCTGTACAACCGCGACGCGAACGGCGGGACCGGCCAGTACATCGACACGAGCCTCATCGAGCCGATCTTCTCGCTCATCGGTCCCCAGCCGCTCCGCTACCAGCAGCTCGACGAGATCGAAACGCGGTCGGGGAACCGCTCGACGTCGTCCGCGCCGCGGAACGTGTACCAGACGGGCGACGGACGGGCGGTCGCCATCTCGGCGAGCGCGCAGCCGATCGCGATGCGGGTGTTCGACGCGATCGAGCGGCCAGATTTAAAAGACGATCCCCGCTTCGCGGACAACGAAAAGCGGCTGGAGAACGTCGAGGCGCTCGACGCGGCCATCCAAGACTGGATGGACGACCACACCCGCGAGGCGGTCATCGACCGTTTCGAGGAGTACGAGGCGACGATCGCCCCGATCTACAACGTCGCCGATATCCTCGCAGACGAGCACTACCAGGCCCGCGACGCGGTCGTGGAGGTCCCGGACGACCAGCTCGGCGCCGGTGCGGTCCAGAACACCGTGCCCCGCTTCTCGGAGACGCCGGGGGAGATCACCCACCTCGGTCCGCAGCTCGGCGCGCACAACGAGGCGGTGTACGGCGAGCGCCTGTCGTACGACGACGAGACGCTTGCGGAGCTCGACTCGGAGGGCGTGATATGATCGAGTACCCCTCGGACGTGACCCTCGTCGAGATGCTCCCGCGTGACGGGTTCCAGCGACTCGATGAGTTCGTCCCGACCGACGAGAAAGTCGAGATCATCGACGCGCTCTCCGAGACTGGAGTCGACGAGATCGAGATCACTTCCTTCACCCACCCGAAGGCGGTCCCGACGCTGCGAGACGCGGACGAGGTCGCCCAACGCATCGAGCGGCACGACGACGTGACGTACCGCGCGCTGGTGCCGAACGCGGTCGGGATGGAGCGCGCGATCGACGCCGGCGTCGACAAGGTCAACGCCTTGGTGACCGTGAGCGAGACGTACAGCGAGCACAACCAGAACATGACGGTCGAGGAGATCCTGACGGGGGTCGAAGAGATCGTCGAGATGGCCGAGGGAACGGGCATCGAGGTCGAGGCCGGGATGGGCACGAGCTTCTACTGTCCGTACGAGGGGCGGATTCCCATGGAAGACACGCTGTCGGTCGTCGACCGTGTCGTCGACGCCGGCGTCGACGAGGTGACGCTCGCGACGACGATGGGGCTCGCCGACCCGGTCGAGATCGAGGAGATGTACACGACGGTGTTCGACCGGCATCCGGACCTGGATGCCGGGCTGCACCTCCACGACACGAACGGGATGAGCCTCGCAAACACCCTCGTCGCGATGCAGTGCGGCGTCGACCGGTTCGACGCGTCTCACTGCGGGCTCGGCGGCGGCGTCGTCCTGCCGGACGGGCTCGGCGGCGTCGGGAACACCCCGACGGAGGACCTCGTCCAAATGCTGACCAGAATGGATCTTGAAACGAACGCGGACTTCGAGCGCGTCGAGTCGGTCGCTCACGAGGTCGCCGACCGACTCGATATCGGGGCGACGAGCCACGTCCTGATGGGCGGGACCGTCGACCGCGTGTTAGCGACCGTCGCGGAGGACAACGCATGACTGGAAAAACAATCTCGGAAAAGCTGCTGTCGGAGAAATCGGGACGCGACGTACGGGCCGGCGACTACGTGGAAGCCGAGGTCGACGTGATGATGACCCACGACGTGACGGGACCACTGACCTTCGAGGTCTTTGAGGACGTGACGGGCGACGACCCCGAACTCGTCGATCCGGACAACACCGTCATCACGATCGACCACCACGCGCCGGCCGACGGCGTCGAGGCCGCGAACAACCACAACATCGTCCGGGAGTTCGCCGACACGTACGGCGCCCAGCAGTACGACGTGGGCGACGGCATCTGTCACCAGGTGCTCGTCGAGGAGGGGTTCGTCTCCCCGGGCGACCTGGTGATCGGTGCGGACTCGCACTCGACCACCTTCGGCGGCGTCGGCGGCTTCGGCACCGGCGTCGGCTCCACCGACCTCGGGACGACGCTCGCGACCGGCGAGCTGTGGTTCCGGGTGCCGGAGACGCTCCGGTTCGAGGTCGAAGGCGACCTCCCCGACGGCGTGTACGCGAAGGACCTCATCCTGAAGTTCATCGGCGACGTGGGGTTCGACGGCTGCACGTACAAGACCGCCGAGTACGGCGGCTCGGCGGTCGAGGCGCTGCCGATCCACGAGCGGCTCGTCCTCTCGAACATGGCGATCGAGATGGGCGGAAAGGCCGGCATCGTCCCGCCCGATGAGCGGACCCTCGACTTCCTTGAGGCACAGACCGGGGAGCGCCCCGAGATACCGGCGTACACCCAGCCGGACGACGACGCCGACTACGAGGCGGTCCACACCTATCAGGCCGAGTCGCTCTCGCCGCAGGTGTCGACGCCGTCGAACCCGGAGAACGCGGTCCCCGTCGACGAGGTCGTCGGCACGGAGATCGACCAGCTGTTCGTCGGGACGTGTACGAACGGACGGTACGAGGACATCCGGATCGTCGCGGACATCATCGAGGGCGAGCAGCTCGCCCCGGACACGCGGATGGTCGTCGTCCCGGCCTCGCGGTCGGTGTACAAACAGATGATGAACACCGGCGTCATGAAAACGTTCGTCGACGCGGGCGCGATCGTTCAGAGCGCCGGCTGTGGTTCCTGCTTCGGGACCCACCAAGGCGTGCTGGGCGACGGCGACGTCTGTCTCGCCACGGCGAACCGCAACTTCCCGGGCCGAGAGGGGTCGATGAAAAGCGAGGTGTATCTCGCCAGCCCCGCCACGGTGGGCGCGTCGGCGCTGTACGGCGAGATCACCGACCCGCGGGAGGTCGAACTGAATCGCTACGATGACTACGTCCTCGAGGGGGTGGGCGCGTGACCGACGCCGACGCGGGCCGCGATATCGACACGACTGAGCCCGGCCGAGCGTGGACGTTCGGCGACGACATCGACACCGACCAGATCATCCCGTCGCGGTTCCTCGTCTCCAGCGATCCGGCGGAACTCGGCGAGCACGCGTTCAACGACCTCCGCCCGGAGTTCGCTCCGAACGTCGCCGACGGCGACTTCGTCGTGGGCGGGCACAACTTCGGGAGCGGCTCCTCCCGTGAGCACGCCCCGCTCTCGCTACTCGGTGCGGGGATCGACGGAATCGTCGCGCAGTCGTTCGCCCGGATCTTCTTCCGGAACGGGATCAACCTCGGGCTCCCCGTGTTGATCTGTCCGGACGCCGACCGGATCGACGACGGCGACGAGATCAGTCTCCGACTCGACGAAGGGGCCGTCATCAACCACACCGCGGACGAGCGGTACGACGCGGACCCGCTACCCGAATTCCTGCAGACACTCGTCGATCGCGGCGGACTCGAACCGTATACGCGAGCGAAACTTGGGACCGAATAAGTTACTGAGATCTTATAGCTATAGATTTTTGTACGATTATTTATAAATTCTATAGGTGGTGTTTCTCCGTGATCTCACTCCGTAATTCTTGCGTTAAGACGATGTTTTGCAGTCGGTGGCTCTGTGGAAATTTGATTCGTTAAACAGGCAGGTGAATGAACGACTGGTCGGTGAAGACTGCCTCTTGATCGATAGCGGGAGTACGTGTCTCAATTTGGTTGATCGGTTGTTTATAAGTGATCGAGTGGTGTTGCTGTCGGCTATTTATAAGTCTCAGACAGCACGGTGAACACCTTCAAAGCCCCAGCCTCGTCGGTGGCCCTCCGCTTCGCTCCGGACCACCGATCTCCCTCGCGCGTGCACCTCGCGGCCTGTCGGCCGCTCGTCGGCACGCGCCACCGCCGCGTCCATTTATAAGTGATCGTCGCTCTCGCTCATATCCATTTAAATACTGTATCGCTACCGACGGCCTGCAACACCCACTCCCGCTATCGATCGCCGCTGCTCTTGTTATTGACTGCAGTCGAGTCGACAAACGATTATGCCACTCCGGTTAACCGCAATTCTATCAAAAGTCAAAGTAGTATTGAATGCAGATAATACGGCACCGATCGGTAGCGCCGTCACTGGTTGCACCGGCGCACCAGTGAGCGCGTAGACCGTTCTCCGTGGTGAGTAAATTCACAATTTTTGAGGTGAATAAAACCGAAGCGATAATTCCCCAGCCGTGAGTACACACACTCATGCACGATCAGCGCGTTCTCGTGACGGGTGGCGCGGGCTTTATCGGCTCGAATCTCGCGAACCGGCTCGCGGCCGACAACGACGTGATCGCCGTCGACGACACCTATCTCGGGACGCCCGAGAATCTCGACGACAACGTGGAGTTCGTCGAGGCCGATGTGATCGACGACGACTTCCCCGCCGATGTCGACGTTCTGTTCCACCTCGCCGCGCTCTCCTCGCGGAACATGCACGAGAACGACCCTCAGCGCGGCTGCCGCGTCAACGTCGAGGGGTTCGTCAACGCGGTTGAGCGCGCTCGACAGGAAGGGTGCGAGACCGTCGTCTACGCCTCGACCTCCTCGATCTACGGGAACCGCACCGAGCCCTCCCCTGTGGACATGGATGTCGAGGCGCGCACCGCCTACGAGGCCTCGAAGCTCGCCCGCGAGCGCTACGCTGAGTACTACGGCAATTATCACGACATGGCGATGGCCGGCCTCCGGTTCTTTTCCGTCTACCAAGGATTTGGGGGCAACGAGAAACACAAAGGCGAGTACGCGAACACGGTTGCGCAGTTCGCGGACGCGATCGCGAACGGCGAGGCCCCCGAGCTGTTCGGCGACGGCAGCCAGACGCGCGACTTCACGCATGTCTCGGACGTGGCGCGTGCCTGCGAACTCGCCGCCGACCACGAGCTAACGGGCGTGTACAACGTCGGTACCGAGGAAGCCTACTCGTTCAACGAGATGGTAGCCATGATCAACGACGCGCTCGGCACCGACATCGATCCGGTGTACATCGAGTGCCCCTTCGACGGCTACGTCCACGACACCATGGCGGACTACTCGACGTTCCACGAGGCGACCGGCTGGGAACCCGAGATCGGTTTCGAGGAGGGCGTCGAACTCGTGTGTGAGCCGTACTCCGAGCGCGCTCCCGAGGAGGTGTAGTCTCGGCGGGACAGCACCGGAACGCGGCGACCCTCCCTCCGAAGTGCGCTGATCCCGCTGGTTTAGGATGTCGCCCCCGTAGACGACACACCAATGACCGACGCCGATCGGACACACGACATCGTGGTGTGGGGCGCAACGGGCGTCGCCGGACGCTTCGTGGCCGAGTACCTGACCGAACGGTACGCGCCGGACGACCTCTCGCTGGCTGTCGGCGGGCGGAGCCCGGAGCGACTCGAACAACTCGTTAGTGACCTTACCGGCCGCAGCGACGCGTGGGACGACGTTCCCGTCGTCGTGGGCGACGCGACTGATCCCGAAAGTCTGCGCGCCATCGCCCGGGACACGCGGGTCGTCTGTACGACCGTCGGTCCGTACACGACGTACGGAACGCCGCTGGTCGACGCCTGCGTCGAGGCCGGCACGGACTACTGCGACCTCACCGGCGAGATAAACTGGGTGCGCGAGATCATCGACCGGTACCACGAGGCAGCGGTCGACGCCGAAGCTCGGATCGTCCACAGCTGCGGTTTCGACTCCGTACCTGCGGATCTCGGAACGCTGCTCGCCCAGTCGTTCGCAGTGGAGACGTTCGACGCACCCTGTCAGACGGTTCGGATCTACCTCGAAGGCGGGAGCGGCGGTGTCAGCGGGGGCACCTTGGCGAGTTTCGGCGAGGTGTTTGAGGCGGCCGCCACCGACCCACTGGCCCGCCAGACGCTCCGGAATCCGTACTCGCTGGCGCCGCCCGGTGAGCGGAGCGGTGTCGATCCCGGTGAGCAGCGACGCCCGCGGAGGGACTCCCTGCGCTCGGCGTGGACGGCTCCCTCGCCGATGGCACCGGTAAACGAACGAGTGGTACGACGGAGCAACGCGCTCCTCGGGTACCCGTGGGGCCGCGAGTTCCGGTGTACGGAGGTCGTGCCGACCGGCGACGGACTCACCGGGGCGGCCACGGCCGGTCTCGTTGCCGTCGGACTCGGTGCGTTCACGGCCGCCATGTCCGTCGGACCGGTGCGCTCGGCGCTCCGTCGGTACGTCTTCCCGGACCCCGGCGAGGGACCGACGAGAGAGGAGGCCGAGGCCGGGCACTTCTCGATTCGCGTGCTCGGGCGGGGCACGGCCGCGGACGGGCCGTTCACCGTCGAGGTCGAGTTCGGCGCCGATCGGGACCCGGGCTACGGGGCGACCGCGCGGATGCTCGGCGAGGCGGCGGTGTGTCTGGCGACCGGCGACGTCGACTCGCCGCTCGACGGCGGCGTGCTGACGCCGGCGTCGGGGATCGGTCTGCCGCTCGCGGAGCGACTCCGCGACGTCGGCTTCACCGTGTCGGTCGGCGAGGCGTCAGATACCCGACGCTGAGGAGAAGCCTGAGCGAGAAGCAGACGCGGAGTGCGAACCCCAACCCGAAAGAAGCGTTCGAGGGCTCGCGCCGGTTTACATGTAGCCGAGGTCGCGCAGGCGCTCCATCAGGTCTTCCTTGTCCTGGGCGCGGCCCGCGCGCTCGGTCGTGTCTTCGAGGTCCTGGAGCCACGCGGGCTCCTCGGTCGTTTTCTCCGTACTGACTTCGCTGCCGAGCGAGCGGAACCCGGCGAAGTACTTCGGCGATATCGGCACGTCCTCCTGCGCGACGCCCTCGGGGAGGTCGTCGTCGGCCTGCGGGACGTACCCTTCATCCGGGAACGCCTCGACCGTGTCGGGGACGACGTAGTTCCAGAACGCCTCCCACACGTCGGCCTCGGCGAACTGCAGGATGGGTTGAATACGGTCGTGCGGCGGGAACAGGTCGGGATCGTGACGCGGCGAGAAGAACGTCTCGTCGGCACGCGCCTCCTGTTCGTCCCAGCGGACACCGGAGATGACGCCGTCGATGTCGTACTCTTCGAGGGCGTTGTTGAGCGCGACGGTCTTCAGCAGGTGATTCCCGACGTAGGTGTCGAGCAGGAAGGGGAAGGTGTCCTCCTCGTACTCGAGGATGTCGCGGATGTGGTGCTGGTTCTGCTCGTTCAGCGCCGAGACCGGGATGTCGTCGCCGGGTTCGAGACCGTGTTCCTCGACGTACGCGCCCACGTCCTCGTTGCGGGCGTACACGAGGTCGATGTCCCACTCGTCGGCCCAGTGCTCGACGAAGTCGGTGATGTCGTCGAAGTGCTGGAAGTGGTCGATGAAGACGGCGGTCGGCTTCTCGTAGCCGAACTTCTCGGCGACCTGGTTGATGAAGTACAGCGTCAGCGTGGAGTCTTTCCCGCCCGTCCACATCACGGCCGGGTTGTCGTACTGCTCTAACCCTTGACGCGTGACCTCGATCGCCTTCTCGATTTTGTGTTGCAGCGACGGGTAGTCCGCCGGATCCTCGCCCTCGCCGTCGGTGTAGTCGACGTCGACGCTCGCCGGGAAGTTGTCGGTCATACGCCAGATATGTCTCCGCGAAGGAAAATAGGCTTTCTGCATCGTCGGGGCTTGCCAACGCGCGCGAATTGCGGCCGGGCTCGCCGCGAACGGTAGACTGCGGCGGAACTCGCCGCGAACTGTGTGGTATGTTGTTACTTGTCAGAACACAAGGGATATGTCGGCCCGAAGTCACCCCACAACTATGGGACTGTTCGATCGACTGCGCGGCGACGACGACGAGCGCGTGGTCTTCCTCGGTATCGACGGTGTACCGTACGACCTGGTTCAGAATCACCCCGATGTCTTCGAGAACCTGACCGACATCGCCGAGACGGGGTCGGCGGGTCGACTAGAGAGCATCGTACCCCCCGAGTCGAGCGCGTGCTGGCCGAGTCTCACGACGGGGAAAAATCCCGGCTCGACCGGCGTGTACGGCTTCCAGGACCGCGAGATCGACTCCTACGAGACGTACGTCCCGATGGGGAAACACGTGTCGGCGACGCGGCTGTGGGACCGCGTCACCGACGACGGCCGCGACGCGACCGTACTCAACGTTCCCGTCACGTTCCCGCCGTCGAGCCGGATCCAGCGGCAGGTCTCCGGGTTCCTCTCACCCTCAATCGATGCGGCCTCGAGCGACGACTCGGTCCGACAGGTCCTCGAGGACCACGACTACCGGATCGATGTGAACGCGAAGCTCGGACACGACGACGACAAGACCGAGTTCATCGAGAACGCGCACGCGACGCTCGACGCCCGCCACGACGTGTTCACTCACTACCTCGATCAGGACGACTGGGACCTCTTCTTCGGCGTCTTCATGAGCACCGACCGGGTCAACCACTTCCTGTTCGGCGACTACGCGAACGACGGCGAGTACAAGGACGACTTCCTCGACTTCTACCGGACCCTCGACGGGTATATCGGTGAGATCCGCGACGCGCTCGACGACGACACGACCCTGATCGTCGCCTCCGACCACGGCTTCACCGAGTTGGTGTGGGAGGTGAACTGCAACCAGTTCCTCGCCGACGAGGGGTGGCTCTCGTACGACGGCGACGACCACGACTCGCTTGCCGACATCGACGACGAGGCCCGGGCGTACTCGCTCATCCCCGGCCGCTTTTACCTCAATCTGGAGGGTCGCGAGCCGGAGGGTGTCGTCCCCGAATCGGAGTACGAGGCGGTCCGCGAGGAGCTCCGCACCGACCTCGAATCGCTCACCGGCCCCGACGGCCGGCAGGTGTGCAAGCGGATCGTGGACGGCGAGACCGTCTTCGACGGCGACCACGACGAGATCGCGCCCGACCTCGTGGTCATCCCCGCGGACGGCTTCGACCTGAAGTCCGGCTTCGGCGGGAAGAAGTCCGTCTTCACCGAAGGACCACGTAACGGGATGCACAAGTTCGAGAATTCGCTGCTGTACTCGACCGACTCCGACCTCGACATCGAGGGCTCGAATCTCTTCGACGTGACCCCGACGATCCTCGATCTGATGGATGTCGAACACGACGGCGACTTCGACGGCGATAGTCTCCTAGGCGCGTAACTGGCCGTCTCGCGCAGCCGCACCGCCGTTTTTTAACAGACGAAGCACCCGCAGAGCGAGTCTCTGAGCGCCAGTCACGGAAGTGCAAGGAGAGAGTTCCGCCGGTAGGGCGGGGAGGGTGCCAAGCGTTCCATAGCTATATGTTAATTGAGAATATAGTTCAGGATCCAAGCGATCGGGAAGAGCGCGCCACCCACCACGGCGGCTGGTTCACTCAATGCCACACAGCATCTGTACGTCGAAAGGGAACGAGGGGTGGTCTTATTTTCAGCGGCTGTGGCGAACGTTGTTGGTCCCCGATATCGAACCACGACTCCGCCTCGAACAGCTGTTCGAAACCGAAACCGACGAGTTCGACCTGCATTACGCGTTTCTGTCGCGTATCGATCTCGAAAACGAGACGGAGTGCTTCGACATCGTCTACGGCTCCCACGAGAGCCTCAGATCGGACACCACCGTCCCGCTCTCCGACACCTACTGTCGGGAAACCATCACAGACCCGGAAGGGACGCTGGCCGTCAGTGATGCCTCCGCTGAAGGGTGGGAAGGCGATCCGGCGTACGAGACGTTCGGGTTCGAAAGCTATCTGGGGACCACCATCTCGGTCGACGACGAACTCTACGGGACGCTCTGTTTCGCGGACACCGCCGCCCGTGACGACCCGATCAACGACAAAGAGAAGGCCCTCGTCGAGATGCACGGCCAGTGGGTGGAGTACACGATGACCCACTGGGGCGAGTCGTCGTTTCGGGAGGCGCGCATCGATGCTATCGAGGGACGCGCCGTCTCTTCGGACGCCATCGACTCGATGATGGACGCACTCGAGAGTCGCACACGGCGCGTCGTTCTCGCGACGCTGTTAGACACCAGCGAGACCAGTCTCGCCACCCTCGAACGGCGGGCAAGCGGCACGTCGTCGGACCTACCCGACCAGCGACCACCGCTCGCCCGGCGTCGCGCGGAGCCCGTACAGCTCCCCGCCGTCGACGACGATCACGTGACCCCCGACCGCGAACAGTTCGTCGACGGTGACGCTCTCGGGGAGCGGCGCCCGCCAGCGGTCTTCGCCGTCGGCGCCGACGGCGAGGACCGCTCGCGATCGGACCGCGTAGAGCCCGTCGGCGTCGACGGCGGGCCGCCGGTGAGTCGGCACGTCGGTCCGCTTCCACGCGACCTCTCCGTCGCCGGTGTCGAGCGCCCTGACCGCTCCGCCCCGACGGAGGTAGATCCGTCGCGTAGGGCCGTTCCCGTCGGGCCCGCCAGCCCCGTCGGCCACTTCGACGACCGGCGGACGATCGCTCGGCGTCGGTACCGACAGCGCGAACCGTCGGTCGAGATCCGCGTCGAACCCCCTCACCGTTCCCCCCGCGGCGCTCCCGACGACGAGCGTCTCGTCGACCGCGACGAGCCAGTCGACATCCACTGAGACCGACCGCTCCGCGCGGCGCTCACCGGACGGGCCGAACCGGACGAGAGTAGCCACCGGTTCCTCTGAGCCCCCGTCGACTTCGCCCTCACCTTCGCTTTCGACCGCGACCCACACGCCTTCGCCGTCGACCGCGACGCGGTCGGCGGCGCCGTCCCCGCCATCCGGCCACGCCTCGGTGACGCTAAAGGCTCGTTCGCCCGTCTCGGCGTCGAGGGCGACCAGTTCCGATCCCGCGACCGCGGCGACCAGCCGATCGCCCGCGCGGATCCCGTCGACCGCTGGCGGCGCTTCCGTCCCGCCCGACCCGCTCGACTCGCCCGATTTGCTTGACTCGTCGGACTCGCTCGATTCGCCCGTTACGACGACATTGACCTGCCAGCGGATCTCGTCTCCCGACTCGGTCTCGTCGCCTTCGGTCCCGGCGGTCGTCTCCCGCGCGTCGGGGTCGATCCCCGCCGCGTCGCGGTCGATCGCGGTGGCTCGTCCCCCTTCCACAGGGACGAACACCGAACGCTCGGTAACGGCCGGCGGAGCGACCGCCTGCCGCTCCGTCTCCGCGGCGAGTCGGGTCGCCCCCGTCCCGTCGACCGCGCTCACGGTCGCGTTCTCCACGTTTCGCCACGTCTCGGTCTCGAAGTCGTACGTGCGTCCGGACTGGTTCCGGACGGCGAACAGGCGGTCCGCTGTGACCGCGAACCGCGTCGTTCCGGGTCCGAGGAGCCCGTTGGTCCGAATCGACGACTCCCACGCGAGGTCGCCGCCGCCGGGACGGTAGCCGCAGCCGGCGAGCGCGCCCGCGCCCGCGGTCGCCGCCGCCGCGAGTAACCGTCGGCGGGTGGGGGATCCCCCCGGACTCCGCTCGGTCACGCGGTCTCACCCGCCAGCTCGCGGAGCCGCTCGATCCGCTCGCGCGTCGGCGGGTGCGTCTCCGGGAACACGTCGGTACTCACGAGTTCCTTGTCGCCGAACGCGCGGCTCTCTAAGGGCGCGACGTACAGCGCCTCCGCGCCGCCGTCGAACTCGCGGAGATCGCGGTCGGGCACCTCCGGCATCGACTCGTCGAGGGCGTCGAGCGCGCTCGCGAGCGCCGCCGGCGACCCGGTGATCTCGGCGGCCGCGCGGTCGGCCGCGTACTCGCGGTATCGCGAGAGTACGCGGTGGATCAGGACGCTTCCGCACCAGAACATCGCCGAGACGGTGAGCGTGACGAGCGCGCTTACGGTGATCACGACGATCCCGACCGCGAGCGCTCGCCCGTCGCGGTCGCCGCCCGATCCGCCGCCGAAGCTGAGGAGTTTGAACAGGCCGTACAGCACGTAGAACGCGAGCGCCGCGAGGTAGTAGGTGACCGTCGGCAACACCCACGCAACCGTCATCAGGCTCGCGTCCCGGTTTTTGAGGTGTGCAAGCTCGTGGGCCAACACCGCGTCGCGCTCGTCGTCGTCGAGCGTCTCCAACAGCGCGGTCGTGACCACGACGGTGCCGCTCTCTCGTCGGCCGACCGCGAAAGCGTTCGGGAGGTCCGTCCGCGCGACCGCCACGTCGGGCTTCGGCACGTCGGTCTGGGCCGCTAGCCGGGTGACCGCGGCGTGGAGTTCCGGGTACTCGTCCGCGGAGACGCGACGCCCGCCGACGGAGCGCACCACGGTCCGCGGGCCGTACCGGTACTGCACCGCCAGCCCGCCGAGCACGACGACCGCGAGGACGACGGGGTCGACGTAGAACTCCCCGGTGTAGGGGCGCTCGCTCGCCCACTCCAAGAGGGGGAGTCCGATGGTGTTGATCAGGAAGACGAACGTGTACGCGAACGCGAACGGGAGGGCGATCACCAGCCCGGTGGCGACCGCGATCCGGATTCGGAGCCACTGCTGTTGATCGACGCGAGCGAGCCGATCGAACGGCGGGACGGACCGAAGGGCGGCGGCGATGGAGGGCCACATTGCGTGTTCGACTGCCGGGTTCGACCGCCGATCGCTTAAAAAGTCGGTCTCGCGAGGCGAGATCGCGGTCGCGTCAGTTCGCGACGGTCCCGCTGATCCGCCGGTAGAACGCGACCGAGTACGTCGCGTAGAACGCACCGGCCATTCCGGTCAGGAGGACGTAGCCGATCGCACCCACGACGACGACGCCGGTCGAGGGGTCAAACGGAACCAGCTCGGCGATCGGGCTTCCCGGCGGTTGCGGCCCGACGACGAACGACGCCGCGGCAGCGAGGGTACCCACGAGCAGACTGCCGACCAGGAGCAGAACTGTGTACCCGAACACGCTGAGGAGGTTCGAGCGGACGAGCCCCGCGCTCCGGCGGAACCCGTCGACGAGCTCGCTCCCGTCGAGAACGACGGCGTGGGCGTAAAACTGGACGAAAAAGGTGACGAGGAGATACGCCAGAACGAGTCCGACCGCGACAACACCCACGACCGCGAGCAGCGTGGGGTCGAAGCCGACGACCGGCGCGTCGACGCCGGTGCCGGCGCCGCCGCCCATTCCGGTGCCCACCCCGCCGCCCATTCCTGCGATCGACCCGCCGATGATCACGATGATCGCGCCCATGAACGCGAGAAATCCAAAGATCATGTTCACCGCGAGGAGGACGAAGTAGCCCAACAGCAGCGGGACGTAGTTCGCCTTCCCGACCGCGACCAGCGTCCCGAGACGAGCCTCGCCGGCGATCGCCTCGTCGGCCATGCCGAGCAGGCCGCCCTGGAAGAACGGGAGGACGAGGATCATCACACCGAACGTGACGAGCGAGATCGCCGACGCGAGTACCGGGCTGGTCGACTGCACGAGCAGGTTCGGGAGCTGAAAACCCCCGAAAAGCGCCGTGATGAGCAGTACGATTGGGTTTCGAACGACGCCACTAACCGCCGGACGGAGGGCTTGGAGGGCCGCCATACCCGAATGTCTCTCTCGGGATATATAAATCGGGAGGGAGAGAACCGAGAAAAACCGGCTACCAGGTGAGCCTCTCGTAGATGAGATCTTTCCGGCACTTGATCACTCCGGGCGTTGATGTCGCCGTCGGACACCCTCCGGACGATACTTACCCGCGGCCCTCCGAGGCGACCACATGTCCGAGGGGTTGGGATCGGAGACGACGAGTTCTCGATCAGAGCCGGTTAAACACATCTCTCGTCTGTTCGGCTGGCTCCTCGTCGTCGCTCTTCTCGCGGTTCCGGTGGCCGTTATCTCCGGCGACGACCTCACGGTTGTGAGCCTCTGGGGATTCGTGAGTGCGTCCAGTTCGGGGATCGTCGACGGCTACCCCGTCTGGGCGTACTTCCTCGACCAGCCCCGGCCGTTCGGGGCACTCCCGGCCTCGATCCGGGCGTGGCCGCTCGCGATCGGCTTCCACCTGTTTGCGGCGGCCAGCGCGACAGCAGGGGTCGCGTTCGGGCGTGAGGACCGGCGCGTTACCGGCGGGCTCCTCACGCTCGCCGCGGCCGCGAGTCTGTGGGTCTCCGTCGGCGTCGCGACCCGGTTCGGCGTCGGAACCACGTCCGGGTGGCTCGCCGTGATCCCGGTCGGCGCACTCGCGACGCTCGCGGTCGCCGTCGTCACCTACGGGCGGGACCTCCGCGGGATCGCTGAGGCGTGAGCCGAACGGCGCGTCTCTGGGGAGACGGTATTTAAGAATGGGGTCGCGATGCTCGCGGTCGTCGTGGTGTGATTCGCGCAGGACCGCAACGCCTTTTCAGTGCGGCCCGCCTTGCCTCTGGACATGTCCACGACAGTCTCTACGCCCGATCCCGACCAGACCTGCGCCTACTGCGGCTCGCGGATCTTCGAGCACGATCCGATCTGCGTGCGCGACTGCGACGATAGCTGCGGCTCGCCCGTCTTCTTCTGTAACTACGCGTGCCTCTCGGCGTACGTCGACGAGAACGACCTGACCGCGGGTGACGCCTGCGAGTGGTCGCCGGAGGAGTAAGGATACGAACCGGACGACCGTCGTCCGTTACGGAGAATCAAGGAGAAAGCCTCGCGCTTCAGCGCGGGGAGGATGTCAATCGTTGTCGGGGCTGCTCGGGTGGTAGTCGGTGTCGTACTGGCCCGGGTTGCCGTCGACGCGGTCGGGGTTGATCCGGCCGGCGAGCAACATGAAGTCGAGGACGGTGCAGTACAGCATCGCCTCGACGACGGGGACGGCCCGCGGCGGGAGGACGGGGTCGTGCCGGCCGACGACCTGCACGTCCTTCTCCTCGCCCGTCTCCCAGTCGGCGGAGCGCTGCTTTTTCGGGATCGAGGTGGGCGCGTGCCACGTCGCCTCGCCGTAAATGGGCTCACCGGTCGTGATCCCGCCCTGGAGCCCGCCGTGGTCGTTCCCGACGGGGACCGGATCGCCCTCCTCGCTTTCGACATGGTCGAACGACTCGCCGTCGTCAAATGTCCAGTCCTCGTTGCGCTCGCTCCCGGTCACGTTCACGGCGTCTTTGCCGAGTCCGAACTCGACGCCCGTGGTCGCCGGGATCGAGAACATCGCCTGCCCGAGCCGGGACGGGAAGCCGTCGAAGCGCGGGGCGCCGAGCCCGCGGGGGACGCCGCGGCACTCGAAGTAGATGGAGCCGCCGATGGAGTCGCCCGCCTCCTGATACCGTTCAATCAGCTCCTGCATCTCGGCGGCCGCCTCGGGGTCGGCACAGCGCACGTCGTTCTCCTCGCTGTGGTCGAGTATCTGCTCGAAGCTCACGTCGTCGGCCTCGACGTCGCCGATCTGGTTCACGTGGGCTTTGATCTCCACGTCGTACTCGGAGGCGTCGAGCACCTGCTCGGCGACCGCGCCGGCCGCGACCCAGTTCACCGTCTCCCGGGCGGAGGAGCGCCCGCCGCCGCCCCAGTTGCGCGTGCCGAACTTCGCGGAGTAGGTGTAATCGCCGTGCGATGGGCGCGGCGCGGTGACGTACGGCTCGTACTTCCCCGAGCGCGCGTCCTTGTTCTGGATCACCATTCCGATCGGCGTTCCGGTGGTGTAGCCGTCCTGTACGCCGGAGTTGACGACGACCTCGTCGGGCTCGCCCCGGGAGGTGGTGATCATCGACTGGCCCGGCTTGCGCCGGTCAAGCTGTGCTTGGATCGCCTCCTCGTCGAGCTCGACGCCGGCGGGCACGCCCGAGACCGTCACACCCATCGCCTCGCCGTGGCTCTCGCCGTACGTCGTCACCTGGAAGAGCCGACCGAACCGGTTCCCGTTCATACGCGACCGTATGGCCGAGGGCATATAGGGGTTGCAATCCGCGCAACCGACCGGCCGGAGGGATCGGCGGCGCGCCTGTGACCGACGACCCGCCGCGCGACCACCCCACCTCGCCGCGACCGACGGGAGTTTATAAGTCGACGCCGTTGGTGGGGGCGTGCGCGATCGTCTCACCTCCGATTTGGGCGTGTACGCCCTCTCGGGTCTGTTCTCGCTCGTCGTGTTCGCCGTGGCGCTGGGGATCCTCTCGCGGACGCTACCGGACGGGCTCGGCTCCCGCCAGCTCGTCGGGCTCGTGGTCGGCTACCTGCTTTTCATCGGTGCGTACACCACGGCGTGGTATATCTACAGCGAGATCGACAGCCGCGAGGAGATCTGACGGCTCGCCCCGCCCAGTTCCGCCCCGGTTCCGCTCCAGAAGGGTCTTAATTACTCTGTATAATGGGTTTCTCTCTGCAGTTACTGAAGAGATGATCGCTCTCGCCCGCCAGACATCTGTGTTTATAAAGAAATGATACAGTTCTCAGACCCTCGTGTCGGTAGTCGTCTCGGAATCAGTCTGGAGGGCCCAACGCAAGCGGAACGCCTGTGCCAGTTCATAGAACCACAGGATGACGAGGGCGGTGTATCCGGGGCCGAAGAGGTACGCCGACCACGACAGATCCTGATAGAAGAAGCCGACGCCAACGACCAAGATTGCGATGTTCCACACCCAGACCATCCATGTCGATATCACCGACGGAATGACTCCATCTGGGAGGAGATCGGTCGCATCAACGGAGATACTGCCCCCCAACCCCCCTTCGCGTAGGGAAGGGAGGTTCCGGAAGTAGAGTAAGAGTCCGGCGAGGGCGATCGGGAGCGCCCACCCCACGAAGAAGAAGTGGAGCGCGCCGTCTTCGATATACGCCGGATCCACCCACTCGACGCCGAACAGCACGAACGGTGCGAACCCCGCCGGCCCGAGCATCCAGAACTGCGCTACGAGGACCGACAGCGCGATACCCGACCGGGAGTCTGTCGACCGATACGTCTGGACGAGGTTGTACAGGTACAGTACGAACCCCGTCGCGAAGAGGACCAGCCCGGTCGCCGTGACTGTCCGGCCCATCCCGATCCAGGGGCCGGTGATCAGCGGAAAGATACCGGCGACGAAGAACCACGCCGAGTAGTCTCGTAACCTCTCACTGTAGAGATCGGTACCGAGCAGGCGCGGGAAGAGGTCGTAGAGCGTGCCGATGGCGGCGAGTCCGAGAAAGCCCCACGCGTTGGCGTGGACGTGGGCTTCGCGTAAGCCGAGCCAGCCGCCGGGAACCTGCCAAACGTGGGCAAACAGCCCGTACGCGTACGTGATCCCCCATAGGAACACGAAGAGCGACACCAGGTACAGCCCGGTCGTCGCGTTCCACGCGCGATCGCTTTGCATGACCATCCGCAGCATCACCACCAGCAATCCGGCAACGAGCAGCCAGATCGCGATGAGTCCGCCATCAAACGCCCACGTGTGACCCCACCCGCGACCGTACCACAGGAGGAGAAACCCACCGTTCAATCCGATGAAATTCAGCCAGTCGTAGTGCTTCGAGGGCAACGGGCGATCGAGTTTCCGAGCCGTGAGCTGGGGGAGCATTCCGAACAGGAGCTGCGTGAAGCCACCGACCGTCACGAAGTGGATGTGGCTCCACGAAACCCAGCCGAGTCGCGGGACGAGATTGAACTGCTCGAGGCCGTGATAGACAGCCAATACGAGACCGGCGAGCAGGAACAGTGCACCTGCGAGGTGGAACGGAGTAAACCGAAGGTGACGTGCCATAGTCACATACACGGGCGCAACCCCCAAGTAGGGTTCTACGAATCGCACACGACCGGTTCCGCCTGCCGAACGACTTTCACGCCGGCACCCGAGGGGTCGGTATGACGTGGGACACGATCGACCTCGACATCGACGACGACAGCGACGTGGCGACGATCACCGTCGACCGCCCGGAGCAGCTCAACGCCCTCACTGTCGACACCCTCGAAGCGATCGAGGAGGCACTGGCGGACGCCGAAGCGGCAGGCGCTCGTGCGCTTGTGTTCGCCGGCGCGGGCGACGAGGCGTTCGTCGCGGGCGCCGACATCTCCTACATGGTCGAACTGTCGACGCCGGAAGCGCAGGCGTACGCCGAACTCGGTCACCGCGTCGCGGACGCGATCGAGTCGTTCCCCGCGCCGACGGTCGCGGCGATCGACGGCCACGCGTTCGGCGGTGGCTCCGAGCTCGCGCTAGCCTGTGACCTCCGGGTGGCTGCCGAGAGCGCCGTGATCGGACAGACCGAGATCGATCTCGGGATCATCCCCGGTTGGGGCGGGACCCAGCGGCTCTCGCGGCTGGTCGGCGACGAGACCGCGAAGCGACTCGTCTTCCTCGGCGAGCGGATCGACGCGAGCGAGGCGGCCGACATCGGTCTCGTCGGCGAGGTCGTCGCCGACGACGCGTTCGACGACCGGATCGACGAGCTGTCGCGGGAGCTGGCCGCGAAGCCCGCGTTCGCGATGCGCGCGGCGAAGGAGGCGCTCAACGCCGCCCGCGACGGGACGCAGGCCGGCGGGCTCGCCTTGGAGCGCCGGGCGTGGTCCGGACTGTTCGGCACCCACGACCAGCGCGAGGGGATGGCGGCGTTCTTGGAGAAGCGGGAGCCCGACTTCGAGTAACGGAGTCGCGCCTTCGAGTAGCGTGCTCCCGCACCCCTCGCCCCGTGCGATCGGGGTTCACGGGGCCGGACAATCGCCACGCTTTATTAATCCGCCCGAGTACCGGCGACATGGACCAGTTGCGGCAGTCGCTCCTCGACGCGCCGATAATCGAGAAAGGCGAGTACCAGTACTTCGTCCACCCGATCAGTGACGGCGTTCCCATGCTCAAACCGGAGCTTCTCCGGGAGATCGTCATCCGGATCATCCGGAAGGCGGAGCTGGAGAACGTCGACAAGATCGTTACCCCCGCCGCGATGGGGATCCACATCTCCACCGCGCTCTCGCTGATGACCGACATTCCGCTCGTCGTCATCCGCAAGCGCCAGTACGGCCTCGACGGCGAGGTCCCGCTGTTTCAGGAGACCGGCTACTCCGAGTCGGAGATGTACATCAACGACGTCGAGGAGGGCGACCGCGTGCTCGTCCTCGACGACGTGCTCTCGACCGGCGGCACGATGAAGGCGATCTTAGACGCGCTCACCGACGAGGTCGGCGCGGAGGTCGTCGACGTGGTCGCCGTGATCAAGAAGGCGGGCGAAAACGAGCTTGATGACACCGACTACAACGTGAAGACCCTCATCAACGTCACCGTCGAGGACGGCGAGGTCGTGATCGTCGACGCGAAGGGCGACGACTAGACGACTAGACGCCGCTCCTTCTCCGATACCCGCACCTACTCAGTCCGCGTCCGAAGATCGGCGAGCACGCCGGCGGTGCCGTCCATGTACGAGTCCGCTACCACGATATCGGCAGCCTCGCGAGCGGCGCCGTCGGCGTTGGCGACCGCGTACGACTCGCCGGCGACCGCGAAGGTGGACACGTCGTTTTCGCTGTCACCGATCGCGACGAATTCGTCGGGACCGATACCGAGGGCGTCGCCGACGCGTTCGAGCCCGCGACCCTTGCTCACGCCGGTCGATTTGACGTGGTACGCGTAGCCGGTGTCGACGACCTCCACGTCGCCGCCGGCGGCCGCGGCGACCTCGCGCAGCAGCGCCTCGTCGGCGTCGAGCGACAGCGCTACCTCGGTCTCGCGCCAGCGATTCACCGTGTCACGGGCGCCCCAGCCGGGGTCGCCGCCGCGCTCGCGGAACGCTTCGACGACGGCCCGCGGGGCCTCGGCGTCGCCGAGGATCGCCGTCTCACCGTCGACGTGCACGACGCCGCCGTTTTCGGCGATGACGGTCTCCGCGCGCCCGAGGAAGTGCGCCAGCGCGACCGGATACGGAAACGCCTTCCCGGTCGCTAGCACCACCGGGGCGTCCCAGTCGGGCAACAACTCGAAGACGCGGGCGTCGAGCCGGCCGCTCGCCGTCGTCAACGTCCCGTCGATGTCCAACGCGAGGGGCGGAACCATATCGGATGTGAGGTGACGGCGCGCAACTGTCTTGCGTTCGCGCATGAGGGGGAAGGAGACAGCAAGAGGGGAGACGAGAAAGAGACGGTGAAGCCGGATCAGACCGACCACGAGGGCCGGTCGAACAGCTCCTGAAACACGAGCGTCGGGAACCGCGGGACGAGCCGACTCGGGGGCCGTCCCTTCCCGTCGCTCCGGCGGGCAGTCACCCGATCGAGCAGGCCCGCGTCGGCGAGTTCGTAGAGCACGCGCCGCACCGTCGACGGAGACAGATCGACCGCCTTCCGCGAGGCGATCGTCTCCGTCGCAGCACTCACCGACGCCCGGTCGTCGTCCGACAGGCTCACCAGTTCGTAGAGGAGCCGCCGCCGGCTCTCCGAGAGCGCGAGGACCCGCCCGAGCGCGACGCTCGGGCGCGGAACCGCCTCGATCCCCTCGTCGAGATCTTCTGGGCGAACCGTCGAGGCGCCCGCGCGCTCCGCGGTGATGGCCGCACCGGTGACCGCGGCGAGCGCATCGTGTGCGTCGCCGTCAGCCCACTCGCTGACCTCACGGATCTGGTCGTGAGTGAGCGCGTCGCGCCCGAGTCCGGTGGAACATCGGCTCGTCAACAGTTCGACGAGCACGTGCCGACGGTACGGCTCAAACGCAACCACCTCGTCCGGTTCCCACTCGATCGCCGCCGGCTTCTCTCGGCCGAGACACACCGGGACGACCCGGTCGCTGACGGCCGTGAGCCACTCGACAATGGTCGTCGCGCTCGGCGTCTCCGGCTCGTTCGCGTGGTCGACTGCGACGACCAGGTCGGGGCCGGTGTTGACGGCCTCGCGCAGCGACTCGGCCAGTTCGTCCGTGCCGATCCCGTGTTCGGGGACGGGGTCGTCGCTGACTGCGTCGAGCGCGGCGTGGTAGAGCCGGAACCGCGTCGGTGCTCGCCGCGCGTCGACGTAGACGAATCCGGGGAGCGTCGGCTCGACCGCTCGTGTCGATGTCTGAATCGCCCGGCGTGGGCCGCTGTGGGATGCGAGCCGTTGAAACAGCGCGGAGACGATCGCCGATTTCCCGCTCCCTTTCGGTCCGTGAACGTAGGCGCTCGGCGGGAGCGATCCGGCGAAGGCCGGCTCGAACACGTCGAGGAGCCGTTCGATCCCTGGTCCCCGACCGACCGGCGACTCGGTATGCGACATCGGAGAGACGGCGTCGATGTCTACGAGGACGCCGGCGCCGACGTCGTAGCCGAGCCGCCGCTCGATCCGGTCGTCGATGTTCACGGTCGACCCTCCACAGTGCTCTGATAAAACCGGTGCGAAGCGCGGCCGCTGTCGGTCCGATCTGGCGGTCGATCGCACTTCGTGTGACGTTCCATTGGTAGGTCCAGCGACTCGGTCATATGCGCGTACAGCTGCGTTGCGACCGCACGACGGCCGCTGCGCGGTCGAATCGGTTCGGAAGTGCTACGGAGTCGGTCCGGCGCTGCCGCGGGATCGGTCTGGAGCCGATCCCTGCAGTCGGCGCTAGAGGTACCCGGCGTTCGGCAGCACACCAAGGATGCTAAGCAGCCAGACGAGGAGCATCATGATCGCGATGGCCATCGCCGGTGGGTCCACGTGGGTCCCGGAGTGCGAGTAGAACAGCCGCTGGGTGACTTCACCGGCGAGGCCGCTGAGCACGCCGAAGATGCCAGCCGCCAGCAACGCGACCACGCTGCCTGCGACAGGGTCGACCGCGACCGCGCCGACAGCGCCGAGTAGCGTGATGTGGTGAGTCACGGGGATTTTCTCGACGCCGAGGTTGAGGAACAGCAGGCTGATGGCAGAGATGGCGTAGCCGAGGAAGATGCTCCCCGTCTGCAGCCAGATGTACCCGCCGAGGATCCCGCCGACGAGTCCAATGGCCATGATCCCCGACCACTTGTACTGGTGGGGGAGCCACGGTTCGGTGGCCGGTCGACCGGCGTGCTCCCCGTCGGTGTCGGCCTCCGGGTGCATCTCATCGCGCTCGAACGGCGACATATCGAGGTATCCATCGCCGGCCGGCTTCCCGATGAGCGGGTAGCCGAAGACGGGCCGGGCGAGGAACGCCGTCGCGAACACCGACACCGCGATGAAGTCGGTGGGGGGCGACATTCCGAGAACGTTACTGAAGAGACCGTTAGCGAGCTGGGTGAACAGCATGCCTATCACGCCGAATATCGCCCCGACGGCGAGGATGTCGGGCTTCGTCCCGAACGCGTACGTGATGCCTTTCCCGAAGTGGTAGCCGCCCTCTCCGGGCTTCATCTCGGGGTACTTTTTCGCGGCGTACGCCGAGGCGGCCACGCCGCCCGCGAAGGCGATGTGCGGGCCGGTAATCGCGCCGAAGCCGATGACGCCGGTGACGCTGACGTAGCCGACGTCACTCGCCGCACTCGACGCGATACCGCGGTTGAGAATCGCCAGCCCCTCACCGAGGAAGACGACGAACCCGGTGAAGATGAATGCGGGCAGCGCGCCGATCGCGGCGCCGAACGCCCCGCCGGCCAGCGCGGTGATGAGGAGGAGGAGGAACTGCTCGACCTCCATCCCGATCACCGGAATCTGAAGCAGCAGCTCGTTCATTTACTCATCCTCCTCGTCGTCCTGTGCCCAGTTGAGAGAGCGTTCGACCGCGTCGTCCCACCGACTGTACAGCTTGTCGACCTCTGCCTGTCCTTTCTCAGGCGTGAACTCTCGGTCGATCTGCCAGTTGTCGCGCAGCTCATCGACGGTGTCCCAGTAGCCGACCGCGAGCCCGGCGGCGTACGCCGAGCCGAGCGCGGTGGTCTCGTCGACCTCGGGCCGGGCGATCTCCGTCTGGATGATGTCCGACTGGAGCTGACAGAGGAAGTTGTTCTTGACCGCACCACCGTCGACCCGGAGGCTCGTCGTCTCGACGCCGGAGTCGGCCTCCATGGCCTCGGCCACGTCGCGGGTCTGGTAGGCGATACTTTCGAGCGTCGCCCGCACGATGTGTTCTTTGCCGGTGCCGCGGGTCATCCCGACGATGGTGCCGCGAGCGCGGCCGTCCCAGTGGGGCGCGCCGAGCCCGGTGAACGCCGGGACCATGTAGACGCCGTCGGTCGAGTCGACCGATCGGGCCAGCTCCGCGGTCTGGGCCGCGTTGTTGATCAGATCGACGTCTTCGAGCCACTCGATCGCGGCGCCGGTGATGAAGATCGACCCCTCCAGCGCGTACTGGACGGGCTCGCCGGACATCTGGAACCCGATGGTCGTCAGCAGTCCGTGGTCGGACTTGACGGCCTCGTTGCCCGTGTTCATCAGGTAGAAGGAGCCGGTGCCGTAGGTGTTCTTCGCGTCGCCTTCGTCGAAGCAGGTCTGCCCGAACAGGGCGGCCTGCTGGTCGCCGAGCGCCCCGGCGACGGGGACCTCCTCGCCGAGGAAGCCGTCCGCGTCGGTGTGTCCGTAGTAGTCCTCGTCGGAGGAGGGTCGTACCTCGGGCACCATCTCCTTCGGTACGTCGAACTCCTCGAGGAGCTCGTCGTCCCACTCCAGATCCCGGATGTTGTACAGCATCGTCCGGGAGGCGTTGGTGACATCGGTGATGTGGTTGCCTGTCAGGTTGTAGATGAGCCACGAGTCGATCGTCCCCATGACAAGCTCGCCCTCGCGGGCTCGGTCGCGGAGGTCGCCGCCCCGGGAGCTCTGCATCTTGAGCGGCTCGGCGTTATCGAGGATCCACTCGGTCTTGGTCGCGGAGAAGTACGCGTCGGCTTCGAGGCCGGTCTTCTCACGAATGTCCTCGACTTTGTCCGCCTCCTGCAGTTCCTCGACGCGGTCCGTCGTTCGGCGGTCCTGCCACACGAGTGCGTTGTGGACCGGTCTCCCCGTCTCGCGGTCCCAGACGATCGTCGTCTCGCGCTGGTTCGTGATCCCGATCGCGTCGAGCTGGTTCGCCTCCAGCCCCGCATCGGCGAGCCCGTCAAGGACGACCTGTTGGGTGTTCTCCCAGATCTCGATGGGGTCGTGCTCGACCCAGCCCGGGTTGGGGTAGATCTGTTCGTGCTGTTCGTACGCGTTCGCGACGACCTGCCCGCCGTGGTCGAACACCATAAAGCGAGTTCCGGTCGTCCCTTGGTCTATCGCACCGACATACTGTGTCATGTATTGGATCCCTCCTGTGGCGCTGGTCCGCTCACGGCGTCGGCGCTGGCCGAACGGCGAGCGCCGACTGGGGACACGGTTCGTCCCCCGGACCGTCGATCGCGACGCCGCGTCCGCCCCGCAGCCGGCCGAGCCACCCTCCGTGTCTCGGCTCGAGAGGCGGTGTCGCCGCCGCCGCGATATATCTTCACGGGAGCTACCACGCCACTCGTGAACATAATGTACTACCATAATAATCTTCCTGTTAAAATCCAGAGACAGCCGCGAGCGAAAAAGTAGATATATAAACCAATCGACGCTGACAACGATTGTACTACTTGAATATCCCTGATTGTTATGAATGGCACCCACCAGGAGGTAAAGTAAAGTGGGCGGAGTCCGACCAGATCGACATGGACCAACAGGTGGACGTCGTCGTCGTCGGCGGGGGGTCGACGGGGTGCGGCGTCGTCAGGGACTTGGCTCGACGGGGGGTTGATGCGGTGCTCGTCGAGAAGGGGAACCTGACGCACGGCACGACGGGGCGGATGCACGGGCTCTTACACAGCGGGGGGCGGTACGCGGTCTCGGATCAGAAGAGCGCGCGCGAGTGCATCGAGGAGAACCGTGTGCTCCGCGACATCGCAGGTCACTGCGTCGAGGAGACGGGCGGGCTGTTCGTCAAGCGACCGGAGGACTCCGAGGAGTATTTTCAGGAGAAGCTAGAGGGGTGCCGCGCGTGCGACATCCCGGTCGAAATGATCGACGGCGAGGAGGCTCGGCGGCGCGAACCGTACCTCGCACGCGACGTGGAGAAGGCGATCGCGCTGCCGGACGCCGCGGTCGACCCCTTCCGTCTCTGCGTCGCCAACGCGGCCGACGCCCGCGAGCACGGCGCCCGGATCGAGACTCACGCGCCGGTGACCGACGTGCTCGTCGAGGACGGTGAGATCGTCGGCGTTGAGATCGAACACGAGACGGGCCCCGGCAAGCGCGTCCACCGCGAGCCGGGGACGACCGAGGAGATCCGCGCGCGCCACGTCGTCAACGCGACCGGCGCGTGGGCGGGCAACGTCGGCGAGATGGCCGGCGTCGACGTGGAAGTGCGCCCCTCGAAGGGCGTGATGACGGTGATGAACACCCGGCAGGTCGACACCGTCATCAACCGCTGTCGACCGAAGGGCGACGCCGACATCATCGTCCCCCACGAGACCGCCTGCATCCTCGGCACCACGGACGAGGAGGTCGACGACCCCGAAGACTACCCCGAAGAGGAGTGGGAGGTCGACCTCATGATCGAGACGCTCTCGGAACTAGTCCCGATGCTGAAAGACGCTCGAACGCTCCGCTCGTTCTGGGGCGTCCGTCCCCTCTACGAGCCCCCCGGAACCGGTACCGAGGACCCGACGGACATCACGCGCGACTACTTCTTGCTCGACCACGGCGACCGCGACGACCTCCCCGGGATGACCACCATCGTCGGCGGGAAGCTTACCACCTACCGCATGATGGCCGAGTCCATCTCGGACCACGTCTGCGACGCGCTCGGCCACGACGCGACCTGCGACACCGCCGACGCGCCGCTGCCGGGGTCGGAGAACCCCGCGCGCATGGACGAGCTGATGGAGGAGTTCGGGCTCCGATCCCCGGTGGCCCGCCGGTCCGGCCAGCGGCTCGGATCGCGCGCCGCCGACGTGCTCGACGAGTACGACCCGAACCCGGTCGTCTGCGAGTGCGAGGGCGTCACTCGCGCCGAGGTGCAGGACGCGATCGGCGAGGCCGGCAGCGACCTCAACGCGGTCCGCATTCGCACTCGCGCCTCGATGGGGAACTGTCAGGGCGGATTCTGTACCCACCGCATCGCCGCAGAACTGGCACAGGAGTACCCGGAACCCGTCGTCCGCGACGCGGAAGACGAGCTGTACCAGGAGCGCTGGAAGGGCCAGCGGCACGCGCTGTGGGGGATGCAGCTCTCGCAGGCGATGTTGAACCACCTGCTGCACGCGACGACGATGAACCGCGACGGCGACCCGGCGAGCCTCAACAGCGAGGTCGACTTCGGCGCGTTCGACGCGGGCGAGGGAGGGTCCGAGGCGGACGCTATCGATGGCGGCGATGCCGGAACCGCGGCCACAGACGGAGGGATCGATGGCGATCGATAGCGACGTACTGGTCGTCGGCGGGGGGCTCGCCGCGATCACCTCGGCGATCGCGGCGGCCCGCGAAGGCGCCGACGTGCGGCTGGTCTCCCACAAGGCGAGCACGCTCCGACAGGCCTCCGGGCTGATCGACGGACTCGGCTACGTTCCCGCGACGGAGTCCGCAAAGCCTCTCCGCGAGGGGCCGCCGACCGCGGGCCGCGAGCTGGATCGCGACGAGTGGCCAGACCCCGAGGGTCCGCTTTCCGACCCCTTCGAGGCGATCGACCGGCTCCCCGAGTCGCACCCCTACCGGATCCTCGGCGCCGACGCGCTCCGCGAGGGCTTAGACCTGTTCGACGACCTCGCGGGCGACGCGTACCGGGGGAGCCACACCGACCGCAACGCGCTCCTCCCGACGTTCGGCGGGAGTGTGAAGCCGACCGCGCGCTACCCGGCCGCCGCCGAAGCCGGGATCGCGAGCGACGACCGGCCGACGCTGATCGTCGGGTTCCGTTCGCTCACCGAGTACGACGCGCGCGCCTTCGCCGGGCGGCTGGAGGCCGCCGGCGTCCCCTTCGACGTCGCCGGCGCCGAGGTGGAGTTCGCCGAGGCGTTCCGGGCGGACACGAAGATTACCCGGCTCGCGAAGGCACTCGACCACGACGAGGCGATCGACGGCGTCCCGGCCCGCGAGGCGCTGGCGAAGGCCGTCGGCCCGCACCTCCACGACGTGGTCGACGAGGCTGGCGGCGTCGACCGCGTCGAGCGCGTCGGCTTCCCGGCGTTCCTCGGCGATCAGGAGGGCGACGCGGTCCGCGCCGAACTGGCCGACCGGCTCGGCGCCGACGTGTTCGAGATCCCGATGGGGCCGCCGAGCCTCCCGGGGCTCAGGCTGGAGGACCGACTGTACGACGCGCTCGACGACGCGGGCGTCCGGTTCGAGACCGGGAATCCGGTCGTCGGCATCGAGACCGAGGCGGACGGCACGATCGAGGCGGTTGCGGTCGACCGGAAGGGCCGAGAGACGCCCTACGGCGCCGACGCCTTCGTACTCGCGACCGGCGGGCTCGTCGGGAAGGGGCTCGACTCGAACCGCGAGGGCGTCCGCGAGCCCGTGTTCGGGCTCCACGTCGAGCAGCCGGCGGACCGCTACGAGTGGTTCGTCGACGACGCGTTTGGCGACCAGCCGTACGCGCGCTTCGGCGTGCGGATCGACGAGGACGGGCGCGTGCTGGACGCGGACGGAGAGTCGGCGTACGAGAACGTCTTCGCGGCCGGCGGGGTCGTCGGCGGCGCGGACGTGGCAAGGGAGAAGTCCGCGAGCGGGGTGTCGCTCGCGACCGGGATTGTGGCGGGGCGGGAGGCGGCAACGGAGGCAACCCAATGACACGACACACGGACGACGAAGACGGGGGCGCAGAAGAGGGGAACGGGACGAACGGGACGAACGGAGCGGGCGACCGCGACAACCCGGAAGCCCCCAGCCCCGGCGTCCCGGAGGCGGGCCGCGACGAGCAGCCGTCGATCTTCGTCCCCGACGACGGGGAGCCGAAGGAGACCGCCGCCACCGACGGCGGCGTCGAGAGCGCGACCGGCGGGAGCGACTCGACCGAACTCAATCCGGACGCGTACGACCCGGTCGACGTGTTCCCGGGCGGCGACCTCGACCTCCGGGAGGGCGCCGACTCCTGTTACAAGTGCACGAGCTGTGACACCTCCTGTCCGGTCGCCGAGGTCGACGAGGAGTTCCCGGGGCCGAAGTTCCAGGGGCCGGAACAGTGGCGGCTCAAGCGCAAGGAGGACCACGACATCGACGAGTCGATCACCTCCTGTTCGAACTGCATGCGCTGTGACGACGCCTGTCCCTCCTCGGTGCCGCTCTCACAGATGCACAACGAGGCTCGCGGGCAGTTCGTCGAATCGCAGATGGAGAAGCTCTCGCGGGAGTACGTCCGGAACCGCATCCTCTCGAACTACCACTTTTTCGCGTCCATCGCGAGCAAGGTGCCGCGGCTGGCGAACGCCGCGACGAAGATTCCGGGTGCGATGAAACTCGGCGAGAAGGTCCTCGGAATTGCGGGCGACCGCGAGTTCCCGGACTTCGCCACCCAGACGTTCCGCGAGTGGTGGAAGGCCCGCGGCGGCGCACAGGTGCAGAACCCCGACAAGCGCGTCGCCTACTTCCACGGCTGTTACTCCAACTACAACACGCCGGAGGTCGGCAAGGCGATGGTACGGGTGTACGAGCACTTCGGCTACGAGGTGATGGTGCCCCCGCAGAAGTGCTCGGGCACGCCGATGTTCGCGAACGGGATGCTGAAGGACGCGCGCCGGCACGCGGAGACGAACGTCGAGAACCTCGTCGAGGCGATCGGCGAGGGCGCCGACGTGATCGCCTCCTGTACCTCCTGTTCGCTGTCGCTGCGGCAGGAGTACCCCGAACTGTTCGACATCCACGGGATCGAAGACGTCTCCGACCACACCTACGAGGCGCTCGAGTACCTCCGGATCAACGAGGATCTGGAGGGCGAGCTGGCGGACACGAAGCTCGCGGGCGAGCAGTCGTTCGCCTACCACGCCCCGTGTCACGCACGCAATCAGGGGCTCTCTCGACAGGCCGTCGAGACGTTCCGCGACGTCGACGGCGTCACCATGGAGGACGTGGGCGACTCCTGTTCGGGTATTTCCGGCACCTACGGCTGGAAGGAAGAGAAGTACGAGACGTCGATGGAGATCGGCGCGGAGATGTTCGAGCACATGGAGGACGCCGAGGGCGACGTGGGAATGACCGAGTGCCCGACCTGCGCGATGCAGATGGAACACGGCACCGGCTACGAGGTCGAGCACCCGCTCCAGCTGCTCGAGGACGCGGTCGGCTCGTAGAACCGCCTGACTGCGTCGATCGATCGGTTTTCGCGATCCGTTTTTCAGACCGGATAACCGCGAGGGAACGCTTATGTCTGCGACTCGACGACTTCGATCAACGTGACGCTCGCACAGTTTCTCGATCGGTTCGACGGGGCCGATCGGACCATCGTCGTCGTCAACCGCACCGATCCCGATCCGGTGTTGAACATGCTCGTGGACACGTTCGGGGACGACGCGGTGAGCGTGGTCGACGAGACCGTCGCGGGAGGCGAGCGGTCCCGGAGTAACCGGGACCGTGGCGCCGACGCGAGTGGCCCCGATTCTCGCGGTGGGCTCACCACGCGGGAGTTCACCACGGACCGGATCGTCGACCGAAACGGCGAGGCCGTGGGGCCGGGCGACGGAGATCACGAGGTATCGGCCGCCGACGGCGTCGGTCCGGTGATCGACGTTGACGCCCTCCGCCGCCATGACGCTGTACCCTTCGACGGCGACGATCCCGAGGAGCTGGAGAACCTCGCGCTGCTCGTCGAGAGCGACGAGGTGATCGCCGGATCGACGCTCGGCGAGCTCGGCGATGCGGTGCTCTTTGTGAACTCGGACCTGTACATCACCGGGAGCCGGACGCTCGGCGACATCGACCTCCCCTCCGTGATCGGCGGGCTCGCCGACACCACGTTCTCGCTGCGCGGGTACCCCGAGTCGAACCGACAGAAACTCCTCCTCATCACCATCTCGCGGTTCATCGAACGCGCCGCGTGGATGTCGGGCGACGGGACGCTCCGGTCGTCGTTCCAGCGGCTCTCGCGGCTCGACGACGAGGTCGGTACGCGGGAGGTGTACGAGCGCGTGTCCGAAGCGGGCGTCGACACGCACCTCTACGGAATCCCGGACGACCTCCCGCGCGGCCTCGACGCGGTGATCCACGCCGGGGACACCACCGACTTCACCGACAGTTGGTTCGTGGTGTACCGTCCACCGGAGGGGCCGCACTCGGTCGATGTCAACCCCGGAAGTGACCTCAAGCGCGGGATCGAAGGCGGCGTGGGGCTACTCGCGGTCGAAATCGAGCCGCGGATGTGGCGCGGGGTCTGGACGTTCGACGCCGACCGGGTGCAGTCGATGAATCGGTACATCGAGCGGAATCTGTAGGTGGGCGCGTCGACTGTGGTCGTACAGGAACTGTGGTAAGCGATAGCGGGAGTGAGTGTTGCAGATCGGTCGCAACGATTCAGTATTTAAACAGTCGTGAGCGACGGCGATAATCGTTTATAAATGGATGAGGCGGTGGCGCGCGCCTCCGAGCGCCCTTTGGGCGCGAGGAGCGCCGCGCGAGGGAGTCGGGCGGCCGGAGCGAAGCGGAGGCCGGCCGACGAGGCTGGGGAGGCGTGAGGCTGCGGTGCTGTCCTGTGTGGGGAGGATTAAAAGGGGCAGTCGCGAGGACGAAGCACGGCGAAGTAAGGACCGCAAAGAGGGAGCGTAGCGACCGACTGAGGACCGCAGCCAGCCGCGCGAGTCGTCGCGGCTGGGGCTTTGAAGATGATCACCGCGGTGCCGTCGATCGCTTATAAATGCCCACCAGAAACATCACTCGACCGCTTATAAACAACTGTTTCACCAATTCGCTATACCCACTTCCGGCATCGATCAAGAGGCACTCTTCAGCGATCGAGCGTTTCAGTCAACATTGTGTCTGAAAAATTGGATCTCAACAAATCCGGTCACGGCCATCACTGTTGCAGAGAGAAGGGCCCCGCTCCGGCGGTCCGCTGGGCAACCGTCGCGAGCCGGAGCATGTACGCGGTCAACACGAGGAACGGGGCCAGAGCGATCGTGAACACAGTCGCGACGAAGCTCATCAGTGGCGGGAGACCGAACACCCACATTTCGGGCAGGAGCTGCGAGTTGATCGCGAGGATGGCCGACGCGGTGACGAGGATCGACGGCAGCGAGATGACGAGGAGCGTCCGCGACAGCTGGGACACCTCTTGAGTGTAGTAGAGCGTTTTGAAGTATTCCTTACCGGTGGCGAACAGCTGGAACGCCTCGATGAGGTCATCGAGCCGCTCACCGAACGTATCGGCTAGTTCGCTCTCGTAGACGCTCCGCAGCGTCCGCGAGCGATCCATATACACCCCGTAGTCCGCCTCCAGACCGAGCCAGAGGATGCCGAACTCTGCGCCGGAGGCGCTGTTACCTTGGTTACCGAGCGGCTCGACCGTTTCGATGATCTCGTCGACGTACTCCTGGATGTCCCGGGTTAGCTCCTCGTCGCTCCCCGCGGCCACCGCTTCGAGCGCGGTCGCCCGGTCCTGAATGACCGACGCCATCAGGCTGAGGAACGAGGCCGGATCCGTGGGGCTCTCACCGCTCTCGGTCAGCTGACCGATATCCCGTCGAAACTGCATAATCCCCTGAATACGGTTCTCCTGCGTCTCCACGGAGGTGATGTCGTGGGAGAGCACGATCGAGTTGATCGACACCACGATCGACACGAGGAGGATGATGCCACTCAACAGCGAGCTCAGGATCGTCTGGACCGCGGGCGTCTCCGTGAGGACCCGTTGCATCTCGAAGGTCCAGACCCACCCGATGAGCATGAGCGCCGAGAACATAAACGACAGCAACGCACCGGTGACCGCGAGTCGGTTGGCCTCCAGCAGGGTCCACCGGATCACGTGGAACCGGCCGTTTCTCCGCGGGACGGGGAACCAGTCGCGGAGTCCCCAGTAGTGGTCGACGACGCTCACGACCGCCTCGCTACGACCGCGGCGGTGAGTGCGCGCTGGACGCCGAGCCGCCGCTCGTCGCGACTCGTCGCGCTGGAGCCGGAAAGTGATCGGCGAACGGGAGGGTCACACCTCCCGGTCGCGGGGTCCATCACCATGCTACACACCGGGCACTCCCAGCGCCTCGAAGCCGACAATCCCCACGACCGCCATCACGTGACATCCTCCTCGCCGTAAACGGCGAGGCTTCCCACGCAGGGGGAATACCAGTCAGTCGTCGCTGGTAGAGGGTTTCGACTCTTCGTAGGCCGTGAGCGTCATCTGCGCTGGTACGCTCTTCTCACGGTGAGTCGTGGCGGTGTCACAACCGCTCCCATCCCGAGGCGAGTCATCGCGTCCGGCCTTGTCAAGCGGGACGCTCTCTCCCCACGGGTCAACCCGTCGTGCGATATTCGCGGAAGCGTTGATGTCGGCCTGAAACGTCGAAACGTGGCAGTCATCGTTCGGACACCGGAACTCGGCCTGCGAGTCCCGCCGACCGATGCGGTGGCACGAGTGGCACGTCTGCGAGGTGTACGCCGGATTCACGTACTCGACCGGAATACCTGCTTCCGTCGCCTTGTCCTCGATGCGCCCTTGGAGTCGGGCGAACGCCCACGAGTGAAGCCGACGGTTCATGTACTTCCCGTAGTCGAGACGCTCACGGATGTACGTCAAGTCCTCCATCACCAACACCGGATTTTCAAACTGCTTGGCGTACTCGACGGCTTCCCGAGACGCTTTCTCCACGATGTCGGTGAGGGCGTTCTGGTAGTGGTCGAACCGTTCGTCGGTACGCCACTCCGAAGCGTCACGCTCTTGCAGTCGTTTCAGGGTCGTGTGCATCTCTTTTCGGAGATGCTTCGCTCTGCTTCCGCTACACACGAACGGGTCAGTCGGAGAACCGTCCTTGAGGGCACAGCCCGTGATGAGGGCGGTTTCTCCGATGTCTAAGCCGATGTGCGTGGCGTCACCGTCCGCCGCTGGTTCTTCAACCGGGTACTCGACGGTGACGTGTAGTACCCAATTCTTCCGATGCTGTTGAAGCCGTATCTCGCCCGCTTTCGCGTCCTCGGATACGAGGTCGTGCCAGAGGTCTTCCTGTTCGGGATTGATGCGGAGCGGCATCCAGAAATTCGTTCCCCGACCGGGACGAGGAACCCACCACGTAAACTCGTAGTCGCGTTCTTCCGAGTGGTCGAACTTCGCGGCTTGGTTCGTGAGTCGTATCGGGTGTTCGTCGTCCAAATCCTGCGCGTTGTACGTCTTGCGGAGTTTCGGGACGTAGTTGCAGAGCGCGGCTTTGGCCTGATACGGCAAGTCGTAGGGCGTCACGATGTCGCTCACCGAGGACATGGTACTCGCCCCGGCGTCGAACGCTTCTTGCAGACCGTCACGGTAGGTTTCGAGCAGGTCGTTGAGTTTCGACTGCTTGTGCGCGGTGGGGGGTGCGAACGTCGCCTGCAACGTCTTCGTGACGGTCGTGGACACGCTACTGCTCCTCCACGTACTCCATCAGCACGTCGATGCTCACTTGGCCAGTGGTGGTGAGGAAGTATCCCGGTTGCCAGAACGCTTTGTCGAGCGCCTGCCGAACCTCGGGGTTCTCGTCACGGATTTTGCGAGATGTGACGCCCTTGAGTGAGTTGATGAACTTGGTGAGGTCGGTCGTTGGCTTCGCCGTGAAGAGGATGTGAACGTGGTCGCTTCCGCCGTTGACGTTCTGGATGTTTACGCCGAAGTCCTCGGAGATGTCGCTGGCAATCTCACCGACCCGTTCTGCGATTTCGTCGGTGAGTAGGTCTGCGCGGTACTTCGTGACGGTCACGAAGTGATATTGGAGCGCGTAGACCGTGTGCGACCCAGTTTCGAGGTTGTACTTCATTTGGTCGTACTGATTTCTACACACCCAATTCTAATAAAGGTTTGCCGTCGTGGGGTATTCAGACTGCAACCGACGGTGGAACGTGAGGGAGTTGTCGGCTTCACGCCCGCCGTAAACGGCGGGATTCTCGCCTTGAAAAAAGATAGAGGACGACGAGCGAGGCGACGGCGGCGAACAGCGCGATCCCGGCGGCCTTGATCCAGCCACCCGGGTACTGCCAGTTCACGACCGCAAGGTACGCGATCAGCGCTAACAGCGGGCCCAAAAGCGGGATCCAGCCGAAAAAGAACGCGACGACCGCCCAGACGATCGCGCCGATCAGGGCCGTTACCACCGCCTTTGGGAAGCTGTCGGTGTCCGTCATCACGCGTGCCCCGACGTAGATTCCTACCGCGCCGACGAGCAGGCTCACCACGAACACGATCAGTGTATCGACGATTGCCATGGAAATCAAGCGGCTCTGAAAGTGATAAAACCGCGGCTTGCGGGCGCAACGCGATGTATCTGTGATCGTCTATCCCGTGATCTTAGCTCCTACCTTGGTCCGGGTCGCGATCGGATTTGGGCTGGGAATCGGAATCGGAATCAGAATCGGAATCAGAATCAGATTCGGGTTCGGGTTCCGGATCGGGATCGGAATCGCCCTGAAAATCGTCTTGCTCGGCGTGCACCTCCTCCGGGTCCGTCCCGATATCCTCTGCGACGCTCGCCTCTGGCCGGATTGGCTCCCCACTGAGCAGCTCCGGCAGAACGATTCGGATCGCTTCGAGAACGAGCACGAAGAGAATCGGCATGAGGAAGATGCCGTACCATCCGAACAGGATCGGTCCGAGCAGGTAGGCGAACAGCAGCAAGATCGCGTTGAGCCGTCGCCCGGAGAGGTACGGCTGCAGAAACGACTGCGGCAGGATGTCCAAGAGAAGCACGTAGGCCACGAGTACGACCCCGACAAACACGAGGCTCCCTTGCCCCTGGTCGGTGCTGACGGCTTGAAAGCCGAGCAACGCGACGATGGGGATGTAGACGATCTTGCCGACGACGACGGGGATCAGGCTCGCCAGCCCGGTCAGAAAACCGGCCACGAGCACCATCGGCACTTGGAGTCCGGGCGGCGCCACGAGGTTCGTCGCCGCGTACGTTACGGTCGCCAGGATGGACGAGGCGACAACGAACAGCAGATTGCCGAAAAACACTGACTCTAGGTCGGCGTCAACCGCGATTGCGTAGGCGTACGCCGTCGAGTCGCGCCCGCCGACCAGTTCGGTCAGGGTCTTTGAGACATCGGTGTCGTTGGCGAGCAGGAAGTACGCCAGCGTCGTGGCGAGTCCAAGCAGAAACAGCCCGCCCACGACGCCTTGGAGCGCGGTTACGGCGGCCCCCACGTTGGACCAGACCGACCCGCCCGCGTCGAGGATCGAGGAGGGATTCAACAGCAGCGACACCAGCTGCTCGCGCTGTTCCGCCGGGAGCGCGTCGATGCCGGTGATTCGGGCGACGAGCGTCCCGACGAATTCCCCGTCCCCGAACTGGCGCTGGACGACCTGAAACAGACGGAGGCCGACGACAACCAACAGCAACAGGATCGGGACCAGGACGGACAGCGCCGTGAGCGTCGCCGCGAGCTGTCGCGATCCCGTTACCGACCGGAGTCGGACGCAGATCGGCCGGGTGGCGTAGTAGCCGAACAGCCCTAAGACGGTGAGCCCGATGAACGAGCCGACGACGTACGCGATCGCCACGCCGAGCAGGAGGACGAACGCCCACCAGCCGAGGCGGCTGCGAGATGGCAGGTGGTCTGTGAGACCGTTCATACTCTGACCCATGCTACTACCTCCGAAATAGGTGCCGTGCCGGCGGGACAGACGACGGTTCCAGTTCGTCGGCCGCCCGCAGGGACGTGTTCGAACGCGAGCGACCGCTCCGAGTCGCCACATCTGACCGCCACCTGTACCGAGGACAGTCCGGTCCCGTCCTGGTTATCGAGTCGGACGGTCACCTGGCGACGGTCGTCGTCCGGGGCCGGCATCGGCTCGATCGCCTCGACGGTTGCCGTCGGGACGCCGTCCGCCGTCGTGACGGCCGCTTGCCAGCCGACGTAGCCAAGCGTCGCCACAATGAGGAGTACGCTCGCGACCACGATCGCCAGCTCCAGAAGCTCACCGCCGTCCGGATTGAGACCGCCGTTCGTTCCTGGCTCCTCCCCGTCTTCCCCACGCTCTCCGTCCCCTCGTTCGACGGCATCGCGGTCACGGGCCTGGGTCGGCGTTTCGTCGTCGGTTCGAGTCATGCGAGCACCACCCGCGCAGCACTGGCCCCGACGGCGGCGGGGAACCCGAGCACGATCGTCCGGCGGACCGCGGTCGCGAACGGTTGGACGCCCGCCTCCCCGATGGCGAGCAGCATCCCGGCGGCGACCGCCAGCCCGACCACGTACAGCATGCAGGTCTGTCCGATTCGACGGCGGAGAGAACGCTGCTCGAGGCGGGCCCTCTGGCCCCGAAACTCAAGCTCATAGAGGATCAGATACGTCACGACCAGCGAGGTGAGCAGAATCGCGCCGATCCTCGGCCAGCTGGCCCCGGCGGCCAGTACGGCCACCTCGTTGGTTGGGGCGATTGGCGCCGCGAAGAACACCGCGCCGAGCGCGAACACTCCCAGACTCGCCGGGAACGACGCCTCGGAGATCTCCTCTTGATCGCCGCTGAGGAGCTCGTTGGCTAAGGACGCCCCGAACGCTAGCGGGACCACTTGAACCAGTATCGTCCGAACGACTACCGGGAGCGGATCGGTGAGGTCGAGCACGCCGAGCAGCGCCAGCGCCGCGAACGCGACGAGAAACCCCTGGAACACCACCTCGGCGACCTCGACGTACACCGGCGATCGGTCGTCATCCCCCCGGAAGCCGACGGCGCGGGTGATCGGGACGATGAGGGCGATCCCGACGACAACGAACGCGAGCAGATGGGTGGCGGGCACCTCGACGGCCAGCCACCAGGTCTCGGTCGTGTACGCGAACGAGATGCCGAGCACTAACAGCGCGCCCATCATGCCCCGACCCTGCTCGCGGACTTCGAGGGCGAAATTCATATATAACGACCTCTCTCAGGGTTGGACAAGACGGCGAGAGCGAACGTCTTGAGCTGTTTCTCTGACACCGTGGCGCTGCCGGAGCGAGGTGTGTTCACACGCACTCTCCAGTTCTCCCTGACCTTCTCGTCGAACTCGCCGCCCGAGTGTGCTGTTTCGTCGACGCCGTCGGGGTGGTCGGGGGTGGCCGTCTCGACCTCGAAGCTCTCGTTTGTCGATCCTGCGACGCGACCCAGCCTCCAGCCGTCCTCGTACACGGGCTCGCCCGGATCGACCGCACCGAAGGGAGAACCATCAATCATATTAAACGTTGGAACGCCGGCGTTATTGAACTTTACGCGAGAGCGGGTCACCAAAGGGAACGCGGCCGATTGAAGTGACGGTCACGTTGCTCGGCGGCCACTTCCGCATATACGCCTAGCAGAGGCAAGCAGAACGGTTAGTCTCGGAAGCGTTGTTCATCGAATCACATGCAAGACGGCGTAACACTGACAGCGGACGACGAAGGCAAGAGCGTCGTAAACGCCACCGGTGACACGATTGGTCGTGTTGTCAGTGTGGAACACGGCAATGCATACGTCGATCCTGATCCGGGGCTGACAGACACGATCCGATCCAAACTGGGCTGGGGCGAGGCCGACCAAGATAACTATCAGCTCGATGCCGCTAGCATCGAGTCCGTCTCTGACAACGAGATCTACCTGAGCAGGTAACACCGTCTACTGGGCGTTCATCAGTCCGTCCTCTGCTGAACCCTTCTTTTCAGTGCGAGACTTCGATCCGTTGCCGTACAAATACAAAAATATGACAACTCAAAAACACCAAACCACATGACAGTTCGCCCTGCAGAGTCGGACGACCGAGAACAGATTAGAGCAATCGCGCGCGACTCGCTGCAATCGTCGTACTCGCTCAGTCCCGACCAGATCGAGATGATACTCGAAGAGGAGTTCGACGACACAGCGCTGACTGACCTGCTCGACGATTCGGATACGACAGTGCTCGTCGTCGAAGAGACGGTCGACGACACGGAAACCGTCCGCGGGTTCATCACCGTCGAAATCGGAACGGAAGCGACGATCCGGTGGCTCCACGTGGATCCAACGGCACGGGGTGGAGGCATCGCCACAGCGCTGCTCGAACGTGTTCGCGAACAGTACGCCGACAAGCCGATTGCGGCGTGTATCCTCGATGAGGCCGTTGAGGGCGGCGAGTTCCTCGAAGGATTCGGCCTCAAACAGGGCGATCACGACCACCTACTGGTCGGCGGGGAGGAGTTCGCAGTCACCATGTTCACGGAAGGCCAATCGACGGAGACGCCGACCGAACCGACCGTCACGGTCCCGGAGTCCGTCACCGTCGACGGGGTTGACTTATCCATCGATCGCGACGATAGCGTTCCCGGCAGTGAGGCCCCGTTCTTCACGGTGTACTCTGCGGACGGCGAGGAGGAGGTGTACGGATACTTCTGTTCACAGTGCGGCAGTACGGACGTCTCTATCGACGGACTCGACAGGCTGGAGTGCGGGGACTGTGGCAACACTCACCTGGCCGACGAGTGGGACGATGCGTATCTCTGACACAGGCTAATGAGTGATGGTGCTCGGTCAACAGATTCCAAGCCCACTGGTGTCGATCAAGAGTCCGCTGGCAGTGCAATCACGAATGGCGATGGGGCCGAGCGGCTCGACCCGCTGACAGTGGACGACCAGCGTGGCGACGAGGCTGCGCCGCAAATCGACGTCGGGGTTCTCATCGCGCACTCGCCGGGGACGAACGCCGAGCCACTGCAATCGTTCGCCGAGCAGATGACCCGCGATGGCGTCGATGAGCTAGCGGCGGCCACGGACGCGACCTGGCGAGTTCACTGTGCCGAACCGGATCCGCTTACCGACGCTGCCCCCCGGCGACCGTCTGAGTTCCTCGATGAGGCCGCACTTCACATGGTGAAGCGTCCGTACGACCTCGTCGTCGTCGTGACCGACGTGCCACTGACCACGCGTGAGGAGCGAACCGTCGAGGGACTCGCGTCCCCGATCGCGCGTGTGGTCGTCGTTTCGACGCGGCGACTCCGTCGGAGACCCGGCCGAGAGACGGTCCAAGCACTCGATTCGGCGGCCGTCCACTGGAACGCCGCAACCCTCCTCGTGCATCTCTTCGGACACGTGTTCGGTGCGGACCACGATGACGGCGGCGTGATGATGCCGTTCTCGTTCGATCCCTCTCGCCGGAGCGTCCCGCGATTTGACGCGGACATCACGCAACACCTCAGGAAGATCACCACCCGTATCCCCGAAGAAGGCGTCTCACGTGGGCGGCTTCGACGGCTGGCGTTTCACGCGCTGAGTCTTGCGCGGAACCCGTGGACCGTCGTCTCGACGCTCCTGCAGAGTCGCGCACCGCTGCTTCCGTTTTCACTCCCGCGCCTCTCGACGGCCGCGGTGACGCCGACGCTAATTTTAGTGTTCAGTGCCGAGGCGTGGGACGTCGGACTGAACCTGACCAACCGGACCACCACGCTGTTCGCCATCGGGAGTATCATCGCCGCCGCTGTCCATCTCTTGTACGTTCAGCGGCTGTCCTTCCCGCGCGAGCGGAGCCAAGTGATCACCGAACACATGGCGCTGGTGAACGTGACGGTGTTCTGTATTCTCGTCGTGGCGATGATGGGACTCTTCGTCCTCGTCGGGTCGATCATGCTCCTGATCGAACTCGCCGTCTTCCCGCCGAACCTGATGACGAACTGGCCGAGCCTCGAGGAGCCCACTGTCGGGTTCACCGACCTCATCCGCGTTGGTGGCTTCATCAGCACGCTGGGTGTGCTGTCGGGGGCACTCGCAGGCGGGATCGAGAACCGAATGGCGCTCCGCCATCTCGCACTCTTTCGTGACCACCCGTAGGCGTCGACGGAGATCCGTCGAATCACCAGCGATCGAGAGTACAGTTATCTCGACTCACGACACACACACCTTGACATGACAACCCAAAACACAGACACGAGTCAACAACAGACCAGCGTCCAGCGCGGCCTGACCAGCGGTTCCGGATTGCGCGTCGTCCGTGGGCTGATTCGCGGCGTCGTCGGTGGCCTGATCGCCACGGTACTCATGACCCTGTACCGGTTCCCCGTCTTCCGCGCATTACCGCCGACCGCCGACTTTTGGGCGAAATACGTCGGGAGCGGTGATGCGGAGGCGTATCCCGGCATCGGACTACTCCTCCACTTCCTGTACGGTGGCGTCGCGGGTGGCCTCTTCGGCGTCGGGATCAGCCTGTTGGACTTCCGGAACGAACGCGAACGCCGCCTCGGCGTGATCGGACTCTCTCTCGTGTACAGTCTCGCCCTCTCCGCTTTCGGAACGCGGGTCTTGTTCCGCTATCTTCTCGACGAGGAGCTCGAGTCGGACGAAACGGTGATCTTCCACGTCGGGCACGTTATCTACGGGCTGACCCTCGGAACGTGGATCGGCTTCAGGGAACGGAAGGGCGAGGTGTACGAGTGAGGTGCCGGGCGAATCGGGCCGATATCCTGTCTCTTCGGCTGAGACATGGGGATGTCACAGATACCGGTGGACGTACTCGTACCCGGTTCGCATGAGTTCGTCGACCCGTGAGTCGCGAACGTCGACCGCAACTGCTCCCTCTCGAATCGCCGTGACTACGGCTTCAGGCGTGAGTTCCGGCGCCTCGATTCGGGTCACCGTCCGCCCGACCTCGAAGGGATAGTGGGCGTCGCTCCCGCCGACGACCGGTATCTCAAGCGATTCGGCGAGTGCTCGGACACGCTCGGCGTTGTCGGGATGCTTCCCGTTTATTTCGACGGCGTCGAACTCCGCGTCGCTCTCGCGAACGCGACTCCGTCGATACGGATGCGCGATGATCGCGGCACACCCGTTACGGTGCGCCTGCGACACGACCTCCTCCGGGGTGCGTTCACCGGGAATCGTCCGACGCGGCGGATCCGGTCCGACGACCAAGAGGTGGCCGGCCGTCGTCGTGACTTCGATACCCGGGATGAACTGCGGACCTCCCGTCGCGCTGTCGAATGGGCGGTAGTAGTCGTGATTGGTCAGCGCGATGCCGTCGAGCCCAGCGCGTCGTCCCCACAGCGCTAACAGCCGCGCGCCGATCGGGTCGTAGGGAGTCGGCTCCGCCTGGAAGCCGTGGAAAAACCGTGTGTGGGCGTGGAGGTCTACTGTGAACATCGTTTTCTCAGCTGGTGATTTGCCGTCGCCCGGTCGTTCGCGGGACCGTCGCCTCACGTGTCCATCGGAGAGGGGTCGTATCCCTCCCCGACGACGAGCCGCAGCCTGTTCGGTCGAACAGTGAGCACGAGGTCGCGTTGCTCGATGGTCTCCCCGTCCACGCTGAATCTGATGGGGTCCGACGAGTGGCCCCTGATATCCACCGATGCGGCTTGGAACCGGTCGATGTGTGGCGAGTCCTGGCCGAACAGGCGCTCAAGTACCGCATCACTCATCAGATCAATCGCGGGCACGTCCGTGACGATCGCGACCTCGAAGAGACCGTCCTCCATGTTGGCCTGTGTCGTCCCGTCCGCCGCGAACTGACGGCCGTTCCCGACCACCACACAGAGCGCTTCACCGCTCCACGTCGGCGTGTCGCCGTCGCTCATCTCGTTATCAATCGTAAGCTGTAGCGGCTCGAAATCGGTCACGGTCCGGAGCGTCGTGAGCACGTATGCCAACCCACCGATACGAGACTTCAACGCTCCGGACGTCCCGCTCACTGACTCGGCGGTTAGCCCGGCGACACAGGAGTTCACGAAGGGCCGATCGGTTGCCATCCCGATATCGATAGTACGCCTGACACCGTCATCGAGGGCAATGAACGCGGTTTCGAGATCGGTAATGCCGATCTGCTTCGCGAAGTTGTTACCCGTCCCGAGAGGCAGGATGCCGAACGTGACGTCGTCGAACGCGTCGGCCCGGTCGATCCCCTGAACAACCTCGTTGACCGTCCCGTCACCGCCGCCGGCCACGATCGTCGAGTATCCGGCCTCGATAGCCTCCTGTGTCAGCGTGACCGCTTCGCCGGCGTGTTCAGACCGTTCGACTGCATACCCGCTCAGATCCGCGCGGTCCTCGACGTCGTCGGCATGTGAGCCGCCTCCGCTTTGCGGGTTGTAGATAATCACGGTGTCTGCCATACGCTACACCCCCTTGGACGCGGTGGACGCACTGGCGGCGATGTCACGTTGGGCTCCTCTCTGCTTCCTGTCCGATCTCGGGGCGTGATCTTCCGGGGTACTTCCGTCCGGAACGAGTAGCGGCGTTCGAGCCATTATATCCTAATTGCACTGCTAGCAGATTGTTAGGAGGTCCTGGCTCTGTTGAACTCCTCAGTAGGTGAGACATTCTATTCCGAGTGCAGTTAATACAGACACAGCGGCGATCGATAGCGGGAGTGGATGTTGCAGTTCATCGAGAGAGATGCAATATTTAAAGAGGTGAGCGACAGCGACGACCGTTTATAAATGGGTGATGCGGTGGCGTCGCCAGCGCTGCGCGCCGGTGACAGCGAGGCGCAAAGCGTCTCTGACAGCCGGCGGCGAAGCCGCCGACGGCTGGGGCTTTGGAAGTGGTCACCGCAGAGCCGTCGATCACGTATAAACAGCCGACAGCGACACCGCTTCTCTCCTATAAATGCCGTCCGTCTACAACCCGAGTTCGCGCCCTAATACGACGTGTTGGATCTCGCTCGTCCCCTCGCCGATCTCCATCAGCTTCGCGTCGCGGTAGAAGCGCTGGGGCGCGAAGTCGGTGGTGTAGCCGTAGCCGCCGAGCGTCTGGACCGCCTCCTCGGCCACCTCGCGAGCGGCCTCGCTGGCGTCGAGCTTCGCCAGCGCGGACTCCCGCGTCACCTCGTTGCCGGCGTCGTACGTCGTCGCTGCCTTGTGCGTGAGCAGGCGGGCGCGCTCCGTCTGCCGATGCATATGGACCACCTTGTCGCGGATCGCGTCGAACTTCGCGATCGGCTTGCCGAACTGCTCGCGCTCGCCGGCGTACTCCTTGGCGGCCTCGTAGGCGCCCTGCGCGAGCCCCACCGAGAGCGCGGCGATCGAGATCCGTCCGCCGTCGAGCGTCTTCATCGTCTGCGTCCAGCCCTCGCCCTCCTCGCCGAGTAGCCGGTCTTCCGGAATCCGCACGTCGTCCAGCAGTATCTCGCAGGTGGGCGAACAGTTGAGCCCCATCTTGTCCCAGACCGTCGTCACCTCGAATCCGTCGTCTGCGGGGTCGACGATGAACGTCGAGATGCCGTCGTAGCCGGCGTCGGAGTCGGTGACGGCCTTTACCAGCACGCTGTTGGCGACGGTCGCGTTCGTGATGAACTGCTTCGTGCCGTTCAGCACGTATTCGCCGGCGTCGGCGTCGTACTCGGCGGTCGTGTCCATGTTCGAGGCGTCGGAGCCGCTGCCGGGCTCCGTGAGCGCCCACGCGCCGAGCTTGCCCCCCTCGGCGAGCGGTCGGAGCCACTCCTCCTTCTGTTCCGGGGTGCCGAACAGCTCGATCGGCTTCGCGCCCAGCGAGGTGTGGGCGGCGTACGAGAGCCCGATCCCGCCGGAGACGCGACCGAGTTCCTCGGTGACGAGCGCGTACATGAGCTGGTCGCCGCCGAGCCCGCCGTACTCCTCGGATATCGGCACGCCCATCATGTCGAGGTCGTTCAGGTCGGCGAACACCTCGTCGGGGAACCGGTGTTCGTCCTCGATCTCCTGGGCGATCGGCCGGATTTCCTCCTCGCAAAACTCCCGGACGGTGTCCCGAATCATCCGGTGTTCAGCGGAATCAAGTATACCGAGTAACCCTTCGTCTTCCATACCATCACCTACGAATCCAACAGCAAAAACCGTGAGGTTACGTCCCTGCAACACCAAAACCACCATTCCGAACCCGCAACTCCATCTCAGACGCCGACTCCAAATATACACCCAACTCCCGAAGTTCATCTGCCGACACAAACAACGGTACCCCCAATCGGACTCTCATCCCCATCCCAAGTCGTACGGGCCGGGATTCGAACCTGGAAGTCGTTCAACCAGGGACCATCTAATAGGGCTCTTAATGTGTCTACCCGATCATCAGCACTCGTTTTCACGGCTGAAGTTCTGCTTAACTAGCTCTGTTGAAATTCTCAGTGTTGACAGATTAACACCCTCATCGATCAGTACAGGCGAGGTAGTCACCGCTACTGGCGTGGTCGGGCCGCGGAATCTTGCGAAGGAGTCTGTGAAGCATTATCAACGGACGATTGACCAATGGAAGGAGTTCATGAAGTGGGAGGGACGGCACCCTGTGTGTCCGAATCAGGACCATGTTCTGCGGTTCGCTCGGTATTACAAGGACGAGAAGGGGAACAGTCCGGGGGTCGTGCGTCGAAAACTTAATCGGTTGAGTCAGGCGTTTGAGTATTTCCGTAATGATTCGAGTTATCCGCACCCGTCTGATTTCAGTCCGGTGAGCGCCGCGATGATGAAGGTGAATTTGTCGCAACCGTCACCGAAGGAGCCGCCACGGATTTCGAAGGAGGAGATGGCTGAGCATATTTCTGAAATTAAGGATGTGCGAGATCGGGCGATTATTATGACTCAGCTGAAGCTCGGGATTCGCGCTCAGGAGTTGTGTAATATCAAGCTGGAGGATATTCACATTAAGAAGCCGGACCTGTTGGGGCATTATTCTGAGATGGGCAGCAATCGAGGCTTGGAGGATCATGAGAACGCGATCTACATCCCGTTTAATAAGGAGCGGGATGGGAATAAGTCTGAGAGGCCTCGTATTATCCCGCTCGATGAGGAGATTCGGAAGGTGTTGACTGATTGGCTGTTCATTCGGCCTGATAACGAGGAGCCGTGGCTGTTCCTTTCTGATCGAAAGAACATTCAGTTTGAGACTTCAGCGGTGCGGGATATTTGGCATAAGCATTTCCGCCCGGAATATGATGAGACTGAGCGCCATGCGGCTGTGTCGTCGCATTTTGGTCGGCACTTTTTCACGACGTGGTGGCAGGTGCATCAGGGGATGGATATTGAGTTAGTGAAGTATCTTCGTGGGGATGTTCATGGTGGGGAGCGTGATATGAAGAACTCGGGAGATGCGATTCATTCGTATATTCATACGTATTATGAGGATGTAGAGCCGGAGTATCGGCGGTCGGTTTTTAAATTGCTGTGAGTGTATAATAGTACTCTCGTATAATCATTTCCGCGGGCAGATCGAAGTCCATGGGCAAGAATTGCGACGCGGTGTCATAAACAATGCGAACGACCGTGATGGACTTTCTCTCGCCCCGACGTGACCATTTATCAGTCGCGGTCGCCTCAGACTCTCTATGGAACTCCGTCGGCTCGTGCGCGGCCGTGTGGACTGGCCCGACATCGAACGGGTCGTCCGCGAGCTGGCGGACCGGTACGACCGCGACGAGATGCGGGTGCGCTTCCTCGACGCCGACAACTGGCTGTCGACCCCGATGGTGATCGACGACGACCTGTTCGTGAAGGTGATCACCCGCCAGAACACGATCGTCCACGCGCTGTTCACCACCGGACGGAACCTCGGCGTCTTCTCCGCCGGCACCGAAGGCTTCTTCGAGCGCTACGAGACTCCCTACGAGATGGCGCTCCACGAGCTGGAGGCGACCCAGAAGGTCCGCGAGATCGGCGTCAACGCCCCGGAGCCGATTGAGGCCCTGGAGGTCGGCGACCTCGGCGTCGTCGTATTGGAGTACCTCCCCGAGTTTCGGACGCTCGACGAGCTCGACGCCGAAGACGTGGCGGCGCTCGCCCCGACGCTGTTCGAGACCCTCCGGACGATCCACGACGCCGGGCTCGCGCACGGCGATCTCCGCGCGGAGAACGTCCTGGTGCGCGACGGCGACCTCTACGTCATCGACGCGACGAGCGTGAGCGAGGCGGGTCGCGAGTCGGCGCGGTCGTACGACCTCGCGAGCGCTCTCGCCGCGCTGGAACCCTTAATCGGCGCCGCCGCCGCCATCGACGCCGCGCTCGATAGCTACTCGACAGACGAAATTCTGGCTGCCCGGCAGTTCCTCGACTTCGTCGCGATCCGACCCGACCACGAGTTCGACGCCGCCGCGCTCACCGGCGAACTGGAGAAGCGGGCGACGTAGAGCGACGTCAGAGAGGACAGCCTACTCCGCGCTCGCGTCCGGCGTTCCCGCTGCCGTCTCCGCGCGCTCCCGACTCACGATCCAGATGCCGACGGCCATCAGCACGCCCCCGACGAGAAACTCCGGCCCGAGCGCCTCCCCGAGCAGCGCCGCCCCGAGCGCCGCCCCGACAGCGGGCTGTGCGAAGAAGAAGACCGCGACCGTTCCGGCGGGCACGTACTCTAAGCCCTTGTACCAGAGGTACCACGCGGCCGCCGTCGACGCCAAGCCGAGGTACAGCACGGCGGCGACCGACTCCGCCGTCAGCGGGAGATCGGCCGGCGAGAGATTGAGGTACCACAGCTCGACGGCGGCAAGCACGCCGAGCATCGGGACGCTCGCCAGCGAGGAGTACGTCGCCGCGCGTAGCGCGCCGTGGCGCCTGACGGCACGCAGTCCCCAGACGGTGTAGCCAGCCCACGCCGCGCTGCCGATCAGGAGCAGCGCCACGCCGAGCGCGTTGCCGGCGGCCATCGACCCAAGATCGTACTGGCCGGCGATGACGACGGCGGTCCCGACGCCGGCGACGGTCATCCCGCCCGCCTTCACCGTCGTGACGCGCTCGCCGAGCACGACCGCGCCGAGCAGAACCGTGAACACGGGGGTGAGGACTGTCAGCAGCGATCCCTGACTGGCGTTGGTCAGTTCCGTGCCGACGAACTGGGTCGCGACCGTCAGCGTCACCCAGCCGCCCAGCCCGACGAACGCCGGCCACTCGCCGCGAGTCGGCGCGGGGCCGCCGCGGCCGGCGACGACGAGCCAGAGCGCGCCGGCACCGAGCGCGACCCGGAGAAAGCCGAGCGTCACCGGCGGGATCAGCGCGAACCCCCACTTGCTGACGACGTACATCCCGCCCCACAGCGCCGCGGCTGCGAGGGGAGCGAGCGCGAACGCGTATCGGCCGAGACTGGGTGGCATTCGGGTTGGGTACGCTTCGAAAGGAACCAGCGGGGACTCAGCCGCCGAGGTACAGCTGCGAGACCTCCTCGTCGTTGAGCAGTTCCTCCGGCGTCCCCTCGAACCGGACCGTCCCCTGATCGAGGACGTAGCCCCGGTCGGAGATACCGAGCCCCTTCGTCACGTTCTGTTCGACCATCAGGATCGCGGTGTCCATGTCGTTGACCTCCTGTACGTCCTCGAACACGTCGTCGGCCGTGTTGGGCGCGAGCCCTGCGGACGGCTCGTCGATGAGCAGCACGTCGGGTTCCATCACGAGCGCCCGAGCGAACGCCAGCACCTGCCGCTGGCCGCCGGAGAGCGTCCGGGCCTTCGCGGTCCGCTTCTCCTCGATGATCGGGAATCGGTCGTACAGCGTCTCAATCACCGCTTCGAGACCGCCGTCGCGGGCGACGCCGCCCATCCGGAGGTTCTCGTCGATCGTCAGCGAGCCGAACACGTTGTCGGTCTGAGGGACGTAGCCGATCCCCTCGCGGACGATCTCTTCGGGCGCCATTCCGCCGATATCGCGGCCGTGGTACATCACCGTCCCCGTCCACGGCGTCAACATCCCGAACGCCGTCTTGAGGACGGTCGATTTTCCGGCCCCGTTCGGGCCGACGAGACAGACGATCTCGCCCGGATCGAGCCGGACCGAGCAGTCGTCGAGCACCTGCACCTCGCCGTACCCACTGTCGACGTTCGACAGCGAGAGCACGGGATCGGCTCGGTCGGTGGCCCCTACGGGCCGGGTGGTGTCGTCGCTCATGTGCCGCCTCCGAGGTACGCGTCGATAACGCGATCGTCGCTTCGGACCCCCTCCGGCGTCCCTTCGGTCAGGACGTGTCCCTGATCGAGGACGACGATCGGGTCGGCCAGATCCATCACGAACTCCATGTCGTGTTCTATCAGCAGGAACGTCGTCCCTTGGTCGTTGAGCCGCCGAATCTGGTCTTTGAGCTTCTTCGCCAGCGTCGGGTTCACCCCTGCGACCGGCTCGTCGAGCAGCAGCACCTCCGGCTCGGCGAGCATCGCCCGCGCGAGCTCGACGAGCTTCATCTGACCGCCGGAGATGTCGGTCGCGGGCTGTGCCGCGAGGTGGTCGATCTCGAAATCCTCTAAGATCCGCTCGGCCTCGGCGAGGTTCGCCGACTCGCTCTCGCCGACCGCCCCCGGCGTGGCGAACAGCTTGATAAAGGACTCGCCGGGCTGGTTCCGGGGCCCGACCAACATCGCCTCGCGGACGGTCATCCCCTCCAGCTTGCGAGGGGTCTGGAACGTCCGAATGAGCCCGTGATCGGCCACCTGATACGGTTCCATACCGGTCACGTCGGTCCCGTTCACCTCGACGGTCCCGCCGTCCGGCTCGTAGAAGCCGGAGATGAGGTTGAACAGCGTCGATTTCCCGGCGCCGTTCGGACCGATGAGTCCGGTGATCGTCCCGCGCTCGACCGCGAACGAGGCGTGGTCCGTCGCGGCGAGGCCGCCGAACGACTTCTGAAGATCGTCGACGCGCAGGACGGCGTCCTGCTTGGGGAGCGCACCCTCACTCATCGCCACCACCTCCCTTCTGCTCGCGGACGCCGGAAGATGGCGGATCGGGCGCCTCCTGCCCGTCGACGGCGCTCGGCCAGATCAGCTCCCGCTGTGGCGGGAGGATCCCCTGCGGCCGGTAGCGCATGACGGCGACGATCACGACCCCGATCAACAGCAGCCGCAGCGGCGCCGGATCGATCGGCAGCGCCACATCGTTGAGGAAGCGTGTCCCCTCGCGGATGGTGACGATGACGATGCCGCCGAACAGCGCCCCGCGGTTGGAGCCGCTGCCGCCCAGAATTACGGCGACCCACGCGTAGAACGTCGTGATCGGGTCCAGATCGCCCGGCCCGACGTAGAGGTTTAGGTGGGTGTAGAACACGCCCGCCAGCGCCATGATCAGGCTACCGAGGATGAACGACTGCATCTTGAACGAGTAGGTGTTCTTGCCGAGCGCTCGCGCGAGGTCCTCGTCCGAGCGGATCGTCCGCAACACCCGCCCCCACGGGGACTGGTGCGCACGCCTGAGGACGAAGTACGCGGCGCCCGCAAACGAGAGCACCAACAGGACGTTCAGCAACGCCTGCCAGAACGCCGTCTCAAGGATCACCGGCGACCCGGGGATCACCACGAGCCGGAGTCCCGGCATCGTTTCCGGGAACGTCGAGAGCACCGGCCACCCCTTGAAGAAGCCCGGGATGCCGCGCAGCCCTGCGCTCCCGTTGGTCAGCCAGCGCTCGTTGAGCACGATTAGCCGGACGACCTCAGCCAGTCCGAGCGAGGCGATCGCGAGGTAGTCGGCCCGGAGCCGGAGCGTCGGGATACCGATAAGCAGTGCCAGCACGAACGCGGCGACGAGCGCAACGACGAGCCCGACGATCGGGTTGAACCCGCCCGCGATCGGCGAGCCGCTCGCGGTCATCAGCGCGGAGCCGTACGCGCCGATCCCGAAGAACGCGGCGACGCTGAAGTTGATCAGCCCGGTGAACCCCCACTGGGCGTTCAGCCCGAAGGACAGCAGTGCGTACATCCCGGCGAGCCCGACGAGGAACAGGAAGTACGTCGGGCCGAGCGCGCCGGTAAGCAGCGCACCGAGCAGGAACAGCATGAACGCGACGCTGACGCCGAGCACCCACGCCTCTGGTCGTGTCAGATCCGCCACTGCTCCCTTCGGGTCGGAGAGGAGGCTCATGTTGCACCCTCCCCGGCGATCCCGTTGGGCCGGACCAACAGCACGACGACCATGATCACGAACGCGATCGCGTTCGCGTACTCGATGCTGATCAGGTTCTCGAGCACGGTCTCAAGCCAGTTCGGGGCGATCGGTAGCGCCTCGACCACATTGGAGAAAAACGGTGTTAGCTGATTGATCATGCCGATGAGGAAGCCGCCCGCCATCGCGCCGTAGACGGAGCCGATCCCACCGAGGATCACCGCCGCGAAGATGACCAACAGGAGATTAAATCCCATCCGCGGTGAGAGCTGGTTGAACAGTCCGAGGAACACACCGCCCGCGCCCGCGAGTCCGGCGCCGATGACCCACGTCCACAGCTTGACACGCTTCGTCCGGATCCCGCTGACCCGGGCGAGGTCGGGATTGTCCGCCATCGCTCGCATCTTCCGCCCGAGGTCGGTGTACTGGAGGAGGACGTGAAGTCCGACGACGAGCACTGCCGCCGAGCCGACGATCGCCACGTCGTGCAGCGTCACGCGGACGCCGTACGGTACGAGCGATTCGATCGGCCGCAACGGCTGGATGTCGAACCGGGTAAACCCGGAGCCGAACCGGATCTGGATCACTGCGCGGTAGATGAACGCGATCCCGATCGACGTGATCAGCAGGCCGATCGAATCGACGTCGAGCGGTTCGTAGATGAGTTTCTCGGTGCCGACCGCGACGACCGCCGCGACCGCGATCCCGACGACCAGCGCGAGGAAGAAGCCGTACGGCAGTCCCAGCACTGCTCCTCCGAGTCCGCCGACGGCGCCGAACGTCACGAGCGCCGTGTACGCGCCGATGGTCATCGTGTCGCCGTGCGCGAAGTTGGCGAAGTCGGCGATGCTGTACACCAGCGACAGCCCGATGCTGCCGAGAACGATGATACTGCTGAAGACCAGCCCGTTAGCCAGATATCCGAGGACGGTCATCGATCGATATCAGCCTTCGATGAAGTCGATACCTTCGTACGCGTGGTCTTGGACCTCCAAGACCTGAAGGAAACCGACCGGGTCCCCGTTCTCGTCGAAGTCGATGGGACCGCTGACCCCTTGGTAATCGACGTCGTCGGGACCGCCGCCGTCTGCGAGGATCTGGCTGGCGGCCTCGAAGGAGGTCGCTTCCTCCCCTTCGGGGCCGGAGACACGCCGGACGGTCTCCTGAAGCGCCGCGCCGGTGAACTCGTCGGCGGCCTGGATCGCGAGCGCGGCGTTGATCGCGCAGTCGTACGCGTACGCGGCCCACGAGGTCGGCTGCCGGCCGTACTCTTCCTCGAAGTCCGACGCGAACGACTGGTAGTTCTCCTCCTCGATCGGCGCGGAGGGGACCACGATCTTCATGCCGTCGATACTTCCCTCCGGCGTGTTCTCGAGGACGTTGTCGCCGGAGACGGAGTCGGCGCCGTAGAACTGCGCCTCGTAGCCCGACGAGTACACCTCGTTGACCATCGTCGCGAACTCGGCCTGGTAGGTGATGAACAGCCACGCGTCGGCGCCCGAGCTGTTCATCTCGGAGATGACTCCCGAGTAGGACTGCTGCTCCTGGTCGTGCGGGCTGTTGTAGACGACCTCGCCGTCGTACGCGTCGACGAACGCGTCGGTGAGGCTCTGGCCGTAGTCGTTGTTGACGTAGGTGATCGCCACCTCGTCGTAGCCGTCGTCAGTGATGAGGTTCGACAGCGCGAGCGACTGGCTGCGGCCCGACGGTGACATCCGGAGCAGCCCCGGGAAATCCGTGAGGTTGAGCCCCGTGGAGTTCTGGCTTAGCTGGACGACGTCCGTCCCCTCCACGACGCTCTCGTAGATTGCCAGCGAGACGCCGGAGCCGACTGCGCCGATGAGGAAGGGCACGCCGTCCTGGTTGACGAGCTTCTGGGCGGCGGCGATCCCGCCTTGGTTCTCGCTCTCGGAGTCTTCGACGATGATCTCGAGGTCGCGGCCGTCGATGCCGATCTCGTTGACGCGCTGTAAGGCGAGGTTGACGCCGCGCTGGTTCCGCTCGCCGAACGCCGACAGCGACCCGGTCTGCGAGTCGACCATCCCGATCTCGTAGGCGTCGGTCGAGTCTCCTCCGTCGTCGCTCCCGTCGTCGCCGTCGGTTCCGTTCTCGCCATCGCTCCCGTCACTCCCGTCGCTCCCGTCGCTCCCGTCGGATCCGTCTTCGCCGTCGTCGGTCGTGCTGAGACAGCCCGCGAGCGCGCCAACGCCCGCTCCTCCCGTCAGTTTCAGCAGCGTTCTCCGGTCGACCAAGTCCATGCTATTTGGTGACATATGTTACCTGTGATATTCGTGGTCGTATGGGTATCTGAAACCCTACCCGTCCATGGTCGGTTGAGACGTATATTCCTCTCATGCGATGCAATATTTGCTGTGGTGTTTTTTTATTCTCAAGTACTCTGTGAACTAATTGGTCGGGTGGCGTTATATCCCCGTCGGGTGTCCCAGTGATCGTATGATTCCGCCCATCGCGAGCAACTTCGTCGCCGGCGAGACGCCGGAGGCGGCGCTCGCGCACGTCGAGTCCCTCAACGACCGGGGCGTGGCCGGCATTCTGAACCTCCTCGGCGAGCACTACGCGGAACGGCCCCCCGCCGACGCCGACGCCGACGCGTACGTCGACCTCGTCGAGTCGATCGCCGATCGGGGGATCGACGCCTGCGTCTCCGTGAAGTCGAGCCAGATCGGTCTCGACATCGGCGACGATGTGTTTCAGGAGAACCTCGCGCGCATCGTTGACGCGGCCAACGCCCCCGCGGCGACGGGTCCCGACGGAACCGGCACGTTCGTCTGGATCGACATGGAGGACCACGAGACCACCGACGTGACGCTCGACGCGTTCGAGCGGCATGCGATCGAGACCGACGGGAACGTCGGCGTCTGCGTGCAGGCGAACCTGAAGCGCACGCGTGAGGACCTCGAACGCCTCGCCGACCTCCCCGGGAAGGTCCGGCTCGTGAAGGGAGCGTACGACGAGCCCGCCGCGATATCGTACAAAAAGAAGGCCCGCGTCGACGAGTCGTACCGCGACTGTCTCGCGTACATGTTCGAGACCTTCGACGACGGGGTCGCCGTCGGGAGCCACGACCCCGCGATGATCGAGTACGCGAGCGAGCTCCACGCGGAACACGGGACGCCCTACGAGGTCCAGATGCTGATGGGCGTCCGTGAGGCGGCGCAGTTCGACCTCGCGGCCGACCCCGACGTCGACGCCGAGGTGTACCAGTACATCCCGTACGGCTCCAAGTGGTTCTCGTACTTCTACCGGCGAATTCGGGAGCGGAAGTCGAACGCGCTGTTCGCGCTGCGGGCGATCGTCGGGCGCTGAGCGACTTCGGGAGTGAGTCTCGCACGTTGGTGCGAGCGATCTCGTGTTTAAAAGGGTCATGAGCGACAGCGACGATTACTTATAAAGAACGATGCGGTTGGCGTCGCCGGCTGCAAGCGAGAGCTCCGCTCTCGCCCTGCGCCCCGGTGAGCGGCCCGCAGGGCCGCGAGCCGCCGGTGCGAGGGAGTCGCTGGCGGCTATCGCCGCCAGCGACGAGGTTGGGGAGGCGTGAGGTGCGGTGCTGTGCGGTTGGGTGGGAGGGTGGGACTCAAAGGGGCAGTCGCGAGGACGAAGCACGCCGCAGTAAGCACCGCACGAGCGTCGCGAGTGCGGCGCGCAGCAAGGCGCGCGAGTCCTCGCGGCTGGGGCTTTGCAGGCCGTCACCGCAGCGCCGTCATTCACTTATAAAAACCCGCCAGCACACCCCAATCCGATTTATAAACAACCGATCAACCAACGTGCAACACCCACTCTCGCCGTCGCTCACCGCCGTGTCCGCACCGACTGCACCGGACTCGGGCTGTCTCGCCTCACGGATCAAGCAGCTTCGACTCCGCCTTCCGGAGGTGTTCGAGCAGCGTCGTCTTCGACACGTCGAGATCGTCGGCCAGATCGCGGGTGGACGCCCCCCGGGGCCACTCGTAATACCCCGCCTCCCGAGCGTGTTCGTACACCTCGCGCTGGGTCGTGGTGAGTGTGTCGAGCCGCTGTTCGCGGGGGGTCTGTCCCGGCTGCCCCGACGACGACATCGACTGCACGGTCACCTCCGCGCCCGCGTTCTCCTGGACCGCGTCGAGCGACTCCCGAATCTCCGTGCGCTCGCCGACGAAACACACCTGCCACTCCTCGCGACCGCCCTCGATCCGGACTGGGGCGCTGTGGACGAACCCGTGTTCCAGTAGCGTCGGACACATCATGTCCGCGGGATCGTACTCCAAGAAGAACTCGCGTACGACGTTGCCCGGGGCGTCCCGGGCGCGTCCGAACCGCTCTTGCAGTTCGAGGAGGTCCCCCCCGCGATCGGACGCGCGGATCGCGTCGAGCAGTTCCTCGACTTCCTCGTTCGTGTCCGCGAAGGCGGTGAACAGCCCGTTCACCGAGTTCGGCGTGTCGCCGTCCGCCTTCGGGGTATTGTAGATCGCGTGGGCCAGGACGCCGCCGTCGGTCTGACTCGTCGCCTCGATCGCCCAGCAGTTCGGGTGCCACAGGTCGAGCGTGAGTCGCGTGCCGGACCACTCCTCGACCCCGCCCGTGTCAGTCGTCGCCATTACTACCTCCTTTGTGGCACCACATCACAAAGAGTCTGCCGACCATGGTCGGGTGGGATATTTGGGCGTAACGGCGGAAACTATCGCCCATGTCGGACCCGTATCAACACTACATCGACGGCGAATGGGTCTCGGGCACTGGCTCGGAGACCTTCGAGAGCGAGAACCCGGCGACCGGCGAGACGCTCGGCACGTTCGAGCGCGGGACGCCCGAAGACGTCGAGTCGGCGGTCGACGCCGCCGACGCGGCGTTCGAGGAGTGGCGCGAGCTCTCCCGGATCCAGCGCGCGGAGTACCTCTGGGACGTGTACCACGAGCTGCGCGAGCGCACTGACGAGCTCGGCGAGGTCGTCACGAAGGAGTGCGGCAAGGAGATCTCGGAGGGGAAAGCCGACGTGGTCGAGGCCGCACATATGGTCGAGTGGGCCGCGGGCGACGCCCGCCACCCGAAAGGCGACATCGTTCCCTCGGAGATCCCCGCGAAGGACGCGTACATGCGCCGGAACCCCCGCGGCGTCACCGGGTGTATCACGCCGTGGAACTTCCCGGTCGCGATCCCCTACTGGCACATGGCCATCGCGCTGGTGGAGGGGAACCCCGTCGTGTTCAAACCCGCCGAGCAGACCCCGTGGTGCGCGCAGATCATCGCGGAGATGTTCGACGACGCCGGCATCCCCGACGGCGTGTTCAACATGGTTCAGGGGTTCGGCGACGCCGGCAACGCCATCGTCGAGCACGACGACGTCAAGACCGTCCTTTTCACCGGTTCCGCCGAGGTCGGCCATCACATCCAAGACAAGCTCGGCGGCGTCGCCGGCAAGCGCGTCGCCTGTGAGATGGGCGGCAAGAATGCGATCGTCGTCACCGAAGAGGCGGATCTCGATATCGCAGTTCACTCGGCCGTGATGTCTTCCTTCAAGACGACCGGCCAGCGCTGCGTCTCCTCCGAGCGCCTGATCGTCCACACGGACGTGTACGACGAGTTCAAAGAGCGATTCGTCGAGGTGGCCGAGGACGTCGCCGTCGGCGACCCTCTACAAGAGGACACGTTCATGGGGCCGCTCATCGAGACCGAGCACTTCGAGAAGGTCTCCGAGTACAACCAACTCGCCCGCGACGAGGACGTGAACGTGCTCGTCGACCGGACCGAGCTCGACGCCGACGAGGTCCCCGACGGTCACGAGGACGGCCACTGGATCGGCCCGTTCGTCTACGAGGCCGACCCCGACGAGGACCTCCGCTGCACGCACGAGGAGGTGTTCGGGCCGCACGTCGCCCTTCTCGAATACGACGGCGACATCGAGCGCGCGGTCGAGATCCAGAACGACACCGAGTACGGGCTCGCCGGCGCGGTCGTCTCCGAGGATTACCGCCAGATCAACTACTACCGCGACCACGCCGAGGTGGGGCTGGCGTACGGCAACCTCCCCTGTATCGGCGCAGAGGTTCAGCTCCCCTTCGGCGGCGTCAAGAAGTCCGGGAACGGCTACCCCTCGGCGCGAGAGGCCATCGAGGCGGTCACTGACCGCACCGCGTGGACCCTGAACAACTCGAAGGAGATCGAGATGGCACAGGGGCTCTCCGCGGACATCAAGACGAAGGACGACTGAGCGACACCGCTCCCGTCGACTGCTTATAACCCCTTTTTCCGAAGCGCCGCGAGAGCCGCCGCCGGCGACGACGCGTCCGCCAGCGCACCCCGTGCGACGAGTCGCTGGCGAGGGCGTCCCACCGGCTGCGACACCGACTCCGTCCCGAGGAGACCGGCCTCGACGAGGTCGCGTTTTATCCGGGTGAACGTCGCCGAGCTCCCGAGCCCGGCGTCCTCGCAGGCGCGCCGCAGGTCGCGATCGAGGGCGGCGCGGCGCGCACCGGCGGCGTACGCCCGGACGCGCGCCGCGCCGCGGTCGAGAGGATCGTTGCCGGCGTCGAGCAGTCGCACGGTCTCGTCCGCGACCTCGCTCCCGCACCGGTCCCGGAGCGCGCCGTACAGCCGATGGCGGCTCGGCGTTCGGATTCGCACCGCCTCCGCGTCCGCGACGAGATCGACGTAGCGGTCGCGGAGCGTCGGATCGGCGCTGATCCGGCACCACGGTCCGCGATCGGTGGGGGACTCGGACGCGCCGTCGCCGTCGCGCCCGCTCGACGCCGCGATGACCACGCAACCGTCGGACCGCCCCGCGAGGACGGCGTTCGGCTGCGGCGCTGCGAGCGTCCGCAGGTCCCAGACGCCCGCCTCCGTGAGCGCCGCGAGCTGGCTAGCCGAATAAAACGGGTCGGTGATCGCGTCGACGACGTGATCTCTCGCCAGCACCGTGAGCCTCGGGAGGTCGGCGGCCGGCGAGAGCGGAGCCTCGTCCCCTCGCGCGGCGTCCCGGAGCGCGTCAAGGTCCGGGTTGACTGCCTCCGGCGCGGCATCCCTGTAGGCCGCCGCGAGGGCCGCCAAAAGCGACGGGTCGGGATCGACGACGATCGGGTCCGTGAACGACCCGATCGACATCGTCCCGTCCGCCAGCGGGAGCGTCGGAGGCGAGGAAGATGTCACTGTTCGGACTCTCCGTCGCGGTCGGAATAAGCGTGGTGGCGGATCGGTCGATGTCCCGGAGCACTCCGCCTGCGATCCGCCGGTCAGGCCGCCGGTCACTGATCGGGCCGCCGGTCACTGATCGGGCCGCCGGTCCCGGTTAGGCCACCTGCACGCGAGTGACGTGACCGCCGCAGCCGCACTGCTCGACGTACTCAGGGTCGAGGCCGTACTCCCGCTCGATCGCGTCGTACAGGAACTCCTCGGGGTGGCCCAGATCACCGTGCGTGACCAGGTTGACGTGGTTGCCCGCGGTCGTGTGGTCGATGGCGACCAGCGCGTCGCGGACCGCCAGCTCGGCGTCGTCCGCGTACTGTGGCTTTTCGAGGTTCGCCGACCAGGAGTTGTCGTGGATCTCGTCGGTGATCGGTTCGGCGGTCTGGTCGTGGGTGTCCGTGTCGCTCATGAGTGGTATGTTGGTCGGTTCGGAGCCGATTCCGCGTCGGTTTCGGAGGCGGCGTCGCCGCCGTCGCTCGCACTGTCGCCCGCCGCGTCGACCTCCTCGTCGAGCGGTCGGGTCGGGAGGTCGTCGACGAACTCGCGCACCACGGTCCGTTCGACCCGCTGGAGCGTCTCGCTGCACGTCGACTTCGCGATTCCGACGTGGTCGGCGACTTCCGTCAGGGTGAACCGGCGCGGCACGTCGTAGTACCCCAACTCCACGGCCGTGAGCAGGAGCTCCTGCTGGCGGTCCGTCAGCAGCCGGACCGGATCGACGCGCTGGCGGACGCGATCGAGTTCGTACTCCAGCCCCATCTCGTCGAACCGCTTTCCGAGCGCCGCGACGCGCTCGTGTTCGCCGGTGACGTCGACCTCCGCCACGCCGTTCTCGATGTCCAGCGGCATCTCGATCGGGAGCCCCGAGCGCTTCGCGGCGACCAGAAGCAGCGGGGCGTTCGTCTCGATCCGAACGGTCGCGACCCCGTCGCCCCGCGCCATCACCGACACCTTCGCGAGCGCCTCGTGATCCCGCATCGCCGCGAGCACGTCGTCGACGTCGCGGGCAGTCAGTCTGATGAGCGCGAAGCCGGCACTCTCGTCCGGCACCGCGGTGAGCACGCGGAACCCGGCGTCCGGGAAGTCGCGCGACACGTCGGCTATCCACGGTCCGTCGGGCAAATCGACCAGTAGGCGTGCCTGTGGCATGGGTGATCAGTGGGTGGGGTCGGGAGTCGTCATCGGTGTGCGGTTCGTGTGTGTTCGGGTGTCGTCTGTGCGTGTCTGCGTGGGAGGCGTCACTCCACGTAGACGGCACCCTTCATCCCGACTGCCTCGTGCGGCGTGCAGACGTAGGTGTAGGTGCCGGCCTCCTCGAAGGTGTGCTCGAAGGTGTGGCCCTCCTCGCCGGCGGTGTCGCTTTCGAACTCGCCGTCAGTGGCCGACACGTTGTGGTCGCCGCCCTGCCCGGTCCACTCCCAGACGACGGTCGTCCCGGACGAGACCGCCACCGCGGCCGGCCCGAAGGAGAGCCCGTCGTTGGCGCCGACGTTGACGGTCACCTCGTCGGCGTCCCGCATGTCGACGGTGCCGTCGTAGTTGCTCACGTCGTCGAAGAACCCGTCGTAGTTCGGCTCCTCGGAGAGGGTCCCGCCCCCGCCGCTGCCGCCGTCGGAGCCGTCACTCCCTCCGTCTGAGCCATCGCTTCCGTCGTCGCTCCCATCGCTGCCGTCGGAACCGTCGCTGCTCCCATCGCTGCCGTCACCGCTGCTGCCGCCACAGCCGGCCAGCGCGACAGTGGCGCCGACCGCGGCAGTCGTCTGAACGAACGTACGCCGGTCGAGTGTGCGTCGGGTCATGCAACTCGGCGTAGGGGAATAGGGGGAATACCTTCGGCGAGAATTCTCGGATTACGAGGCGGTTCCCCGAACTGTTCGGTCCGGAGTATAAAAGGGGCGGCGCGCGGTTGCGCTCGGCCGCATCAGATCGCGCCCGCTCGCGCTCACTCCGGTTCTATCGTGACGTGCCACTCGTCGTCGTCGACGCGTTCGGTCTCATGATCGAACCCCCGATCGGCCAACACGTCGTAGAGCGGCTCCGGCTCGAAGCTGTTGACGAGAAGGAGGGACTCGTCGGGGCCGAGGTCGTCGAGCGCGTCGCTGATGATCGGAAATGGCGGATCGTCTCGGTCGCGCACGTCGAGGACGGTGTCGGTTGCTGTCATCGATCCGTCCGTACGAGCGGCCCCCGAATGGTCGTTAGCGGGAACATGTTCGACCCGGACCGCGCGGTCAGAACGGAGTCGACGGATCGGAGGGCGAGCCGCCGCGATCCCCGACTGGCTCCGGATCGGCCTCTCCGGACTCCAGCTTCGCGAGGCGCTCGTTGACGGCGTCGCTCCCGTCGAGCGAGGCGTCGACGCGGACGCGGACCAGCTCGTAGCCGTGGGTGTCGACCGCGTCGAGCGCGCGGAACGCCCCGACCGCGAGCGGTTCGGCCTGCGGACAGAAGGCGGTAGTCGGCGTGAACTCGGCCCGGAGCGTCGTCGGGTCGTCGGCCTCCTCGGCGTACCGGAATCCGGCGTCCGTGTGTCGCGGGTCGCGGTTGAGTCGCGCGAGGTTGTAGCCGAACGTGGCGTCGTACACGCCGTACTCTTCGAAGGCGTCCGCCGCGGTCCGGTGGAGCGCGACGTGGTCGCGCCCACCAAGCACGTCGTGGCCCGCGAGGAAGGCGCCGGGCTCGGGGATGTGCTCGGGGACGAAGGCGTCGGCCGGATCGAACTGGGGCTCGGAGCCGCCGAGGAAGCTCATCGGTCGCCCTCCTCGTCCGTCCCGTCGGCGACCGTCTCGTCGCTCACGCCGGTGTCGTCGCCCGCCATCCAGATCGCCGTGACGACCGCTCCGTCGGCCTCGATCGTCTCGTGAGCGTAGCCGCGGTCGTCGAGCTTCGGGTAGAGGAACTGCGGCGCGCGGTCGTTGCGCTGGACCAGCACGGTCTCGTCGGGGAGGTCGGCGAGCAGTTCGAGCGTTTGGCGGAGCGGCTCCGGCGGGCCGAGATCGCGAACGTCGAGCGTCTCGACGGGTCGGTCCGCCGGTGCGTCCGTCCGTTCGAGCGCAGCCGTTTCCAGTTCCATACGCGTCGATCGGGTCCCCACCCCCGCGTAGTTTGTTCCGAACGTGTTCGGGGGTTACCGTCGACGGATCGACGACCGGCCCGCAGTCGAACACTACCCCCGAACACGTTCGGACACAACCACAGGGCCGCTCGGGATCTACTCGCACACATGCGAGGCGTTCCCGGTGATCTCACGACCTCGACGCGCCCGCCGACCACGATCCCGCTTCGCCACTTCCTCGTCGCGTTGGCGTTTCTCGTCGCTGGCGGAGCCCTCGCGCTCCTCCGCGTTGCGGGGCTGGCGGGAACGGGTCCCGGCCTCGACGGGATCGCAGTCGCGCACCTGCTCCTCGTGGGGTGGGTGTGTCTCACGATTATCGGCGCGATGACGCAGTTCGTCCCCGTCTGGTCGGGCGTCGAGATCCACTCCGAGCGGCTGGCGACGCTCCAGTTGGTCGCCGTCGCGGTCGGCGTGGCCGGGTTCGCCACGGGGCTCTGGCTCGGGCGGCTGGCCGACGCCGCCCTCATGGCGGGCGTCATGGTCGTCGGGATCGCCGTCTTCGCGTACAACCTCGCCCGGACGCTGTGGCGCGCGCGTCCCTTCGACACCACCGAGACGCACTTCGCGCTGGCGGTCGGCTTCCTCGCGCTCGCGGCCGTCTTCGGGGGGACCCTCGCCGCGGACTACCGATGGGGCGTGCTCGTCGGGACCGGGCTCTCGCGGGCCGCGGTCGTCGACGCCCACGTCACGCTGGCGGTCCTCGGCGCCGTGGTGACGACCGTGATCGGGGCGCTGTACCAGCTCGGCCCCATGTTCACGCAGACCGACGCGCTCTCGGTCGAAACGCGCGCGGCGCGGATCGAAACCGCGGCGTACCCGGTCGGCGTCCTCGCGCTCGCGGCCGGGCGGCTGGTCGAGCAGTCGGTCGTCGCTACCCTCGGCGGGCTGCTCGTCGCCGGCGGCGTGGCGGTCGCCGGCGCGGTCCTCCTCCGTCGAATTCGGGACGCGACCGGGGCGGCGACCCCGATGCTCTCGCGGTACGCGGTCGTCGGCGTCGCGACCCTCGCGTGGAGCGCGACCGCGCTCGCGACGTGGATCCGGACTCCGCTCGGCGCGGGCGTCAGGTTCGGTCACCCCGCGACCGGTCCCGTCCTGCTCGGCGCGCTCGTGGGGTTCGTCGTGGTCGGGAGCCTCTACCACGTCGTCCCCTTCATCGTCTGGCTCGACCGGTACGCCGACCGGGTCGGACTGGAGCGCGTGCCCGCGATCGACGACCTCTACGACGCCCGGGTCGCGACGGTGGACCTCGCCGCGACCCTCGGGGGCGCCGTGCTGATCCTCGCCGCCGCGGTCTCGCCCGCGATCGCGTCGATCGGGACCGACGGGGTTCTCGACGCGGGAACCGGCGGTCTCGTCCGCGCGCTCGGCGGCGCGCTCGTCGGCGGCGGCGCGCTGCTGTTCGCCGGCAACATGCTCGGGACCGTGATCCGGCACGGTGGGGTCGAGATGGTCCGGCGATCGGCGGTGGACTCCGAGGCATCGGACACGCCGGAGCGGTGAGACCGATCGGGAGAACGGGTGGTCGAGCGATTTTTCAAGAGGCTGTTGCGGTGGCGCGCGCCCGTGAGCGGCCGCTCGCTCCGTCATCGAGTGATTGGATCTCTCCGTTCATTTTTAAGTGAGCCACGGCGGACAGCAGCACCGAAATCACGGATCTCCGACCACTCTTAAAAGCGTCTTCCCGGGGCGCAACGGACTACCGACCTCTCCGACGACCGACCGCCTTTTAAATCCGCTTTACGCGCATCGCGACGGCGGCGACGACCACGCCGAGTGCGACCCACCCAAGCAGGACGCCGACGAGCACGCCGACCGAGAGTCCGCCGTCGAGCGCGGCCGCGAGCCCGGCGCCGCCCGCGTCGGTCGGGGCGAGCGCGAGCAGCCGGTAGGTCGAGACCGGGTTGGCTGCGACCGCGACGGCGACGAATCCGTTCGCGCCGTCGAGCGCCGCGAGCACGCCCATCGCGAGCAGGTCGTGGACTAAGGCGACCCACGCCCACACGAGCAGCGCGCCCGCGAGCGCCATCGTCGACGTGGGCGCGAGCGCGGAGATTCCCACCCCGATCCCGAGCAGGGCGACGGCGACGGCGACGGTCGCGAACAGGAACCACGCGAACGTCGGCCAGCCGGCGAGCCCGTACTCGCGGAGCAGCAGCAGACCGGGAACGCCGAAGCCGAGTATCACCGCCGATCCGAGGACGGCCGCACGGCCGGCGAACACCCCGATCGCTGTCTCGGCGCGCGAGACCGGGAGTGTCAGGACGACACCGAGACGCCCGCGCTCGGCCGCGCCGACGACCGCGCCGTGGCCGAACGCCAGCGCCGCCAGCGGGACGAGGAACGTCGCCAGCTCGACGTAGCTCGCGACCACCGGCTCGTAACCAGTCGGCGCGACTCCGGAACCGCTGAACGTCGCCAACAGGAACCCGAAGGCCGCGAAGACGACCGTTAGACCGAGCGCCCACCCGCGCCGGGTCGTCAGCCGCGTTTCCCGCCGCGCGATCCGCGCGACGATTCCGGGCCGCGGGAGCGGGATAGAGATCGAGTCGGCGTCGGCCGCGTGAGCGGTGTCGGAGTCGTCGGCGTCCGTCGACCCCGCTGTCGAGGCCTCCGCCCCGCTCGCCGCGGACGCCCCGTCGAGGGCGATCCCACCGTCCGGGGTCGGCTCGGTCCGCGCCGCGTCTCCGTCGCGCCCGCCGTCCTCGACGGTACCCCTCTCAGGCATCGCGACCACCTCCGGTGAGCGAGACGAACGCGCCTTCGAGCCCGTCCTCGTGGTCCGCGCCCAACTCGTCGGGCGTCCCCTCGGCGACCAGCCGGCCGTCGTCGAGGACGCCGACGCGGTCACAGACGCGCTCGGCTTCACGCAGCGCGTGGGTGGCCATCAGGATCGTTACGCCGGTCTCCTCGCGGACGCGGGTCAGCACCTCCCGGAGCGCGGCGACCCCGTTCGGGTCGAGCCCGGCGGTCGGCTCGTCGAGCAGAAGCACGGACGGGTTCGCGAGCAGCGCGGCCGCGAGGCCGAGCCGGCGACGCATCCCCTTCGAGTAGCCGTCGATGGGGCGATCGATCGCGTCGCCGAGGCCGACCGTCGCCGCGGCGCCCGCGATCCGCTCGGCCGCGTCCTCGGGGCTCGCACCGATCCCGCGAACGTCCGCGTGGAACGCCAGCGTCTCGCGTCCCGTCTCGCCCGGCGGGAAGCCGGGGTCCTCCGGGAGGACGCCGATCGCCTCGCGGATGCGCCACCCCAACTCCCTCACGTCGCGATCGCCGACCGTAATCGCTCCCTCGTCGGGTCGGTCGTGGCCGGCGATCAGTCCGAACAGGGTGGACTTGCCGGCGCCGTTGGTTCCCACGAGGCCGTACGCCTCGCCGGACTCGACCGTGAAGTCGACCCCGTCGAGCGCCGCCACGTCGTCGTATCGTCTGTGAACGTTGGTGATATCGATGCGCATGGTTACTGGTGGTGGTCGTCTCCGGGCTCGTCGTCGTACTCGGCGGTCGCGTCGACCGCCGCCGCGTACGGGCGATACGGCTCGATGTCGTGGGCGGGGCTCGCGAGCGGGCGGTGGTCGATGATCCCGGCGCTCTCCACGGCCGGGAACCGGCTCTCGACCAACCGGATCGCGTCGAACGCCGGACTGTCGGCGAACACGGCGGCGGCCGGGTGTTCTTGGACCAGCCGCTCGGCCGCGCCGGCCGGGCGGTGTCGCGCGTCGCTCAGCCCGTCGCCGTCGGTGTCGGCGACGCGAGCGTCGGACCAGTAGTTCCCGCGGTCGGTGCCGTTCCACGCCACCAGTTCGCGGGTCGTCGTCAACACCTGTTCGTCGTTGGTCACGAAGCCGTTGCCGGCGACGACCGTCCCCTCCGTGCCCGCGGAGTGGTGGACCCCCACGCCGTTCGCGTACAGGAGGTTCCCGCGCACCTCGTTGTCCTGCGCGTTGTACAGAAACACGCCGTTGTCGTTGGCGACGAGGGTGTTGTCGCGGACGACGGAGCGGTCGATCTCCTTGAGCAGGATGCCGTGCCCGCTCTCGCCGCGGTTCGCGACCGCGGTGTTGTTGACCAACTCGATCGACTCGCTGACCATCAGCGCGTACCCCACGTCGTTCTCGAAGGCGACGTTGTCCGCGAGGCGGTTGTCGTCGGAGTACATGTAGTGGACGCCGTACCGCAGGTCCCACATCGTGTTCCCCGTCGCCTCGACGTTCGAGGCCCACGAGTAGTAAATTCCGTCTCGCACGTCGGTTATCTCGGTGTTTCGGACCTCGGTGCCGTTCGTCTCCCAGAGGTTGATCCCGTTACCGCGGTTCGCGAACCGCGGGGCCTGCGTCCCCTCGATCCGCGAGTCCGCGATAGTCACTTGGTCGGCGCCGTTGACCCAGACCCCGAACGCGGCGTCGGTGAGGTACAGGTCCGTGAGAGTCGTTCCCGTGGCGTTCTCGGCGACGTACACCGCGGCGTCCTGCGATTCGAGGTTTTCTCCGGTGTCGTCGATCCAGACCCCCTCGACCGTCGCGTTCGGCGCGCGCACCGCGATCGTCGTGTCCTCGCCGCCCCCGTCGATCAGGGCGTCGTGGGTCGACGCCGCGCGGATCGTCATCCCCGGCTCGTCGACGATGACCGTCTCCGCGGGCTCGAAGACGCCCGAGAGTTCGATCGTATCGCCCGGACCCGCGGCGTCGACCGCGGCGGACAGGTCGTCGTAGATCTCGGGATCGGCGTCGGTGTCGTCGCTCCCGTCGCGCAGGATCGTCGCGGTCCCCGCGTCCGTCGGTCGGTCCGGGTCGTACGTCGGCGGCTCGACGATCGGTTCGCTTCCGTTTCCGGCGCCGGCCGCGTCGCTCCCGGCGACCCCCGCACCGGTCGCCGCGACGACGCCGGCGAGGACGACCGCGAGCACGACGGCGGCGGCGACGAACACCGCGCGAGCCGATCCGAGCCCGCCGATCGACGGGAGCCGAGACATCAGTTTACCCCCGTTTTGGGTCCGTTTTGGGTCGATCCGTCCGTTCCCGAGTCGTCCGATGTCGGCCCGTCCGGGGTCGAGACGGATTCGGGGTTCGCGGCGGTCTGTGCCTCGGCAATTTCCTCGGCGGCCGGACCGATCTGTTCGGGCTCTCCGTCGCCGTCGCCGTCTTCGTTACCTCCCGAGAGGCGATCTCGGACCCTCCCGGGCGCCTCGCCGACCGTGACCTGCGAGTCGCGGAGCAGGTAGGCGACGACGAGGAGGAGAAACCCGATCCCCGCGAGGTAGCCGCCGGGACCGAACCACGCCACCCCGCTGATGTTGGCGATCTCGTAGCCGCCCAGAAGCGGCGGGGTGAACTCCCGCACTCCGACGACCGGCGCGCTCTCGCCGAGCGCGTGACCCGCCTGGAACAGCCGGTACTGCACGATCGCGAACGTCCCCACGAACGCCACCGTCGCCCCGGCCAACTGGCCGAGCAGCCCCAGACGGAGCTTTCGGTCGGTGGGCGCGAGCGCGACGAACACGCCCGCGGCGGCCACCGCGAGGAACACGACGGGTCCGAGGATCCACTCCGGCGCGGCGATCGCGTCCGGATGGACCGCGTAGTTCGGATCGACGAACACCGGGTCCGGGTAGTAGAACCCGACGTAGTGGTTCAGCGCCTGCACCTCGGCGTAGTCGCCGCCGAGGCGGGGGTACGCGTACAGCTCGACGAGCAGGCCCTCAGGGTACTGAGGCGCTTCGAAGGCGATCCGCCAGACGGGCACCAGCAGGGCGACGACGAACATCGCCGCCGCCGTCACCGGGAGCGCCCGCCTAAGCTCCGTCAGTCGGTCGAGTGAGGCTGTCATGGTGTTGGGGGTACGGTGGTGGGGTGGGTCGGTTGAGTGGGGTGGGTTGGGTCGGCTGGGTCGGTTGAGTGGGGTGGGTTGGTTGGGTCGGTTGGGGCGGCTGAGTGGGTGAGGTCGGTGAGAGTGGGGAAACGGTGGCTCGCTGTCTATTCGTCCGGTTCGACGAGGATCCGCGAGCGCATCTCTAGGTGGAGCGCGCTACAGAAGTACGCGCAGTACGCCCAGAACACGCCGGGCTGGTCCGCGGTGAACGTCACCTCACGGGTGTCCTGGGGCGCTAACGCGAGGTTGATGTCGTACTCCGGGATCGCGATCGAGTGGATCACGTCGCTCGTGGTCTCGACGTTGGAGATCCGGAGCGTCACCTCGTCGCCCTCCTGCAGCGTGACCTCCGGGAAGGCGTACTCGTTGCGGCGCGCCCACATCTCGATCTCGACGGTGCTGTCGTCGACCCGTTCGAAGGACTCCTCGCCCTCGGCGACGTAGTCGATCTCGTAGTCGTCGGTGTCCCACGTCTTCGCCGGCTCGATCTTGTCCTTGTGGACGATACTGGCGTCGTGCGGCTCGGGGTACGACGGCTTGTCCTTGATCAGCTCCATCCCGGCGTCGTCGTCGCCGATGTGGAACAGCTGATCGTTCTCCGGATGGATCGGTCCGACGGGGAGGAACCGGTCTTTCGAGAGCTTGTTCAGCGAGACGAGGTAGTCGCCCTGCGGCGACGCCGTGTACGACTCCGAGGCGATGAGGTGGCCGGGATTGTAGTGTACGTCGTGCTTCTCGATCACCGGCTCCTCGGAGCCGGCCTCGGCCTCGACGGCGGCCTCGTAGTCCCACTTGGCAACCTGCGAGTCGATGAACAGGGTCGTGTACGCGTGCCCCCGCCCGTCGTAGGCGGTGTGGAGCGGTCCCATCCCGATCCGGGGCTGCCCGACGATGGACTCCTGCGGGTCGTCGACCTCGGCGATCGCGTCGATGTCGATGACCGTACAGCTCGGATCGAGCTTGCCGGAGGCGATGGCGTAGTTCCCGTCGGGCGTCACGCTGATCCCGTGCGGGCTCTTCGGTGTGGCGACGTACCGGACGATCGGACGGTCGCCCTCGTTGAGCGAGCTGTCCATCGTCCCGTCGACGACGGGCACGCCGCTGATCTCCTCGTAGTTCCCGGCCTCGACGGCGTCCCAGATCGCGGGGATGTCGAACGCCTTCACGTAGTCGCGGTCCGACCGGGCCATCTCGGACTCCGTGACGCCCTCCTCGCTGTTGTAGCCGGTCGCGAAGAACCAGCGCCCCTCCTTCCCGCCGTCCCCGTTGTCCATGTTGCCGTCGACCTCGACTTGCCACTCGACGTCCATCGTCTCGGGGTTGATGGCGCTGAGGACGGAGCCGTACTCGTCGGGGCTCTGCACGTCGCGGCCGTCGTTCGGCATCGGGACGCGGAACTCGCCGACGCCGAAGACCAGCTGCGTGTCAGGTAGCTGCATGCATGCCCCGTGGACGCCCTGACAGTTCGGGACGTTCGTGATCGCGTCGGTCTCGAAGTACTCCAAGTCGACCCGGGCCATCCGCCCGTTCGCCTTATCGTTGACGAACAGCCAGCGGCCGTCGTAGTCGTTGTCGGTCTGGGAGACGCGCGGGTGGTGGGTGTCGCCCCACGTGTAGCCGCCGCCCTCCTCTTCCAGCATCTGGCTCGACTTCGCGTCGTGGCCGAAGCCGCGGGCGCTCTCCGCTTGGAACACCGGGATCCGCATCAGCTCCCGCATCGACGGGAGCCCGACGACGCGGATCTCGCCGGTGTGGCCGCCGGAGAGGAACCCGTAGTACTCGTCGTGCTCGCCCGGAGCCACCGAGTGCTCGCCGCTGGCGGCCGCGTCGCCCGAGTCGTTGCTCTCCTCGTCGGCGAGGATGCTCGTACAACCGGCGAGACCGCTCATGGCCCCGACGGCGGCGCCGGCCTTCATGAAGTCGCGGCGTCCGAGCTCCAACCGCGGCAGATCGAGGCTCGGCCGCTTCGCCGCGGTGGCCTCGGTCCCCTCCGCGGTGGCGGCGATGTCGCGTTCGTGATCGGTCAACAAGTGTTCGATCGTCCGGCCGTCGACGATCTCCGGACCGTCGTCCGCCGTCTCGGTGCCGTCCGCGGCCGATCCCGCTGTCTTCGCGTCGCCCGCATTCGCGTTCGCCGACTGCTCGTCGCGTTGTTCGTCGGTCCGTGCCGTCCGCTCGTCGCTCGCGTTCGGATCTGTAGTCATTGTTGGGTGGTGGCGTCGGCTTCGTCGCCGCCGTCGCGTTCCGTTCGGACCGTTCGGGCGAGCCGCTCGATCGCCGGCTCGCCGAGCACCGTCCGGAGCTCGTCGGCGAACTCCGGAACGAGCCGCTCGCGTGCGGCCTCGACGTCGAATCGGTAGCGGTGCCGCGTTCCGCCGCGGTACCGCTCCGATTCGCGCTCGACGAACCCCTTCTCGACGAGCCGGTCGACGGTCCGCTTGACCGTCGTGTACGCGACATCGTCGCCGTGGCTACCGATCGCGTCGAGCAGGTCGCGGGCCGTGAGGGGGGCGTCGGTACGCCGCAGGACGGCGAGGAGCTCGCGTTCCCGCGGTCCGAGCTGTGTCCACTGAGTCATTGGTGACCGGAGCCGAACCGATGCGTTCGACCCCGCTACTGATCACTACGGTCGAACCCCCCGGATACCTGGCGGCGAACTGTTCGGCGGTTTAAGTACCGTCCCCGAATGCCTGCGAGAAGAGCGTGTCCGTCATGGTCCGGAGGTGTTCCGAGACCGTGGACTTCGCGAGGTCGAGATCCGCGGCTATCTCTCCGGCGGAGGCGCCGTCACCGTTGAAATATCCCTTCTCGGCCGCGACGGCCGCGACCTCGGCCTGTCGGTCCGTCACGCCGGCGAGATCGACCGGGACGACATCGCGACAGGAGTCATCCGTCGCGCTCCGGTCCCCGCGATCGACGCACAGCCGGCGCAGCTCTACGCCGAGCCCGGCGGCCTCGCACTCGTCGACAATGGCCTGCAGCTCCTCGTGGCCCGTCAGGACGAACGAGACGAGCAGTTCCCCGTCCTCCATCTCGGTCCGGCGCGGCGAGACCGGGAAGTTCGCGAACGCTGACGGAAGCCCGCCGCACGAACAGTTGTCGCAGACGCCGTCGGCGGTTGCGTGGGGGGACGGCTCGGCGGCCGGCGACGAGGACGGACCGGCGTCGGCGCCTGTTTCGGCCTCCGGCGCGTCGATTGCGAGGCCGCCGTCGGTCGCGGGGCGCTCGCAGGTAATCTCGTAGCGACCGTGCGCCTCGCCGGCGAACTCGACGAGATCGAGGCCGCCGGGCGGGTCCTCGGGCGGATCGGGGGCGACGAACTCAACTCGGGCGTCGTCTGCGTCGATGCGGAACTCTTCGACCGCGGTGCTCGACGAGAGCGCGGCCACGGGACAGCCCTCACAGGCCGAGACGGCAAGTTCGACGTGAATCCCGTTGGTCATACCTGTTCATAGGGACTCAATAGGCCATATAACGTCGAGGGGTTTCCAGCCCGGTGAAAACGCTCGTAGGAAGTCGAACCCTGTCTCGATCCGGTTTCCTGCGGTCCGTTCCGGTGGGCACGCGCTTTTGACACCGCACGTGGTACCGAGTCATATGCCACCCCTCGAACTCCCGCTCGGCCTCGGAACGTCTAGACTCGACGACCCCGCTGAGTGTCGTGCTACGGTGGCCGCCGCCCTGGAGGCGGGGTACCGCCACGTCGACACCGCACAGATGTACGACAACGAGACCGCCGTCGGCGAGGGGATAGCCACGGCCGACGTGGACCGCGACGACGTGGTCGTGGCCACGAAGATCCACCCCGACAACCTCGCGCCAGCGGACGTTCGCGAGACCGCCCGCAAGAGCCTCGACCGGCTAGGGCTCGACCGCGTCGACCTGCTGTACGTCCACTGGCCGACAGGCGCCTACGACCCCGACGCGACGCTCCCGGCGTTCGACGCGCTCAGAGAGGCGGGACTCACCGACCACGTCGGCGTCTCGAACTTCACGCCGGACCTGCTTCGGGAGGCCGCAGAGATCCTCGACGCGCCGATCGCCGCCCACCAGGTGGAGTGTCACCCCCGGTTCCAACAGCCGGAGCTCCGCGGGCTCGCAGCCGAGTTCGATCACCAACTCGTCGGTTACTCGCCGCTGGCCCGCGGGGACCTGTTCGACGACGACGAGTTCAAGCGCGTCGCCGAGCGTAACGGGCTCTCGCCGGCGGTCCTCGCGCTCGCGTGGGCGCTCGCCCGTGGCGTCACACCGATTCCGAAGGCGACCGGCGACCACGTGACTGAGAACCGACGCGCGGTCGGCGCCGACGTGCCCAAAGCCGCCCTCGATGCGATTGACGCGCTGGAGCCGGGCACGCGCCGGATCGACCCCGACGACGCGGCGTGGAACCGGTGATGTGACTTTTAAGGGCGATGGCGAGATCGTTTTAAAGCCGCTTAGACCGCGTCCAGCCGCGCCCGCAGTTCGGCGTTCGCGCGGTCGACGAGCCGGTCGATCGGCTCGTCGAGGTACGTCGCCCACTGGTCGATGAACCCCGAACGCCCGAGCATCCGGACGACCTCGTACACCGGCCGTCGCTCGGCGAATCCCGGCGGGAGCCCGCCGGCGCGCTCGCGATATCCTTTATAAAGGGCCTCCGCGTATCGCTCCGGTCCACTGCTGTCGAACCCGTTGAGGAGCTGGTCCTCCGCGCGAACGAGGTCGCGGGCCGGATCGCCGACGTGCGCGAGCTCCCAGTCAATTGGGGTGATCCCGTCGGGGCCGGTGTCGGTACGCGACTCGGCGTCAACTCCTACGCCGCCGTCGTCGGTCACGAACAGGTTCGGCTTCGCCACGTCGCCGTGGAGCAGCGCGGCCGGGGCGCCGCCGAGCCGGTCCCGATTCGCCTCGACGCAGTCGAATACGGCGTCGTAGTGGTCCGCCAGCCGTTCCGAGGTGCCGATCTCGCGGGTGCGTTCAATCGTCGCGCGGAGCACGTCAGGCCACGGAGCCGGGTCGAGGATGAGCGCGCTCCCGCTCCGACTTCCGATTTCGCCCTCGTCGCTCCCGCCGACGATCTCCCCGTGAGTCTCGAACCGCTCCGCGTGGAGGGTCGCAAGCGTCGCGCCGACCCGTCGGAGGAGCGCCTCTCGCTGCGCCTCCTCCGCCTCCTCCCAGACGCCGAGCAGTTCGCGACCCGGCGCCGGCGCGGTGACGAGGTACGGCACCGACGCGTCCGGGTCGCCGGCCAGTACCTCGGGACCCGAGATCGGTCGCCCCGCGTCGAGGTACCGAAGCACGGCTATTTCGCGGGCGATCCGGCTCCCGTCGCCCGCGACGGCGACCTTGCAGAAGACGCGGCTCCCGTCGGCGAAGACGACGCCGACCGTCTCGTTGGCGCCGTTCCACGACGGACCGACTCCGAATGTCCGGTCGATGACTCGACCCGGAAACGCCGCGCCGAGAGCGGTTTCGACCGTCTCCTCCATGCCCGTGTGTCATGCACACTGGATGTTAAGGTTTCTGTCACCCCTGTTAACACGATGCGGTAGAAGCCGGGTGTATCGGGCTCGAAGCGGCGAATGTCGGGAATAACCGACAGCCTCATATCTGTTGTAGAAGTGTCAAAAGACCGTGACTGACGATGCGATCGATGACCGGGTCGGGTTCGAGGCTGACGGGCGGACGCTGTGTATCCGTGACGCCCTAGAGGGCGAGAAGTTCCCGCTTTACTTCGATCGGGAGCCGCAGCCGCAGCCGGCGCTGCCTGACCTGTTCCACGTCCCCGTCGATCGAGCCGTCAGCTTCGAGGCCGAATCGGTCTCGATCCCCGCGTACTCGTCTGTCTCCCTCCGTGACGCCGACGGAGAACTCGTCGCGCGGCTCAACGAATCGATGGAGTTCCCGCGAGCGACGTACTTCCTCGACATCAGTAGCGTAACGAAGGCGTTCGTTCGGATCCCGGACGTATCGATCTCCGCGACCGGGATGACTGATTCTGGGGCCGTCGAACTGACCTTCGACGGCCCGACCACCGTCACGGTCGGCGCGCGGTCGCTGCACACTCGCCCAGAGGCGACGATCACCGTCCCGGACGACCCGACAGCGCTCGCCGAGGCGGTGTCCGTACTCGGATCCTCGATCAAGGAGTTCACCCCCGAGCGCTCGTGGCCGACGCTCCGGGGGTACCCGCCCCGAATCCGCGTCGGTGACGAACTCGACATCCCGAGTCCGCTCGTCGCTCCCGACACCGGCATCGAGGTGGTCGTGCGACCCACGTATGCCGACGTGTACCGGCTCTCCACGCTCGCGTACTACCTCGGCGCTCGGGTCGTCATTGGGGATGCGCCGGCGATCCGACTCGACACCGGCTACGTCGAGTCCCTGCCGACCGAAGGTCTCGCGCTCGAAGAGCGCGTCGAGGAGCTACTCCGGACGTGGCTCTTCCTCGACACGCTGGCGCGGACGGAGGGGTACGTCAAATCCGACCGATACGAGTACGAACAGGTGGGTCCGAAGCTTCCGTTTTACCCGCCGAAACTGGCCGATCTGTCGATGAGCGAGCGGCTGATGGAGTACTTAGAGGTTGATCCCGAGACGGTCGAGCCGTACACGCCCGAGTGGCCGACCGAGGCGGTGCTTCGGCCGGTTCCCGAGGCCGCGGAACTGCTCCCGCACCTCGCGCACTCGCTTGCTCCGGTCCGCGTTCGGGGATCGGCGGATCCGACGGCGGACGCCCCGGTCGCACTCGCGACATCGCCGTGGCTCCCGATTGAAGACGCTGCAGATCCGGAAAACACGGTCCCGAACCCTGACACCGATCCGCTGTCTGCTGGTACAGCGGTGTTGACGCCTGCGAGCTACGAGAATCGTCTCCAACGAACGACGACGGCACGTGGAGACCTCGACGTGGTCGTGCTTGCCGATTCGCCAGACCGAGCGGCAGCCATCCGCCGCGTGTTGTCCAACCCGGCGACACCCGACGGAATAAATACGTGGAAGGTGCTCGACCGACCCGACGCCGAACAAACTGCAGCAGTTCTGTCGAACCCCGACATCGATATTGTGTACTGCGAACTGCCGACCAAAGGCGATCGAATCGCTGCGGGAAGCGAGATGGTCGAACTCGATGGTCTCGGCGGTGCTCCAGCGCTCACCGTATTCGAGGGGACTGAAGAGACTCGTCTCGGAGTTTCGGTGGTCGAGAACGGCGGACTCTCATCGATCGTTGCCGAGAGCGTGCTCGACCCCCCGAGGATCCGGAGGCTCTTGGGGCTCCTCGCAGTCGGGGTGCCGGTAGCCGCGAGCGTCGGACTTTCGGAAGGTTCGAACGGGGTGTCTACGCGTCTGATAGGCGACCCGTCGATGGAAGTGGCGTCGAGGAAGGTGATCCCCAAACTGCTTGTCTCTGCGGCCCCGGGAGACAGCGACGATCTCCCGATCACGAGGGTATCGCTTCTGTCGATGCCGGTGCAGATCGGAAGTGAGGGGTCTCCAGTGGTAGAGTGTTTCTCGAACAGACTCGAACTCATGGGAACTCAGCAGGTGGAGAAAACGACGGTGAAACCGGCTGTGCTTATTGAACTGCTCAACGAAGATGACAGTATTCTCCAATTGAACGGAACAGTCATCCTCGAAAGTGACAACCTCACCGAAGCAGATATTGAAAAGGTGGCCAAGCAAAACTCCGCTGACGACGTTCAGGCGACTGAGATCGCTAACTGGTACAGTCTGGACTGACGTTTAGCTTGCGGGATCGTATAACGCTGTACCGATCTATTATCCCCGGCTGACTGATTCTCATCTATGCCTCAGATCCATCTCGACGAGGAGCCGATCGGGCGGCTGGATGCGCTCCGGATCGACGACGAAGAGTACGACGAGATCGTCAGCGGGCTCATCAACGTCTCCGAGGCCGAGGAACTGACGCTGTTCCGTGGTAGCGATCTCGAATACACTGTTCTCGAATATCTCGCCCCTCGAACCCCTCCGTCGCGTGCGCAACTCACGTCGATCGCGTCGATCCAGCCCCGTACGCGCCCTTACTCTTGATACGCGACCCGCACCTGCTCCCACTTGCCGACCTCTTCGAGGTGCGCCTGTAGCTCGTCGGCGTACTCTTGGACGAGCCGCTCGGCCGCGTCGAGCTCCTCGTCGGAGGGGCCGTCGTTGCCACCACTGCCCCCGAGCCCGAGCGCGCCCTTGATCGAGTCGACGAGCCCGCCGCCGGACCCCCCGCTCCCGCCGGCGCCGCCGGGAGCCCCGCCCATCGCCGCGACCTGCGATCGGACGTTCTCCAGCTCCGGCATGATCGCCGGGAGGCTGGAGGTATCCGCGACGATTCGGGCGTTCTCGGAATCGTCGGCGTTCTCGATCTCGAACTCGGTCGCGGTCATGATCAGCCCCCACTCCTGACTGGAGAACCGCGAGGCCGCCACTCGGTCCGTGAATTGGTTGTCGACGGTCATGCGCTCGCCGACGATCGCGTCGGTCCAGTCGCTCATACCCATCCCTTCGACGGTGTCGGTAAAAGCCCCTTCCCTCGTCCCGTCCGTCTACCTATCTGCCCATCCGCCCGCCCACCCATCCGCCGTCTGTGCGTCGATTCTCAGTCCGGCGGAGTTCGCGAGGGCCTTTATACTGCCCATCACGTCGATCCGGTATGACCGACCGAACGCGTCGAGAGGCGCTCGCTGGAGCGGGAGCCGTCGCCGTCGCGGCGCTCGCGGGCTGTGCCGACGCCGTCATCCCGGGTGGCGACGAGGGGAGCGATCCGGAACCGGTCGACCGGACGGACGAGGAGCAGGTGACTGTCGCCGTCGGCGCCGACGCCGGGTTCGCCTTCGCGCCCGCGAACCTCATCGTCGACACCGGGACGACAGTCGTCTGGGAGTGGACGGGCGCCGGCGGCGCACACAACGTGGTCGACAGGGGCGGGGCCTTCGAGTCCGAACTCACCGGCGAGGAGGGGTACACCTTCGAGTACACGTTCACGGATTCCGGCGTCGTTGAATACGTCTGTACGCCGCACCAGACGCGCGGGATGGAGGGGACCATCGAAGTCGTGGAGTGAGATCGAGTGGGGGCTCTCGGAGCTGACACGCCGCCCGTGGCTTCCTCACCGCCTCGCCGCCGAGCTACAGGAGGTCGTCAAAGGCGTCGCCGGCCAGACCGGGATCGGTCGGCACCGTCACCGCGCCGTCCGAGATCGGGCAAGGATCCGGAGCGAGGTCCGTGTCGAGCAGGGAGCCGGTGGCGAGCCCGCAGGGGGATACGTCTGGGATAGCGGCGGCGACGTGGACCGCGGCGGTGCGCGCGACGACCGCGTCGATCGTGGTGGTGACGACCGGCTCGACGCCGGCCTCCCGCGCCCGTCTCGCCGCCGCCAGCGCTCGGTCCGGCCCTCCGAGCGCCATCGGTTTCAAGACGACGGCGTCGGCGGCGTCGGCATCGAGGACCGCATCGAGCCCGCGGGTCGCGAGCGACTCGTCGAGGGCGATCGGGACCGGGGGATCGCGGTCGGTGTCGGTATCGACACCGCTCCCGACCGTTCTGAGGGCGGCCGCCCCGTCGAGGTCGTCGGCCGGCAGCGGCTGTTCGAGGTACGCGAGGTCGAGCGGTGCAAGTCGCTCGACCGCCTCCCGGGCGGTCTCCCGGTCCCACGCACCGTTGGCGTCGGCTCGGAGGGAGACATCGCCGCCGACTGCCCGTCGAACGGCTCGAAGGCGCTCGATGTCGGCATCGAGGCCGCGCGCGCCGACCTTCACCTTCAGGCAGTCGAATCCCTTCTCGACCGCGTTCTCGGCCGCGGCGACGGTGTCCTCCGAGTCGACGTCACCGATCGTCGCGTTGACCGGGACCGTCTCGGTTGGCGCGGGCAGGTTCTCGTTCTCTGCGAGGCGCTCGGCCAGCGACTGCCCGGCGTCGCGAGCGGTCGCATCCGCGAGCGCGAGCGCGAGGCCGTGGCGCGCGGCAGGCGTCTCGGTAGGGTCGAGTCGGTCGAGCGCATCCGTCGCGAGCGCCTTCCCATCGTTCTCGTCTTCGGCCCCGCGAAGCGCCGCCTCGCAGGCCGACCGCGACTCGGTCCAGCCGGGGAGCGGCGTCGCCTCGCCGAGGCCGGGCGCGGGAACCGACTCGCCGTCGGCTCCGGGGTCGACGGCGACGAGAAATCCCTCGCGCCGATCGATGGAGCCGCGCGCCGTTTCGAGGGGACTCGCCAGCGCGAGCGAGAAGGGGCGGAGCCGCATCGGATCAGACCGCGAGCCCGACGGCGAACGCGACCGCGTACGCCGCGAGGAGCTTCCCGGTCGATTCGAGCGCCGGATTGAGCGCGTCCCCGGCGGTCTCTGTCAGCACGGTTCGGGCGACGCCGGCCGCGAGCGGGAGGGTCGCGAGCGGGAGGAGCGCGGCGAGCCCGTACCCCTCGGCGAAAAACCACAGCGGGGTGAGGTACGCGAGCGCGAGCAGCGCGAGGTACTGCCCCCGCGAGAACCGGTAGCCGAACCGGACCGCGAGGGTGCGCTTGCCCGTCTCCGCGTCCTCCTTCAAGTCGCGGACGTTGTTGACGACGAGGATGTTCGTCGAGAGCGCGGCGACCGGAAGGCTCGCGACGACGGCCGCGAGGGTGACGGTCCCCTCGGGGATCCACAGAGGGAACGCCCCGCCCGCGAGCGCGGCGGCCTGCACGTAGTACGTGCCCGTGACGGCGATCACGCCGAAGAAGACGAACACGAACAGGTCCCCGAGCCCGTGGTAGCCGAGCGGGTAGGGACCGCCCGTGTACGCGATTCCCGCGGCAACCGAAGCGAGCCCGATCACGAGGATCGGGACGCCGCCCACGTACACAAGGGAGGTCCCAACGAGGATCGCGGCGGCGAACGTGAGCCACATTGCCCGTTTTACTTCTCCGGGTTCGATGAGCCCGCTGGCGACGACGCGGGTGAACCCCTCGCGGTCGTCTGTGTCCGCGCCCTGAATCGCGTCGTAGTAGTCGTTCGCGAAGTTGGTGCCGACCTGAATCAGCGCCGCGCCGACGAACGCCGCAAGCGCGGGCAGCGGGGCGAACGCCCCATCGTGAACCGCAAGCCCGACGCCCACGATCACCGGCGCCGCCGCCGCAGGGAGCGTCTGCGGTCGCGCGGCGATCACCCACGCCCGCCGCCGCGAGACTTCGGTACTCATTGTCGCGGGTAGGGACGTGTCGTCCCTTAAGCTTACCATCCGAGCGGCGACGCGGCGCCGGTATCGGCACCGTTCGCGGCGAGCGCTACCGAGTTACCCACACCTATCACCGCGGGCGGAGAGACGCAGCCATGGCTCGCGTACCCTACGTCGACGCGTCGGACGTGCCGGACGAGTACGAGGACTTACTGGAGTCGTCGCTGCAGGGAAAGCCACTGCACGTCTACCAGTCGATCGGCAACAACCCCGAAGTGCTCGCGGGGCTGCGCTCGTTCCTCAGTTCGTTGTGGACCGACAGCGGGCTCTCGGACCGCGAGCGGGAGCTGGTGATCCTCGCGACCGCTCGCGCGACGACGAACCGCTACGAGTGGCACCAGCACGTCAACATCGCCCGCGGAGTCGGCATCGACGACGCAGTTATCGCCGCGATCGGGGCGGACGACCGGGACCCTCTCGACGACGACGAGACGGCCCTCGTCGAGTACGCGGTCGCGGTCGTCCGCGGCGAGGTCAACGCGGTCGTCCACGACGAGGTCGCCGCCCGGTACGACGACGAGACGATCGTCGGGATCGCCGCGGCCGCGAGCGGGTACGAGGCCCTCGGCGGGGTCATCGACGCGTTCGACCTCGAACTGGAGTCGGGGACCGAGTTCCACGGGTGGGACCCGCGATAGGTCGACGGCGACCCTACCAACCCCAGCAACCCCGCCGACCGATCGGGACCTTACCGACCGACAGCGGCCTCACCGACCGACAGATTCGACAGGGGTCAGATCGTATCGTGCGCATGAGCGACACGACGGGAGACGAGCCGGGCGAAGAGGACGGGATCGACGCGCGCTACGAGGAGACCGACGGCGAGCGACGCCTCACCTTTTCTGCTAACGGGAGGGAAGCGACCGTCGCCCAGAACGTCGAGGGCTACGCGATGTTGAAGGTCCGACCGGGACCGACCGGTGACGAGTTAGAGCGGTACTACGGCTTCGACATGGCGCTCGACCACGCCGCCGAGCTGCTCGGCGTCGCGGTCGCCGACCTCCCGGTTCCCGAGGCTGCGGCCGACATGGGGATGTAACCCCGTCTCTCGCCCTCAGATCCCGAACGTCGCACGCAGCATATCACGGCTCCCGGGACCGAGTCCGACCGCAAGCACCGTGATGAGCAACAGCAGCGTGTAGCGCGGCGACTCGTCGAACATCTCGCCGTTGAACACCCAGACGACGAACGTCGCCGCCGCGAGCTTCACCAGCAGGAACGGCCACGCGTCGCCGGTGACCGAGACGATCGACTGCGGCAGGAGCCGGCCGGTCCAGTCGACGATCAGCGCGTTGACGACGTGCTTCGGGACGAGATTGGCCGTTCCCGTCAGCGCCGGCATCCAGTTGAGCCCGATGACGTTGGCGACGCCGTCGATCGCGTGCCCCCAGATGATGACGATTCCCGCGACGCCGGTCCCCTGCCGGATATCGGGCACGTACGCGGTCGCGAGCTTCCACGTGACCGCGGTCGCAGCAGTCGCAATCCCCAGCGTCAACACGAGGATGATCGGGTAGAACTCGACGTAGTCGGTCGTCGCCGAGAGGTACGAGAGGTAGCCGAACGTGACCGTGAGCGCGACGGCACCCATCGCGAACAGGGGCCGCGCGTAGTCGTCGACCACGCCCCGGCCCTCGAGTGAATACGCAGCGAGGACGCACGCGAGCGTGACGCCGAAGACGATGAAGTAGATGAACGGGCTGATCAACAGCGCGCTCGCGGGGAACGGGATCAGCGGCTCCACACCGGCCCGCATCGCGGCGACTCCCGAGTCCTCGACGGTACGAAGGGCGCCGCCGAGCAGCATGAACGGGAACAGCGCGTAGAAGAAGCGCAGTTCGGTGCCGATATCCAGCCGGCGGAGGAGAAAGACCACGCCGATCAGCATCGCCAGCAAGATGACGACGTAGCTCACGGTCGAGACCGTGGTGTATCCCGGGAACGCGACGGCCTCGCCAGCCTCGACGGCCGCCGTACACGCCGAAGAGCTCCCGAGCAGTTCGGTCCCCCCCGCGTCGTGGATGGCGCACTGTGCGCCCTGTCCGTCGGCCGCGACCGGCCCCCAGAAGTACTGCCAGATGAATCGGTCGTACACGATCCGCGGGAAGACGGCGGACCCGATCGCGAGAAGCGCCGCGACGGCGCCGACGACCGCCGCCCACGCGCGCTCCGGCGACAGCCCGAACCGCTCCTCGACCCGTGTGCTCATGCTCTCCGTTGGGGGAGTCCCCGAATTGAGGGTTCCGGTCCCGCCTCGTCGCGTCGTATTTCGATCGAGGCGTTCACACAGCCCGAGGCGCTCAGACCGGTGGCCCGTTCGCCTCGTAGTCCGTCCCGAGGATGATCATCGTCTGCGACCGGGAGAATCCGTCCATCTCCCCAACGCTCTCGAACATCAGCTCGCGGAGGCTGTCCGTGTCCGTAGCGACGACTTTGAGCATCACGTCCCACTCCCCGGTGGTCAGGTGGATCTCGCGAACGCCGCCGATCTCGCGGAGCCGTTCGAGTGCGTCCTCCTCGCGCCCCTGTTCGACCCGGAGGCCGACGAAGGCGCTGACGCCGTAGCCGACCGCCTTCGGGTCGACCGCAGCGTGGTATCCCTCGATGACTCCCGCCTCCTCCATGCGATTCACCCGGTCATGAACGGTCGCACTCGACATGTCGATGCGGCGTGCGACCTCCGAGAACGGCGTCCGGGCGTCCTCCTGTAAGATTCGGAGGATCGCGCGATCCGTCTCGTCGAGTTCCATGCGTGCTATTCGTTGCCAGCGGACTTTGCAGTTCCGACACGGGCAAGCCCGAATTTGTCAGCGAGGGGGCGTGTCTCCCGGGGTCTCTTCGCCCGGAATCTCGTCATCCGGTGTTGCGAAGGCCCCCTCGCGGATGGTAGCTTCCGCGTCAGCGAGCGCCGCATCGGCGGCGAACGAGTCGATCGCGTCGCGACGCGCCGCTGAGGACGCGTCGGCAAGATCCCTCGCGTGGGCCGTGACGTTCGGCACCGCTCGGATCAGGTTGTCGATGATCGGGATGTCGGCCGTTCGCGGCGACCGACTCCCCGGATTCAGGTCGATCACGATCTCCGTTTTTCCCATCGCGTCGAGCGCCTCGGCTCGATCGCCGTCCTCCAGCGGGACGACGACCACGTCGGCCGCCTCGATCCCGTCGGCGTCGACGGTGCCGCGGGCGTGGTCCAGCCCCGGAATATCGCCGTCGGCGGCCAGCCCCTTCACGTCGTCGGCGCCGTGCTCACGGAGGTGGTCGGCGATCCGGCGAACGCGCTCGTCGGTGTGATTGAAGAGGTTCACCTCGATGTCGGCGCCGACCGCCTCGGCGAGTTCGACCGTCTCCCCGGGCGCGAGCGCCGCGACGTTACCGTTCACCGAGAGCACCGGGTGGTTGGCTCTGAGGAGCGTCGCCGCCGCGGCGCGCTCGGCGGCGTCCGCGCTCGGAAGCGTCCGCTCGCCGAGGAGGTAGTCGAACGCCTCGCCGCGCCCCTGCGCGATGAGCCCCTGCTTCGAAGTGATCCCCTTCTCGACGCCCGCCTCGATCCGGTGGCGCGTCAGGAGGGACGCGTAGCGCGGGTGGTCCTCGGGGATCTCCGTCTCCGTCATACCCCGACGTGTGGGACGCGCCGAGAAAAGCGGTCCGTTCCGGAGCCGGGGACGCGCCCTCGACGGCCGCGACACTCCTTCGCACAAACGTTAAAACGAGACGACACGTAGTATTGAACGCGATGGATCGAACAGGCACGTACACCGTAGTAAAACCGTGTAACGACCACGGAACGACGACGCTGCGCGAACACCCGCGAAACGGGACGGTCCACGTCGTCGAGTACGACGACCCGGCGGTCGAGGATGCGCTCTCGAATCTCGACATCGGATCGGTCGTTCGCGTCGAGCTCCGGCGCACCGGCCGCCGGGGGAACGCGTGGCGTGCCGAGTCCGCACAGCCGGTCGACCCGATCTGAGGCCGGATGGTCTCGCGGATCCCTCTTTTTAAGCGACACCGATCCGCTCGCGGTAGGTCCCGTGTTCCGCCTCGAACACCGCCATGATCTCGCCCATCGTCGCATACGCTTTCACCGCCGTGACGATCGCCGGCATCACGTTCTCGTCGGCGTCGATCGCCGCCCGTAGATCGTCGAGGGCCGCCTCGACCGCGTCGTCGTCGCGCTCAGCCTTCACCGATTCGAGCCGATCGAGCTGGCGTTCACGAGTCGTCTCGTCGACGCGGAGCAGGTCGGGCTCCGTCTCCGGGTCGATCTCGTAGGCGTTGACGCCGACCACGGTTTCGTCACCGCTGTCGACGCGCTCTTGGTACTCGTAGGAGGCCTGCTGGATCTCGCGGTGGAAGTACCCCTCGTCGATTCCGTGGAGGACCCCGTCGCGGACCGACCCGTCGCCCATGTCCTTGATCTCCTCGATGTACGCCGTCGCCTCCGCCTCGACCTCGTCGGTGAGCGCCTCCACCGCGAAGGAGCCGCCGAGCGGGTCGACGATGTCGGCCGCGCCCGACTCCTCGGCGATGATCTGCTGGGTGCGGAGCGCGACCCGGACCGCCTGCTCGGAGGGCAGCGCCAGCGCCTCGTCGAAGGAGTTGGTGTGGAGGCTCTGGGTGCCACCGAGCACGCCCGCCAGCGCCTGAATCGTGACCCGCACGACGTTATTTAAAGGCTGCTGGGCCGTCAGCGACTGGCCAGCGGTCTGGGTGTGGAACTTGAGCTGTTTGGCGGCGTCGGCCTCGGCGCCGTACCACTCGTCCATGACCCGCGCGTAGATCCGGCGGGCGGCGCGGAACTTCGCCACCTCCTCGAAGATGGAGTTGTGCGAGTTGAAGAAGAAGGAGAGCTGCGGGGCGAACTCGTCGACGTCGAGCCCGCGATCGAGGCAGTCCTCGACGTACGCGAACCCGTCGGCGAGGGTGAAGGCGAGTTCTTGAACCGCCGTCGACCCCGCCTCGCGGATGTGATACCCCGATACCGAGATGGGTTTGAACTTGGGCGTCTCTTCGACCGCGAACTCGATGGTGTCAGTCACGAGATCGAGGGAGGGCTCCGGGGGGATCACCCACTCCTTCTGCGCGATGAACTCCTTGAGCATGTCGTTTTGGAGGGTGCCGCGAAGCTCCTCGCGCGGCACGCCCTGTTGGTCCGCGATGGCGACGTACATCGCGTAGATCACGGGCGCGCTGGGGTTGATCGTGAAGGAGGTCGAGACCTCGCCTACGTCGATACCGTCGAACAGCACCTCCATGTCTCGGAGGGTGTCGACGGCGACGCCCTCCCTGCCGACCTCACCGAGCGACATCGGGTCGTCGGAGTCGAGCCCCATCAGCGAGGGCATGTCGAAGGCGGTCGAGAGCCCGGTCTGCCCCTCATCGGTCAGATAGTGGAACCGCTCGTTCGTCTCCTCGGCGGTGCCGAACCCGGCGAACTGCCGCATCGTCCACGTCCGTCCGCGGTGCATCGTCGGGTAGACGCCCCGCGTGTACGGCTCCTCGCCCGGGAATCCGAGATCCTCCTCGTAGTCGATGTCGGCCACGTCGGCGGGGGTGTATAACCGATCGACCTCGTGGTTCGACACCGTCGCGAACCGGTCTCTCCGCTCGCCGTGTCGGTCGAGGGTCGGATCGAGCGTCTCCGCCTCCCACTCGGCGTGAGCCTCGCGGATCTCGGAGAGCTCCTCGTCGTCGTACATACCAGCAGCTACCCGCCGATTACGTATAAATATTCATTATATTTAAATGGCGGAGAGCAGACTGCCGGTGAATTTCGCGTCGCTCGATGCGATTGCAACGCGTCTCAGGGGTCTTTGTGGATCTCTCCGGTTCGCTCTCGATCGCGGTCTGATCGGGCTCCGGGTCCCGCCGATCGACGGTCACTCGCCGTCGTCGTCTCGGGGCAGCGCGATCACCGGGACGGTCGCGTTCGTCACGAGCTTCGCCGACAGATCGCCGGAGAGGAACCGCATGAGGCGGTTCCCGTCCCGCGATCGGTAGGCGATCGCGGTCGCGCCGACCTCGTCGGCGGCGTCGAGGATCGCGCTGACCACGTCACGATCGTACGCGGTGTGGTCGCCGGCGTCGGGAAACACGGTCCGGACCGCGGCGTACGACTCCGCCGCCAGCTCCTCCGACTGCTCGACGGGCGTCTTGTCCGGGACGCCGCCGCCCTTCTCGACAACGTGTAGTGCCGTTACACGTTCCGGGGCGTACGGTTCGAGCGCCCGCGCCGTCGACAGCGCGTCCTCTTCGTTGGCGATCGGGAGGAGGACGTGACCGAGCAGGTCGGTAGCCTCGCCGTCGTCGAGTGAACTCATACGACGACGTTCGGCGTCGCGGGTTAAGAAGGTGCCCGCCCGTCACCGGTCGTCGAATCCGGCGACGAACAGCGCGAGCACCGGAACGATCTCCAACCGACCGATCCACATGAGGCCGATCATCAGCAGCTTCGTCGTGTTCGGAAGCAACTCGTAGGTTCCGAAGGGACCGAGCGGACCGAACCCCGGTCCGATGTTCCCGATCGTGGCGAGCGACGCGGCGAGCGCCTGCGTTCCGGTGAGCGACACTCCCGCGACTCGGCTCGTATCGATCTCGATGAAGACGGCCGAGAGCGCGAACAGGAGGAAATACAGCAGCGTGAACACGAAGATACCGCGGATCACGTCCTCGTCGACGACCTCTCCTCCGAGCCGGACGGGACGGACGACCTCCGGGTTCGCCGTGGTGTACAGCTCGCGGTACAGCGCCTTCGCGACGATGAGCCACCGGATCACCTTTATGCCGCCGCCGGTCGATCCCGCCGAGCCGCCGATGAACATCACGAACAGGAGGAAGAACTTGGTCTGGGTGTCCCACTCCGCGAAGTCGGCGGTCGCGAACCCGGTCGAGTTCATCAGCGACGCGATCTGAAAGGCCCCCTGTCTGAGCGCGTTCTCCCCGACGCCCTCGGTGGCCCCGCCGATCGCCGTCGCGGGCGCCCCGCCGTAGAACAGGCCGGCCGCGAGAACGGCTGTCAATCCGGTCACCAGCCCGAGGTACATGCGGAACTCGGTGTTCTTGTACATCCGCATCGGATCGTCGCGGAGCACGAACCAGAACAGCGCGAAGTTCACGCCCGCGATGACCATGAACGGGACGAACACCCACTGGACGACGGGGCTGAACGCCGCGATGCTCTCCGCTTGCGGCGAGAACCCGCCAGTCGGCAGCGTCGAGAAGCCGTGCGCGATCGCGTTGTACAGGTTCATCTCCGGCGCGAGCGGCGTGAGCCCGAGGCCGAACAGGATCGCGATGAGGGCCGCCGTGAATCCGGCGTAGATGATCCAGAGGGCCCGCGCGGTCTGGGCGATCCGCGGGGTGAGCTTCTGAAGCCCGGGGCCGGGGGCCTCCGACTTCATCAGCTCGGCGCCGTTGACCGCCAACTGCGGGAGGATCGCGACCATCAGCACGATGATCCCCATCCCGCCGAGCCACTGCGTGAGCTGACGCCACATCAACACCGCGTGCGAGTGCTGCTCGAAGCTGATCTCGGTGGTCACGGTCGCCCCCGTCGTCGTGAACCCGCTCATCGATTCGAACAGCGCGTTCATCGGGTGACCCAGCGCGGAGGCCGTTCCGTATCCCGCGATGATGTACGGGATCGCACCGACGACCGCCGCCGCGAACCACGCGAGCGAGACGACCGCGAGCGCGTCGCGGGGACCGAGGTCTGGGTCGTCGTGAAGCCGTTCCATCCCGGCGCCGATCGCGACGGCGATGATCATCGAGACGGCGAACGCGAGCGCGTCCTCGCCGTAGATCAGCCCCACGACGAGCGGAACGGCCATCGACGCCGAGAGGATCTTGACGATGGTTCCGGTGTAGCTGAACACTGCCCGGGGGTCGATCGTCCGCGTCACGGCGCCACCTCGTACATCACGATATCCGTCGTAGCTTCCCGACGCGGTAAGAAGCCGTCGATAGACGGAATCGCCCGATCGCGTATGGCGGCCTCGGTTCCGACGTCACGACGTCCAGAACGCCTTCGTGAACAGCACGAGCACCGGGATGATCTCGATCCGGCCGATCCACATTAAGACGATCATCACGGCTCGGGTGCTCATCGGGAAACTCGCGAACGTCCCGTAGGGGCCCGCGTCGCCGAAGGCGGGACCGATGTTGAGGAACGTCGTCGCCGCCGCCCCGAGCGCTTCGAACTCGTCCACCCGGAGGTTCGCTCGCTCGGCGTCGACGACGATGAACACGGCGAGCAGGAAGAAGATGATGAGCGACAGGAGGAGATACGCGTAGATGTCTCGGATCGCGCCCTCGTCGATCGATTTCCCCGAGATCCGGACCGGGCGCACCGCTTCCGGATGGATCGCGGTGTAGAGGTTCCGCCGGAACGACTTCAGCGCGACCAGCCACCGGAGCGACTTGATCGAGCAGGTGGTCGATCCCACCATCCCGCCGATGAACATCCCCATGAACAGCATGTGCTTCGCCGCGGGCGCCCACAACACGTAGTCGGTGCTTGCGTACCCCGTGGTCGTCACGATCGACGTGACGTTGAACACGGCGTGGCGTATCGTCCCCTCGGCGCCGAAGTTGGTACCCGGATCGAGGAAGAGGCCGACGGCGACGATCGTCGCGAGCGTCCCCATCACGCCGAGGTAGAAGTGGAACTCCTCGTTCCGGAGGAGTCGCATCGGCTCCCCGTTGATGGCGAAGTAGATGAGGACGAAGCTGGTCGAGCCGATCACCATGAACGGGACGACCGCCCACTGAATGATCGGATGGAACGCGCCGACGCTCAGCGGCTCCGGTGAGAACCCGGCGGTCGCGACCGACGTGAACGCGTGTGCCACCGCGTTGTACAGGTCCATCTGCGGGTCGAACGCGAGCCCGAGCAGGAAGTAGACGACGACCGCGAGCCCCGTGAGCCCGAAGTAGATTCCCCAGATGAGCTGCGCCGTCTGCGAGATCTTCGGCGTGAGCTTGTTGACGTCCTGCGTCTGCGACTCGGTCTCCATGAGCTGTGCCCCACCGACGCCGACTTCGGAGAGCACCGCGGTCGCGAGAATGAGAATACCGAGCCCCCCGAGCCACTGGATCACCTGCCGCCACATCATGACGGACCGGGAGTGGATCGAGAACTCCTCCAGCACGGTCGCCCCGGTGGTGGTGAGCCCGCTCATCGACTCGAACATGGCATTCACCGGGTGTGCAACCGTCCCGACGCCAGCGACCACGAACGGGATCGCACCGATTGCGGCGACGAGGAACCAGATCAGCGCCACCGCGAGGAACGCCTCACGCGGCCCGAGGTCCACCGACGGGTCCTGCACCCGCCGGAACGCCGCCCCGAGCGCGAGCGAGACCGCGATCGCCGCGAGGAACGGCAGCGGCGACTCGCCGTAGTAGATCGCGATCAGCAGCGGGAACGCCAGGGGGACGGGAAGGGCTGCGAGGACGTCGCCGGTGAGTCCAACGCTCGCCTGCCAGCCGACCCGGATCCTCGTGTTCGTGGGCATCTCACGCCATCGACGTGATCGCGCCCACGGAGTCGGACTCCACGAGCAGGATCACGTGGTCACCGGCTTGGAGCACGGTGTCTCCGCGGGGGGTGACCAGTTTGTGATCGCGGGTGATGGCGCCGATGACGAACCGCGCGTCGGTATCGGCGACGATCTCCGAGATCGGTCGGCCGGTGAGCCCGCACCCCTCCGTGAGTTCGAGTTCGAGGACCTCGGCCTGATCGTTTTCGAGCACGGCAATGTTCTCGGCGACGCTCTCGTAGGTGAACCGCGTGATCTCCTCGGCGGTCACGGTGCGGGGGTTGATCGCGATATCGATCCCGATCTCCTCGAAGACGGTGACGTAGTCGGGGCTGTCCACGACCGCGATAACGCGGTCGACCCCGAGCCGTTTGGCGAGCACGGAGACGAGCAGGTTCTTCTCGTCGGACTGGAGCGCGGTGACGAGAATGTCCGCGTCGTCGACATGCTCGCGGGAGAGAAACTCGGTGTCCGTGGCGTCGTGTTCCATCACGACCGTATTCGGGAGATTCTCCGCGAGCCACCGCGCGCGGTCGGTCTCCCGCTCTATCAGCCGCGGCTTGAAGTCGCGTTCTTCGAGTAGTCGGGCGGTCTGATACCCGATCTCGGTCCCACCGACGACGACGATCTCGTCGGCGCGACCGGGGGTCGTATCGGGCGCGACGTCGGTCGCGAACGCTTGGACGCTCTCCGGACTCCCGATCACCACCGCGCGATCGCCGGCCTCGATACCGGTATCCCCGCGCGGGATCGTCATCTCGCCGTCGCGGAACAGTCCCACGAAGGTGAGCGACTCGAAGCGATCGGCTTCCAAGACCGTCTGTCCCGCAACCGGACTCTCTTCGTCGATTTCGAACTCGGCCATCTGGACGAGCCCGCTGGCGAAGGGGTCGACGTCGATCGCGGCCGGCAGACCGATGACCCGAACGATGTTCTCGGCAGTCAACAGATCGGTACACACCATGAAGTCGACACCGAAGGCGCCCTCACTCCCCTCCCACGTCCGGAGGAAGTCCGTGCTCTTCACGCGGGCGATCGTGAACCCGTCACCGAGCGTTTTCGCGGTCCCGCACGCGACGAGGTTCGTCTGGTCGTTGTCCGTGCAGGCGATGACCATGTCCGCGCGGCCGACATTGGCAGCGGTCTGGATCTCCGAGGCGGTCCCGTCGCCGGCGATCGTGAGCACGTCGAGCTCGTACTTGAGCTGGTCCGCGCGGTCCGGATCGACATCGATGACGACGACCTCGTGGTCCGAGGCGAGGCTCGCAGCGATGCTCGTCCCGACCTCGCCGGCCCCGATGATGACCACATGCATGGGGACAACGAGATACCCGACCCTCAAGTTCGTTACTATCGATGTTGTCGCGAGTTCAGCGGCGTCGGCCTACGAGTCTCCGCCGACGCCGGCCTCCGCCATCGCACTGAACGACGAGGGCTCAGCCCACTCGTTCCGCCCCGAGACGGTGCGCTGCGGGAACGGGATCGAGATACCTTCCTCGTCGAACCGCTCCTTAACGGCCTTCACGTAGTCAGCGCGCGCCTTCACGAAGTCGGCCCGTGAGGGGTCGTCGATCCAGATCCGCGACTGGAGCCCGACGTACGAGTCGGCAAGCTCGGTCAGCCGCACCGAGGGAGCGGGATCGTCCAAGATCGCGTCGCTGCGCTCGGCCTCCTCGACGATGATCTCGGTCGCTTTGTCCACGTCGTCCTCGTAGTCGATCCCAAAGACGAACTTCAGGCGCAGCGTCTTCTTCGCGACGGGGTTTTTCACCACATCGCTCGTCAGGGTGTGGTTCGGCACCGTGAGCAGTTCGTTGTCGAACGTGCGCACGCGAGTGACTCGGAAGGAGATGTCCTCCACGACCCCCGAGTTCCCCTGCCACTCGATCCAGTCGCCGATGCGGAACGGCCTGTCCGTATAAATAAAGACGCCCGCGACGAAGTTCTTGATCACGTCCTGGAGCGCGAAGCCGATCGCGAGCGTCGCCGCGGCGGCGATCGTCGCCAGCGAGCGCAGGAACCCCTGATACCCCGCCGCGCCGAACGCGGCCGTGACGCCCGCGAACAACACGAGGAACGCGACGATCTTCTGGAGCGGGCGCCGCGCGTGCTCGTCGAGACCCTGCCTGTCGAAGAGTCGTCCGACAAGCGGTGCGATCGCCGCCTTATAAAGCACGTATGTCGCGACGACGACGACGAGGAAGATCGCGGCGTCGACGACGAGACCGGTCAGCGGGCCGAGGAACGGTTCCAGCGTGCCCGCGACTGCGACGGTTCCGAGCGTCCCTGCGTGGGCTCCCATCAGTGCAGCACCGCCGTGTTTCCGCGCGTTTCGATCAGGTCGGCATTGACGGCGTCGGCGAGTTCCGCGGCGAGCTCGTCGGTCGTGGTTCCGCCCCGGGCCGCTCGGAGGAACTTCACCTTCACGAGCTTGGCGTCGGCGAGCTGGTCGGCCGTTTCGTCGATGACCGAGTCGATGCCGTGTTTCCCGACCCAGACGGTGACGTCGAGGTCGTGCGCCTCCTTGCGAAGCTGTTGGTCGCTCATACACGGTGGAGTCGGCCGCGCGCATTGAAGCTTGAGGTTCGCGGGTCGGCTGAGAGGGGTTGCGGCCCACGAAAGGGAGCAGGGGTGATCCGGGTCGCTCTGTCTCGGGTCAGCGCTCGCGCTCGATGTCGCGCTCCGAGTCCGGTCTGTGCCGGCGGCTCCGTTCGACGAACTCCGCCGCGTCTTCCGGCGTCTCCGTCTCTAACAGCCGATCGAGCTTCTGCTCGAACTGCGTATCGGTGAGCTCGCCGTTCGCGTACCGAGTTCGGAGTCGATCGAGCGCGTCCTGCACCTGCTCAGGCCCTTCCTCGACCTCGGTCTGGCCGGGCGATTCGCGCTTGACCTTCTCGACCCGCTCCTCGTCCTCGTCGAACAGCATCGCGACTACCGGCACGATCACGATGTAGCCGAACAGCATGAACGGCAGCCACCAGCCGAAGTCGAGCAGCAGCGCCGCAAGCCACGTCCCCGTCACCACCGTCGCGGCGATGCCGCTTGCGTTCTGTCTGAACTGCTGTGTTGAATAGGTGCTGAGTCACGGTTACAGCGGTTCACACAGTGGTTCTATGTTGGTGATGGCGAACATCAAGACGATTTCACGGAACTGTCGATACCAGCCCAGCGCTCGCACGGCGTCGCCGAGCGAGCGCTTCGTTGTCGAATACGATGTTTCGGCCATCCACCGCTGAGAGTAACCTTTTGCCCGGTTGAGAGCGTTTTTCGCGGCTGCGTTCGCTGACGAGCCGCGATAATGAACGAGGTAATCGATGTCGTGTGCGGCGATCTCGTACTCGGTGTGCCAGTCTTGGAAGCCGTTGTCGGCGGCAACCGACTGCAGGTCGTCCGCGTTTCGGCGGACGACCTGCGGTCCCGTCTTCGTGTCGTGCTTCCACCGAGCTGCAATGTGCACGTCAAGAACAGCCAGCGATTCCACATCAGTCAATGTCGTCACTTTTAGCGTCTGTATCGTTCGTCCTGCCCGCTGACGAAAGTACGATGACGCACGTCGCCGGTCGAAGAACGTGCTGTCGAGCGCAGCGTGTTCGGACTGCGGGTGCTGCTGCGCGGAAACGCGCAGCAGCGCCCGCCATACCCACATTTTCAGCCGATCAAACGACTTGTAGATCGTGCTGTAGTCTGGGAGATCGTCTGGATCTAAGCCGAGTGCGTCACGAATCTCGGCCATATACTTCAGCCGATTCGGCGTTTCTCGGTAGCTGTGGCCGTCTTCGAGCCGAAGACAGTGTAGCACAACGTGTTTCCAGCGGGCGAACCCGCCGCTGGCGGGCTCGCCCGCGTGCTTTCCCAACGCTTGTTTGACTAGGCGACGACACTGCTCAACGAAGTCGAGGAGATCGACTTCCATGGACAGAATCGATTTCCTCGGCTTCGTCCTTCTGCCCCGTGATAACAGCTGATTAGATCGCTATTCAACACAGCAGTCTGAACCGCTCTCGCGTGGAGGTGTCCGCCATCGATGTATCAGTCCGCGCGGGGTCACAAAGTCGTGTCGGCGCGTCGAGTCGCTGCGTCGAATCGACGCGCTGGGTCGGTTAGCTCCCTCCCCGCCGAAGCGATCGCATTGGATTAGACAAGTCTAATCTTTTTCTTCGACCAAAAGGGTATTATATACTGACACACTAAACACCGCCATGCACACGGACGCGAACGGCTTGTCACGGGTCTCACGTCGCCGGTTCGCTGCGCTCGGCGCCGGCGCTCTCGCGGGAGGGCTCGCGGGTTGCACCGGGAACGCGACCAACGCGGGCTCGACCGGAGATGGGGACGGCAACGGCGACGGCTACACCGTCGTCGCCTCGTTTTTCACGTTCTACGACTTCGCCGACTCGCTCGCCGAGGGAACGGACGTTACGGTCGAGAACTTGGTCCCGACCGGGCTCCACGGGCACGGCTGGGAGCCGGACCCCTCGATCCAGCGCCGAATCACCGACGCCGACGCCCTCGTCCACGTCGGCCCCGATTTCCAGCCGTGGGTCGACCGCGCGATCGACGCGCTCGCGGCCGAGTCGACCGAGACGGCGCTTATCAACGCCCGAGCGGGCGTCGACCTCATCGATCTCGCCGACTCGCTGACGGAAGACGAGGCGGTCGAGGGGGCGAAGGACCCGCACTTCTGGCTCGACCCGCAGCGCGCGAAGATTGCGGTCGAGAACATCGCCGACGGGCTGGCCGCCGTCGATCCCGATCACGAGGCGACGATCCGGGAGAACGCGACCGCGCTCAAGGCCGAACTCGACGCCCTCGACGACGAGTGGCAGGCGGTCTTCGACGCGGCCGAGCGCGACGTGGCGTTCCTCGCCGCACACAACGCCTTCGCGTACGTCTCTCACCGATACGACGCGACGATCGAGCCGCTCGTGGTGAACCTCGCGGCCAGCAACGACGTCCGACCGGCCGACATGCAGCGAGCGCAGGAGACGATCGCCGACCACGGCATCGAACACATCGGCGCCGCCGTCTTCGAGCCGATTCGGCCGGCACAACAGCTGCTGGCGCAGACCGATGTCGAGGCGTACTACCCCGTGACGCCATACGCGGGCACCGCCGAGTCATGGGTCGAGCGCGGGTGGGGGTACTTCGAGATCGCCCGCGAGGTGAACCTCCCGACGTTCCGGATCCTTCTCGGCGTCGACGACCCCGAGGACGTAACGTTCGCCGACTACGGTCGGAACTTCCAGCCATGAGCGGGGAACCCGAACCGACCGACACCGACCGATCCCCCCTCGTCGAGGCCCGAGATCTGACGTTCGGGTACGCCGCGGTGCCGGTCGTCGAGGACGTGAATCTCCGGGTCGAGCGCGGCGAATACGTCGGAATTGTGGGGCCGAACGGCTCGGGGAAGAGCACGCTGCTCCGGCTCCTCTTGGGGCTCCATGAGCCTGATTCGGGGACTGCGGAGCTGCTCGGACATCCAGCTCGGGCGTTCGCGGAGCGCGAGCGCGTCGGCTACGTCGCACAGGACGTGACGGAAGACGAGAAACGGATGCCGATCACGGTGAGCGAGGTCGTCTTAATGGGCCGGTTCCCGCACGCCGGGTTCGGTCGCGTGACCGAGGACGACCGCAAGCGCACGCGCGAGGCGCTTCGGACCGTCGGGATCGAGCACCTCGCCGACCGCAAGATCACCGCGCTCTCCGGCGGCCAGCGCCAGCGGACCTACATCGCCCGGGCGCTCGCCGGCGAGGCGGAGCTACTCGTCTTGGACGAGCCGACGGTTGGCGTGGACGCCGAGTCCGTCGACGCCTTCTTCGAGCTCCTCGACGGACTCGTCGCGGACGGGATGACCGTCCTGCTGGTCGAACACGACATCGGCGCCGTCATCGAACACGCCTCGCGGGTGATCTGTCTCAACCGCGAGGTGTACTTCGATGGCGACCCGGTGGCGTTCGCCGAGAGCGACGCGTTGGACCGCGCCTACGGGACGAACGTCCGCCGCGAGGAGGGAGGGATCGTCACGTGACGCTCCTGCTGTCTCTGTTGACCGCGTCGATTCTCCTCCTCTCCGCCCCCTACGATCTCCTCGCCCGCCTCGTCGGGCTGTGGAGCGACGGGCTCGGCTGGGTCGGCGAGCAGCTTGGGATCGCGATGCTCGACTACGTGTTCATGCACCACGCGTTTCTCGTGGGCGCGCTCATCGCGGTGATGGCGCCGCTTATCGGCACGTTCCTCGTTCACCGCCAGCTCGCGCTGATCGGTGATGCACTCGCGCACACCGCGTTCGCGGGCGTCGCCGTCGGGCTGTTCGTCAACTCGCTTCTTGGGACCGGGATCTCCCCGTACGTCACGGCGATCGTCGTCGCCGTGATCGCCGCGCTGGCGATCGAGCTGATCTCCGAGACCACCGACGCGTACAACGACGTGTCGATGGCGATCGTGCTCTCGACCGGGTTCGCGCTCGGCGCGGTCCTCATCAGCCTGAACACCGGTGGGCTCGCGGTCGGCATCAACCAGTACCTGTTCGGCAATCTCTCGACGGTCTCGCGGGAGAACGCCGTCCTGTTGGTCGTCCTCTTCGCGGTCGTCGCGCTGGTCGTCACGGTCACGTACAAACAGCTGCTGTACGTGACCTTCGACGAGACCGCGGCCCGCGTCGCCGGCGTCAACGTCCCGTGGTACAACCGCCTGATGACGACGCTGACGGCCCTCGTCGTCGTCGGCGCGATGCAGATCATGGGCGTCATTCTGGTCGCGGCGATGCTCGTCGTCCCCGTCGCGGCCGCCGCTCAGCTTGCGCGCGGGTTCCGCGAGGCGCTGCTCGCCTCCGTCGTGCTCGCGCAGATCGCCGTGCTCGCGGGAATCACGCTGTCGTTCCACTACAACACGACCGCGGGCGGCACCATCGTACTCGTGGCCGTCGCGGTCTACATCGCGGCGGTGCTCGCCGGGAAGGCGCAGTCGCGGCGGGGCGAGGACGGAGCGCCCGCCACGACAGAATAAGTCGCTACTCCGCCCGCCTGCTCGTCGACCCGCGGAGGTTCCCGTCGAGCCCGAGTCCGACTCGGTCCCCGTACCGGTCCCAGACGACGACGAGCGAGGGGACGAGCAGGATCGAACAGAGGTACGCGTACAGCACGCCCAGCGCGAGCAACACGCCGAAATCTCGCAAAAGCGGGATCACGGCGAGCCACAGGACGCCGAGCCCGCAGACGGTCGTGAGCATGCTCCCGGTGAGCGCGCCCCCGGTGCCGGCGATGGTGATGTCCAGCGCCTCGTCGATCGCGTGTCCCGTCTTGAACTCGTCGACGAACCGGTGGACGAAATGGACGGTGTAGTCCACCCCGAGCCCGATCGACACCGAGAGGATCGGGGCGTTGATCGGCGTCAGCGGGATGTCGAACAGCCGCATCGACCCCACGAGCAGCCCGACCGTGACGAGCACGGGCACGAGGTTGAGGAGCCCGTACACGGCTTTCCCCTCCAGATAGGCGTACGATAGCGCGAGGAAGACCGCCGTAAGCCCGAACGCGGCGAAGAGGCTCCGGATCGCGGACTCCGTGAGGAGGTCGATCACGGCCTCGTTGACGACGAGACTCCCGGTCGGTACCGCTTCGAGCGGTGTGCGCTCGGCCAGTTCGCGCACGTCGGCGACCGCCTCCGAGTTGTCGACGTCCGGCCGGATCGTGTAGTCGATCCGCGCGCTCCCGCGGTCGGCGGCGAGGTAGCCGCGAGCCTGCCCCTCGGCCGGGGAGTCGAGCAGGGCGTCGTACACCTCGTCGACGTTGCGGTCGGGCACCCCAGTGCCGAGTCGGTCGTTACGGTTGACGACGGCAGCGAACTCGGGATCCCGCGCCGCCTGATCTTCGATGACGGTGACGACGCTCGTCGAGGCCGCCCGCCGCTCGTCGGTCGTCTCGAAGGTGTCGGGCGGGTTGCGCGTGGTCCGGTCGATCAGCTCCAAGGAATCGTCGTCTCTGACCGACTGATCGACGTACAGCGTCACGCTCCCGACGAAGCTTTGCTCGAACTCCTCCTCGAACAGCGTGAGCACCCGCAGGAACGTGTAGTCGGTCGGCGCGAACGGCTCCGGGAGGTTCGAGTACGTCTCCAGCCGGTCCTCGTCGGGGAAGAACGCCTCCTCGGAGAACTCCGTGTTCACGCCGGTACCGTACGCGCCCCCGACCGCGCCACCGACGAGGAGCACGACGACGACCGCGACGGGCGCGACCTTGGAGAGGTCGACGCCGACGCGTAGCACGCGGCCGAGCCGCGAGCCGCCAGTCCCGAGCGCGGTCGTTCCGAATGCGGGGATCGGGAGCCGCTCACGCCAGCGGTCCGCGAGCACCTTTGCAGCGGGGAGGAACGCTCCAAAGACCACGAGCGTGAACACGATCCCGGCGGCGGCAACGATCCCGAAGTCCCGGTTGGGATCGAAGGGGCTCACCACGTTCGAGACGAGTCCGAAGACGGTGGTGATCGTCACGAGCAGGAAGGCGATGAGCAGCTGGTCAGTCGTCGTCCGCATCGCGTCCCCGATCCCCAGTCCTTCGCCCCGCTCTTCGCGATACCGGTTGACGATGTGAATCCCGAAGTCGATCCCGACCGCGAGCAACAGCGGGAAGACAGTGATGAGGGAGTCGGAGAAGGGGATTCCCGCGTATCCCATGAACCCGAAGGTCCACAGCAGCGCCATCAGGAGCGACACGAGCCCGATCGTCATGTCGATCGGGTCGCGGTACGCAAACACGAGGAAGCCGAGGATGAGCAGTAGCGCCGCGGGGAACACGATGATCGCGGTGTCGCCGAGCAGCGCGGTGATCTCCGACTGGAGCACGCCGTCACCGAAGAGGATCGCGTTGTCGCCGGCCTCGTTGCCCGGCACCGAGTCGACGACATCGACGCTGCGCGTCTGCAGCTCCGTCACCCGGGCGCTCGTCGCCGCGTCGGGAACGTCGTAGGTGATCCCGACGATGGCGGCGCCGGCGCGCTGGGCGGTCGGGTTGTAGTCGACCGACACCTGCGCCTCGATCGCTCCCGTCGCGTCCGCATCAGCGATGGCCGCTTGCAGCTCTCGCGGCGTCGACTCGGCGACTGCGTCGCGGCGTTGGGCGGCCGTCTCCGCTGTCGGGTCGAGCTGGCGGGCGATCGCGTCGGCGTGGCTCGACGTCGATCCCACCCGAAGCGTCGACCGCGACTCCAGCCGGTCTTGGGTCTCCAAGATTCGGATCAGCGTCGACCGGGAGAGCACGTTGTCGTCGGTGACGATCACCTGTGCGGCGGTGGGCGACCCGCCGATCGACGTCTCGAACTCCTCGTCGATGTCATCTAACGCCTGCTGAGCCGGGATGTCCTGCGTGAACTGGTCGGCGCCCGCGCTCGTCTCGATCCCCCCGATCCCTCCGACGGCGACGACGCTCACGAGGAGGAAGACGACGATCACCGCGACCGGGCGCTCGGTGACGAACTCGTCGACGCGCTCAACGAACCGATCGGCGGCCGTCACGGTCGCCTCCGGTGGTCGAACCGTGGTCGCCTCCGGCGGTCCAGGCGGGGACCGTCGGCGATCGGCGGGCTCGGCTTGCGCGGTCGTTCGGACGTATGGTCCGTCATCCGGTTACCGCCGCCGGTACCAGACCACTGTGCCCGCGACGCCGACCACGACGAGCAGGCCGACGACGAGCGCGGTGATGGGGAGCCCGCCGTCGTCGGTGGACTCGGTCACGTCGATCGGGAACTGCGTCACGTCCGAAATCCGGTCGTTGCCCCGCTCGTCGTTGTACCGGAAGTCTAACTCGACCGGGTGGGTCTCGACGCTGGCGCCGGGCGCGGCCGACACCTCGAACCATATCTCCGTCGACTCGCCCGGTTCGAGCTCGTCGACGAACGCCTCGTCGTTGGGAGCGGACAGCGGACTGTCGGCGTACAGCCCGGCGTTGATCGACGAGAGCGTCTCCGGTCGCTGGTTCGTGATCTCGAAGGAGACCCGGCGCGTCTCGCCGGCCGGCACCGTCGTGTTGTCGGCGACGAGGTCGAACTCGGGCTGGCGCGGCGCCACCTCGATCCGGCGCGTCTCGTCGACCGCGATCGTCGAGTCGCCGCTCGTGTATTCGGTCGTGAACCGGAACTGCCGCGGTCCGGGGTCGGCGTTGCCGTTCACGTCCGCGTCGAAGGAGAACTCGACCGACTCGCCGGCCGGGATGTCCGGGAGCGCGTACCGGCTCTCCCCGAGGCTCACCCGCTGGCTCTGCGGGTCCGCGACCAGCACCGCGTCGTCGACATCGAGCGGGCCCTCGTTCGTGAGCGTCCCGGAGACGGTCCCCGAATAACCGACTTCGAGGGTTCCCTCGACGTTCTCGACCGAGAACGACTGCTCGGGTGCCGGGACGACGCCCGCCCGCGAGGACGGCGCGGTCTCCTCGATCCCGTCGCGGTCGCGGTAGTCGACCGTCGAGACGAACGCGTACGCCCCCCCGCCGAAGTCGGGCGAGATCGTGGAGTCGAACGTCACGGTCCGGTTCTCACCGGGCTCCCAGTTTCCGACGAACGTCTCACCGCTGCCGTCGCTGCCGATTACGGCCCCGCTCCCGGTCGTGGTCCCCGTGACGATCGCGTCGCGGGCGACCTCGTCGCCGACGTTTCGGAGGGTCGCAGTTACGTCACCGCTCCCGCCGACCTGCGCGTCCGTCTCGGTGTCGAGGATCGCGAACCGGGCGCCGTCGTCGACGACGATCGTGACGTCGAAGCGGTCGATTCCGCGGTAGTCCTTGTGGTTGTTGAACTCGGGGATCACCTCGTAGGTGTACCGGTAGCGGGCGGTCACCTCGACCTCGTACTGCCCATCTGGCACGTCGTCGGGGACCGTGACATCGAGCGGGACCTGAACGGGACTCGCGTCGGTTCGAACGTCGCCGACCACCGTCGTGCCGTCGCCCACCTCGATGGGCACGTCGCCGTCGTCGACCTCCAGCGTGAGTCCGCGGGCGGTCGTCACGCGGTCGTCGAGGTCGTTGCCCATGTCCATCTCACCCGTGTTGAGGATGTCGACCATCACCTGCGACTCGGTGCCGCTCGAGACGGTTCGCTGCGAGAGGAAGAGATCGAGAACGGGCGAGCCGCGGACCTGTCCATCGGTCGTCTGAGCGGCCACGTCGACCCCGACCGCATCGCCGCCGATCGCGTTGCTCCCGACCAGCGCCGCCTGCCCCCGATCGAGCGCGTCGCCGGATCCGGGCGCGGCGGCCCCGGAGAGCGCGACGCCGGCGACGAGCGCCCCGGCCGCGACGAACGCGAGAACCAGCGTGCCAATCTTCGCGGCCCGGCTCATCTCCGTCCCCCGACACCGGGTCCACTGACCGCGGCGCCGTAGCAACCACCGGATCGTCCACCGACCGCGTCGAGTCGAGTCATACGTTCGTGTCGGATGCTCTCAACATAAGCGTATTGAATGAACGTTCAATCAGGAGCGCTATATACGCGGCTCCGGTATGTGGCGCATGAAGGACCCGTTCGCGGAGCCGGCCGACACGCGTCAGGCCATCCTCGGAGCGGCGTTCCGCGCGCTCTGTGAGCACGGGTACGCAGATCTCACGATCAAACGGATCGGCGAGGAGTTCGACAAGAGTCCCTCGCTCGTCTATCACCACTATGACGGAAAAGACGAGCTGTTGGTCGACTTACTCGAGTTCCTGCTCGACGGTTTTGAGGAGTCCGTCTCCTCGGACGCGTTCGACTTGACACCCGAAGAGCGGCTCGACGCTTACGTCGCGGCGACGATCGACCCCGACTCGATCGCCGGCGAACACGGCCCCGACGGCCGGTTCATGACCGTTATCGTCGAGCTCCGCGCGCAGGCAGCGACCGACGACGCGTACCGCGACCACTTCGACCGCAGCGACCGGGTGTTCGGCTCGTTTCTCGAACGCGCGGTCCGTGAAGCGGCGGCCGAGGTTCGGGAGGGGGCGCAGTCCGAAGCGCCGGCCGGGGCCGAAGCGCCGTCACCCGGTGACGATCCGATTCCTCCCGCCGAGGTGGCGTCGACACTCCAGACGCTCGCGACCGGCGGGATGTTGCGGTGGGCGACGACGACCGACCGCGAGTGGATCGACGGTACCCGGAAGGGGATCCGCCGATACCTAGAGTCGGTACTGCCGAAGGTCGATCCCGACGGCTGAGCGGGGACGCTCGGATCGACGGGATCGGCGGAATCAGCGATCGGTGACGCCGTCGGCGTCCATTCGCGACACTTCCTCTTCGAGCCACTCCCGGAGCCACTTCACGCGCTTGATGCGCTGGTGAGCGATGCCCTCGGCGGTGTCGGAGACGACACGTTCGGTGTGGTCGTTGGCACGCTGGAGCACCCGATCGACCATCTTCGCGGAGTCCATGTGGGTCCGTGACTCGTAGCCCATCCGGAGTAACATTAACACCGCGCCGTTCGCACCGACCTTGTCGAGCAGGTCGGCTTCCATCAGACACCGGCTCTCCAGGGGCACGTCCGTGAGATCGCCGGTGTAGGAGTGGTCGACGACCGCGCCGCACACCTCTTCGATGAACGATTCCGGGTAGTTGCCTCGGCTCTGTAAGTACTCGCGGGCGACACGCGCGCCGGCCTCGGCGTGCACGTCCTGTTCGGCCTCCAGTTTCGCCACGTCGTGGAACACTGCAGCCACCCGGACCACGTCCACGTCGGCGCCCTCCGCCTCGGCGATGTCGGTCGCCAGATCGACGACGTTGAGGATGTGGTTGAACCGGTAGTCCGACGAGTGCCACGGGTACCAGCGCATCCGACCGCCGTCCTCCTCGCTCTCGACGCTGGCTGCGAGGTAATCTCTCACAAACCCTTTCATCTCTTCGAAGTCCTCGTCGCTCACCTCCGTTTCCTTAATCTCGACGCCCACGGGAACCACCTCGGGCAAAAAACTCGTCGTTCATTAGCGTAACCGAGGAGCGTTTCGTTCTTAGTCGTTACGACGGGGCTACCGACCGTCGATCGCTCGGATCGGTCGCCGATTCCGGTAGTCTCACGAGTCCAACGAACCGACGTCGGTCTCACCGATCGAAATCAACCTCGACCACGTTCTCGCTCACGTGGAGGTAGGTGATGGGATTTTGCCCCGATCCGCCGGTGATCCGGATCTCCAGACCCCTGAGGCTCTCGTCGTACTGGACCTTCGCGTTCCCGCCGGTCGAGAGCGACTTCGTGACGAATGCGCCTCTGAGCGTCGGGTTTCCGTTGGTCACGACGTTCGCGTTCGGGGCGTAGACGATCGCCTCGATGGTCGGGTTTCCGTCCCCCGCGCTTCCGTCGAGGAACCCCCCGTTGACGTAGAACACGTTCCGGCTCGCGGAGTCGACACTGACGGTCGGGCTCCCCTGCAGATCGAGCGAGCCGTTGATGTAGTAGGTGACGTTGTTGCGTCCGTCTTCAACGGTGATGTCGTTGTCTCCGATATCGAAATCGCCGTCGACAGCGACGACGATGTCGCCATCGGTAGTGTTGAACGTGAGGTCGCCGATGACCTCGGCGTCGCCGCCGAAGTAATACACCCCGGACCCGACCGTCCCGGATCCGACCGTCCCACACCCGTTGAATCCGCTCGCGGTTACACAGGTCTCCGTGCCGTTGTCGTTGTCGTCGGCGGCTGCGGCGATCTGATCGGCGATCAGCGATCCCGGGGACGGGAAGCTCTCTCCCTCGACGTAGTCGCCCTCACTCAGTTCGTTATTTTTGTTCCCGGAGTGGGAGTAGCCGTCAGCCTCGCTGACGGCCAGCGTCCTGTCGAAGCTCACCTCCTCCGGGACCACCAGTCGGGCGGTCGTCGTCTGGTTCGCGTCGTCCTTCGTTACGGTGCCGTCGGCGCGCCGGGTGAAAAAGTCGTACCACCCCTCGTAGTACTCGCTTTCGACCTCGACGACGACGGTCCCGTTCCGGAGCGGGTTCGCGGTTTCGGTGACTGCACCGGGATCGTTTGCAGTCCGGCGGACGATGCCGGTTCCGCTCGTGGGCGACGACTCGTCCCCGATCAGCCGAACGATCGGGAAGGTGAGTGTCTCACCGCGGTAGTGGTACTCCGGCGGTGAGATCATCCGCCCGCGGCCGCCTTCCATCGCCCAGACGCCGCCACCCTGCATCGCGACGTTGCGCCGGTCGCCGACGTACTCCAGCGTTCCGATCGAGCCGTTGTACGTGGTGATGGTGTCGGTCCCGTTCTCGATGCGCACCTCGACGCGCCCCGCCTCCTCGTCGAGGCGGAGCTGTCCGCCGTCGACGGACCCGAGGTCGAACCGGCGCGCGTCCGTCCCGCCGAGCGCGACGAGACTCGACTGAGAGCTGAGCTGTGACATCCCATTTTCCACGCTCGCCGAGCGGGCCTCGTCGGTGACCAACCCGAGCGCCGCGCTTCCGGTCGCCACCGTCACCGTCACGGCGGCGATCGTTATCCCCAACAGGAGCACGACCCCGATCACCTCGCTTTGGCCGCGCTCGCTGCGTTTCATACCGAAACGTTCGTCGCCGAGGTATTTAAGCGTCGACCGCTAACAATCAGTTCTGATACCCGACGAGACGGCGTCGATCCGGCTCATTGTGAGCCGGACGACGAGGTCCTTAAGGTCGGGCGGTGACCACCGACACGTATGTGGCGCCCCTGGGGGAGCGACGAGAAAGCGCGGTTCCAGCGCACCGCGGGGGTGAACGTCATCGGTAACGCGGTGAAGATCATCGTCGAAGGGTCGGTGGGCGTCTACTTCGGGAGCGTCGCGCTGGTGGCCGACGCTGCCCACTCTGTCGCCGATCTGGTCGCCAGCGCAGTCGTCTTTGTCTGGGGCGGGTCGCGGTACGACGCCGCCGACGAGACCCATCCGCACGGCCACCAGCGGATCGAGCCGCTGACCGCGTTACTCGTCGGTGCGACTATCGCCGTTCTCGGGCTCGTATTGCTACGCGAGTCGATCCGCGGACTGATCGGCGCCCACAGCCCCCCACGTCAGAGTCTCCTCCTTATCGGCGCGCTGCTGTTCGCGATGGCCGACATGTACCTGCTGTACTGGTACACGGAGCGGGTGAACGCCGACCTCGGATCGACCGCGCTCGATGCGCTTGCCGTAGACTGTCTCAACGACATCTACACCACGATTGCCGCGCTCGTCGGCGTGTTCGGCGTGTTCTTAGATGTCCCGATACTCGATCCGATCGCCGGCGCGCTCGTGAGCGTTTTCGTCGTCTATCAGGGGATCGATATCGGCCGCGAGAACGTCACGTACCTCGTGGGCGCGGCGCCCCCGGTCGGCGACCGCGAACGTATCACCGCCGCGCTCCGCGAGAACCCCGCCGTGGAGGGCGTTCACGACCTAACCGTGTACTACGACGGAACCGACCTCGAGGTCGAGGTCCACGTCGAGGTCGACGGCCAGATGACGCTCCGGGAGGCCCACGATATCGAGACGGAACTGGTCACGGGGCTCCGGAACCTAGAGGATGTCGGCGACGTTCACGTCCACCTCGACCCGTCGGGGCTCGGCGAGTGGAAAGAGGCCGCGGACGGCGGCGACAGGGGCGATAAGGACGGCGACGACGAGGCCTAACACCCTGTCCGATCCCGGCCCCGTCCCGCCCGATCTCGTCCCGTTCCGGCGTGCGGATTAACCCACTAGCGTCCCTACCGGTTGTATGCTCGAACGGCGCGTACTGGAGATGACGTGGCGCGACGGGCTGTTCTGCCACTGGCCGGTCGATCCCGCCGTCGTGTCTGGGACGCTTCCCGACAGACTCTCGGTCGCCACCCATGGGGGCGACGCGTACCTGAGCGTCGTCGCCTTCGTGATGGACGATATCCGCCCGCGTGGGGCGCCTGTCGGGCTCTCGTTCCCGGAGCTCAACCTCCGGACGTACGTCGAGGGGCCCGACGGTCCGGGCGTGTACTTCTACAACCTCGACGCGGACGACCGGATCGGCGTCGAACTCGCGCGGCGGCTGTTCGCGCTCCCGTACTACCGCGCGGAGATGGACGTGTCGCACCCCGCGACCGCCAAGCGCTCCGAAAGCGCGGGTGGCCCCGTTCGGTTCACCAGCCGCCGGGCTCACCCCGGCGTTCCTCACGCACGGTTCGACGCGACCTACGAGCCGACGGGCGAGGCGCTCGCCGCTGAGCCGGGATCGCTCGACGCGTTCCTCGTCGAGAACTACCGGTTCTATGCCGAGGGGAACCGGCTGTACCGCGGTGAGATCACGCACGAGCCGTGGACGCTTCGGGCGGCGACCGTCGATCTCCGGGCGAACACGCTGTTCGAGGCGAACGGGTTCGATCGACCCGACGGCGACCCGATCGTCCGCTACGCGGAGCCGATCGACGTGAGCGCGGATCGGATTCGATCGGTCTGTTGAGATCGCATTCAGCGGACGTATTCTCGTCCGAAACAACCGGCTTCTGAAGGCTGCCTCTCGATCGACAGCGGGAGTGGGTATTGCAGTTTGTTGGCAACGATACGATATTTAAACATCTGTGAGCGACGACGACGATTGCTTATAAATAAACGAGGCGGTGGGCGCGTGCCTCCGAGCGCCCACGGGGCGCGAGTAGTGAGGGACCGAAGGTCCCTCTGACAGCCGGCGGCGAAGCCGCCGGCGAGAGCACCGCGCGAGGGAGTCGTGAACAGAGAGGGACCAGAGGTCCCTCATGCAGCCGGCGCGCAGCGCCGGCGACGAAGTGAGCGACGAGGCTGGGGAGGCGTGAGGCTGTGCTGTGCGGGCGGGTGGGACTCAAAGGGGCAGTCGGCGGCGGAGCCGCCGGCGACACCGCAGCGAGCAGCGCGAGCGAGGAGCGCACCGAGCCGCACGAGTCCTCGCGACTGGGGCTTTGGAGGCGTTCACCATGCTGTCTGAGACTTATAAACAGCCGACAGCAACGCCACTCGATCACTTATAAATGGTCGATCAGTCAACCTACTTCACCCACTCCCGCTATTATTCGTCGCTCAGGGGAACAGCCCGCGGTATTCGTGGGCGCTCGCGGTGCGTTCGAGCGCGAGCGTGTACGCCGCGGTCCGGAGGTCCGGCAGGTCCTTCTGGTCGTACTGGTCGATCGTCTGGTCGAACGCCGTGCCGATGCGGCGCTCCAATTCGGCGTTGACGGTCTCCAGCGGCCACGAAAACTCCTGCGCGTTCTGGACCCACTCGAGGTACGAGACGATGACCCCGCCGGCGTTCGCGAGGATATCGGGGACGACCTGGATGTCCCGCTCCGTGAGCACCTCGTCGGCGGCGACCGTCGTCGGCCCGTTGGCCGCCTCGACGATCGCGGAGGCTCGCAGGTCGCTGACGTTGTCCGCGGTGATCACGCCCTCGACGGCGGCGGGGATCAGCACGTCGACGTCGAGCGTCAATAGCTCCGCGTTCGAGATTGCGTCCGGGTCATCCCAGCGGGATCCGTCGTCGACACGCCGCTCGTCCGGAGTCGCTCGGATCTCACCGCCGACGTACTCATCGATCAGGCCGCCGGCGTCGACGTGGGCGGCCAGTGTTGCCACGTCGAGCCCGTCGGGATCGTAGGCTGCACCGGTCACGTCGGAGGTGGCGACGACCCGCGCGCCCGCCTCGTCGAGGAGCTTTGCCGCGTTCGACCCGACGTTCCCGAATCCCTGAATCGCGACAGTCGCATTCGAGAGGTCGCGATCGAGGTATTCGAAGAGACGCTCGGTGACGATGGAGACGCCGCGGCCGGTGGCTTCCACCCGCCCCGGCGTCCCACCGATCTCCAGCGGCTTCCCGGTGACGACCTGCGGGACGGAGTGCCCCTCGTACATCGAGTAGGTGTCCATCATCCACGCCATCGTCTGCGGGTTCGTGTTCATGTCCGGCGCGGGCACGTCGGTCTCGGGTCCGATCATCCGGCGGATCCCCTCTGTGTACCGCCGGGTGAGGCTTTCCAAGTCGTTCTGAGTGAGGTCCTTCGGCTCACAGATGACGCCTCCCTTCGCGCCGCCGTACGGGAGATCGACCAGCGCGGTCTTCCACGTCATCCACCCGGCGAGCGCCTCGACTTCGCGCTGTGTGACCGACGGGTGGAATCTGACGCCGCCTTTAAAAGGTCCGCGAGCGCTGTCGAACTGGCAGCGATACCCCTCGAACACCTCGACCTCGCCGGAGTCCAGCTCGACCGGGAGCGTGACCTTCAGCGTACGTTCCGGGTGTTTGAGCCGCTCGAAGATGCCGTGATCCACGTCGGCGTACTCCTCCGCGCGGTCCATCTGTGCGAGCATGTTCTCGAACGGGTCGTCTGCCATGATCGGCTCGACTCGACCCCACGTGATATCGGTTTCGGCAATTATGTCCTCTGGTAGTAAATGACACGCATACAGGGGTGACGTGGCGACTGCGCGGCGACGGTTGTCGAGCTCTCGTCGGTGAGCCCGTTCACGGCCGAACTCGAGCGGCGATCGAGACGGCCCGTGACGAACCCTCGACACATTTTTCGTCTCACTGACGACAATACGGGATGGAGATCATGTTGGGGCTGGAGTCAATCACACCACGCGCGTTCCTGTACCCACTGGGCGTCTGGGCGGTGATGGCGGTCGTCGCGGTCATTAACGGCGGCCTTCGAGAAACCGTCCTCATTCCCCGTGTCGGCGAACACACCGGACACGTAGTGAGCACGGCGCTACTGGTCGCTGCGATACTCCTCGTTTCGTTCGCCTACTTCTCGTGGACGCCCATCGACTACGCGCAGGCCGAACTCGTCCTCATCGGAGTTCTCTGGACGGTACTCACCGTCGGCTTCGAGTTCGTCGTCGGGTACGTCGAAGGAACCCCGGTTTCGGTCACACTCGGGCAGTACAACGTGCTCGCGGGAGAGGTGTGGATCGCAGTCCCGTTTGCGCTGCTGGTCTCCCCGCTGCTGTTCGGCTGGTATCTCTCCACCTGACTCAGTGTTGGCACCGCCGCTAGACTGGCCAATCCGAGTGTCTAGAGAGGGATCTAATGAGCGAGGGCTCTCGCTGCGGACCTCCTCCATTTCGCCCGGACTTATACGTCGGCGCCGACAACGACGGCGCATGACACTCGGATGCACGCCGGGGGTGCGCCGATGACGATGCAGACGCTTCACCCCCGCGTTCAGGTCGTGTGGGTCCTCCGTGCGGTTCTCATCGCCGCGGTGTTGACGGTGCCGTTCGCCGGCGGGGTATACCTCAATCGGCTCCCGGAGTGGGCACCGGTTGTCGCCGGCGCGGTCTTCCTCGTGCTTGGCGTAGGGCACGCGCTCCTCCGATACCGTCGCTGGAGCTACGAGATCCGCGAGGACGCGCTGTACCTCGACCGCGGCGTGATCACGCAGGTCCGGACGACGGTACCACTGGTCCGGATTCAGCACGTCGACTCCCGTCGCGGTCCCGTCGAGCGCGGCGTCGGGCTCGCCTCCTGCGTGGTGTACACGGCTGGCTCCCGCGGCGCAGACGTCCGAATCCCGGGACTCACGCCCGACGGGGCGAGCGACCTCCGCGAAGAGCTGAAGCGACTGGCCATCCGCGCGGACGGGGAGGACGCGGTGTGAAGCTCGCGCCCCAATCGGTCCCGTACCGTGCGCTCCAGAAAGTGTCCGGGATCGTCGTCCTCCTCTTTTTCATCGTGAACAACAACCCCGACTGGGGGTTTGCGGTCGCGGCCGCCATCGTCGGCGCTGTCGTCCTCGCCGCGATCGCGTACGAGGTCGCGTACTACCGGCGGTTCGACTACGAGCTGACCGAGGATACCCTCGATATCTCTTCCGGCGTGATCTCGCGGCGCGAGCGGGAGATCCCCTACCGCCGGATCCAGAACGTCGACGTGAGCCGGAGCGTGATCCAGCGGGCGCTCGGCGTCGCTGCGGTGGATCTGGAGACCGCCGGCGGCTCAAGCACCGAGGGGTCGATCCGCTTCGTCACCCCCGACGAGGCGACCCGGCTCCAGCGCGAGGTCCAGCGCCGCAAGTCGGCCGGATCGACCGGGCCGAACGGCGAGACCGGAGCGGGAGCCGAGACCGGAACCGGCGACGAGACCGGGAGAAGAACCGGCAGTGAGGCGGGCGCCGGGCCGGGCAGGGTCGGTCCCGCAGAGGAGGAGCTGTTCGCGATCTCGCCGGGCGAACTCGCCTTAGTGGGGGCGCTGTCGTTCGACGGCCGCCTCATCGGATTGCTGGCGTTTTTGGGCTCCGGGTCGGTCCCGGTGCTTTCCAGCTTCGTCCCGGACGCGTCGGCGATCGCGCTCACCGCGACCGCGATTGTCGGCGTCGGCGCGCTGTTCCTCGTGTCGTGGGTGCTCGGCGCGGGGGTCGCCTTCTCGAACTACTACGGGTTCCGGCTCTCCCGCGCCGGCGACGAGCTTCGGTACGAGCGCGGGCTGTTTCGCCGGTACAGCGGTTCGATTCCGACGGAGAAAGTGCAGGCGCTCCGGATCGCTGATAATCCGGCGAAGCGGGCGCTCGGCTACGCGAGCCTCTCGATCGAGACCGCCGGCTACGCCCCCGGACAGGGTGGCGAACAGGGAAGTCAGGCAGCCGTCCCGATAGCGACGACGGACCGGGTGTACCGGCTGGCGCGCGAGGTCGAGTCGTTCGGCGACCCGCGCTTTACCCGCCCGCCCAAGCGGATCCGATGGCGGTACGCGTTCCGGTACGCGCTCGTCATCGGCGTCGTCGTCGCGGTCGCGTTCGGGATCGACTGGTTCCTCGGCACCGGCGCCCCCTGGTACGCTCCGGCCGCACTCCTGCTCGCCGTGCCGCCGGCGGCCCACCTGAAGTGGAAGCACCGCGGCTACTGGCTCGGAGAGGACCACCTCCTCACCCGAAACGGGTTCTGGAGCCGCACGGTGACCGTCGTCCCGTACTACCGGATCCAGAACGTCATCGATGCCCGGACCATCTTCCAGCGTCGCTGGGACGTGGCGACGATCATCGCCGACACCGCCGGAAGCAGCTCTATCGCCGGCAACGACGCCGCCGCCGTCGACTTCGCGACCGACGAGGCGGTCGACCTCCGCGAGACCCTCCGAGAGCGGCTCCGCGTCGCCGTTGCGAAGCACCGCGATCGACGGGACCGGTTCGAGTGGTTCGACGGCGACGCGGAAGGATCCGGTGAGATCGACGATTCGACTCCCGGTGTTGACGAGCCGACAGCCGACGACGAGACGACCTCCGACGAGGACGACGAAAGCCGGTCGGATGTTCCGGACGACGGCGTGATCCGCCCCAATTTCTCGGGGAGCGACCGCGACTACTCCGAGCCGGCCGAGCGGATCGACACCGGCGAGTACGCGGTGGACCGCAGCCCGTCGGACATGGACGGAGAGAGCGGAAGCGGAACTGAAGAGGCAGGTAGCGGCAACGATGAGAGAGACGAAAAAGACGACATTGACGATGCCGAGGACGGTGCGGACAGCGCTGACAACGACGCGAACGACGCCGAGAAATAGGCGTCGCTTGCGGCGGTCGCGCCGTTCGCGTCGCCCTATTCGTCGAGGAGCTTTTGAGCGATCGTGTTCCGCAGGACTTCACTGGTCCCCTCGTAGATCTCGTTCAGCTTCGCGTCGCGGTAGAACCGCTCCGCGGGGAAGTCCTTCGTGTAGCCGTAGCCGCCGTGGATCTGGATCCCCTCGTTAGCGACCTCACGGGAGATCTCGGAAGCGTACAGCTTCGCCTGCGCGGCCTCCTTGATGTAGTCCTCATCGCGTATCTTCAGGTCGGCCGCCTCGTGCATCAACAGCTCCGCGGCCCGGGCCTTCGTGTCCATGTCGGCGAGCTTGTGCTGGATCGCCTGGAAGTCGGCGATCGGGCTGTCGAACTGCTCTCGCTCCTGCGCGTACGACTTTGCCTCGTCGAGCGCGGCCCGCGCGATCCCGACCGAGCGCGCCGCGATGGTGATTCGGCCGCCGTTCAGCGTCTTCAGCGCCTGCACGAACCCCTCGCCCTCCTCACCGAGCCGGCGCTCCTCGGGGATCCACAGGTCGTCAAACCGGAGCTCGGCGGTCGGGCACCCCTTGTCGCCGAGCTTGTCCTCCGTACCCTCCACGATGAATCCGTCGTCCTCCTCGGGCCGGACGACGAACGAGGAGATTCCCTTTCGGCCCGCGTCGGGGTCGGTCTTCGCGAACAGCGTGACCGTGTCGGCGACGGAGCCGTTCGAGATCCACAGCTTGCCGCCGTTTACGAGGTAGCCGTCGCCGTCGCGCTCCGCGGCGGTACTCATCGCCGGCACGTCAGATCCAGCCTCAGCCTCAGAGAGCGCGAAGGCGCCGATGTCCTCGCCGGTGTTGAGCGCGGTGAGATACGTCTCCTTCTGGCGCTCATCGCCGAACTCGTACAGCATGTTGCCCGCGAGCGACGTGTGGGCGGCGACGATCGTTCCGAGCCCGCCGGAGCCGCGCGCGATCTCCGCGAGTCCGATCGCGTAACTGTGGTAGTCGAGCCCGGCGCCCTCGTACTCGACCGGGAACGGCATCCCCATCAGTCCCAACTCGGCCATCTCGTCGATCAGGTCGGCCGGGAACTCGTCGGTCTCGTCGATTTCGGCGGCCCGAGGAACGACCTCCTCGTCGACGAACTCCGCGACTGTGTCCCGGATCTGACGCTGCTCTCCGGAGAGAGTGAAGTCCATGATCGTGAGTGTTCGTACGGAAACTTAGCCGTTTCCACACGATTGTACACGGGTCCGGTGTTGGGCGGAGCACGGAATGGGTGAACCGCCTCGGGGTCAAGCCCCGAGGCACTCGGCCTGCTCAGCCTGTAGAAACGCACACCGCGAAGCCACGATCGGCTCCGTGAGCACTCCCGTCGTTCCACGAGGCTTTTTATGCGTTGTGCCGTAAGTGTTGGTAACTGAATGAGCGGACGAGCACACGGTCCCGCTGAGCCCGACCTCTCGTGGTGTCACGAGGCGGTTCAGGGCGTTTCTCGGACCTTCGCGCTGACGGTCGACGTGTTGGAGGAGCCGATGGCCTCGCATATCTGCGTGGGATACCTCCTCTGTCGGGTCGCCGATACCGTCGAGGACGCCGGACACATCCCTCCTGAAGCTCAAAGCGACGTGTTGCGGACGTACCGGCGCGCGATCGACCCCGACGACGACACCGACATTGTGGCGTTCCGCGACGCGGTCGACGAGTGGCTCCCGGCGCCCGCCGACCGCAACGACGACTGGGAAGTCGTCGCCGAGGTACCGACGATCGTGGCGACGTTCGCGGAGTTCGAGCCCGAGGCCCGCGACGCGATCGTCCCACCCGTCTTGGAAATGGTTGACGGGATGGCGATGTTCGTCGATCGGCACGCCACCGAGGGCGGGCTCCGTATCGACGACCGCGACGAACTAGAGCAGTACTGCTACTACGCTGCCGGCACGGTCGGGAACCTCATCACGAACCTGCTCACCCGTGGCGACGTCACCGAGGACCGCGCGCGGCAACTACGAGACACAGCCGAGGAGTTCGGACTCCTCCTCCAACTCGTGAACGTCTCGAAAGACGTGTACGACGACTACACCGAGGAGAACAACGTCTACCTTCCCGCCGAGTGGCTCGCCGACGAGGGGGTCGACCAAGAGCGCGTCGTCCACCCGGAGAATCGGGAGTCGTCCGCCCGCGTCGTCAGCCGGACCGCCGAGTACGCCCGGTCGTTCCTCGACGACGCGCAGGCGTACTTAGAGACGATGCCGCTCTCGAACGGAAACACGATGGAGGCGTGGACCGTCCCGTACCTGCTCGCGGTCGGTACCCTCCGCGAACTCAGTTCCCGTCCCGAGGACGCGCTCACCGAAACCGGCGTGAAAATCTCCCGCCAGGAGGTGTTCGCGGTGATGGCCGTCGCCGGCGACGCCGGCCGCGACTCCCTCGCAGATCTCCGGCAGACGATCGCGCGGACTCCCTTCCACCGGGCCGTCGAGCCTGCGGACTGACCGGCACGCTCACTGCGTCCCACTCTCTCCGTCTCTCTCGCTCTCTCGCCCGTCACAGTCGCGAGCGCGCCCTCGTGATCGCCGGTACGCGCACGCCGATCGTCTCGGCGAGCGCCTCGGCCGCGCTCAACAGCCACTCGGCGCGCTCAACGCGGGAGTCGAGGTCGCCCGGGCCGATCCGATACGACTCCACCAGTTCCTCGACGGTCGCACCGCCGATCCACTCGTCGAGGATCCGCGCCGTCTTCACCGACTCCAGCCACTCCTCGAAATTATCTGTCTCGTCCATCGCCGTCGTCAGCGTCCCCGCGTTCGCCCGCGCGAATCGATAGATTTCAGCACGCTCTGCGTTGCCGAGGTAGGTGTCCTGCATGTCGGGCGTGTCGCAGATCACCTCGAAAACGGTGAGCGTCGTCGCGTTCGACATTCCCGCCGCAGTCCGGAGCCCGGAGACGATCCGTTCGGCGGTCTCCGGCCTAACGTACTGCTTCGAGGCCGTCTCCCCGACCGGCGTGGCGACAAGCCGGTACGCCTCGACCCCGCCCGTCTCCCGGCGGACCAGCTCGGCCGCCGCGAGGTCGTCGACCGCGACGCCGACGGCGTCGGCCAGCCCACCGGCGCCGGCCTCCCGGGCGTAAAACGTCCCCTCGAACACATCGAGGATCTCGGCCTCCGTCTCCGCGAACCCGGTCGCGACCGCCGAGAGGACGTGGGTCCGCAGCGACGCCGGGTCGGCGAGTTTCGACTCGACCGCCTCCGGTTCCCCGTCGAGGTACCGTTCGACGAGGTCGCCCTCGGTGTCCCGGTTCCCAACGAGCACGGCCTCCCCGTACGGATCCAACCCCGGACGCCCGGCGCGCCCGCACATCTGGTGGACCTCCAGCGTAGGGAGCCACTCCATCCCCGACCCCGCGTACCGCTTCTGGTCGCGGACCACGACCCGCCGCGCGGGGACATTGATGCCGGCGGCCAGCGTCGGTGTCGCGCAGATACAGGCGACCTCACGGTCGCGGAACGCTTCCTCGACGACCGTCCGGTGGCCGGCCCGGAGTCCGGCGTGGTGGAACGCGACGCCGGACCGCAGGCAGTCGGCTAGCTGGCGGCCGGTGGCGGTGCCGTCCACGTCGGCGGCCTCGTCGCCCGCGGCCGCGGCGGCCGACTCCACCCCCAGCCGCTCGGCGAGCCCGTCGGCCGCGAGCCGCTCGGCCAGCCCGACCGCCTCAGTCCGCGACCGAACGAATGCGAGACACTGTCCGCCCTGATCGACGGCGTCGGCGACGAGGGCGGCGGTGATCTCGGTGTCGTCGGGGGGATCGTCTGCGTCACCGCTGTCGCCGTCGTCCCCGTCGCCGCTCCCGTCCACAGCGACGCTCCCGACATCGACCGTCATCGTCGTTCCGTCGTCGAACGTCACGTCCCCATCGACGGCGACTCCGGTGCGAAGGTCGACGGGGCGCCACTCGGATTTCACGAGAGTCGCGTTCAGCCACTCCGCGATCGCCTCCGGGTTATCGACGGTCGCCGACAGCGCGACGACCTGTAGCTCGGGGTTCCGTCGGCGGAGCGTCGCGAGAGTCACTTCGAGGGTCGGGCCGCGCCGCTCAGCGCCGAGGAGGTGGACCTCGTCGACGGCGACGCAGGCGAGGTCGTCGACCCACGACGCGCCGTTGCGGATCGCGGAATCGACCTTCTCGCTCGTGGCGACCACCACGTCGTTGCCCGCGAGCGCCTCGCCCGACGCGTCGAAGTCGCCGGTCGAGATAGCGGCGTCGACGCCCGGCAACGCCGCGAACGCCTCGTACTTCTCGCGGGCGAGCGCGCGGAGTGGACAGACGTACAGCCCGGGTCCGTCGGCGGTCAGCAGCGCTAGCTCGGCAATAAACGTCTTTCCGGAGGCGGTCGGCACCGCCGCGACGACGTTCTCGCTCTCGCAGACGCCGGCGTCGACCGCGGCCGCCTGCGGCGGGTACAGTTCGCGGATCCCCTGTTCGGCGAAGTGATCGACGAACTGCTCCGAGAGCGGGAGATCGCGAACGCGCATTTGATTTGCGGGTTCGACGGGATCACACTTAAAAAGTCGCGCGGAACGTCGTTATCCGCCGGCGTCGGTGTTGGCGTCACTCGTCGGCGTCACTCGTCGGTGTCGACATCGGCATCGGTGTCGAACTCCTGAAACAGCTTCTCAAAGTCGTCGTCGTCTTCGGTCACCGCCTCCAGCGACTGGTCGGCCTCCGACCGGAGTTCCTCGATCCGGTCGGTGAGGCGCTGGTACTCCTCGTTGTCTGCGAGCTCGGTGGCGCTCTTTTCGGTCTCCAGCATCGCCTTCTTCGAGGTCAGCGAGAACAGCTCCTGCATCTCGGTGTCGTACTCGCCGCGCCGGAGGAGCCCCTCGACCGTCTCGCGGAGGGTGTCGCTGGTGACCGGTTTCACGAGGTAGTCGTCGAAACCCATCTTCAGGATGTCGAAGTCGGGCTTAACCGCGGTCACCATCGCGACGCGACAGTCGATGCCGCGCTCGCGGACCGCGGCGAGAACCTCGTCCCCGGAAAGCCCCGGCATCCGCCGGTCCAACAGGATCGCGTCGACCTCGTCGTCGGCCTCGTCGAGTTCGTCTAACGCCTCCTGGCCGCCGTACGCGGTCCGGACGCGATACTCGTCGCCGAGCCACGCGGCGTACAGGTCGGCCAGGTCGGGTTCGTCCTCCACCACGAGGACCAGCGGCGGTTGCTCACTCATGGATTCTCGGAGCGACGACGTGTTCGCTCACACGTTTCGTCTCTGCGCGGACTATATTAAAATACCTCTTCGGGTTCACGTCACCGGTTTCGGATCGGGTTAGACTCGACGCGGGATCGGCGCGGATTCGTGATCCGGCCCCGCTACCGCGGCGTCACTCGTTCGGGCTGTAGTTCGGCGCCTCGTCGGTGATCATCACGTCGTGGGGGTGTCCCTCAGTCTGTCCGGCGCTGGAGACGCGGATGAACTCGGCGCGATCGTGGAGCTCCGGGATCGTCTCGGCGCCGACGTACCCCATCCCGGAGCACATGCCGCCCGTGAGCTGGTGGAGTTCGGAGGCGAGGCTCCCCTTGTAGGGGGTCGCGGCCTCGACGCCCTCCGGGACGAACTCCTCGTCTTCGTCCTCCTCTTTGAGGTAGCGGTCGCCGCCGCCGGACTTCATCGCGCCGACCGAGCCCATCCCGCGGTACTGCTTGTACTTCTTCCCCTGCATCGTGATGACGCGGCCCGGTGCCTCGTCGGTGCCAGCGAAGTAGGAGCCGAGCATGACCGCGCTTGCGCCCGCGGCGAGCGCCTTGATGGCGTCGCCGGAGTAGCGAATCCCGCCGTCGGCGATCACCGGGACGCCGTGTTCGGCGGCCACATCGGCCACCTGCGAGACCGCGGTCATCTGGGGCATCCCCGCGCCGCTCACCACGCGGGTGGTGCAGATCGACCCCGGCCCGATACCGACCTTCAGCCCGTCTGCGAAGTCGACGGCGGCCTCGGCCGCCTCTCGCGTCCCGACGTTGCCGACGACCACGTCGGCCTCGACGGTCTCTTTGATCGCCCGCGCCGAGTCGAGTACGTTGAGGTTGTGGGCGTGCGCGCAGTCGATGAAGATCACGTCGACGTCGGCTCCGTCGGCCGCGACGGCACGCTCCTCCTCGAACGGACCGACCGCGACGCCGGCGAGCAGGCGTCCGTCCTCGTCGCGGGCGGCCTCCTCGTGCTCGCGGCGCTGGAGGATTCCCTGCATCGTGACGAGACCGACGAGTCCGTCGTCCCCGTCCACGATCGGGACGCGCTCGATCTTGTGGTCGTACATCAGCTCTAACGCCTCGCGCGCCTCGACGTTCTCCGGCGCGGTGATGACCTCGTCGGTCATGGCCTCGCTGACGGCGTCGTCCTCGCCGACTTCCAGGTACGGACGGATGTCAGTGCCCGAGATGATCCCCAAAACTGCGTCGTCCTCGTCGACGACCGGGGCGCCGGAGACGCCCTGACGCTCCATCACGGCGTCGGCCTCGCGGACCGTGTCGTCGGGCGAGACGGTCACGACGTCCTCCCGGCGAATGACGAGCTCGTGTGCGCGCTTGATGCGCTCGACCTCTTCAGCTGTCTCTTCGACGGTCATGTTACGGTGAAGGACGCCGAGCCCGCCCTCGCGGGCCATCGCAATCGCGAGGTCGCTCTCGGTGACGGTGTCCATCGCTGCAGAGAGGACCGGGACGGTCAGTTCGACGTTCTTCGAGACGCGCGCGGAGAGGTCCGCGTCGTCGGGCTCGACACGGCTCTCTTTGGGCTTTAAGAGTACGTCGTCGAACGTTAACGCTTCCGGGACGTCGAGTTTCGCTGAGAATCGACCGGAGTCTGTCGCCATATAAACCGTCATGAGTGGCCGATAAAAAGCGTTGCGAGTCAGCACAGACGTGTACGTCGTTGTCATCCAGATTCACGCAATATGCAGCTTTGTGGATCAATAACGGATCGGCGTCGGTTTGTGTGTCAAGGTCTCGGCGTCCGGAGTCACTGTTTGTTCGACACGCCACCAGCGACATCGACGAGCAGTGTCTGGACAAGGGTAGAACCGATCGCTCGTTCGCATAACTGCCGAATTCACGCGATACGATCGCCGTTCGTGGTTCGCTTGCTCGCTCTCGAAACGATCGTACACGAATTAGCTATTGCGACCGAGGTATCTCCGACAAATTGTCACCAGTTCCGTCGTTCATCCGGCACATCTACGATGGGTATATAAATGTTGTCTGCTGATCTTTCGTTCCGTGCGGACACACCTCACACAACCTTTAACGCAACCGAAACGCATATATGAGGTATGGACTCCGACAGTCCCGTGAACACGCGCATCGCCGGTCAGCCGATTCTCAACCTCGGCACCCGCTTTACAGCCGGCAGTCCGCGTAAACCCTTTACATGGACTCGTCGGGCCGCTCGCGGATTCGACTCCGTACGCCGGACCCTCGGCTATCACGGGTCGCCCGCTTCCTACCGTGTACCCGTTGGTCAGGGTTATCGCCCCTGAATGAGCGTCTCTCGTCATCCAGTCGCTCTCCGACTGGAGCAGCGGGTGGGCAGCGCGACGAAGCTGCTCGCGACCGTGATGGTGCTGCCGCTCGTCGACGGAATCTTTCCCGCCTTAGTCGTCGCCGGCGTCCTGACGACCGCGACGGGCGTGATCGAGACGGGCATCCTCATCTTCGGTGGCTCCGCGACCGCCGCAGTGATCCTCGCGGAGATGGACGGCAGCCGCCGGCAGATGGCCGGATCCGTGCTGCTGATCGGCGCGATCATCATCCCGCTCGCCGCACTGGAGGCCGCATTCGCCCCCACGTTCAGGGAATTCCTGAACCTCCTCGTCTTCGAGCGCTTCGCCGGACTGGTGATCCTCACGATCGCCGCCAAAACCGCGAGCTCGGAGATCGGCGAGTACCTGCCCAGCCCCGGTGTCATCATCTCGCTCGGACTTGTCGCCAGCTTCGAGCCGTCGGGGTTCGCCCTTCGAACCTCCCCGGAGTACGTGCTCAACGGCGCCGCCGCGGCCGGTGTCGGTGTCGCGTTCGCGTTGGCGATCGCGCTGCTGTCGCCGCATCTCCGCGGGCGCGTGGACATCGATCGGTTCCGGTTCGGCTCGGCCGTCGCGCTGGGCGTACTCGCACTGCCGATCCTGCTCGGTCCCTTCGATATCATGCAGACCGAAGCGCCCATCGCGCTGGCGGTACTCGGCGTGACGACCCTGTTCGCCTACGATCCGAACGCCGGGCCGGCCGGCGATTCCGCGGATGACGGGGCCGGCGACGACCCCGACGGCGATGACGCCCCAGACATCGACGACGCGGACGAGATCGACGACGGGATCGTGACTGACGACGACGCAGAACGCGACGGGGACACGGAGCCGACCGAGCCGCCGCTCGACGCGCCGACCGCGCCCGCCCCCATCGTCGACGACGACGTGGCGGTGATCGCCAACGGCGGCGATCCCTCTGGAAGGAGCGACGACGCGGACGACACTGACCCCTTTGCGGATGACGACTCCCGGGCGCCCTGGCTGTAGCAGCGGAGGCGGACCCGGGATCTGAGAAAGGGAAGTGGCTGTCTCTGTCTCCACGTGTCGCCGGGGTTTAGGTACTCGGCGGTAAACGGCGGGTATGTCCAATCGCGTCGTGCAGGGGCGGATGGTAACTCCCGAGAAGCTCGCGGAGCTGATCGAGGGCGATTCAATCCTCGAAGCCGAATCGATCACGAATGCCGACCGCGACTGCCCGGAGTGCGGCGGCGACGTCATCTCCGTCGGGTATATGCCGAGCGTGACCGAGTTTATCACCGGCTACAAATGCCAGGAGTGCGACTGGAGCGCCGACGATCGGGAGGAGTGACCTCGCGACGTCGCTGTCTCCTCCCCATCCCGATCCACCGCCCCGTCGCCCGATCGTTCGCGATCGAAACCCCTTTATCCGCGTTTCGGCAAGCACCTGATGCGAGATCACGCGGGGCTGTGGCCAAGCCAGGCATGGCGACTGACTCCAGAGGCTTGCGCCCGGGACGACACTCCAGACTGATATACCGAGCGGCCGACTGATCATCGGTCGTGTTGACGACCCTCTGGAGTTCCGAGGCGCGCCGGAGATATCAGTCGATCGGGGGTTCAAATCCCTCCGGCCCCACTACCTTGTTCCTCAACCGCTGAGCGTGCCGAACAGAAGGGTCTTAGCGGGTGACTTATAAAGAAGTTTCGGGATATCAAGAATTGACTTGTACCCCTCATCGATTGCACCCCGACGCCGTGTTGCGGTGAACCGGGTTCCACTTTTGGCAATTATTGCTTGTAGTTAGTGCGGGTGCTGTTGACGGACGATTCGCGCTCGGAACGTTCGGAAAGCAGACAATATTGACCGTCCATGAGGGTGTCATAGAATAGTTCTCATAGCGTGATGACGGTGCTTCCTGGATTGTCTCCGCGTTCGTCGTTGGTGATCGCAATAACGAGACGAAGGCACAGCGCGAGGAACACTTGTGCTCGTGCGTGGACGCGGCCTCGGGCGCGAACGTGCCCGAGGCCGCAGTCCTTGACGGCGTCGTTGGTTCGTTCGACTCCACTCCGGCGGTTGTACGTCTCGTCTAGCGTCGATTGCTTCAGCTGAACGTCCTCGCTGTGTTCGTCGATGCGGGCTTCGACCCTGTACTCGATGTCTTTCGGATCGTCGGTGTTTCGTGCGTTGTACGGAGCGACTGGCACGACCCCTGCGGCCAGCAGGTGGTCGTGCCAGCCGAGCGTGTCGTAGGCGCTGTCTCCAAGCATCCAGATCGGTTTCTCGACGGCGAGCGCGTCACACGTGACGCGCATCGCCGTCTCCTCTGGCGCTTGCTTGCTCTCGGTGAACTCCGCGGCAATCGGGATCTTTTGCCCGGTCGAGACGATCGTACAGCCGTAGCCGTGGTAGTACTCTTCGGCGGTTGGATCGTAGCCTTTCGACGCGTCTTGGTCGGCGGGCATCGTCCTCACGTCGGTGGAATCGATGGAGTAGGTCAAGTCGAGCAGGCCGCGGCAGGCGGCCTGCTCGACGAGGCGGTCGAAGACCTCGTCGACGACGTGTTCGAGGTCGGTGAGGAAGCGATCGACCGCGTCTCTCGACGGCGGTCGATCGAAGCCACAGCTGAGCCAGACGACCGTGTTCTGGAGTTCTCGCGTGACTGGACGGATGCCGTAGACGTTCTTGTAGTAGCAGTGCAGGAACGCTCGGAAGAGTGCTGGTGGGTGATGATCTCGTGTTCGCCCCCGGCGAGCGGGGGCGAACACATCGAATTCTTCGAGAAAGTCGAACTCAAGATGCTCGAACAACGCGAGCGTCTCGGTCGCCATTACATTGAAGAACTCGTCGATAGAAGTCTCCTCTTGCAGGATGCTGGCGCTCGTAGACACAGTTCCAACATCCTGCGTCTTCGTGTGTGACGCTTTCTATGACACCCTCCGTCCATACCAAACAAGAAGCGCAGCTCGGAGAGATATATTTCGGCAAAACAGTTTGAGGTTCGAATTAGAAGGCGTTTTTTGTCGTTCGGTCCTGTTGTCGGGAGCCCTAAGATGAGGAACTCCGCCTCTCCTGACCGGAATCTCGTAGAGTGCGAGGCTATCTCTTGGAACGCCTCGTGCAAGTGTCCCGGCCCGGTCAGCCCGCTCGCCCTGAGTCTGGGCTACGTCACGGCGGCACGGAACGCGGGACAGCCCAAGGACGTGACCGGGGAGCGAGTCAATATGAGTGAGAAGGCTCTTGTCAAAGGTTATCGCGTGGAGTCAAGCGCACAAAATGCCGATAATATCAAGATTGTATTATGCCTACCAATGGTGGAAGCATCTATAGACTGTCTAACAATTTTTGTCTCTTTTCCTCAAACTCAGCATTAGTTATCAGTCCTTCGTCATTAAGTTGCTTGAGCTTCCGGATGAGTTCAATGGGGTCGCTTTCATCACTTTCCCCATTTGACGAGTTGGTGTCATTACCCACCCGTAATACAATCCGTTGTTTATTGCGCTTCTTGGACAACTTTCCGTAGGCAACGTTCCCCAAGCCAGCGGTCCATATTGTGAGGGCCCCGGTTAATGCGTACTGGAGCGGGGAAACCGTCCGCGTCACGAAGCAGGGAGACCGGCGTATCACGGATCACCGGCTAGCGGCAACCGAGAGCGGAAGCATCGTCTGTACAGCCCAAGATATTACCGGAGAGCGGACGACTGCGTCGACACAACACGGAGAGTTTTACTTCCTCTTCGAGGGGGAAGACGAGAGCGCGTTCTATACCCTCGACCACGAGGGCTACGTGACCCGCTGGAACGACCGGGTTGAAGACGTGCTGGGGTATTCGATCGAAGCCAGTCTCGGGACACATCTCGGGGCACACCTTTCCGGAGACCCAGCCGGCAAACAGCGTGCAGAAGAGCTCACCGAGGCTGCCGAAGCCGAGACGGAAGTCACGGCAAATCTGAAGTTCCAGCGAGACGACGGGAGTACGTTCACAGCCACAACGACCGTCGTCGCCAGTTACACGTCGGCAGGGACTCTTCGCGGGTTCGGTGTCGTGCTCGCATCGGCCGACGCACCAACGACACCCGCGTAGCGGTCAGTCAGCGAGTTTGACGCCGCGTGACGACGACCCGGACTTCCTTATAAGGGCGGAGCCGCACATGCCACCGTCGCTGTCCGTCGAATCCGGCAGTGTTTCCGTCTCAATCCGCGGCGTCCGGCGCGCTGGTCGACCCCTCGAATCCGTCCTTGAGTGTCGGCGGTAGCTCGCCGTCGTATCCGTCGGGCACGTACGGGCAGAGCGGATCGCTCTCCAGCGGGTCCCCCGTCGTCGCGAACGCTCGCGATCGGCTCCCGCCGCATACTTGGCGGAACTCGCAGGCACCGCACTTCCCCTTCAGCCGGTCCGGCTCGCGGAGCGACTCGAACAGGTCCCCGTTCCGGTAGATATCGACGATCGACCGATCGTGGACGTTACCGGCGGACTCCGGGAGGAATCCGGACGGGTACGCCTCTCCGGTGTGGCTCACGAACGCGAACCCGCGGCCGGCGGTGATCCCGCCGCGCCGCCGGGTCGCCTCCTCGTCGCCGTCAGACTGAAGCCCGACCCGGCGGTAGAACGGCGCCTCAGTCGTCTTGACGCCGAACGGCTCTGACTCGGCGACACCGTGGAGCCACTCCATCACATCTTCAGCACGCTCCGGTGCGATCGGCTCCAGGATCCGCCCTCGGCCGACGGCGACGAGGAAGAACACGCTCCAGAGGACAGCGCCGAGGTCCCGCACGCGGTCACGGATTGCAGGGAGTTCGTCGACCGTCTCCGCGCAGACGGTTGTGTTGATCTGCAGCGGCAGCCCCGCCTCGGAGGCGGCCTCAGCCGCTTCCAGCGTGCTCTCGAAGCTCTCTTCGCCCCGGAACCGGTCGTGGCTCTCGCGCGTCGCGCCGTCGAGGCTGAGCGCCATCCGCCGGATCCCGGCGTCAGCGAGATCCTCGATCCGGTCGGCCGTCAGCGACTGCGTCCCGCTGGGGGTAATCGTCATGCGGAGTCCCTGATCGTCGCCGTACGAAACCAGCTCTAGCAGGTCGTCTCTGGCGAGCGGATCGCCGCCAGAGAGCACGACGAGCTGGCCGTCCCCGAACGTCGCCGCATCGTTGAGGAGCCGCTTCCCCTCCTCGGTCGACAGTTCGTCGGGGTGACGCGCCGGCTTCGCGTCGGCGCGACAGTGGCGGCAGGCGAGTCCGCACGCCTGCGTCACCTCCCAGATGAGAACCAGCGGCCGCCGGTCCGTGTCGAGGTTGTCGAACATCGGCTCACTCAGTCCTCCCCGTCCTACCCGCTTGGGTCCTCTCCCGAACGTGTTCACGCACGCGGTAGAGCGGTGAATGTCGCCACCGCGTCGCTGAAGCCGTCCTCTGGGAGACCACGATCCCGACGACGCTGGTGAAGTGAACAAATCAGATCGACGCCTGCGCGACGACACCGACGTAGAGCCATCGTCGTCACCACAACCGTCGGTACTGAGGGCGCCCCTCCACCCGATTGGGAGAACCGGTCGATCGCGAGAAGGGGAGTTATTGATATAGCGGCATGGGGTTTATTTGGCTACTATCGAACACGGAATCCGTCGTACTATCGACGACGAAACTGTACTAGAGCCGACTCGCGCCCAATCGCTACCTCAACAGCTGGTACACGTTCGCTTCGTACGTCTCGCGGACCTGATCACCCCAGTTGTGGGTGTACGTGTCGATTACGTCGTCGGCGACATCACCGCGTAGGTACTTGACGACGCCGCGATCGCCCGTCCGGTCCCGGAGATGCGTCGTGAAGAAGTGCCGGAAGTAGTGGGGCGTGACGTTCTCGGCGGCACCGCCACCCGTACGGTACCACCCCGCCTCGCGGGCGTATCGTTCGACAACGTGTCTGACCGCTTGCGGGTCAAGCCGCTCGCCCCATCCCTCCGCGGTGCCGACGAACAGTGGATCCGCCGAGGAGGGACCGTCCGGGCGCACCGCAAGCCACCGTTTCAGCGTCCCCATCAACTCGTCGTCGATAGGGATCACGGTGGCGCGCTTGCGCTTGTTCGACGCGGTACGGGCCTCCCCGTTCAGCTCCTCGCCCACCGTCGCGTCCGGTGTGACGTACAGCGAGTTCGGCCGGTCCGCGAGGGCCGGTCGCGTTCCCAGTGCGAACGTCTCCCTGACCTCCTCGTCGTCGATCGCGAGATCGCGGAGATCGAGGTTACAGAGCTCACCCACCCGCATTCCGGTCTTCAACAGCGCGACGACGAGCGCGCGGTGGAGCGGATGCCGAATACCGGCGACAAATTCGCGCATCGCGGGGATCGAAACATCTCGCCGCGCCGGGTCCTTATCGACCGTCTCGTCCATCTCTTCCATCACGAGCGTCATCGGGTTCCCCTCAAAGACACCGACTTCAGTCATATACCCGTAGAACCGGTGGAGATACGCCGCGTACGTCGCCACCGTGCTATCGGCCGCGTCGCCGCGAAGCGAGTGGACGAACGCCATGCAGTCGCGGTGGGTAGCCGACGCCGGCGTCATGTCGTGATCGAGAAACGACTCGAACCGGCGGAGCACACGCTCGTAGGAGTCGCGAGTTCGTTCGGTCTTCCCGTGGTAGGTGAGGTCCTCGATGAAGTATCCGATCGGGTCGTCGACCTCGTCGGGGGCTCGCGTGCTACTCATCGATCAGCGTGTACCCTCCCTCCCGTCCGTTGTACCGGACGCGGTTGCGATCCTGGAGCGAATCGAGCGCGCCCTCCAGTCGTCCCTCGAAGTCGTCGAACACGGCGTCGACGAGTTCCTCCCACGAAAGCACTCCGTCGGAGAGCGCTGCTTCCACCCGCCTTTCGAGGTCGCTACCCCCGGGGTCAGACCCCGACGGATCGGGTTCGACAGGGTTATCGGCTCCGTCGATCGAAAAACCGCGTCTCCCGGCCTGTACCATCGTTCTAACGAACTCGCTTTGCGACATCCCCAGATCGTCGGCGTGATCCTGCCAGATCGCCTTCTGGTCTTCGGGGACATACGTCTTCACCGAGCGGCGGTCGTCGCTCATCTCTCGTCCGAGGCTTCTCGGGCCGCCATCTTCAATCTATCCCACAATTCGGGATAAGGTCACTTATACAGTACTATAGTACTATCAAAGCCGGGGAAGACGTAGAATATATGGTTTTCTGGTACCAAATATATCTGAGTGTAGTACTAGAAAAGCAGATATAAATACTACCGGTCGATTCGATCGATCCGGTTCTCCCCCTTCGTCGGCGGGTGGTGTACCGGGCGGTATCACGTCGATCGAGATGGTGGCAGCGAGGGGTCGGGGTGGTTTTCCCGGACCACTGGCGATCGATGTTCGTCTCATCCGGTACCGTCATCGATCGAATCCGATCGACAGCCACCGCCTCGCGTGTACAGTGACCGACACCCACTTTCTGTGGTCCGGTTGCCACGGCTCCGTCGAGGCGGATCGAGACATCGGGATCGACGGTGCGGTATCTACTGCAGAACAGTCAGAACAACGCGTCTCATCTCACATCTCTTCGGGGCGTTGAGGGCGATCGATCGCAAACGCGTATATCTCATACCGCTATAGAAAGCGCCGAGAGTCAGACTCGGATCTCGGAGGACGATTTCTCGACCGCAATCGCATCGAGCGCGCGCCCGACGGCTGGGTCGTGTTCGGCGGCGTTCCGCATCAGCACGGTTTCGCTCGGGAACAGGTGCTCGCCGACGTCGAGCCCGTGTTCGCGGGCCGTCGACCCGGTGACCGTGAGGTAGACGCCGAGTCCAGTCCGGGCGATGGCGGCCTCCTCTTCCTCGTTCGCGTTCGGATAGACGAACTCGACGCCCTCCAGCGCGTCTGTTCCCAGCACCGCGGTAACGAGCCGTTCGTATCGCGGCGAAATACACAGCGACCCCTCGTACTTCGCGACGAAATCCCGATCGAAGTCAGTCCCCGGCTCGATTCCCTCCGGTCGCCCCATCAACGTGTGATAGACGGTGTCTCCGAGCCCGTTGACCACGCGCACGTCGGTGTCGACGGGGTCGATCCGCTCGTTGATGTCGGCGATCTGTCCGAGGCCGCCCGGTCGGATTCCGACGACCTCCTCCAAGACGAGGTCGGCGGAGTCGAACCCGACCGCGAACTCGTGGGTTCGGAGCGCTCGGAACGGCTCCTCACGGCCGACGAGCTTCAGCGTTACCTCGCCAAGGTCGACGGTGGCCGCGTCGAAGACGATCCGTCGGGGTTTGCCGTCGCGGTCGTCGCGCAGCAGCGTGAACTCGGGCTGGCGCGGGTTGTCGGGATCCGAGTACTCGATCAGCCGCTCGTACGGGCCGTCTTCGGCGTCGACGCGCCCCTTCGTGACGGCCTTCTCGTACCGGAGCGTGTTGCTCACGCGGTCCGCAAGCCCGTCAAGCCGGTCGTCGGGGCCGACGGCCGCGATCCGTTCGAGGACTGCTTCGAGCGGTCGGCCTTTCCGCGGCACGGCGACCGGTACCGGTTCGCTCATTGTCGGATCTGGGTCACCGCGGGTAAAACGGGTTGCGCTTTTCTCTCGGGGGGATTTCGATGCTGTCGTCGCGGTCCGCCGTTATGGACCGAAAGCCTCGTTGAGCCGCTTTCTGAAGGCTTCGAGCTCTTCGAGGTGATCGTTGATCGCGTCGAGTTCCGCCTCCACGTCGTCGAGGTCCTCGCCGAGGCGGTCCTCGATGTCGGTCAGGCGGGTGTCGACCTCCGCAAGGTCGTCCCAGAGGTCGTCGAATTCCTCGTCGAACCGTCCGATCCGGGCCTCCACGTCGTCCACCCGATCCTCGGTTGCCTCCAGCCCCGCGGCGGCGTCGTCGACCTCCTCGTACAGCGTCTCGACGTCGTCGCCCAGGTCGTCGACCGCCTCGTCGAGGCCGGTCGTCTCGTCGTCGAGTCGAGACACATCGTCGGTGACCCCGTCGACGGTTTCCTCGACGCTAACGACCGTATCCCCGAGGTCTGCGACAGTTCCGTCGAGATTCGTGACCGACTCCTCGACGTTCGAAACGTCCGTCTCCACGCCTTCGACCCGGTCGTCGACGCCCTCGATCTGGCTGTCGACGCCATCGACGCGCTCGCTGACAGCATCAATCTCGTCGGTCGCGGCCGACACCGACTCGTCGACGCGCGAGACCTCCTCGCGCAGGTCGTTCCGGTCCGCGTCGGCGGAGATGACCCGGTCGTCGATTGCAGCCATCTCGGACTCGACGGCATCGACCTTCTCATCGAGGTCGTCGAGGATCTCGCGGGCGGTCCCCTCGCCGTCGATGAACTCCGCGAGCGCGTCGGCGTACGCCTCGATATCGGCGACGCTCGACTGGAGGCGGGCGATCCGCACGTCGACGCTTCGGGGAACGCCCACGTCGAGTTCGGAGCGGAGGGTTTCGAGGTCGGCGTCGTCTACTCCGCCTGCGCGGATCTCCGCGGCGAGCGCCGCGGCGAGACCTTCGTCCGGGGCCGTGGCGGGCGCTGCGTCCATCGGTTCGCGGCTCTCCCCGGTGGCGTCGGGATCGACCTCCTCCGGTTCGGCGGACTCATCCGACTCGCCTTCTTCGTCGGCCTCGATCGTCGCATCTTTCGGCTCGTCGACGGCTGGCTCGCCCGCATCCGGTTCGTCCGCGTCCGGCCCCTCGGTGTGTGAGGTGACCGCTGCGGTTCCCGCAACGACCTCTCGCGGTTCGGGAGACTCCGTGTCCTCGGATTCTTCGTCGGCTTCGGCGGCTTCCGGGGGGTCGTCGATCACTTCCGGTTCGGCAGTCGGTTCGTCGTCGACCGCCGCGGGCTCCGAGTTCTCGCCCTCGGCCGTGAGCGGCTGCTCCATTCCGGGGAGCGTCGCGCGGTCGCCCGAGAGCACCTCCCTGACGGCGTCGGTGTCGCCGGCGCCAAGGACGTCTTCGATCTCCTCGCCGACCGGGACGTGCTCGATGACCGGCGTTCCGAGGAAGCCCTCGAGGTCGGGGTCGTCGTCGCGGATGCCGAACACGGTCTCGATCTCGTCGCCGGGGTCGACGACGCGCTCGAACTCGACGCGGTGGTCCTTGTAGGCGGTCCAGTTCTCGCTCTCGTACTCCGGGTGGAACCCGATCCGGTCCATCGGGAACGACTCGGGGATTCGGTCGACGATGCGCACGCGCACGGGGTCCTCGCGGGTCGAGGAGAGCTCGTACATCACCGCGGGTACGGGGAACGCGTCGTCCGTGAAGGACTTCTCGACGCGAATACCGTCCTCGTCGACGGTCGTCGTCGCTTCTGCCGTCCGTTCGCTCATACGGAGACCCTCCCGGAGCAGGGGCTTAAATTCCACGGGCCGGGTTTCGGTGTTGATAACCACCTGCCGGCGAAAAAACGCGGATCGGCTCTACTGAGGCCGAAATTCTACAGATCGATCCGGTCGCCGATCTCGACTATCTCCAGTTGGTTCGGGTGCGAGCGGCTCCGAACGTGCTCGTGGAGCGCGGTCGGGTCCGCGGTCAGCCCCTTCCACATGTCCCAGTGAGTCGGGATGAGTCGGTCGAGCGCGAGGTCCTCGGCGGCCGCCGCGATCTCGTTTTCGTCGCTGTACCACTTCGTTTCGACCGGTTCGCCCGTCTCCTTGTCCGGGACCCTGCCGACGGACCCGAACGCTAAGATTCCGAGGTCGATGTCGAACTCGTCGGCCAGCGCCGGGAACGACGCCGAGGGCTTGCTGTCACCGGCGTGGAACAGGGTACCCGAATCGTGTTCGATCACGTATCCGACCGGGTGCGTCGCGTCCGCGTCCTCCGTTTCAACGACGTGTACGGTGAACTCGCCGATCTTCAGCTCGTCGCCCTCGGTCACTTCGAGGAACGCCTCCTCGTCGACCTCCCACTCCTCCGTCCACCGCTCCTCCTCGCGGGCGACCGCGAGCGAGTCGTCGGGCGCGACGAAGTCGGCGTCGGTGTTTGCGAGGATCGGCGCCTGTGAGGGACCGTGGACGTGATCCGTATGCTCGTGGGTCGCCAGCACCGCGTCCGCCTCGTCGATGTCGTCGGGGTCGAACGGGACCGGGATCATCCGGACCGTGCGCGGCGGGTCGCCGGTCCCGACGTACGGGTCGATCCAGAGAACAGTGCCCTCGCTCCCCTTGATCGCGAAGCCGTTGCAGCCGAGGTACCACAGCGCCACCGTGTCGGGGTCGGCGTCCGCCACTGCGCGCGGCAGCCAGTCGCTCCAGTCGGAGTCGGTCATGTCCGACTCTTGCGAGTGCATATGGGGTAATCGTTCCGGAGTTGGTGAGAATTAGGTCGTATTTGAGACAACACAAGAGTACTCGAAATCGGACGTATAAACCGCATATCGCAATACAGAATTTCCACTCGGCAGACCCTCACAATACCGCACTACAGCACTCAATACCGCTTTGAAGCAACGACTATAGCCGTACCTCCCGCACAACGGGTTGTGACCCGACACAGCGAGCAGACAGACCACCGGATCGCGTTCGTCTGCGTTCAGAACGCGGGACGGAGCCAGATGGCAGCCGCGTTCGCCGAGCGCGAGCGCGACCGTCGCGACGTGGGCGATCGGATCGAGATTGTCACTGGTGGGACGCGGCCGGCCGATCACGTCCACAACGTCGTGGTCGAGGCGATGGGAGAGCTGGACATCGACCTCAGCGACCGAACGCCACGAGAGGTGACGCCCGACGAGCTACAGGCGGTCGATCTCGTCGTCACGATGGGTTGTTCGGCGTCGGACGTGTGCCCGGCGACGTGGAACGGGGAGAATCGCGATTGGGGGCTCGACGACCCTCACGGCCGTCCGATCGAAGAGGTTCGTGCGATCCGTGACGAGATCGAAGGGCGAGTCGTCGCACTGTTCGACGAACTCCTGTCGGAGACGCCGTCCGCGGAGTGACGCGATTGGGAGGGTAGTCAGCCGGCACAGCCCTACCGAACGCCGCTAACAGCAGCCGTTGTCGTCGGCGCCACAGACGCTGCCGTAGTCGATTCCGGTTTCGTCGCTGATCGCGTCGTTACACTGCATTACCATCGTCGTGAACGCGAACTCCGACGACGACTCCTTCGCCGCCGCGAGTTCCTCGCTGAGCGCCTCGGCGACCGCGACGATCTCGTCGTCTGTGACCTCGCTCTCGACGGCGTCCTGATCGGAGGCGCTCAACAGCAACCACCCCCGGTTGATCGCGCGAACTCCTCGTCGATCTCGTCGCTGACCGCGTCGTTCGTCCGCTGGAGGACCTCGACCAGTTCTGTCTGTGCGGCCTGCTGACGCTGGATCGTCTCGTTGCTGGACAGCTCCGTCTGGAGCTGTTTCAGCTCCGCCATCACCGACTCGTCGAAGCCGCCGCGTTGCATCTGCTGTTGCTTCCGCTGGTACTCGCGGAGTAGCGCCATCGCGTCGCTGTCGTCCTGTAACGCCTCATCGGCCTCGACGAACCGCCGGTACGTCTCCGACTCGCCGAGGGCGTCGAGGAACTCGCGGAGCGCCGTCTCGACGTTCGCTTCCACGTCCTCCTCGACAGATGCGCTGGTGTTACCCTCGGCCATATCGTCCGCGTCCTGTGCGTCGCTCATGAGGGAGTCACCTCCGGCGCATCCGCCTCAGCGATGTCCGCCAGCCCAGTGATCTCCTCGCCGAATGCGCTCTGCTCGTCGAGTCCGATCGGCTCGTCTTGCCGGAGTGGCGCCAACATGAGCGGCGCGTCGAACCGATCGCGGATCTCGTCGAGGTACTTCGCCTGCTGAGCGCGCCGATTCGCGAAGAAGGCGTTGTTGCCGTACTCCTCGGGAAGGAGATAGTTGGCGACGACCAACGAAGTCTCGATGCCGACTTGGTCTTCGAGGTCGGCGGCGGCCCGGTACGCCTCCATCATGGGGGTGTACTCGGGGTACATCACGAACGCGAAGGTACTTTGGTTGGGATCTTTCATCGTCTCGATGACCTCGTCATACTGGTCGCCCTTCGCGGGCGCGGCACCCTTCGTCAGCGAGCCGAGGTCCATGAACCCCTTCCAGTCGGACGGGAGTTCGAGCAGCCGAAGGGTGTGCCCCGTCGGGGCCGTGTCGAAGACGACCACGTCGTAGCCGTCCTCGTCGAAGTAGCTCACGAACTTCTCGAGGGCGGCCATCTCCTCGGCACAGGGAGACTCCAGTTCCTCTTCAACGTTCGCGATCGCAGCGTCGACGTCGATCTGCGTGTTCTCCTTCTCCTCGTACATCTCCGTGACGTGGTCGAGGACCTGCTCACGGTACTCGGCGAGCGCCTTCTCCTGGTCGATCCGGGCCGCGTCGAGGTTGTCCTGCCCGACCGAAGTCGGCTCGTGGCCCACGGGCTCGCCGAAGATGTCCTCCAAGTGTGCGGCCGGATCGGTCGTAACGACGAGCGTTTCGTGGCCCGCTTCGGCGAGCTTCGTCGCCGCCGTTGAGGCGACCGTGCTCTTCCCGACACCGCCTTTCCCGGTGAAGAAAAGGTACTGCGTCTCCTCGCCCGGCGTCAGTTGGTCGACGACCGCGTCGGCGTCCGCCACCGCGTCGAAGTCGGTCGCACCGTCGGCGTCAGCGTGGCCCGCGCCATCAACGTCGGTCGCCGTCCCGACGTCGAGTTGCTGTCGGCGCTCGGGAACGAGACGCGGTACAAGATCGTTCGGATGCTTCATGCGGCCGACGGCGACGAATTGTGCGTCTGCGAGCTCTCGCCGCTTCTGGACGTGAGCGACAGTGCGATCAGCCACGCCCTCTCGAAGCTCACCGACGCCGGTCTCGTTACGCGCCGGAAGGAGGGGAAGTGGCGGATGTACCGAGCCACGCCGCGCGCGAACGCCGTCCTCGTCGCGCTCGACGGCTCGCGGTCGCTGTAGAAGAGCGAGGAGCCAGCGCAGGCGTTCCGCGAACTCGCCGATCGGACGATGGATCAGGTCGGTCGAGAGCGGCGACGCTCGCACGCCGACGGTGCCGCCGAACTCGAACCGGAGCCGTAGTCACACGGGACAGTCTCAGGACTTCGATCGGCGGTCGATGGCCGTCCGACTCGTTGCCGTAATCGGACTCGATAGCACGTGACGTGGATTTTGTTGATGATGTAAGTCTAAAGCATTACATCTCAGAAGATAGTAACGAGAGTAGGTTATATCCCGCTGGTAGCTGAAGCATTCTACATGCAATCGCGTTCCCGACGGTCGGTCCTCGCGGCGCTCTCTGCCGGGAGTGGACTCGGGATCGCCGGCTGTCTCGGCGACGACGAATCCGTCTCGGTCCTCGCCGCCGGGAGCCTCGCGGTCGTCCTCGACGATCACGTCGGGGGGCAGTTCGAAGCCGAGACGGGGATCGCCTGCCACGCGGAATACTACGGCACAAACGCGGTGATGCGGATGGTAAGCGACGGCCGGAAGTACCCCGATGTTGTCGTGAGCGCGGACGCCGGCCTCTTGCGCGACCGGCTCTACGACACGCATACCACGTGGGATGTCTCGATCGCGTCCAACGCCGTTGGGATCGCCTACGCCTCCGACACGCGGTTCGGGGAACGCCTCGAGGCGGGCGATCCGTGGTACGAAGTCGCCCGTGATGCCGACCCCGGTGCCCTCGCGATAAGCGACCCCGACCTCGACCCCCTCGGATACCGTGCCATCCACGCGTTTCGACTGGCAGAGCGGGAACACGGACTCGACGGCTTCGCCGAGGCCGTCACCGACGCCGCCTATCGGGAACCGCAGGAGCCGCAGTTGCTCGCCGGCGTCGAAACGGGAAACCGCGCCGCCGCGGTCGTCTACCGGAACATGGCCGCGGACCACGGGCTTCCGTTTCACCCGTTCCCGGAGGCGTACGATTTCTCGAACCCGGAGTACGCCGATCGCTACGCCGAGGCCTCGTACACGACGGACGGGGGGTACACGGCGACCGGTGCGCCGATCGTGTACAACGCGACGGCCCTCGAGAGCGCAGATTCACCGGACGCCGGACGCAAGTTCGTCCGGTTCCTCGCGAACGCCAGCGATCTCCTCCGCGAGAACGGGTTCGAGACGGCGGGATTCCCGAGGACTCACGGCGACGTTCCCGCCGAGGTGACGGACGGATGAGTCTCGTCGATGCGACCCGCTCGGCCACGAGATCTCGGCGACTGTCGCCGCTGTTGGTCTTCGGCGTCCTCGGGGGAATCCTGCTCGTCTACTTCGCGCTCCCCTTCGTGGTGTTTCTCGGCAGAACCGGATCGGTTCCCGTCGCCGAGACCCTCTCCCAGACAGCGAGCCGGACGGCGGTCCGGAACTCGCTTCTCACCGCGCCGGTCGCCACCGCGATCGCGACCGTCCTCGGCGTTCCACTCGCGTACGTCCTCGCTCGCGAGACGTTCCCGGGGAAGCGGCTCATCGAGGCGCTCGTCGTGCTCCCGCTCGTCGTCCCACCGGTCGTCGGCGGGGCGATGCTGCTCAGCGTGGTGGGCCGGTTCACGCCGATCGGGGCCGCCGCGACGCGCGTCGGAGTACCGCTGACGGACAGTCTCCTCGGCGTCGTCCTTGCACAGACGTTCGTCGCCGCGCCGTTCGTGGTGATCACCGCTCGCGCCGGGTTCGGCGCCGTCGACGAGCGCCTCGAACAGGCGTCCCGATCGCTCGGATACGGGCCGTTAGCCACCTTCAGACGCGTGTCGCTTCCCCTCGCGAGCCGAGCGATCGTCGCCGGCGTCGTACTCACGTTCGCGCGAGCCATCGGCGAGTTCGGCGCCACGATGATGGTCGCGTACAACCCTCGGACGATGCCGACGCGCATCTGGGTCGACTTCATCGCCGGCGGTATCGACGCGATCGTCCCGCTCGCGCTCGCCCTGCTGGCGATCACGCTCGTCGTGGTCGTCACGGTACAACGGTTCGCCGGGGTTCCGACCGTGGTGGAGCGATGACCCTCGAACTCGACGGACTGAGTCATCGGTACAGGAGCGAGCGTGCCCTCGACGACGTGTCGCTCGCCCTCAACGATGGAGAGCTCGTCGCGCTGCTCGGGCCGAGCGGCTGCGGGAAGACGACCGTCGTCCAAGCGATCGCCGGGCACCTCGACCCGACGGCCGGTCAAGTATCACTCCGCGGGGCCGATGTCACCGGTGTCCCGCCGGAGGACCGGAACGTCGGGATCGTCTTTCAGCGATCGACGCTGTACCCGCACATGACCGTCGGCGAGAACGTCGCGTACGGACTGCAAAGCGGAGATCTCACGGCAGACCGAGTGAGCCAGCGTGTCGACCGGTACCTCGAACTGGTCGAACTCGCCGACCGACGTGATGCGTCTCCGGAGTCACTGAGCGGGGGCGAGGCCCGCCGCGTCGAACTCGCCCGCGCCCTCGCTCCCGAACCGGACGTCCTCCTGCTCGACGAGCCGTTGTCGGCGCTCGACAAGGGGCTCAGAGCGCGACTCCGCGAGGAGATCGTCCGCATCCAGCGGCAGACCGGCGTGACGACGCTGTTCGTCACCCACGATCAGGAGGACGCGATGTCGGTCGCGGACCGGCTCGTCGTCCTCCGCGATGGGGCGATCGTCGCGGCTGGAGCACCTCGGCAACTCTACGAATCGCCGCCGGCCCGCTTCGTCGCGTCGTTTCTCGGGCGCTCGAACGAGCTCTCGGCGACTGTCGACGGCGACGGGTCGACGGCGATGAGGATCGGCGGGACCGAAGTCGATCTCGACGCCGTACCGGGCGAGGTTGCCGACGCGCCTCGAGCCATCGTGCACATCCGACCGGGCGACCTGACGGTCAACCCCGCGACGCTGTCCAATAGGAGGTCGAACGACGCCGGTACCGCGCCAGATCGATCGGACGCGTCGGCTGATGGGGAGCGGTCCGACAACCGAACGAAAACGATCGAGATGCGAGGGACGGTAACACACGTTCGTGACGTGGGACGCCGCTACGACGTCCGCGTCGAGGTCGACTCCGGCGAGGAGGTGACCGTCGAGCGGCATCGCGACGGGCTCGGTGAGGCCGATCGCGTGACCGTTGCCGCCGCGGCGAGCGACCTCACGGTGTTTCCCGTCTCGAAGTGAGTTGTCGAAGTAAGTCGTCGAAGTGAGAGCCAGACTGCGTCCCGAGCGGGCGCGTGCCGGTCGCGGTCGACAATCAGGAGCTACCGACGACGGCTCACACCGACTCGTACAGCGACCGGTACCGCTCGGCGATCGCGTCGAGGGAGAACGACTCGCTGCGCGCGGCCGCGTTCGACCCGAGTCGCTCTCGGAGCGTGGGATCCGTCAGGCGACGTATCGCGTCGGCGAACGCCTCGGTCTCGTCGTCCGCGGCGGCGGGATCGACTTTTAAGCAGTCCTCGTCGTGGTCGAGCCACGAGAACGTCTCGATGTCGCGGACGACGACCGCCTTGCCGGCGGTCATCGCCTCCAGTAGCGCGATCCCCTCGTTCTCCTCGTGGGTCGGGAACAGGAACACGTCGCCGGCGGCGAACGCGCCCCGAATGTCGTCGACGAACCCGGTGAACGTGCAGTTCTCTGGCGACTCCTCGATGAGCCGGGTGGTCTCGCGGCCTTTTAAGGAGAGGTCGAGCGGCCCGAACCACGCGAAGTCGATGTCGGGTAGTTCGCGGGCGAGGTCGACGAACGTCTCCAACCCCTTCCGCTTGATCACGTGCCCGACGAGGAAGACGGTCGGCGGGGACAGATCGTAGCGCTCGCGGTACTCGTCCTCCAGCGACTCGAAGCCGGCGAGCTTCTCGCGGTCGACGCCGTTCGAGATGACGGTCGTCGGAGTGTCGGTGTACTCCTCGATCACGCCGCGGTTGTACTCGGAGGGACAGACCAGCGCGTCGGCGAGTCGATACGCCCGGCTCAAGTAGGGCTTGAGCGGCTTCGCGAGCGCGTTGGTAAAGCGGAAGCTGTCGCCGAAGTCCTCCGCGGTGACGTGGGTGTGCGCGACCACGGGAATCCCGCGGTCGCTCGCGCGCTTCGCGTACCAAACGGAGCGCGGCCCCATCAGGTTGCAGTGGAGCACGTCGGCGTCGAGTGTCGCCTCGGTCGTGTACTCGATCCCCTCGCGGTCGAGCATCTTCCGCTGGTGGACGACCGACTCGTGGATGCCGCCGGTGACGTGATCCTCGAACTCGAAGTAGTGGCTGACCTTCATCGCGGGGTCGTCGCGGAGTCGCGATTGGGGGCGGCGACGATCACTCCACTTCCAGCCACGGGACCTCCATCAGCGGCGGGATGTGCGTCTCGATGTGGTGTTCCCACACGCCCTCCTCGCCGAACGCCTCGCCGTGGTCGGCGGTGACGACCACCGTCCCGTCGAGCTCGTCGGCGAGCTCGGCGACGGACTCCAAGGCGATCCGGAGGTTCTCCTCGTAGAGCTTGAGCGCGGTCACGCGAGTGCCGTCTTTCACGAGGTCCTTGGGATCGAGTTCGAGCCACAGCCCCGCCTTCTGGGCGAACTCGCTGTCGTCGAGCCGGCTCTCGATCTTCGGCCGGACCGAGTCGCTAAGCGACGAGAGGAGGCCGCCGCCGTCGTCGTTGTCGCCGTTCTCGGCCTCCTCCTCCTGCCGTTTGATCCCCTTCTGGATCTGCTTGAGCTTCTGGCCCTTCCCGCGCGAGAGGTACGGCGCGTGCGGCTGCATGTAGTGCAGCACGGTCCGGTCGGCGCGCTCGACGGCGTCGAGGTTGTTCCGATACGCCTCCGCGAGGCTCTCCGGCGGGACGGTACCCAGATCGTCGTCCCAGCCGGTCTTCCAGACGTCGTGGATGTCGCTGATGTGGTCGGAGGCGGTCCACTCGTAGTCGCAGCTCGCGCCCCACTTCAGCTCGTTCAGCGGGATCCCCAGATCGTTGATAAAGGGGTTCCCCGAGAAGTAGGCGATGTCGTGGTCGCCGGTGAACGTCCGGTAGGCCCACTCCGGCGTCGACGACCCGACGCTCCGGCGCTTTTCGAGGTTGCCGTCGAGGTACTCGTCGTACACGTCCTCGAACACGTCGTAGCGGCACGCGTCCAACACCAGACAGTAGTCCCACTCCGATTCGAGGAACCGCTGATCGTCCATAAGTACGCCACCGTTCCCAGCCGACGGTTGTATTCTTGTTGATGCCGTCTCAAGAGACGAATCCGGCATATATCCGGTTTAAATGCCGGATTTGCGGCTATCTCATCTTCTGTTTCCCGGTCGAATCTGTGCTCGTCCGGGGGTGAGAACGATCAGACATTTAAAGTCCGCCAGCGCGTCATCTTCCCTATGGACGGGCGCCAGCGGCGGGGGCTGATCATCGGCGGGATCGCGGCGATAGTGATCCTCGCCGTCCTCTTCGTCGTCGTCGGAGCGGACCGCGTGATCGAGACGCTGCTGGCGGCGGATCCCGCACTCGTCGCGGCAACGTTCGGGCTCGCGCTCTGCTGGCTGATCGCGTGGAGCCTCATGCTCCGGACCGTACTCGGGTCGCTCGATGTCGATCTTTCGGTCACCACGTCCTTTCTCGTGTACTCTGGGGCCGTCTTCGCCAACAACGTCACCCCGTTCGGGCAGGCGGGCGGCGAGCCGGTGGCGGCGGCGCTTATCTCTCAGGCCTCCGGGTCGCGCTACGAGACGGGTCTCGTCGGGATCGCCAGCGTCGACGTGCTCAACGTCGTCCCATCCATCTCGATCGTGTTCCTAGGCGTCGGCTACTACGCGACCACCGCCGCGATCGGCGAGCGCCTTGAAGTCGCCGTCACGGTCGCCGTCGCGCTGATTGCGGCGATCGTCACGGCGATCGGCCTCGGCTGGCGGTACCGGCGGGTCGTCGTCGACCGCCTCCCGAGCGCGGTCGGCGGGCTGGCCGGGCGGCTGGACCGGTTCGACGCGGCGACGGTCGAGGCCGGGATCGCCGATAGACTGCAGAACTTCTTCGAAGACATCGAGCGCGTCGGAACGAGCCCCGGGCGGCTGGCCGCCGCGGTCGGCCTCTCGCTTTCCGGCTGGCTGTTCCAGGCGGCCGCACTCACGGTCGCGTTCGCCGCCGTCGGTCACGAGGTGGCACCGGTGGTCCCGCTTTTCGCCGTCCCGCTGGCGTACGTCGCGGGCGCGACCCCCCTCCCCGGCGGGCTCGGCGGAATCGAGGCGGCGTTCGTGGCGCTGCTCGTCCCGACGACCGGTGTTCCGGCATCGGCGGTCACCGCTGCCGTGCTCGTGTTCCGCGGCGGCGTCTACTGGATGCCGATGGCGATCGGCGGCGTGTCGGCGTCGGTGCTCGGCGTCCGGACGGTCCGGTAGCGGCGACCGATCGCAACAGCGCCACTTTTATCTGGGGAGCCGCTACCTCAGACGTTATACATGGGTGACGACGCTCTCAGCGCGATGGAAGCCAGAGAGCGGCTCTACGAGGTGATGGACCGAGATGTCCCTTTTGAGGAGAAGGCGACGCTGGCGCTCTCCATCGGGGAGGCGTACCTGGGCGTGGAGAACGGACATCTGACGCGGATCGACGTCGAGAGCGACTACTGGAAGGCGATCGCCAGTACGGACTCGGTGGACGGACGGTTCCCGGTCGGGCTCCAGTTAGACCTCCAGAACACGTACTGCCGGCGAACGATCGACGGCGAGAGCCCGGTTCGACTGTACGACGCACCGAACCAGGGGTGGGACGACGACCCCGCGTTCGAGCGGCACGGACTCCACTGTTACCACGGCAGTACGATCACCATCGACGACGGGGTCTGCGGAACGCTGTGTTTCGTCTCCACGGAGCCGCGTCCAGAGCCGTTCGCCGACGAGGAGACGCTGTTCGCTGAGCTTATCGCGCGGCTGTTGGAAACGGAGCTCCAAGCGGAACGGACGGAGGCAAAGATCGACCGGCTCGATCAGTTCGCCAGCGTCGTCTCCCACGACCTCAGAAGCCCGTTGAACGTCGCACAGGGCCGCGTCGATCTCGAACGATCGACCCGCGACAGCGACCACTTGGGGATCGCCGCGAGATCGTTGGACCGGATGGAGGACCTGATCGCCGACGTTCTCACGGTGGCCCGACAGGGACAGGAGATCGGGGACACGGAACTCGTCTCGCTCGACGCGATCGTCACAGAGTGCTGGGACGCAGTGCAAACCGACGGCGCGAACGTGACCGTTACCGACGATCTGTGGTTTAAGGCGGACCGAGGGCGCGTCCGCCACCTCTTCGAGAACCTGTTCCGGAACGGTGTCGAGCACGCGGGCCCGGACGTGTCGATCCGCGTCGGACCGCTCGACAACGGAGACGGATTCTACGTCGAGGACGACGGCCCCGGAATTCCGGCGGCCGATCGGGAGCAGGTCTTCGAGTCGGGGTACACGACGGGCACGGACGGGCTCGGACTCGGCCTCTCGATCGTCGGGGGCGTCGTCGACGCTCACGGGTGGACGATCGCGGTCGGAGCGGGCGCCGACGGCGGCGCGCGATTCGAGGTTTCCGGCGTGGTCGTTCCGTAGATCGCCGTTCCGACCTAACTTCTATATCCGAGGGTGTCGTATGTACTCATTCGCCATGGGAACTACTGTCAAAACAATCGAACTGATCGGTAACTCCCCAAAGTCGTGGGAGGACGCCGCTCAAAACGCGCTTGACGAAGCGAACAAGACGATCGAGGACATCAGAGGTGTCGAGATCGAATCGCAAACCGCAAACGTGGAGGACGGCCAGATCGAGCGATACAAGACGACTCTTCACGTGGCGTTCGAACTACAGGGTCGGTAACACTGGCTACAGTCGGTGGGAACCGACTGTCGCCGAGATGAGCCGATCAGTACGCCGTTTTTTAACTGTCTACCGTCTGTGTATCTTGCAGGCTATTCCCGTCCGATCTAAGAATTTCAACAGAGCCGAATACAGAAACCCAGTCGTCAGAAGAACAGCCAGATGACGAGCAGCGCGTACAGCATCGCGAGCGAGATGACCGTCAACCGGATCAGGATGTTGACGCTGAACACGAGCCCGTTGTAGTCGTTTTTCAGTAGCTTGAGCGGGCGGGTTGTCCGGCTGGTCAGGCCGATCGTCGCGGGAGCCACCGCGTCGGTGGCGTGTTCGATCGCCTCGGTCAGCGACTCGGTGTCCGACCGCGTCGTGTTCGCGAGCTCGTGGATGGACGCATGGGTGTCCGTCGAGAAGACGAGCACCTCATCGAACGACTCGCGGTAGTCGGCCGCTAGCTCCCGCACGTCTGGCGTGATTCCGTTGGTGTCGATCCCCATTAACAGGACCTCCTGTCCGTCGACCGACTCGACGATCGCCGCGACATCCTGATCAGTGCGGCGAACCGCGAAGCCGGCCGCGTAGTCGTAAAGCGGCGCGTCGTCGAGGAGATCACGGAAGTCGTCGAAGTGCCGTTTCAGCAGATCCGCCTCGGACGAGCCGTACAGCACCTCTTTTTCGGGCCCGTTCTGGAGGTCGTGTTTGTGGAGGTCCACGAGCAGCACCTCGGACTCGTCGACATCGCTCATGAACACGCCCGTGTCGTAGTCGTCGATCCCCTCGCCGTGAAGGAAGATCACCTGCTTGTCGCCGATTCGTCGGCCGTGGAACTCGATCTCTCCGTAGTCGTGGCTCACCAGCCGCGACGCGCGGTCGACGCGCCCGGGATCGGCGACGGCATCGAGGATCGTCTCGGCGTCGCCCGGGTTCGAGAGGTCCTCCTTGTGCGTGCACGGGACGTGGAGGAAGAACCCGCTATCTCCTTCATCGCCGTCGTTCAAGGCGTCGATCACGTTCCCGCTCAGCTGGCCGCCGCCGAACCCGCCGAGCGGGCCGGGGTGGACCCACGGCGCGGCGAGCGTCAGCTGGTCGCCGTTGTCGATCGCGAGCGTCTCGACGGCGGGTTCAGCCTCGATGCCGAGATCGAGCGAGGCGCGGTCGTTCTGCAGGATTCCGGAGGTGAGTTCGAACGCGGAGACGTCGGTGTTGCTCCTGATGAGGTAGTCGACGATGGCGAGCACCAACACGAGGAACGCCGCCGCGATGAGCAGCGAGGCGAACGCGAACACGTGTCGGTACGTCGTGAACCCGAGGTCACCGCCGGCGAACGCGTAGAACGCGACGATCAGCGCCGCCGGCTCCGCGAGCGCGACGAGGAGGATGCGCTTGTAGCGGTCGATCCCCGTCGAGACGACGAGCACGAGGATGTTGATCAGGTAGATCGTGATAAACAGGAGCCAGACAATGCTCCACGCGTTTCCCACGTCGTTGGCTCCGGAGAGAACCAAGGCGTGGACGAACAGGACGAACTGGTTGAGCAACGCCAGAAAGAAGCTCCACGTCCGCGGATACTCCGGGAGAACGCGGTGGAACAGCTCCCCGGCGAACAGGAAAGGGAGCAAGAAGAGCAGCACCGCGATCGGAAGGAGGGTCGACAGCTCCGGGGACAGCGGCGTGAACGCCGAGAAGGCGGCGAACGCGAGGACGCTGTAGGCGACAGCGAGAATCACCATCGCGGGGAGCTGTCGCGAGAGCGGCGGCACGCTGAACACCAGCCGCTGGAAGACGTCGACGTTGTCCGCGCCCATCTACGACACCCCGTATATCTCCTCTAAGTCGTCTATCGTCCGCTCGACGGAGAACCCCTCGACCGCCGCACGGGTCGGCCTGTCGCCGTCGAGACAGTCGACGACGGCGCGCTCCATGTCGTCGAGGTCGCCGTGGTCGAACCGGGTGCCGTTGTCCGGCCCAATGGTCCGGTCAAATGGGGGCACGTCGGCGGCGGCGACCGGGGTCCCGCAGGCGTTCGCCTCCAGCGTCGAGAGCCCGAGCGTGTCGCAGGTCGAGGCGGTGACGAAGACGTCGAGCGCGGAGTAGAACGCCGGAAGATTCTCGCGCGGGAGGAAGTCGCGGAACCGGACGTTCCCCGGGGCGCCCCGTTCGAGGTCGTCCCGGACCGGTCCCTCGCCCACCAGTTCGAACCGCACGTCGGGCAGCCGGTCGGCCAGCCGGAGGATCTCGTCGACGTGTTTTTTTCGAGTCATCCGACCGCTGTATCCCACCGTCGGCTCGTCGCTTGCGAACTGCGAGTCCGTCACCGGGCGGAACGTGTCCATCTCGATGCCGACCGGGAGCTTCCGCGGTGTCACGTCCCGCCGGATTCGCGAGGTGGACGCGGTGACGCAGTCGAACGACTGGAGGAACCGGTTTTCGTAGGCCACGTACGCCCGGCCAGCGATCCCGGCCAGCAACTCCAGTTTCAACCCCTGGACGAAGTAGTCTTCCACGGGCGTGTGGTGGGTGTACACCGACTTCACGTCGCGCTTCTTCGCGTATCGGCGGCCCATCAGACCGGTCGACGCCGGCCCGTGGCAGTGGACCACGTCCAGATCGGGAAGCGTCGAGATCCGGCGGTACAGCGGAACGCGGTACTGACTGTAGAAGAGATTCGGCAGCGACGGCACGGGAATCTCTCGATCGTCGGGCTCGTGGCTGCTCGCCGGGTAGACGACGTACACCTCGTGGCCGCGGTCTTCGAGCCGATCCCGCCACGCGCGGATCGTGTACGTTACCCCGTCGATACCGGGGAAGTAACTGTCGGTGAAGAATCCGATGTTCATGCGAGGGCTTGCCGTCGCCGTGTCGTCTGTTTCGCGCCGCCGGAACACTCGCCGGGGTCGGGTTGCTGCGCCGATCCGCCGCGGACCGTGTCCGCGACCGCTACCGTGCCCGCGACGGCAGTCGCACCGCCGTCGCGCTCGGATCGCCCCGCAGCGCCGTTGTCGTGTCCAGGCTGTGCCACGGTTGTCAAGTCGCGGGTTCCCCTCGGACGTGCATCAACATTTTCATTCCGAGCTGCACTCATCCCGAGCCTCTGTCGGCGGGCACGGCCCCACAGTTAATCATCCGGCGTGCGAATAGCCGGGCATGATAACCACCGACCGAATGGCGGCGGTCGACGCTAACGCGGCCGCCCTCGGCGTTCCTCGGAAGCAGCTGATGGAGTCGTCCGGCAACGCCGTCGCCCGCGAGGTCCGAGCGATCGCGGACCCCGGCGCGAGCGTCGAACTGCTCTGCGGACGCGGGAACAACGGCGGAGACGCGTTCGTCGCGGCGCGCTTCCTCTCCGCGTACGACGTGACCGTCCGCCTGCTCGGGCGCCCCGAGTCGATCCGGACCGAGATCGCTCGCGAGAACTGGGACGCCCTCAAGAGCGCCGCGATCCCCACCGAGACCGTCGCCGACGCCGCCGACCTCGCGCTCGACGATCCGGACGTGATCGTCGACGCGATGCTCGGAAGCGGAATTACCGGCGCGCTCCGAGAGCCGGAACGGACCGCGGCGCGGCTGGCGAACGAGAGCGACGCCGCGGTCGTCGCCGTCGACGTGCCCTCCGGGATCGACGCCGACACCGGCGAATCGACCGGGAGCGGCGACGACGACGTGGTCCGTGTCGAGGCCGACCGCGTCGTCACCTTCCACGACGAGAAGCCCGGACTGACGGCGCTCGACGCCGACGTGACCGTCGCGGACATCGGTATCCCGGCGGCCGCCGAGCGGTTCACCGGTCCAGGCGACCTGCTCGGGATCGCGCGCGACCCGAACTCTCACAAGGGCGAGAACGGCGAGGTGCTCGTGATCGGCGGCGGCCCGTACACCGGCGCACCCTCGCTTTCGGCCCGATCGGCCCTCCGGACCGGCGCCGACCTCGTGCGCGTCGCCTGCCCGGAGACCGTCGCAAGGACGGTTCAGGGCTACTCCGCAGACCTGATCGTTCGCGGGCTGCCGGGCAACCGTATCGGCCCCGCCCACGTCGACCGCGCGCTAGAACTTGCCGCCGGCAACGACGTGGTCGTGCTCGGCCCGGGGCTCGGCGACAGCGACGGCGTGAGCGAGTTCGTCCGTGAGTTCCTGTCGCGGTACGACGGGCGGGCGGTCGTCGACGCCGACGCACTCCGGGTCGTCCCCGAGATCGACACGGACGCCGAACTGATCTGCACGCCGCATCAGGGCGAACTGGTCGGGATGGGCGGCGAGACCGCCGACGACCCCGACGAGCGCGCGGCGCTCGTGCGGTCGTTCGCCGACGAGATCGGTCACACGCTGCTGGTGAAGGGCGCGGTCGACGTGGTTAGCGACGGCGACGGGGTCCGGCTGAACCACACGGGGAACCCGGGGATGACCGTCGGCGGGACCGGCGACGTACTCGCGGGCGCGGTCGGCGCGCTCGCGGCCGTGACCGACTCGTTCCACGCGGCCGCGGTCGGGGTGTACGCCAACGGGCTGGCGGGCGACGCGGCGGCCGACGATATGGGGTACGGCCTCGTGGCGACGGACTTACCCGACCGGCTTCCCGAGGCGATGCGTGATGAGTGACGACCCCGAAGACGGCTCCACCGGCGAGCCCACCGACGAGCTGACTCACACCGACGCGTCCGGCGAGGTCAGGATGGTCGACGTGGGCGACAAGCCCGACACGAGCCGGCGCGCGGTCGCGCGCGGCGAGATCCGGCTGACACCGTCGACGATCGAGGCGGTCGAGGCCGACGAGGTCGGGAAAGGCGACGTGCTAGCGACGGCGCGGGTGGGCGCGGTGCAGGCCGTCAAACACACGTGGGAGACGATCCCGATGTGCCATCAGATCCCGATCACGAACGTCGACACCGACTTCTCCGTTGGCGACGACGGGATCGAGCTAACGGTCGCGGTCGAGACGACCGGGAAGACCGGCTGCGAGATGGAGGCGCTGGAGGGCGTGACGACCGGCCTCAACGTGGTCTGGGACATGGTGAAGGCCGCGGAGAAGGACGACGACGGTCAGTATCCGGACACCGGAATCACGGATGTTGGTGTCGTCGAGAAGGAGAAGCGGGCGCTCGGCGAGTAGCCGAACCGCAGGCAGCGCCTCAGAACAGCCCGCTCAGGTTCCCGTCTGCGTCCACGTCAATTTCTTCGGCGGCCGGCTCGGCCGGGAGCCCCGGCATCGTCATCACGTCCGCAGTCTTGACGACGACGAAGCCGGCGCCCGCCGACGGCGACACCTCCCGGACGGTGAGCGTCCACCCCTCCGGAACGCCCGTCAGCGAGGCGTCGTCCGAGAAGGAGTACGGCGTCTTCGAGACGCAGACGGGGAGGTCGCCGTACCCCCACGCCTCGACGCGGTCGATGTCCTCGTCGGCGCCGTCGACGTACTCGACGCCGTCGGCGCCGTACACCTCGCGGGCGACGGTCTCGACCTTCTCGCGGAGCGGTGCGTCGAGGTCGTACAGCGGCGCGAATTCGCCGGTGCCGGCACGTTCGCGGACCAGCTCCGCGAGCGGCATCGCCCCCTCGCCGCCGTCGCGGTAGGCGGTCGAGCGCGCGACGGGAATCCCCGCGTCGGTCAGCGTCGACTCGAGGGCCGCAAGCTCCGACTCCGCGTCGTCGGGGAAGACGTTGATACCGACGACCGCGGGGATCCCGAGCGATTCCACGATCTCGACGTGCCGTGTCACGTTGTCGACGCCGGCTCGCACCGCCTCGGGGTCAGTCTTCGCCAGCGCGTCGAAGTCGGCCGGCCACATCTCCAGTCCGTGGCGCTTCGCGCCGCGGACCGTCGCGACGACGACCGCTACGTCCGGGACGATCCCCTCGCGCGCGACGATGTGCGCGAACTTCTCGGCACCGAGGTCCGCCCCGAAGCCGGCCTCGGTGACGAGGTAGTCGGCCAGCGAGGCACCGACGCGGTCGGCCACGAGCGTGTTGGTCCCGTGCGCGATATTGGCGAACGGACCGCCGTGGACCAAGGCGGGAACGCCTTCGATAGTCTGGACGAGGTTCGGGCGGAACGCGTCGCGGAGGAGCGCCGCCGCGGCCCCCGTGACGCCGAGGTCGTCGGGTGTGACCGGATCGCCGTCGGCGTCTTCGGCGAGGACGATCCGTCCGATCTGCGTCTTTAGGTCCGACAGGTCCTCAGCGAGCCCGAGGACGGCCATCAGCTCCGAGGCGGCGGTGATGACGAACTCGTCTTCCCGCGGCACGCCGCGCGCGGGACCGCCGAGTCCCACGACGGTCTCGCGGAGCGCGCGGTCGTTGACGTCGAGCGCGCGCGGCCAGTCGACGCGGCGCACGTCGACACCCTCCTCATTCCCCTGATGGAGGTGGTTGTCGAGCGCCGCGGAAAGCAGGTTGTGCGCGGCCGTGAGCGCGTGGATGTCGCCGGTGAAGTGGAGGTTGATCGACTCCATCGGAAGCACCTGCGAGTACCCGCCGCCCGCGGCGCCGCCCTTGATCCCGAAGACGGGGCCGAGCGAGGGCTCTCGGACCGCGACAGCCGTCGACTCTCCCAGTCCCGCGAGCGCCTGCCCGAGCCCCACCGTCGTCACGGTCTTCCCCTCGCCCTTCGGCGTCGGGGTCATCCCCGTGACGAGCACGGTCGTCCCATCGGGTTCGCTCGCAGTCGCCGAGCGAACCGCCGACTGCGTGAGCTTCGCGACCCCGTCGCCGCGGGGTTCGATCTCGTCGGGGGCCAGCCCGAGGTCGGCCGCGACCTCCTCGATGGGACGGGGAGTCGCGGCGCGGGCGACGGCGAGGTCGGACTCCGGTGCGTCGGCCGTATCGGCTCCGTCGATTGCCGGATCTGCATGCACCATACCGGAGCCTTCTCTCGGGGTGCTAATCAGTCTTGGAGGCGTTCTCGGCACCTAAAAAACCGTCCGGGGTCGCCGATCAGTCGTCGCCCGGCTCCGAACCCGCGTCGGGCTCAGCGTCGTCCACGCGTTCCCCGCCGTCAGAGACGGTGACCGCGATGTCCGCCGCCGCGGCCTTGTACTCGGGTATCTTCGCCCGCTCGTCGAGCACGTCGTTCGTGAGCCGGTTCGCGGAGGCGGCCGCGAAGTGCGGCGTCGTCCAGACGACGCCCTCCTTGATGTCCTCGGTCACCTGCGCTTTCACTTCGATCTCGCCGCGTCGCGACCGGAGCGTCACCATGTCGCCGTCCTCGATCCCGTACTCTTCGGCGTCGTTCGGGTGCACGTCGACGAAGTTCTCCGGGTGCTGTCGCATCAGCGTCGGCGAGCGCCGGCTCATCGTCCCCGTGTTGTAGTGCTCTTCGAGCCGCGCAGTGGTGAGGATCAGCGGGTACTCCTCGTCGGGCACCTCCGCCGGTGGCTGGTGGCGGACGCCCTCGATATGTCCGAGCCCGCTCTCTGTGTCGAAGGAGTCCTCGTAGAGGTACTGGTCGCCCTGGTCGCCCTCCTCGTAGCAGGGCCACTGGATCCCGGTCTCGCCGAGCGCGTCGTAGGTCATCCCGTGGTAGATCGGACACACCTCGCGCAGCTCCTCGAAGACGGCCTCCACGTCGTCGAAGCGGAACTCGTCTTCGCTAAAGAGGCGGCTCCCGACCTCCATCAGGATGTCGAGGTCGTGTTTCGTGTTCTCGTGGACCATCTCGGCGCCGCGCATGCGTTGGACTCGGCGGTCGGTGTTGGTGACTGTGCCGCCGCGTTCCGCCCACGTCGTCGCCGGGAGGACCACGTCCGCGAACTCCGCGGTCTCGGTCATGAAGATGTCCTGTGCGACCATGAACTCCAGCGACTTCAAGCGCTCTTCGACCTCGTTGCCGTCGGGCTCGCTCATGATCGGGTTCTCGCCCATCACGTACAGCCCCTTCACCGAGTGACCCGCCTCGTGGGAAATCTCCACGTTGGTGAGCCCGGGCTCGTCGGGCACCTCGAACCCCCACACGTCCTCGACGCTCCCGCGGGCCTCGTCGTCGTTGACGGGCTGGTAGCCGGGGAGGACGTTCGGCATCGCACCCACGTCGCTGGTCCCTTGGACGTTGTTCTGTCCACGAAGCGGGTTGACGCCGGTGCCGGGCTTCCCGAGGTTCCCAGTGATCAGCGCGAGGTTGATCTCGTTCTGCACGTTGTCGACGCCGCAGGTGTGCTGGCTCATCCCCATCCCGGTGAAGATGGCGGCGTTGTTCGCCATCGCGTACTTCTCGGCGGCGAGTTCGATGTCTTCGAGGGGGACGCCGGCCTCCTCCGCGGCCGCCTCCTTGTCGAAGTCTTCGAGGGTCTCTTTCAAGTGATCGAACCCCTCGGTGCGCTCGTCGATGAACGCCTCGTCGATCCAGCCCGCGTCCGGCTCTTCCTCGTGGCGTTCAAGGATCGTCTTCAAGACGATGTTGAGCAGGGGAATATCGGCGCCGGGGTTCACCTGAAGGTGCATGTGCCGGTCGGTCTCGCCGATCTTGAACGACCGGGTGGTCTTGTTGGCGTGCGGGTCGACCTGGATGACGGTCGCACCCTCCAAGACGGCCTGCCGGAAGTACTGGCTGTTGGCGATCGGGTGTTGTTCGCCGGGATTCGCCCCTTGGATCCAGAACACGTCGGCCGATTCCTCTAGGTCGACCATGCTGTTCGTCATCGCGCCCGCCCCCAAGCTCCTCCGGAGCGCCCACACCGTCGAGGCGTGGCACATCCGCGTGCAGTTGTCGACGTTGTTCGTGCCGTATCGGCGCGCGATCTTCTGGAGGAGGTAGTTCTCCTCGTTCATCGTCTTCGAGGAGCCGAAGAATCCCATCGCGTCTGGGTCGTTCTCGTCGCGGATCCGCTCCATCTCCGAGACGATCCGCGAGTAGGCTTCCTCCCACGTCGCCTCGCGGAACTCGCCATCTTCCTTTATCAGCGGCTCCGTCAGGCGGTCCTCGTGGTCGACGACCTGCGTCGCCGCGCCGCCCTTGATACACACCCGCCCCTCGTTGACCGGCGCCTCCCCCCACGGCATGAAACTCACGTCGCCGGGGTCGTCGCCCTGGTTCACTTTGATCCCGCAGCCGACGCCGCAGTACGGGCAGATGGTCTTCACCGGCTCGTCTCCCTCAGTGGACATCGCGCTCACCCTGGTGTGCGTTCATGTGTCATGATTTGTGACGCCTGCTGCAAGAGTGTATCGGTGGTTCTCGGCGTCGAGCAGGCTTACACCGTTGAACGGGCGAGACGCGAACGAGCGTCGATCCGCCGAACCGTTTTGTCGCTCCCGACCGTTCGACGGGCATGGACCGCTCGCTCGCCGACATCGAGGACCGAACGGCCGAACACGTCGAGGCGTACCGCGATTCGGCCCCGTTTTACCCCGTCGAGGAGGAGGCGATCGGCTCGCTGTCCGACGCGTTCCGCGCCGGCGAGTACGGCAAACGCGACGTCGAGTGGGTCGTGCGGTGGTACTTCCGTCGACGGGTCGGCGACGTCGACCACGGGGGCCGTCGCGAGGTCGAGGAGGCAATCGCCGACGCGGACCGACGGGAACTTCGGGGTCGGCTCTGGGACGCGATCGACGCGCTGGACGGGACCGACGGCGAGACCGGCGCCGGCGACAGCGCAAGCGACGGTGCGGTCGATAGTGATCGCGCGAGCAAGGGAGACGGTGCGAGCAAGGGAGACGGCGCGAGCGAGAGTAACAGTGCGTCGCCCGCCCATCACCGGGCCCTCGACGCGCTCACGGAACTGCCGGGCGTCGACGTTGCCGTCGCCTCCGCGCTGCTCTGGTTCCTCGATCCGGACCGGTACATGGTCGTCGGCGACCGGGAGTGGCGGGTCGTCGCGGCGCTCGCCGATGACGAGCGCGGTGTCGACCTCGACGACGACTACCCCGAGCCGATGACCGTCGACGCCTACGACCGGTATCTGGACGCGGTCCGAGCGCTCGCGGATCGGCTCGGTGTCAGCCACTGGGAGCTGTACATGGTCCTCCAGCGGGTGGCTGCGGAGACGATCGTCGAGGGGTGACGGCGGCGTCCTCGTCGAACCCTACCGGTCGATAAAGGGCGGGATCACGACCTCGGCGCGCTTCTCGTCACCGCGCACGACGACGCTCACCTCGGTGCCCGGTTCGACGTAGCGCTCGTGGAGGTACCCCAACCCGATCGGCTCGTCGAGGGTGGGGCTCATCGTACCGGAGGTCAGCTGGCCGATCCGCGTGAGATCGCCGTCGGTGACGGCGTATCCGTTTCGGGGGACGCCGCGTTCGAGCAGGCGGATCCCGACGAACTGCTCGTCGACGCCCTCCTCTTTCTGGGCTTCGAGGGCGTCACGGCCGACGAACTCCGTGTCGAGCTTCACGATGAACCCGATCCGGGCCTCGTAGGGGCTCCGCGGCTCGGTCTCGGGGTCGAAGTCCTGCCCGGAGAGGAGAAAGCCCATCTCGATCCGGAGGGTGTCGCGCGCGCCGAGCCCGCAGGGCTGGGCGTCGCGCGGCGCATCAACGAACGCCCCCCAGACGGTCTCGGCGTCGCCGGCCGGACACATCACCTCGAAACCGTCCTCGCCGGTGTAGCCGGTCCGGGCGACCCAGCTGTCGACCTCGTCGACGGCGGCGACCGTCGCCTCGAACTTCGAGAGGTCGACGACTCGGTCAGTCGGGGTCGCGTCATCGAGGGCGTCGGCCGCGTCCGGCCCCTGCACCGCGAGCATGGCCCAGTCGTCGGTCGCGTTCGCGACCGCGGCGTCGATCCCCTCGCTGTCCCGGTAGTCGACCCACCGGTCGTACATCTGCTCGTCGTGGCCGGCGTTGGGCACGAAGAGGTACGCGGGGTCGCCGGCGCCGGCGTCGAGGTCGCGGTCGAGTCCGGCGAGCGCGCCGGCGCCGTCGCCCGCCTCGATCCCGTCCGGGAGTCGGTAGACGACCGTGTCGTCGAGCATGACGCCGTCCTCGTTCGTGATCGCGGCGTACTGGGAGTCGCCCGGGTCGAGCGCGGTTACGTCGTTGGTCGTGAGGCGGTTCATCAGCCTCGTCGCGTCCGGCCCCGATACCTCGATCTCGCCCATGTGCGACACGTCGAAGACGCCGAGCGAGTCGCGGACCGCCGCGTGTTCTTCGCTGATCGACGCGAACTCGACGGGCATCTGCCACCCGCCGAAATCGGTGAACTTCGCGCCGCGTTCCTCGTGGACCTCGTGGAGAGGGGTGCGTCGGTCTGACATGCCGAAACCGTCTCTCGGCCCGACCTAAGGTCTTGCCATCGGGCCGCCTTTTGGGGGATTGATCGCCGAGAGATCGCCGTCGCGAACCTCACCCACCGGCGACAACCTCAAGCCGTTTCCATCCCCGATACCGTACGTGACGCGGAACCTCTCCGGCCTGCTCGCGCCCGCCGCCGCGGTCCTGTTGGTCGCGGTCGTCGTCGCCGCGGTCGCTGGAGCGTGGCCTCCGTTCGTCGCCGTCGAGAGCGGGAGCATGGCTCCGGAAGTCGAGCGCGGCGACCTCGTCGTCGTCACGTCGACGGACCGGTTCCCGTGGGGCGGGCTCGTCGGCGCGGCCGAGTCCGGCGCGCCGACCACGTTCGGCAGCGCCGGCGACGTGATCGTGTTCGACCCGCCGGACGACGGCCAGCGACCGATACTGCACCGGATCGCATTTCCGGTGACCGACGGTGAGGACTGGACGGACCGGGCCGATCCCGCGCTGCTCGACGGCGACTGTTCGACGATCGCGGCCTGTCCCGCCCCGCACGACGGGTACATCACCTACGGCGACGCAAACGGCGAGTACGATCAGAGCGCCGGGATCGCGCCCGTCGTCCGCGAGGAGTGGATCACCGCCAAAGCGCTGTTCTCCGTCCCGAACCTCGGCTGGTTTCGGATCGGCGTCGACGCCGCGATAGCCCGGTTGGGAGTCCTCCCAACCGCCGTGGGGTTCGGCGGTCTCGCCGCCGTCACCGGCGGATTCGGAGCGGTCCTTCTCGGTCGGATCACCGCGCGACGCGACCGGTCCGACCACGGTGAGCGCGGTGGTCGGAATCGCTAGGGACAGTTGCGAGGGGCCGTTGGTCTCACTCCGCCGACGCGGCGGTTTCATCGTCGTCGTTGCCTCCGTCGCCGTTTCGGTCGCCGTCGAGCGTCACCGAGTCGTTCGTGGCGTTTCGGAGGGCGTCGGACCGGCCGAACTCGCCGGGCGCGATCGCGAGCGTCCGGATCCCGTAGCTGTTTGCGATCTCGACGACCGGCTTGAAGTCGGTATCCCGCGAAGCGATCGCGAGCGTCGACATTCGGCCCTCGGCCGCGAAGCGCGCGGCGTCGACCGCGAGCTTCACGTCGACGTCGCCGCTCGTGACGACGACCTCGAAGCCGCGGGCCTCCGCGGCCTGTATCAGTCCCGGAGTCGCGTGCTCGTCGAGGTAGAGCCGCGTCGTCACGAGTTGGCCCTCCGCTTCCGCCGCGATCCGCACGTCGTCGAGGTCGACGTCGAACTCCTCGCGCAACACGTTCGGCCCGTCGACGAACAGCGCCACGCCGACTGGGTCGTCGTCCGCCCGGCTGGATTCCATGCCTCCCGCTCCGGGATCCGCGGAGATATGCGTGCTGGTCTGGCGCGGCGGTGTGTGTCCCGGTCGGGTATGACGCTCCCGGTCGGGTATGACGCAGCGTCCTGTCTGTAACGGCGACGAGGGAAGGAGACGATTGATCTGTGAGGGCAGGTCACTTATCACCCCGTCGAGCATAGATCAACCATGATCTCTCGCGTGCTGGTACCGATGGACGAGTCGGAGATGGCGGAGCGGGCGCTCCGGTTCGCGCTGGAAGCGCACCCGGACGCAGAGATAATCGTGCTCCACGTGGTGGGCCAGCCGTCGTCGATGATGGGGGGCGCGGCCGGACTCGCGCTCGCCGACGACACCGAGGAGGCGGCGCGGGAGCAGGCGAGCGACCTGTTCGAGCGCGCCCACGAGATCGCCGCTGAAAGCGGGACCGAGATCAAAACGGACGTGATGGTCGGCCACCCGGCGCGGGCGGTCGTCAACGCGAGCGGGGAATTCGACACCGTCGTCATCGGGAGCCACAGCGGGAGTCTCGCGGACCGACTGCTCGTCGGTAACATCGCCGAGAAGATCGTCCGGGGCTCTGCGGCGCCCGTGACGGTCGTCCGGTAGGTCACCGGTGGCCGTGCCCATCGTTCGGTGAGCTACCGAGGTTCGACGAGCGGAGTCGGGAGAGTGGGTGACGCGCCGCCGTCGGTTCGATTTCTAAACACCTTATATTCGTATTACCACCTGATCGACGACTGTAGTGAATATACGGAGTATTGAAGTAGAATATCCAAGAATAACGGAATATGATGTCGGGACCCAACGTATACACCGTCATTTCCGAACAGAACGATCACGATTGTACCACGGTACGTGCGCATCCGCGCAACGAGACGTTCCACGTCGTCGAGTACGCCGACGAGGACGCGCGGGAGCGCGTCGCGGACCTGCCGGTGGGTTCGGTGGTCAAGTTGGAACTGTCGCGCGCGGGCCGCCGGAGCAACGTCTGGCGCGCCGAGTCCGTCCGGATCGCACACACCGACGGCGGGGTAGCGGGAGAGTAGGAGCGAATCGGCCAGAGGAGCGAATCGGCTAGACGACGATCCCGTCACCCTTCGGCCGTTGCCTTTTGCCTCCCAGTTCTCGGCGTCGACCGTCGCTGTATGCCGTCCCGAGGCGAGCGGTGAGGCCGTTCAAATCGCACCGAAATAGCTATATTAGAGAACCCTTATATTAGCAGATATAAATATGACTGACAAACTGTCCAGCGCCGAACCGAACGAGGGTTCCACGGCGCAACGCGGGTGCTGTGCGGGTGTCGATCACTCGCTGTCCGACCGCGATCTCGAGGTCGACGTCGAAACCCTCGCTGCGGTCGGCAGCGAGACGCGGTACGGGGCGCTCAGACTCGTCGCCGCGTCCGAGGGCGGCACCTGCGGCTGCGAGCTGGAGCCGGCGCTCGGCGTGAGTCAGGGAGCAGTCAGTCAGGCGCTCTCGCGGCTGTACGACGCCGGGCTCCTCACGCGGCGCAAGGAGGGTCGCTGGCGGTACTACGACGCGACCGGGCGAGCCGAACGACTGCTGGCGCTCCTCGACGAGACGCGATCAGCCGGTGAGACAGGATCCGCCGACGAGAGGCGATCGACCGACGAGATCGAAGCGGGGTCGCAGTCGTGACCGACGACGTCAGTGCGGAGGGTGGCGAGATCGACGCGGCAGAACAGCGACACGCCGTTCGCGAGCGGTACAGCGACATCGCGACGGAGGGATCGTCGTCATCGTGTTGCGACGGCGACGTCGACGCCGCCGGAGACACAGGCGGCTCGACGGCCTGCTGCGGCGACACGGCACCGGAGTCGATGACCCCCGAGGACGAGTCCCGCAGACTCGGCTACGACGAGGACGACATCGACGCCGTCGCGTCCGGGGCGAACCTCGGACTCGGCTGCGGGAACCCGACGGCGATCGCGAGCCTCGAACCCGGCGAGACCGTCCTCGATCTGGGCTCGGGCGGCGGGTTCGACTGCTTCCTCGCGGCGCGGGAGGTCGGGCCCGACGGCCGCGTCATCGGCGTCGACATGACCCCCGAGATGGTCGAGCGGGCTCGCGAGAACGTCGAGAAGAACGACGCCGACACCGTCGAGTTCCGCCTCGGCGAGATCGAGCACCTCCCGGTCGCCGACGAATCCGTCGACGCGATCATCTCGAACTGCGTGATCAACCTCTCGCCGCGGAAGCCGCAGGTGTTCCGCGAGGCGTTCCGCGTCCTCGGTCCCGGCGGACGGCTCGCGGTCTCCGACGTCGTTCAGACCGCACCGTTCCCCGACGACGTACGGCTCGACCCGTCGTCGGTCTCGGCCTGCGTCGCCGGCGCCGCGACCATCGACGAAGTCGAGTCGATGCTCACGGACGCGGGGTTCATCGAGATCGCGATCGATCCGAAAGCCGAGAGCGAGGCGTTCATCCGTGACTGGGACGACGACCGCGACCCGAGCGAGTACGTCGTCTCGGCGACGATCGAAGCGCGAAAACCGCGGTGACCGAACGACGATCGGTCGTGCGTTTATAAGGATTCGAACGCCGCTTCGTCGATCTTTATAAATCCCGCGTGAGCCGCGGGTTCGTCACCGCGCCGTCGGAGGCGGAGGCGAAGTCGCGCGCGTACTTCGCGAGGACGCCGCCCTCGTACTGGGGCGCCGGCGCCTCCCACTCCTCGCGGCGCTCGGCCAGTTCCTCCTCGGAGAGGTCGACCGTGAGGTCGCGCTCCGGGATGTCGACGGTGACGTGGTCGCCGTCCTCGATGAGCCCGATCGGGCCGCCGTCGGCCGCCTCGGGCGCGATGTGGCCGATCATCGGGCCGCGGGTCCCGCCCGAGAAGCGGCCGTCCGTGAGCAGCGCCACGTCCTCCTCGTGGCCCGCGCCGACGACGGCGGCGGTGACGCCGAGCATCTCGCGCATTCCCGGGCCGCCGGTCGGCCCCTCGTTGCGGATCACGATCACGTCGCCGGAGTCGATCGCGCCCGACTGAACGTACTCCATCGCGTCCTCCTCGTTCTCGAAGATCCGCGCCGGCCCCTCGTGGTAGAAGGCGTCGTCGCCGGTCACCTTCAGGACGGCGCCCTCGGGCGCGAGGTTGCCGTCGAGGATCTTGATGGCGCCCTCCGCCTGCTTGGGGTCGTCGACGGTGTAGAGGAAGTCCGCCTCGATCTCGTCGTCGTCCGGGAGCGCGCCGCGGTCCTCCAACTCCGCCAGCTCCTCGGCGAGGGTGCGTCCGGTGACGGTCATCGCGTCGCCGTGGAGCAGGTCGGCCTCCAAGAGGCGTCGGAGTACAACGGGGACGCCGCCGATCTCGTGGAGGTCGTTCATGACGCGGCTCCCGCCGGGCTGGAGGTTCGCGATCTTCGGCGTGCGCCGCGAGATCTCGTCGAAGTCCTCGATCGAGAGGTCCACGTCGGCCTCCGCGGCCAGCGCGAGGAGGTGGAGGACACCGTTTGTGGAGCCGCCGATGGCGGTCTGGAGCGCGATCGCGTTCTCGAACGACTCCCGCGAGAGGATGTCGGAGGGACGGCGGTCGTTCTCGATGCAGTCCACGGCGAGTTCGCCGGCGCGCTCAGCGACCTCGTAGCGCTCCCGGTTCTCGGCGGGCGCGGAGGCGGAGCCGAGCGGGGCCATCCCGAGCGCCTCGGCGATAGAGGCCATCGTGTTGGCGGTGAACATCCCGCCACAGGAGCCCGCGCCGGGGCAGGCGTGCCGCTCCAGATCGTCGAGCTCCTCGCCGCTCATGTCGCCTTCGGCGTAGGCGCCGACCCCCTCGAACACCTGCACGATGGTCACGTCGCGGCCGTCGTGCTGGCCGGGCATGATCGAGCCGCCGTAGAGGAACACCGACGGGAGGTCGGTGCGGATCGCGGCCATCAGCATGCCGGGTAGGTTCTTGTCACAGCCCGCCACCGTCACCAGCGCGTCCATCCGCTCGCCGAAGGAGACCAGCTCGACGGAGTCGGCGATCACCTCGCGGGAGATGAGGCTCGCCTTCATCCCCTCGGTCCCCATCGAGATGGCGTCGGAGATGGTGATCGTCCCGAACTCGATCGGCATCCCGCCCGCCGCGTCGATCCCCTCGATCGCGGCGTCCGCCACGTCGTCGAGGTGGACGTTACACGGCGTGATGTCGGCCGCCGGGTTCGGCACGCCGATGATGGGCGAGGAGAGGTCCTCGTCGTCGAACCCCATCGCCCGGAACATCGCCCGGTGCGGGGCCTTGTCCGCCCCCTCCGTCACGTCTCTGCTCCGCAGGTTCTCGTCCTTCTCGCCCGCGAACCGGTCCGCGTCGTCGCGGCCTCGGGAGCCGTCTCCCTCCGACCGCGGCTGCTGTTCGCTCATACTCGATCCTGTCGCTCGGGGGTCTTAAACGGACGCAACGAAACAAGGGTTGCTCGGTGGGGCGAACCGGTTCGGTGTGGGTCCGATCCAAGGCCTTCGTGCGCTCACACCGCCGTTTTCAGCTCCACCCGGTACCCGAACGGGTCCCGAACGTACACCGCGGGCGACTCGCCGGTCGCGCCGAGCGGCGCGTCGAGCGACTTCTCGATCTCGATGCCCGCCGCGTCCAGTTCGGCCTCGATCTCGTCGGCCGAACCCTCGACGACGACGGCGACGTGGTCGTAGTTCGTCGCCGTCGGCGGCTCGAACTCTTCGCTCGGCCAGCAGTGGATCACGGCGGTCGGGGACAGCCGCACGTCGAAGAACGGCTTGTCTCCGGCCACGTACGGCGCGTCCTCGATGCCGAACCCGAGCTTCTCGCCGTAGAACTCCTGGGCGTCGTCGACGCCGTCAGCGGGGATCCGGAGGTTGACGTGATCGATGTGGCGTGCCTGCATGCGGTCGGATTCGGCGGCAGATCGCAAAAAGGTAGCAGTCAGACGAAGGCGCGCAAGATTCCCGCACCGTCCGTGCTCCGGCCGAGGTCGGGGAGCGTCGCGCGCTCGGGGTGGGGCATCAGGACGGCGACCGACTCACGCTCGCCGAGGACGCCGGCGACGTTGTCGGTAGAGCCGTTGGGGTTGGCCGCGTCGGTAACGTTCCCGTCGGCGTCGCAGTAGCGGAAGAGCACGCGGTCGTCGGCGACGAGGTCGGCGTGGGCCTCCTCGCCGATCTCGAAGCGCCCCTCGCCGTGCGCGATGGGGACCTCGATCACGTCGCCCTCGTCGTAGGCGGCGGTCCAGGGTGTGTCCGCGCGCTCGACGCGCAGGTGGACGGGTTCGCACTGGAACCGCGCGGAGGCGTTGGTGGTGAACGCGCCGGGGGTGAGCCCGGACTCCGAGCCGATCTGCGCGCCGTTGCAGACGCCGATCACGGGGACGCCGTCGGCGGCGGCCTCGCGGACCTCGGCCATGATCGGGGCGCGAGCGGCCATCGCGCCGGCGCGGAGGTAGTCGCCGTAGGAGAACCCGCCGGGGAGGACGATCCCCTCGGTGTCGGCGGGGAGCCCGTCCTCGTGCCAGACGCGCCCGGCGTCGACGCCGACGTGTTCGAGCGCGCGGACCGCGTCGCGGTCGCAGTTCGAGCCGCCGAACTGGACGACGGAGACCGTCACGCCGACCACCTCGAGTGGGCGGCCGCGAGAGCCGTGCCGGTGACGATCGGCGTCGTCTCGACGACGGAGACCGTCATCGCTCCGCGACCGCGACTTCGTAGTCGTGGATCGTCGGATTCGCGAGCAGCCGCTCGGCCATCTCGTCGGCGCGATCGGCGGCCTCGTCGGCGTCGGCGGCGTCGAGGTCGACCTCGAACCGGTCGGCCGACCGGAGGTCCGACAGCTCGAACCCGAGCCGTTCGAGGGCCTGCTGGGTCGTCTCGGCCTCCGGGTCGAGGACGCCCCGCTTCAGGCGGACCGTCACCGTCGCGGTGTATGCCGTCATGTCCGGTAGTGCGGAGTCGTGTGTAAAAACCGTTTTGGAATGCCTTTTATATCCATATTCGTGGATATATATCGGTCGATCGTGTACGTGACAGGGCCGGCACGGAGCGAAAGGGGCAAACCCCTCCGCGTTCTGGATGGGATGTATGCAGCCGCTCGAACCCCTGGAGGTGATCGTCGCATGACCCGCGAACTGACCGAAATTACGGTCGTCGGAGGAGACAAGACCGGACTCATCGCGCGGGTCACCTCCCTGCTGTTCGAGCGGGGAATCAACATCGAGGACCTCGATCAGGCGGTCCGCGGGGGCGTCTTCCGGATGACGACCCGCGTGGACGCCTCGGAGATGGAGACCTCCCGGGGCGAGCTCCGGCGCGCGCTCGCCGAGCTCGGGCGCGAGCTCGACGTGGACATCCAGGTCCGGTTCCCGAGCGACCGGGACGCCCGCCGGATCGCGCTGTTGGTCACCAAGGAGACGCACGCGCCCGAGGCCCTCCTGGAGGCGGAGGCCGCGGGCGATCTGGCCGACGACGGCGAGGAGGCCGAGATTCCGGTCGTGGTCGGCAACCGCGGCGACCTCCGGTCGCTCGCGGAGCGCTACGACAAGCCCTTCTACGACGTGGGCGACGGCAACGGCAACACCGACGAGGAGCGCCTGCTCGACCTGTTGGCCGAGTACGACGTGGACCTGATCGTCTTGGCCCGCTACATGCGCATCCTCTCGCCGGAGGTCGTCTTCCGCTACGAGGGCCGGATCATCAACGTCCACCCCTCGTTGCTGCCGGCGTTCCCCGGCGCGGAGGCGTACCGACAGGCGAAGGACGCGGGCGTCCGCGTCGCCGGCGTCACCGCCCACTACGTGACCACCGACCTCGATCAGGGGCCGGTGATCGCTCAGCGTGCCTTCGACGTGCCTCCGGGCGCCGACGTCGCCGAGATCAAGCGCCGCGGGCAGCCCCTCGAAGCCGACGTGCTGCTCAACGCGGTCCGGCTCCACCTCGCAGACGCGATCGCGATCCACCGCGGCACGGTCCACGTGCGCGAGGACACCACTGTCGACGCCCAACTAGGGCTGAGCGAGGCCGCGGTCGACGCGAACCCGGACGAGCCGGTCGACGGGGAGCCGCTGTCGCAGTCGGGGGCGTCGACCGCCGAGAGCGACTGAGTCGGTTCGTTTTGAGTGCGTCGGCGGGAAGCGCCCGCCTTTTTAAGCGCTCGCGAGACGTATCGTCGTCTATGCAGTCGCACAGGGCTTTCCGGCGGTTCGTCGCCGACGCCAGCGCCGCGGTGCGCAGCGACGAGCGGCTGGTTCTGCTCTTTTTACTGCTCCTGTCTGTCGCCGCGCTCGCCGTGTTCCTCCACTACACCGTGTCCCTCCTCGACGGGCTCCCGGAGGTACTTCCCCTGGAGATGCCGCGGCCGGGGAGTTCTACGCCGTCAGATTTCCCTCTTCAGACAGAGTTTTGACTGACTCCCCGCGAGGCCTCTTGATAAAAAAATATTATCCAACCAGTGAACAAATCAATATAAATGGACCCACGGCTAGTATCATTTCTTCTAGGGAAGTCGTTGAAACTATCCCTTCGGTATCTCGGGTACTCGGTCATTCTCATGGCCTTGTTCTTCGGTCAACTCTATCTTGCTGGGAATTTCGAGATGGGAAAATCATCTATTTTATTTATGAGTCCACTTGGTGTCACAGTATTAGCAATTATCCTGGCAGGAATACATACATATCGAAATGACGGAATACTGACGAGCATCGCCGTCGCCGTCATTATCATGAACGGCTATACCCTGTATGGTGTCATTTCGCTTAATAACCCCCAACCTGACTATAGGCTTTTAACCAGTGTGGGGACAGCGATTATGTATGGTGCACCAATTGGGATTATAACATCCACTATTGCGTATGTGTTACGGCGATTTGCCCGAAGCCCATCACCTGCAGCATCTAAGGAAAAATAGGATATAGGTACTCCTCTACTGAGTAAACTCTGGGTACCGTTCTAGTTCACTTGTATTGATCACAGCCGCGGCAGTATGTATCACTTTAAATATATTTCAACAGCGCTGAGAGCCCTTAAGAATCGTCGATCGCCGCCCGCACCCGGTCGTGGAACTTCCGGAGCGTCGCCGACTCGTCGCCCGCGAGCACCGCGTCCGAGTCGACGAGCGTCGCGAGCCCGAACGCGAGGGGAGTCGGCGAGTCGACCGTCTGGTCGGCGACTGCGAGGTCGCCGTCGTCGATCCGCTCTGCCACCTTTCGGATACGGGGCGCGTCGAGCCGGTCGTCTAACAGCTCGCGGTACGTCTCCTCGATCACCGCGAAGTCGTCGAGCCCCTCCGCGAGCGATAGCAGCGTCTCCGCGGACACCTGCTGTTCGGCGGCCGACTTCTCGTACCCCTTGTACCGCTTGAGGATCATGAGCGAGCGCGTCGCGTTGATCCGGAAGTAGCGCTGGAGGAGGTCGGTCCCCCGCAGCGCCGCCCGGAGGTCCTCGCGGACCGTTTCGGGGTCCAGCTCGCGGATGACCCCCGCTACGTCGACCTTGCGGTTCAACGGGAGCGCGAGGCTGAACCCACGGTCGGCGACCGCGACCGTCGGATCGGCGTCGGTTCGGGCCGCGCATTCGGCGGCGACCAGCCGCGAGAGCCCCTCGTTGAACCGCCGGCCGTACGTCGCGTGGACGTGGAACCGACGCTTGTACGCGTCGCGGTCGAGCACCTCCTCGACGGCGAGCCGCGACGGGGTCGACACGCTCTCCGCGCCCGCATACGCGACCTGCTCGTCGTAGGTCCGAGTGATCGCCCGCACCGAGTTCCCGTCGATCGGAAGCTCGCGCAGCCACGCGCGGACCGCGGGGGGACCGCCGCGCTCCAGTCGGTCGAGCAGGTCGGCCTGAAACGCGAGCACCTCCGCCGCCAGATCGGCCGACAGCGGGAGCCGCTCGGCGTACCACGTGGGGACCGTCGGGCGCTCGCCGGTCCGGTCGACGTACACCTTTGAGCCGCGGCGGTAGCGGAACGCGAACCGCTCGCCGCCCAGCGCGAACACGTCGCCCGGCGCGAGCGTGTCGAGGTAGTTCTCGTCGAGCGTCCCGACCGCCTCGCCGTCGCGGGTGACCACGTCGCAGCCGAACGAGTCCGGGATCGTCCCGACGTTGGTCATGTAGATGACCCGCGCGAGCCGGCCGCGCTTCCCGACGAGCGTCTCCCCGACCGGATACTCCTCGTGGTGGTGTTCGCCGTCCGGCGGGTCGTTCGCATCGCGCCACACCTTCGGGTAGACGTTCCGCTCCGCCAGCCCCTCGTAGTCGCCGGTGAGGTACCGCATGAGTCGCTCGTACTCGCCGGTCCCGAACTCGCGGTACGGGTGCGCGCGCCGGAGAACTTCGCGGATCTCCCGGTCGGGGCGGATCTGATTGATCGCCATCCCGTAGACGTGTTGGGCGGCCACGTCGGCAGCTCCCTCGGGGAGCGACACGCCGTCGACGAACCCCTCCTCGGCGCGGGCGAGCATCGCCGCGCACTCGACCAGCTCGTCGCGGTCGAGCGCGAACATCCGCCCCTCGACGGTCTCGCCGGGGCTGTGGCCCGCCCGCCCGACGCGCTGGAGCAGCGCCGCGACCGACTTCGGCGACCCCACCTGCACGACCAGATCGAGGTGCGGCATGTCGATACCGAGTTCGAGGCTCGTCGACGTGGTCACCACGTCCAGCGTGCCCGCCTTCAGCCCCTCCTCGATCCGAGTACGCTGGGCCTCGCCGAGGCTCCCGTGGTGACAGCCCGAGTCCGACTCGTCGTAGCCGAACCGCTCGCGAAGCTCTCGAAGGGTGCGTTCGGCGCCCGACCGCGAGTTCGCGAACACTAGCGTGTTCTCGTGGTCCTCGATCAGCCCGTGGAGCGCGTCGTAGAACCGGTCGGTGACGACCGAATCAGGTGTGTGGATGAGGTCGGCCGCCGGCGTTCGGAGTTGCAGATCGAACTCGCGGCCGAACCTGGCGTCCACGACCTCGCAGTCGCGGGGGGCGAAGCCGTCCGGGTCGCCCACCTCGCCGGCGACGCGCTCGCAGCCGACGAGGAAGTCGGCGACCTCGTCGAGCGGCTCGACCGTCGCGGAACAGCCGATCCGGGTCGGAGAATCGTCGGCGATTTCCGTCAGTCGCTCCAGCGAGGCCGAGAGGTGGGTCCCGCGCTTGTTCCCGGCCAGCGCGTGGATCTCGTCGACGACGACGTACTCGACGGTGCGGAGCTTCTCCCTGAACCGTGGGGCGTTGAGCAGGATCGCCAGCGTCTCCGGCGTGGTGTTGAGCACGTGCGGCGTCTCCTCCAGCATCGCCCGCCGGTCGGCCTTGCTCGTGTCGCCGTGGCGGATCGCTTGGCGGACGCCGGGATCGACTTCTTCGTCTTCGTCGCTCTCGCTCGCAGCGGTCATTTCCGCTGCGATCCCATTGAGCGGCGCTTCGAGGTTCCGCTCGATGTCGTTCGCGAGCGACTTCAGCGGGGAGACGTACAGACAGTAGACGGAGTTGTCCAGCGTTCCGGCCCGATCGCGCGCGAAGAGGTCGTCGAGGACCGCGGTGAAGGCGGCGAGCGTCTTCCCGCTCCCCGTCGGCGCGGCGACGAGGCAGTTCTCCCCGTCGTCGACGCGGGGAATCGCCCCTCGCTGTGGCGGCGTGAACAGACCGCCGTTCTCGCCGACGTGCGCCGCGAACTCCGAGACCCACCAGCGGCGGACCGGCGGCGAGAGCCGGTCGAGCACGTCGGCGTCGGATATCGGGACCGTCTCCGGGTCGAATTCGACGGCGGGCGCGTCCTCGCCCGCGAGCGCCTCGCGGAGGAGCGCTCGCGCCGACGGCTCGGCACCACCCTCCCCGTCCGAGCCGCTGTCCGTGAGTTCGCTCACTGTCGGTCTCTGGGCGCGGTGCGGGAAATCGGTTACGTCGGGTTCGACGCGGAGGCGCTCCGCGTTCGCGCGAATGCGGGTCAGTTCGCGTGAACCGGCCCGTTTATCCGGAGTCCGCCCGTGGCGGGGCACATATGAGTGGAACCTCGGTGGCGGCAGAACGGGAGATCGACCGAAACCTCTTCGTCACCGTCTCGGGGCCGCCGGGCTGCGGCGCGACGACGCTGGTGGAGGGGATCGCGGCCGCACTCGACTGCGGCTACGTCTCCGGCGGCGAGCTGTTCCGCGAGATCGCCGCCGAGCGCGACATGAGCCTCTCGCAGTTGATCGCGAAGGCCGGCGAGTCCGAGGAGATCGACCGTGCGCTGGACAAGCGGCTCCGTCGGATCGCCGAGAAGTGGGGGGCCGCGAACAAGGCCTTCGTCCTCGAATCGCGGCTCGCCGGCTGGATCGCCGGCAACCGCGCCGACATCCGGATCTGGCTCGACGCGCCCGACGGGGTGCGCGCCGACCGTACCCTCGACCGCGAAGAGATGACCTCGGAGATGCAGGTCCGCGAGGTGATCGAAGAGCAGCGCTACCAGTCGTACTACGGGATCGATCTGTCCGACCGCTCCATCTACGATCTGGCGATCAACACCGGTCGCTGGAACACCGAGGCGACGCTGGACCTGGCGCTCACGGCGATCGAGGGGTACGACGTGGAGTCCGACGAGGGGGCGTTCGACACGCCCGACTTCGAGATCTAGTCGGGGTGGAGATTCGGCCGGATAAGCCGGCGGCCGCTCAGAACGTGATGATCTCGTAGTCGTCGTCGACGAGCGAGCGGACGCTCGGGTGTCCGTCGTACTCGTCGAGGGTGACGAGTCCGGAGTCGGCGACGGCGTCTTCGACGCCGAACGCGCCGGAACAGTAGTCGCAGACCGCGGCGTCGTCGCGGACCGCCTGATACAGCTCGTGGTAGTCGCTCTCCTCGTCTTCGAGCTCCGGGATCCACTGGGTCCCGGCGCCGTCGAAGATGAGTTCGAGTTCGTCGCCCTCGGTCTCGGCGAACTCCTTGGCGGCCTCCAGTCCGTTCGCGAGGCGACCGTAGTCGGCGTGCGATTCGTTGCCAGCGAGAATCACGATTGCTGCTTTTGCCATCGTACTCTCTTATAAACGCCCCCCGTACAAAACCCACCCGCGGATGTGTGTCGCCGACGCCGAGTCGCCATGCGATGACGTGTTACGAATGGTGGTGGTGGTCGTGTCCGCCGCCGCCGCGCGAGAACTGCCCGGAGAAGGCACGGTCGACGACCTCGGAGAGGGCGGGATGGATGTGGACCGCGTCGCGGATGTCCGCGACGGTCCCCGATCCCGCGGTCATCGCGACGACGACCTCCTCGATCAGGTTCGACGCCTCGGGGCCGACGATGTGACAGCCCTCGATGTTGCCGTCCAGATCGATGAGGACCTTCACGAACCCCTCGGCGTGCATCGCGCTCCCGCGGGCCGTCTCGTCGTACGCGTAGGTGCGGGTGGCGTACTCAGCGTCCGACTCCCGGAGATCCTGCTCGCGCGCGCCGACGCCGGCGACCTCGGGCGAGGCGAACACCGCGAACGGCATCGCGCTGTAGTCGACCGGCTCCGGTTCATCGCCGAGCAGGTTCCGGATCACGGCTCTCGCCTCGTGGTTCGCGCTGTGTTTCAGCAGGTACTCGCCAACCACGTCGCCGAGCGCCCACACGCCCTCGGCGTCCGTTTGCAGGTACTCATCGGTCTCGACGAAGCCGTCCGCGTCGGTTTCCACGCCCGTCGCGTCGAGGTTCAGCGCGTCCGTGTTCGGGCGGCGACCCGCCGCGACCAGCAGCGCGTCGCCCGCGACGGTCACGTCCTCGGCATCCTCGGGAGCGCCGACCGTCTCGCCGCCCGCGCGTACCGATTCCGCCTCGGGGTACGGCCGAGCCTCGACGGTCACCTCGCCGCCGGACTCGTCGGCCGCGACGGCCTCGTACCCGGAGTACACGTCGAAGCGGTCGGCGTAGCGGTCGGTGAACGCCTCGCCGACCGCCTCGTCCGCCTCGGGGAGGAGGTTCTCGCGCCGGCCGACGATCGTCACGTCGCTGCCGAAGGTCCCGAAGAAGTGGCCGAGTTCGGCCGCGATGTACCCGCCGCCGACGATGACGAGGTGGTCCGGCGCCGTCTCCAGCCGGAGCGCCTCCGTGCTCGTGAGGTAGTCCACGTCCTCGATCCCGTCGATCGGCGGGATCGAGGGGCGCGTGCCGGTGGCGATCAGGACGGTGTCGGCCCGCAGCGTCGCACCCTCGTCGTCGCCGTCGACGATCTCGACCGTGCGGTCGTCGACGAACCGCCCGGTCCCCGAAAACAGGTCGTGGGCGTCAGAGGACGTGAGGCCCTTTCGGATCGACTCGGAGCTGCCCGAAACGTCCTCGTTGACCGTCCGGACGATCTCCGCGAAGTCGACGCCGTTCACCTCGGCGTCGATGTCGAACTCCCCGGCCCGCTGGACCGTCTTCATCACATCCGCGTGGTACAGGAGCTTCTTCGAGGGAATACAACCGCGGTTGAGACAGGTGCCGCCGAGCCGCCCCTCCTCGACGATCGCGACCGAGTTCCCCTGCCCGGCCATCGCGTTCGCCACGTCCAGTCCCGATCCCGACCCAATAACGAGGAAGTCGAACTCCTGCATGGGCCGAATAACGGGATCCGTCGTCATCAAACTCCGCACTGACGGACGAGACGCACGACCGGGCCGGAGAACGGCTCGCGCGACTCCGGTAGGGCTCCCCACGATCGGTGACGCTCAGCGAATGCAAGGTGGAGCCTCCGACCTCAACGAAGCGAACGGCGAAGCCGTGAGCGAGTAGGGCGGGGGAGTTCACACCACGACCGATCCGAACGGGTACGCCGGCGATTTCGCCGTCCAGACGGTCCCTGACTCGACGTCGACGAGAGAGACGCGGTCGTCGTCGTAGTGCGAGATGGCGATTCGACCGCCACTCACAGGGGTTGCGACCAGTCCGGGCGCCGACGTCTCGACGACCGCGCCGTCGAGCGACCGAAGTCGCGGGGCGCTCGCGTCAAGCACCCACCAGTCGTCGGCGACTTCGAGAACGTCGACAGGGCGGGAGAACCCGTCGTGGACCGCGATCGGATCCAACTCCCGGTCGAACTCGTGGACGACACCGTCGCCGCGGCCGGGGACGAACACCCGGTCACCGGTCGCGACGAGGTCGTACGGGTCGGCGCCGACCGCGGCCTCGGCGTGGATCGGCTCTTCGACGGAGAGAGAACCCGAATTGTCACCGGTCTCGAAGGCGACAACCCGCGCGCCGCGCTGGTCGACCGCGTATCCCCTGTCCCCGTCCGGCGAGAGCGCGACGCCCTGCACCCGGGCGTCCGGGCCGGCGTCGATCGCGCCGATCCGCTCGTGGCGCTCGGTGTCGACGACGTCGACGACGCCCTCGCGGCGGCTCCCGGAGTAGAGCCGGTCGCCGTCCGGGGCGACCGCGACCTCGTGCGGCTCCGCGCCGACCGCGACGCGGTCGACGAGCGTCAGGCGCTCGGAGTCGATAACGGCGAGGGCGTCGCCGGCGGAGCAGGAGACGTACAACTCCCCGTTCGCGGCCGCGAAGTGCGACGGCCCCAACACACCGGTCTCAATCTGGGTCACCTCGCCGCTCGCGTCGACCGCGGTGACGGCTCGGTCGCCCATGGTCGCGACGACGGTCCGCCCGCGGCACGTCGTCGCGTGGACCGGATGGCTCCCGACCGGGACTTCACCGAGCCGCTCTCCCGTGTCGAGCGCGAACAGCGCCAGGAGGTCGTCGCCCTCGCAGGGGACCGCGAGAACGCGGTCGGCGGGGGAGGGGGCGTCGCTCTGCTTGTCCCACCCGGTCATCCCGTACAGGAGAAGTCGCCGCCGTCGTCATCGCCGCCGACGCTTCCCTCCGTCTCGATCACGACGTTCGTCGCCGTCTCGACTGGGTATCGGCCGCGGTCGCCCTCGACGTTCGCCCACTCGCCGAAGCCGCCGTCGTACAGCCGCACGTCCTCGAAGCCGATCGCCTTCAGCGTCAGCCACGTCGAGGTCGGGTCCACGTTGTCGTCGCCGTAGACGACGACAGGCTCGCTCCGGTCCAGTTCAGCGTCGACCTCGTACAGCCGGACGAGCCGGCCCGGATCGGTCATCCGCCGGCCCGCGACGTTGCCGACCCAGTGCACGTCGACCGCGCCCGGGAGGTGGCCGTGTCGGTCGTGGTCGGCGTTGAGGGCGTCAGAACCCGCGGCGGCGAGGTACGCCTCCGGCACGCGCACGTCGACGAGCCCCGGACCGTCCCCGTTGAACGTCCCGATCCGGTCGGCGAGCCACTCGCGAGTGACCCACGTCGACGCCGCGGGGTCCGGCTCGTACTCTGTCGGCGAGACGCGATCTCGCGACCCCGTCCCGAGTCGACCGTTCCAGGCGGAGAGCCCGCCGTTGAGGACGCGGATCGACCCCTCGTGGCCGACCGCGGCGAGCGCGAACGCGACGCGAGTGACGCGGGACCCCACGCTCGCGCCGTAGACGAGCACGTCGTCGTCCGGGGTCACGCCGATCTCGCCGAACGCGGACGCGATCGCGTCGGTGTCTGGCACGTCTCCCTCCCCGACATCGTCGGTCGCCTCGCGAGCCGTGATCGCGTCGAACGGCACGCGCCGAGCCCGGTAGATTCGCTGCTCACGAAACCGCTCTGGGTCGCGCGCGTCGAGGACGACGGTGTCTTCGCGGTTGTCGGCGAGCCAGCTCGGCCCGACGAAATGCGCCACGTTCCCCGACACGTCGTTTCGCGCCGCCACGTCTGCGGGGGTGGTGACACTGAGACAGCCGGCCGTGCTCGCCGCGCCCGCGACGGTCGCGCCCGCGGCGGCTCGAAGCAGGCCGCGGCGGGTCGCGTTCTCCGCGTCGCCGTCGGCGTTCGGTGTCTCTCGCGTCATCTATCCACAGTAGCAGTGGTCGTCCATGCACCACGACGCCTCCATCTCACCGAACGTGATCCCGAGCGAGGCGAGCGACGCCTGCACCCGCGACACCGCGTCGCTCTCCGGGCGGACGGTACCGGCGGCGGCACCCGTGGGCGCCTCGCCGACCCCGATCGTCTCGACGACCTCGCGGCTCGCGTGGTCGATCACGGCGACCTGGTTGGCGTCTTGAACCGGGACGTACAGCTTCTCGCGGTTCGGCCCCCACGACGCGGAGATACTGCTTCCGCCTACGTCCAGCGTCGCCTCGTACTCGAAGCTCTTCAAGTCGATCACACCGACGCCTTCGCCGGGGATGAGGAGGTACGCGGCCTCGTTGTCCGGGGACACCTCGCTCGTGACCGGCGCACCGGGCAGTCCGTCGTCGCGGGTGATCTTCCCGACCTCCTCGGGGTTCTCGGGGTCGGAGATGTCCCACAGGCTCTCGGAGCCCTCGCGGGGCACCTCGGGGTCGCCGCCGAGCGTCCCCTCCCCGTTCTCGACGAGGAGGTACTCGCCGTCGAATGCGGCGGTACACATGAACGGGAGGACGTTCCCCTCGGTGACCGGTTCGCCCGAGCCGACGCGCGCGACCGTCTCGAACGGGTCGACGGTCAACACGCGGATCGCCTCGTCGGCCACGTCGACGACGAACGCGTAGTCGCCGTCGGGCCCGAGCGTCATGTCGCAGGGGCCGACGTAGCCGGTCTCGATCTGCGCGGTCACCTCGCCGAAGGTGTCGCTGTCGCGGTCGGCGTCGACGCGGAAGATCGCGTGGTTCTCGTCGCCCTCGGGCTCCATCCCGGTGGTGCCGCCCGAAGCGATCAGCAGGTGGTCGCCGTCGGGAGTCACGTTCGGGTAGTTCGGACCGTAGCCGGTCTCGACGTACGCGACCTCCTCCAGCGTTCGCTGGTCGATCCCCCGGACGCCGCCGGAGACGTTGAGCCAGAGCACGTCGTGGTCGGCGTCGATCCCGGTGGAGTACTGGTTGGCTGGAAACGAGGCGGTCGTCCCGAGAAACGCGGAGGTGACCAGCTCGTCCGACTCGGTGTCGATCACGCTGACGGTTCGGTCCCCGTTGTTGAACACGAACATCGTCGGCTGGGGGTCGTCTCCGTCGCCTCCCCCACCTCCGCCCCCGGAACAGCCCGCGAGCGCGGTCGTCGCGCCGACGACGCCGGACGTTCGGAGCAGGCGCCGCCGGTCGATCCCCTCGGCGAAGGGGTTTCGGCGGTCGTCGTTCGCCAGGTCACTCCCCTTCGCGGGACGCGGACCCACCGCCCCCTCCGAGGGGCGCGAGTCCGCGTCGGTCGTCCCGCAACCGCAGTCGTCGCTCATACCCGGGCGACGCGTCTCGCGGCTAAAGGCCCCCCGGACGCCCCGTTCGTTGCCCCGTGTGTCGCGTAGCGGCGAGTGTTGCGTCTTCCTCCGACCCGAGGGAGCCGTTACCGTCTCCAGCGACGCTTTACGTGCGGGTGCGGTGAGTTCCGGTAATGTTGCTGTCGCCCGTCGCCTACGTCGGCGTCTCCATCGCGGTCGGGTTGTCCTTCGGAATTCTGCTCCAGAAGGCGCGGTTCTGTTTCGTCAGCGCCTTCCGCGACTTCGTCGCGTTCAAAGACACCCGCGTGCTGAAGGGGCTGCTCGTCGGGATCGCGGTGATGACCGTGTTCTGGAGCGTGCAAGCGACGTTCGGCTACTTCCGCGGCTTCTGGACGCCCGCGTGGGGGCTCGGATCGCTGTTCGGCGGGTTCGTCTTCGGGCTCGGGATGACCCTCGCCGGCGGCTGCGCGTCCGGGACCCTCTACCGCGCGGGACAGGGGTACCTCCAGTTCTGGCTCGTCCTCCTGTTCATGTTCGTCGGCTACGTCCTCTTCGCGTTCGCGTTCCCCGTGGCCGAGACGTACTACTTCCAGACGCTGAACCCGTTCGAGGGGCAGACGCTGTACCTCTCCCTGCCGTTCTCGCCGGCGGTTATCGGGGTCGGCGCCGTCGCGCTCGGCACCCTCGCGTACGCGTTCGTGAAGGGTCGCAGTCAGCTCCCCGACGACCCCTCCGGCGGGACCGGCGTGGGGACCGACACCCGCGCACAGGCGGCGATCGGCGCCTCCCGGACGCTCTCGGCCGTCTCGCTCGGGCTGCGCGGCATCGCCGACGGCACCGTCGAATACGGTCGTGCGCTCGCCAGCGACGACCGGCCGGTGACGGTCCGGCTCCGCGACTCGTGGGACGCGCGGACCGCGGGCGTGGCGATGGCGCTCGTCGCGAGCCTCTGGTTCTACGTGCACGGCCATTGGGCGATCACCGGCAGCGAGGCGCGCTGGGCCGGCTACCTGTTGGCGGGGGCCGGATTCGACGTGGCGAGCGTCGACTACTGGGGGTCGATCCTGTTCCGCGACGGCAACATCTCGCTGACCATCGACATGGTGATGATCGCGTCGCTGATCGTCGGCTCGTTCGTCGCCGCGTACGCCTCCGGCGACTTCCGGATCCGGAAGCCGAAGCTGAACCGGGTTCCGAACTACGCGATCGGCGGGCTCCTGATGGGCGTCGGCTCGCGGCTCGCGGCCGGCTGCAACATCGCGAACCTCTTCTCGGGGATCGCGCTGCTGTCGGTACACTCCTTCATCGCCGGCGCGGGGATCATCCTCGGCGTCTACGTGATGACCCACTACATGTACCGCGAGGTCGGCTGCGCGATTTAAATAGGACTCGCGATCGGGTTCAGATTCGTCGACTGAGACGGTAACACGAGGTGTTCCAGGGCTGTAAGGTTACTTGAAGCACTAGCCAGCCACTTATAAACGATTACCGGAAGATCGACGCTGAAGACCTCCAAAGCCCCAGCCGGCGGCAAAGCCGCCGGCGACTGCCCCTTTGAGTCCCACCCCGCACCGCACAGCACCGCCGGAAGACGATCCTGCTCGCTTCGCTGCGCGGGCTGCGACTTCCATGCTCCCGCTCGCGTTGCTCGCGGGACCGCAGCCTCACACCTCCCCAGCCTCGTCGGCCGCCCTCTGCGTTGCTACGGGCGACCGACTCCCTCGCGGGCTCCTCGCGGGCTCCTCGCGGCTGTCGGCCGCTCGGAGGCGCGCCACCGTACCGCGTCTCACTAATAAACCAGCGTCGACGCCGCTCGACCACTTATAAACATCCGGCTCTCAAGGGTTCACAGCATCCCGCTATGAAGCCACTCCAAAATGGGTCAGCTGCGAAAAAACCGATCGCCGCTCAGGCGTCCGCGGGCGCGCCGGTCTCCAGTTCGAAGTCCCACTCCTCGTAGCCGCCGGCCATGCTGGCGACGAGCACGTCCTCTTCGACGCCCTCGTAGCTGCTGATCAACATCGCCGCCTGCTTCGACGACTGGCCGACTGGACACGCACAGACCACGTCGGTGTCGTCCCACTCGATGTCGGGGACCTGGGAGGGGAGATCGCCCAGCGGGACGTTGATCGCGCCGGGGATGTGGCCCTGCTCGTACTGTGCGGGCGGTCGCGTGTCGATGACGCGGATGTCGCCCGTCTGGACTCGCTCGTTGACTTCGTCGGGGGTGAGTTCTTCGACCATGATTACTCCTTCCGCAGGAAGATGCGGTAGCGACCGTCGCCCGATTTCCACACCTTCGCCGTCGCGTCGTCGCCGACCGCCTTCGGGACGTTCTCCGTGCTCGGGACGTGGTCGGTCTTCTGGACCAGCACGTCGCCCGCGTCGAGCCCCGCGATGCCCTTCTTCGCCTCGACCTGCGGGTACGGGCACACCTCGCCGGTCATGTCCTGTACCTCGGTCGCGTCTGCCAAGAGCGCCTCGGCGGTCTCGTCGTCGAGCTCGTCGGGCATCTCGACGACGTCGTCCCACGATGGTTGACTCATGGGCACGGGTACGTCCGTGACGGGGTAACGGCTTTCGTGACCGGCAGACATCTCCCGTATCTCTGACGGGGATCGTCGCGCACGACCGCGGTAGCCACCGAGAACGCCGTTTCCGTCGGACTCTTATCGGACAGCGATCTACGGGACGCATGAGCGAGTACGCCGTCGACGAATCGACGATCTTCGAGACGCCCCTCGTGAAGCTCGATCTCGACATCGAGTCGGACGCGGACGTGTACGCGAAAGCCGAGTGGTTCAACCTCTACGACGCCCCGCACGGCGGGGGGTCGATCAAATCGCGGATCGCGAAGGGAATGATAGACGGTGCCGAGGAACGCGGCGACCTCGATCCCGGCGTCACCGTGATCGAGCCGACCTCCGGCAACACCGGCAGCGAGATCGCGCGCCTCGCAGGGTCCCGGGGCTACGACGTGGAGATCGTCATGCCCGACAACGCCGCGGGCGGGAAGGTCGACGCTGTCCGCGACGCCGGCGCGGAGATCCACTTCGTCGACGCCAATCTCGGCTACGACGCCGTCATCGAGCGCTGCGAGGAGATCATCGCCGAAGACCCCGAGGCGTACTTCCGGCCGAACCAGTACGAGAACCCCGACAACCCCGGTACCCACGAGCGCACGACCGCTCGAGAGATTTACGGGGCGACGGACGGCGAGGTGACCCACTTCGTCGCCGGCGTCGGTACCGGGGGAACGATCACCGGAACCGGTCGCGGGCTGACCGACCTCAGCGACGGCGCGGTCGAGATCGTCGGCTTCGAGCCCGACGAACAGCTCCACGCCATCGACGGGCTGAAATACCTCAAATCGGGCGACCACTACCACCCCGACACGTACGACGAGTCGGCCCTCGACCGGACAGAGTACGTCACGACCTCGGACGCGTACGACCGCGCTCGGGCCCTCCGCGAACGCTACCTGAACCGCGAGATCGAGATCGCGGATCCCGGCCAACACGACGAGGCGACGATCCGAGAGCATCTCCGGGTCGACGACCAGTTCGTCGTGGGCACGTCCGCGGGCGGCGGTGCGGCGGCGGTCGCGGGACTCGACGAGGCCGGCGCCCTCGCGGACGACGACGTGGTCGTGTTCATGCTGTGTGACCGCGGCGACAAGTACGCGGACATCCCGCTCTGGGAGGAGTACTTATAAGCGAAGAAACCTCGTCGCCGCAGAGCTTCTACTGCCCGCCGCTGGCCGCCGGGATGACTCGGACCTGCGCGTCGTCGGGCACTTCCGCATCGAGGCTGTCGACGGGCGTTCCCTCGACGTACACGTTGATGAACTCCTTGATCTCGCCGTCTTTGATCACGCTGTCTCTGAGTTCTGAGCCGTGTTCGTCCGCGTGGTTCTCGAACAGCTCGCGGACCGTCTCGCCGTCGACGTCGACCTCGGAGGTCGAGGACCCTCCGACCAGCACGGCCGGCAGTTTGATCGTTGCCATACGCCCGATTCGCCATCCATCTCAAAAAGGAACCCGCCGACGGCAAGCTCCACCCCCGTCTAATACGCGTTCTGAGAGGCGATGAACGGATCAGTTCGGGTGTCGCCGTCGTCTGGGCGATGGCAGATGAAGGGGTCGGCCGGTCGTGCGCCGCGCTCGCACCTCCGAGAAGGCGGCAGTACCTCCGGTGGACGGCCGGCTTATGCGTTCCCGGCGGTAAGGGGCGACAATGAGCGATCTCGACCTCGATCCCACCCAGCTCGACCGCTACTCCAGACACATCATCATGGACGACGTGGGCCCCGAGGGCCAGAAGGCCCTGCTCGACGCCGAGGTGCTCGTGCTCGGCGCGGGCGGGCTCGGTGCGCCGATCATCCAGTACCTCGCGGCCGCCGGCGTCGGCACCATCGGGATCGCCGACGACGACGAGGTGGAGCTGTCGAACCTCCAGCGACAAGTCATCCACGGGAACGACGACGTGGGGCGCAAGAAGGTCGACTCCGCCGCCGACTTCGTCGCGCAGCTCAACCCGGACATCGACGTGCGAAAACACGAAATGCGGGTCACCGCCGACAACATCGAGGAGCTCATCTCCGGCTACGACTTCGTCGTCGACGGGACGGACAACTTCGCGACCCGGTACCTCGTCAACGACGCCTGTACGCTCGCCGGCGTCCCCTTCTCGCACGGCTCCATCTTCAAGTTCGAGGGGCAGGTGACGACGTTCGCGGGCGGCGAGGACTCGCCGTGTTACCGCTGTCTGTTCCCCGAGGCGCCGCCGGCGGGGATGGTTCCGAACTGCTCGACCGCGGGCGTCCTCGGCGTCCTCCCGGGTACCGTCGGCTGCCTGCAGGCGACCGAGACGGTCAAACACATCATCGGCGAGGGCGAGACGCTCGACGGCTCCATGCTCTTCTTCGACGCGCTCGACATGGAGTTCGACAAGGTGGAGATCCCCAAGCGCGACGACTGCCCCGTCTGCGGTGACGACCCCGCCATCGAGTCGGTCCACGACGTGGAGTACTCCGCCTCCTGCGCCATCGACATCGGCGACGACGACGAATCCGAGCCGGAGATCGAAGCGAGCGACTGAGCGATCACGACCCGACATCGGCTCGGCCACGTCTGCTCAACCGCCGCCTCGCCGCTAACGCTTATCAACCGACTGTCCGAACCCAGACACATGACCGACGAGCCGAGCGGTCGCAACCTCGACGGTGACGCTCCGGTCGCGGAGACCGTCGTCGAGACCGACGAGGCGACGATCACCGAGGGCGCCGAGCTCGAACGCACCATCGGGCTGACGGGGGGCCTCGCAATCGGAATCGGGACGATGATCGGGGCCGGGATCTTCGTGTTCCCCGGGCTCGCCGGCGGGGAGATTGGGACGGCAGCGACCGCCTCGTTCGCGGTCGGCGGGGTGATCGCGCTCCTCGTCGCGCTCCCGACCTCGGAGCTGGCGACGGCGATGCCGCGGAGCGGGGGCGGCTACTACTTCATTTCGCGAGGGCTCGGGACGCTCCCCGGAACCGTCATCGGGCTGTCGCTGTGGCTCGGGCTGGTGTTCGCGACGGCTTTCTACCTCGTCGGGCTCGGGTTCTACGCGCTCGACGCGCTCGCTCAGATTGGGATCACGGTCGGCGTCGGTCCGAACGCGATCGTCTCCGTCATCGCCGTCCTCGCCGGAGTCGCGTTCACGGTCCTGAACGTCACGGGTACCGAGAACGCCGCGAAGCTCCAGAACGGCATCGTCGCGCTGCTGCTCTCGATGCTGGTCGTATTCCTCGGGTTCGGCCTGTTGGAGGCGTTCGGGGTCGTCGCCGTCGACACGCCGCCGGGACAGGCCGCGGACGTCTGGGAAGCCGTACCGATCCTCTCGGTCGCCGCTCTCGTGTTCACCTCCTACCTCGGGTTCGCACAGATCGCGACGGTGGCCGGAGAGATGAAGGACCCCGGACGGAATCTCCCGCTCGCGATGGTCGGCTCCGTGGTGATCGTTACGGTCCTCTACGTGCTGACCATCTTCGTCGCGACGAACATCTTCACCCGGGACACGCTGCTGGCCGCCGGCGAGACCGCGATGGTCGAGGTCGGCCGAGCGCTCCTCGGTCCGGCCGGAGCGCTCGTGATCATCGTCGGCGGGCTGCTCGCGACGATGTCGTCGGCGAACGCGTCGATCCTCAGCACCTCGCGGGCGATCTACGGAGTCTCGAAGGACGCGCTTCTCCCGCGGCGGGCGAGTCGGATCAACCTGCGATACGGCACACCACACGTAGCGCTCGGCATGGCCGGCGGACCGATCGTCGTCCTGGCGGCGACCGGACAGGTCCAGCTGCTCGCCGAGGTTGCCTCCTTCCTCCACCTGATCATGTACGGGCTGATGTGCGTCGCGCTCGTCTCCATCCGCCGGGACCGACCCGAGTGGTACGACCCCGACTTCAGGGTGCCCGGCGGCCCGGTGATCCCCGTCCTCGGCGCGCTCGCCAGCTTCGGGCTGATCGCGTTCATGAATCGGCTCTCGATCGCCGTCGGGATCGCGGTCATCGCCGTAACGGCCGGGTGGTACTTCTATTATGCCCGCGACGTGGAACTCAAGGGGGCACTGTAATGACACACGTACTCGTACCCGTCGCGGTACTGGAGGGAGAGACAATCTCGCCCGGCCTCATGTCGCTGCTCGGCACCGTCGACGTGACGGTGCTCGGCTACCACGTCCTTCCGGAACAGACGCCGCCGGATCAGGCTCGGCTCCAGTTCGAGGAGCGCGCGACGTCTGCGCTGGCGGATCTCAGCCAGGAATTCCGTGCCGCCGGCGGTGCGGCCGACCACCGCCTCGTGTTCACGCACGACCGCGAGCAGACGATCCAGCGGGTCGCCGAAGACGTGAATGCGGATGCGTTCGCCATCTCCGGAACGACTGGCGACGTCGACCGGATCCTCGTGTCGCTCTCCGGTGACGTTGACGTCGACCGAGTCCTCTCGTTCGTCGAGGCGCTCGTCGGCGATCTCGACATCGGCGTCACGCTGTTCCTCGCGACCGGAGAGCGAACTCCCGCCGCCGACGCCACCGCCATCGACGCCGCCGACACCATCGATGCCACCGACGCCACCGCCATCGACGCCACCGACGCCACCGACGCCACCGATGCCACCGATGCCACCGACGCGGCCAACGGACGGCTAGAAGCCGCAGCCGACCGACTCCGCGAGGCAGGGATCGACGTGGCCACGGAGCGGGCGACAAAAGGGTCGGCGTTCGACGCGCTGATCGACGCGGTCCCCGGCCACGACGCAATCGTGATGGGGGAACGCGCGCCCTCGTTCCGATCGTTCGTGTTGGGCGACGAGAGCGACCGAGTCGCGACCGCCTCGGTCGGCTCGGTTCTCGTGGTCCGAGACCGTCGGGAGTCCGACGGGGACGACGCGAACGCGACGCCCGGCACCGAAGAGTAGCGCGGACGTCGTCGCGTTTCCGAGCCAGCGTCGCGTTCCCGAAGCGAACGCCTACCGCTCACTCCGCACCGCGACCGTCTCCTGTTCAAACCCGTCGTCGTCCCCACGCCAGCGCCACGAGCCGACGAACGGGTAGCCGTCGAGCGCGCAGATGACGTACGAGTGGCCGGGCCACGTCGCCCGCGCGGCGTCCGTCTCGCTCGGGTGGGTCGGCCCGGTCGGGTGCGAGTGGTAGAACCCAACTACGTCGAGTCCGTCGTCCTCGACCCGCTCGATGAGTTCGAGCTGTTCCTCGGGATCGATCAGGTACCGTATCTGGGGGGTTTCGGCGACGTTCTCCGCCTCGTAGGTCTCCGTGACGACGCTCGCCCCTCCGTCGGTCCCGTGGGTGCCAGCGAGGACGCCACAGATCTCCGCCTCCCCACCGCCGTACGCGCGGTATACGATGTCGTCGTAGGCCGCTCGGCTGAGTTCGATCATGGTCGGTGACAGGCGGGTCCGACCGATAAGTCCGTCTCGTCCGGCAAGGGGTGCGTTCCGTCCGAGGTAGCGGCAGCGGTTGGGCAGCGCGGATCATTTTTACCGGCGCCCCCGGAAGCGCCTCCATGAGCGACACAGCGGCCGAATCGCCCGCGCCGACTGCCGACGAGGCGCTCCACACGACCCTCGACGTGCCCTTCGACGACGCGGTCCCGTTCGTACAGATCGAACACGAACTCGCCGACTTCGAGACGGTCCGCGTCACCCGACTCGATCAGATGATCGAGGGCATGCTCGGCCACGACAACGTCGAGCGGACCGCCCTGATCGTCGTCTGCCACCCCGAGATCGCGTACGACGCGCTCTCGATCGACCCGACGCTCGCAGGGATGTTACCTTGTACCACGATCGTCTACGAACGCGAAGGTGACGATCTCGTCCACGTCCATCACGTGTCGGCGACGAAGGCGATCCGCGATCTCGGCTGCGCGCCGGGCGACTGTGACGACGCCGTCGAGGATCTCGTCGAGAAGACCGGCGAACTGATGACCGTCGTCTGGGAGAACATCGAGGAACACGGTCAGGAGTAGCAACACACTGACCGCCCGCCAGACCGCTACAGCCCTTCGACGCGCCGAAGCTCCGCCCGAACCTCGCCCGGCGTGGCGTACGGCCCGCCCTGCACGCGGTGGTCCGGGAAGAGGATCGGGATAGGGTTCTCTCGGAGGGCGTCCGTCACCAACTCCAGATCGTCCGGATCGTCGGCATCGAGCGCGGCCAGCCCCGTCAAGCGACTGACCGACACCTCCTCGCCGTACGGAATCGTTTCGAGCGCTTCGAGGACCTCCCGGCGGTCGGTCGGCACCGTGAGCCCGGTGGCGACGCCGTCGAACGCGTCTCGCTCGCCCGCGAGGTACGCCTCGATCCGGTCGAGCAGGTCGTGGTCCGCAGCCGCGTCCGCCGGCGCCGTCGTCGGGAACGACACCGAAATGACGCGGCCGCCGGCGAACCCGACCTCGACCGCCCGTCCGATCTCGTCGACCTCGCGGGCGAAGACGCCCGACGTTCCCGTCGTATCCATACCTGCAATCCGTGACCGCGACGGTTAAATCGACGGGACCCGCCCGGGTCGAGGGCCGCGATCGAGAGGGAATTCGTCGGGGGTTCATTGCAAGGTTCGTCTCGCAGCGGTGACCCCGCCCGCAAGTCTTATGAACAGATACGTGCATTAGTGTACAGTAATGGACGATCAAACCGAGCTGGCCCCGGCGGTCAGATCGATCCTGTCGGCTGCACGCAACCGCGCGACCGAGGGCCGATCCGGCGAGGTCGCCGTCGAGCCGCGCGATCTGCGGGCGGCGTTCGACCGCGCCGAGGCGGACGGGCGCGTCCCGCTGATCGCCGAGGTGAAACCCACCAGCCCGACGACGGAGGGCACCCGCGAGGACGACCCGGTCGCGCTCGCACAGGGAATGGTCGCCGGCGGCGCGGCCGCGCTGAGCGTGCTCACCGAGCCGGCGCACTTCGGCGGGAGCACCGACACGCTCGAACGCGTGCGCGAGGCGGTCGATGTGCCCGTCCTCCGGAAGGACTTCCTCGTCGCCGAATCGCAACTCGACGCCGTCGAGAGCGACGTCGTCCTGCTGATCGCCCGGTTCGTCGGCGACGACCTCCCCGACCTGCTCACCGCTGCGCGCGACCGCGGCTTCCAGGTCCTCGTCGAGGTTCACGACCGCGACGAGCTAGAGCACGCACTCGACGCCGGCGCGACGATCATCGGCGTGAACAACCGCGACCTCGCGGAACTGGTCGTCGACCTCGGAACCTTCGAGTCGGTGGCGCCCCATGTTCCCGACGACGTGACGCTGATCGCCGAAAGCGGGATCGGCTCGCCCGCCGACGTTCGGCGGATGCGCGCGGCGGGCGCCGACGCCCTCCTCGTCGGGAGCGCGATCATGGACGGCGACGTGGAGGCGAACACGCGCGAGTTGGTGCGGGCGGAGGCAGACGACGAGAGCGACACCCGAGACACCACGGAGACACCCACATGAGCGAGACGGAACCCACGACGAACGAGGCGACGAGCGCGAGAGACGGAGCCGACGCGGCGACGCCGTCGCGACGCCCCGGCCGCGAGCGCGGCCGCGACGACGGGAAGTTCGGCCGCTACGGCGGCCAGTACGTCCCCGAGGCGCTGATGCCCGCCATCGAGGAGCTGACGGACGCCTACGAGCGCTACGTCCTCGGCAACGAGGACGGATTCATGGACGAGTTCCGCGATCGGCTCGCGGACTTCGGCGGCCGACCGACGCCGCTCCAGCGCGCCGACCGGCTCTCGGAGCGCTACGACCGCGAGGTGTTCCTCAAACGCGAGGACCTCCTCCACGGCGGCGCGCACAAGCTGAACAACGCCCTCGGGCAGGTCCTCTTGGCGAAGTACATGGGCAAAGAGCGCATCATCGCGGAGACGGGCGCCGGCCAGCACGGCACCGCGACCGCGATGGCGGCCGCCCACCTCGACATGCCCTGTGAGATCTACATGGGCGAGCGCGACATCAACCGCCAGCGCCCCAACGTCTTCCGGATGAAGCTCAACGGCGCCGAGGTGAACCCGGTCACGACGGGCCGAGGCACCCTGAAGGAGGCCATCTCCGAGACGATGCGCGACTGGGCGACCACCGTCGAGAACACCCACTACGTCATCGGCTCGGTCGTCGGCCCGCACCCGTTCCCGGTGATGGTCCGCGACTTCCAGGCGGTCATCTCCGAGGAGGCGCGCGAGCAGTCGATCGAGAAGACCGGCGACCTCCCGACCGACGTGGTCGCCTGCGCGGGCGGCGGCTCGAACACGATGGGCGCGTTCGCCGACTTCGTCGACGACGAGGCGGTCGATCTGCACGCGGTCGAGGCGGGCGGCTCGACGCTGGAGGTCGACGAGGAAGCGGGCGTCGCCCCGAACTCGGCGTCGCTGTACGCGGGCGACGAGGGGGTACTCCACGGCGCGCGCACGAAGCTCCTGCAGGACTCCGACGGCCAGATCATGGAGAGCCACTCGATCTCCTCCGGCCTCGACTACGCCGGCGTCGGCCCAGAGCTCGCGTACCTCGTCGACGAGGGGCGCGTGGACCCGGTCGCCGTCGACGACGACGCGGCCTTGGAGGGGTTCCACCGGCTCTCGCGCACGGAGGGGATCATCCCCGCCTTGGAGACCGCGCACGCGTTCGGCTTCTTGGAAGAGTTCCACGAGGAACTGGGCGAGAGGGTGATCGTGAACGTCTCCGGGCGCGGCGACAAGGACCTCGACGCCGCCATCGAGGAGACGGACAAACGGGACATCGCCGGGGCGCCGGACATGTCGATGTTCACGGGGGGGATCTGAATGGCGGACCGGACCGCGGAATCGGCGAAGACGGGCAACTCCGAGGCCATCGCGGCCGCCTTCGCCGACGGCCCCGCCTACATCCCGTACCTCGCGGTCGGCGATCCGGACTACGAGTCCTCGAAGGCGTACGTCGAGGCGCTCGACCGCGGCGGCGCGGACATCATCGAACTCGGACTCCCGTTCTCGGAGCCGATCGCGGAGGGGTCGACCATTCAGGGGGCGCTGGTCCGCGCGCTCGACGCCGGGATGACGCCGGACCGGTTCTTCGCGTTCGCGGAGGAGGTGGACGTTGAGGCGCCGCTCGTCTGCATGACGTACTACAACCTCATTTACCAATACGGCGGCGAGGCGCGGAGCGCCTCGGATGCGAGCGGTGAAACCGCGAGCGCCGGCCCCCGTCCCTTCGTCGAGCGCGCCGCTGCGGCCGGCATCGAAGGGCTCGTCGTCCCCGACCTCCCGGCCGAGGAGGCCGACCCCCTGCGAGAGGCGTGCGACGAGTTCGGGCTCGACTTGGTCTTCATCGTCGCGCCCACCACGGTCGACGACCGGCTCGATCGGATCATGGACAGGGTGTCCGGCTACGTCTACGTGCAGGCGCGCCTCGGGACCACCGGCGCGCGCAGCGACGTGTCCGACCAGACCACGCAGAGCTTAGATCGGCTCCGTGAGTACGACGTGCCGAAGGCCGTCGGGTTCGGCATCTCATCGGGCGAGCACGCGGAGCGCATCGTGGGCGGCGGCGCCGACGGGATCATCGTCGGCTCGGCGCTCGTCGACATCGTCGCCGAGGGCGTCGAGGACGACCTCTCGACCGCCGAGGTCGCCGACCGGCTGGAGGCGCTCTCACGGGAACTGAAGGCGGGCGCCGAACGCGGCTACGCCGCGCGCATCGAGGCGGCGGAGTCGCGGTGATCGCGGCTTCGAGCCAATACGTCCCCGAACGAAACCCACTTACCTACAATTGCCACACTCTCACACAACGACCGACACCATCATGACAGCAGGACTCTCGGCACGACTCAACCGCATCTCCACAAATGACCGATACCTCATCGTCCCCATGGACCACGGGCTCACGATGGGCGCCGTCGACGGCCTCGTCGACATCGAGTCGACGATCGACGGCGTGACACGCGGCGGCGCGGACGCGGTACTCACCCAGAAGGGGATCGCGCCGCGGGTTCATCCGAACAAAAACGACGCGGGCTACATCGTCCACGTCAACGGATCGACCACGATCGGTCCCGACGAGAGCGACAAGCGCGTCACCGCCACCGCCGAGGATGCGGTTCGAGCGGGCGCTGACGCGGTCTCATTCCACATCAACGTCGGCTCCGATCACGAGCCGGACCAGATCGAAGAACTCGCGGAACTGACCGCCGACGCCTCGCGGCTCGGGCTCCCCGTGCTCGCGATGGCGTACGCGCGCGGCCCCGGCGTCGACGAGACAGATCCTGAATCGCTCGGACACGCGGTGCGGCTCGCCGAGGAGCTCGGCGCCGACGTGGTGAAAACCGGCTACTCCGGCGACGGCGACTCGTTTGCCCGCGTTACGGAGTCGACCCGGCTCCCGGTCGTCATCGCCGGCGGCTCGAAGGGAACTGATCGCGACACCGTGGAGATGGTACGCGGCGCGATGGACGGCGACGCCGCCGGCGTATCGATGGGACGGTCGATCTTCCAGCACGAGGACCCCGAGGGGATCGCTCGGGCAGTGTCGGCAGTCGTCCACGACGACGCGAGCGTCGACGAGGCGCTCACCGCGGGCGGATTCGTCGAGGCCTGAGGGCACCTCGCCTCGTAACGGTCACCTCGCCCCGACGTTCTGCTCCCCTTCGAACGAGTCCGGATCGGGCTCGATGTCGGCGTACTGCACGGCGCGACGCCCCAGCGTGAGCACTCGCCCGTCGAGGTCCTCGTCGACGAGGTCCCCGTCGTCGAACTGCGCGTGGGCGCGGGGGACGGCCACCTGATGGGGGATCACCCACGCGTTGAGGGCCCGACAGACGGAGCGGAGGTGCTCTAACGCCGTCACCGGAAATCCGCCGCCGGCGACCGCGAGGAGCCCGACGGTCTTGTCCTCGAACTCCTCGAAGCCGCAGTAATCGAGCGCCGTCTTCAGCGTGGACGAGTACGAGCCGTGGTACATCGGCGTGCCGAGGGGGACGGCGTCGGCCTCACGGATCCGCGTCTTGAACGCGTTCGCGTCCCCCGCCTCGTCGTGATCGGCGTCGTACGTCGGGAGGTCGTACTCCCGGAGGTCGAGCAGCTCGGCGGTGCCTCCCGCACGGCGAACGCCGTCAAGCGCGCGACCGACGCCGAGTCGGGTGTAGCTCCCGTCTCGAAGGCTGCCGACGACGCCGACGACGTGTGCTGAATCGGACATGTTCCACACGACACGCCACCACCACTAATACGATCGGGCCGATCCGGCCCCAGATACGCCCTCGCCCGCAACGCCCGACCCGTTCGCAGATTCCGATTTTCCGCTCGGACGTCGTCGGAGCGAGCAACGCGAAGCGGAGTGCCACCGATATCAGCAGGCGGCGCTGATCCGCTCGTGCGCCTCAGGCTCCCCCACCGGTCCGTTCGGATCGACCGCCTGCTCGACGTGGAAGACGGTCACGGACTCCAGGCTGCGGTCCGATCGCTCACAGACGTACGCCGCCACCGGTCGATACCGAGACTCTCCGGCGTACCGCATCCTGAATCCGAACTGATGCCACAGTGTCGTCGGATACGTCTCCGCCGCGTCCGGCGGTCGGTCGTACGTGGCCGCCTGCCCGCCGCGCACGTCGATCGATTCGCCCGATTCGAGCGTCCCCCGAACGACGTACCAGCTGGAGGAGTCCGGCGGGTTCGGCGCGAAGAACGACCAGCTCACCTCCGACAGCTCGCCGGCCGATTCCGACGCCGGGAGGTCGACGAGCCCGACTCCCGCGGCCTGCCACCACACGAGCGCGAGGAAGAAGCCCACGAGCAGCAGGGCGGCTCCCGTCCAGATCACACGGCGAACCCGCGACGGCGACGGAATCGGAGACGCACTCTCGTTCGCGCTTCCGCCGTCACTTCGGTACGCGCGCTCCGTGGGTCGAGAGGAGCCGTGGAGCTTCGACGTGACGGCCTCGACGAGGTTCCAGACTCCGGTCGGGAAACACAGGAGAAGGATCGTGATCATAATAAATGGGAACACGCCGAGTCGCATCGTCGCGGCCATGCCGAGGTGTGCGGAGACGAACGCGAGGGCGATCCCAGCCCTGAGCCAGCCAGTCGTGGCGATCAGCAGGACGGACGCTGACAGGAGCGCAATCCAGAGCCAGTTTATCGTCGCGAGAACCACAGTGTGTTCCGAGACGAACGGTCCCAGTCGCACGATAAACTCCTCCAACTGGAATATTTGAGGGACTGCGCCGCCCGACATCCACGTGTCGCTCCGGTACTTGGAGATCGCGTTCGCCGTGTATATCGACACGAGCGTCAGGAGCGTGACAGCCGTCCCGAGCGAACAGACCCGCCGATCGGCGCCGCCGTCTCGCTCGGCGGCTTCTCGTCCGTCGACGTCGTCCCGACCGTTACTGTTGCTCCAGCGGCCGGCATCGAGCGACCAGCGGGCGTCAAGCGGGAGAAAGAGGCTCAAAAAGAGGAACACGGCCAGAATCGTGTTCCCCCCGTTGATCACGTACGGGTTCCGAGCGTATAGCGACGCGAGCAGGACGAGGGAGACGCCCGTCGACACTCGCGTTCGATAGCCGACGAGCAGGCCGACGGCGGCACAAGCCGCGACCGCGAGCAGTCCCGTTTGCACCCACGCCGAACCGGATATAGCGTGGATCGAGACGGCCTCTAACAGTGGGGAAATCTCAGCGAGCGTCGAGCGCGGAAGGACGCCGTCGTCCGTGTAGAACGCGCTCACACCCGGAAGCCGGTAGAACAGCAGATCCCCGAGAAGGAAGAGTGCCAACGCGATTCGGAACGCGCCCAGCGCTCGCGGATCGATCCCAAAATACGGTGTGGCGCGCTCGCGGAGGGACTCGCGTGCTGCCGCGTATCGGGAACCAGCTTTCGAGAGCCGCTGAGGTAGTGGCGTCATTCGGTGGTGTACGTCGAACGATGTGATCTCAGTGATAAGTGCTTTGTCGTCTTCCGCGTCGTCACCCGCAACGCCCGACCCTTTCGCAGTTTTCAAGCCCGCCCGCCGTGAGGTTCCGACAATGACACGCACGGTCTGGGTGAAAGCCGACGGGGATGTCGGCGACTGGGAGGCGCGCAAGAGACGGATCACGGCCGCCATCGAGGCCGGCGCGGACTGGGTACTGGTCGACGAGGCGGACGTGGGCCGCGTCCGCGACCTGGGCGACATCTCGGTCGCCGCATTCCGCTCGGAGGCGGACGTGATCGACGACGCCGAGAGCGACGCTGAGGCCGACGCCTACTTCGTCGGGAAGGGCGGCGAGGGAGACGGCACCATCGACATGCCCGAGGATCTGTCGGGCTCCGCGGACCTCACGACGGTTCGCCGGCGCGACGACCGCGCGCAGGGCGTGTACGTCCGGGTGCTCGGCACCGAGTACGAGCGCTTCGCCGAGGAGGCCGCCAACGACGCCGAGTTCACGATCGTCGTCGGCGAGGACTGGTCGATCATCCCGCTTGAGAACCTGATCGCGCGGGTCGGCGAGGAGACGCACCTCATCGCGGGCGCGACGACGGCAGCGGAGGCGCAGACGGCCTTCGAGACGCTGGAGATCGGCGCCGACGGCGTCCTCCTCGATTCTAACTCGCCCGACGAGATCCGCGGCGCGGTGGAGGCTCGCGACGCCGCCGACCGCGAGACGCTCGACCTCCGGCACGCCGAAGTGACCGCGGTCGAGCGAACGGGAATGGCCGACCGCGTCTGTATCGACACCGGGTCGCTGATGGACGACGACGAGGGGATGTTAGTCGGGTCGATGTCGCGCGGGCTGTTCTTCGTCCACGCCGAGACCGCGGAGTCACCGTACGTCGAGTCGCGCCCGTTCCGCGTGAACGCTGGTGCGGTCCACGCGTACGTCCGCAACGCCGAGGGCGGAACGAACTACCTCGCGGAGCTGTCGAGCGGCGACGAGGTGCAGGTCGTCGACACCGCGGGCCACACCCGAGAGGCGATCGTCGGGCGCGTGAAAATCGAGAAGCGGCCGATGTTCCGGATTCAGGCGGAAGTCGAGACGGAGGAGGGAATCGACCGCATCGAGACGCTCATTCAGAACGCCGAGACCGTGAAGATCGCGACGAGCGAGGGCCGGAAGGCCGTTACCGATCTGGAGGAGGGCGACGAGGCGCTCGTCTACTACGAGGACGTGGCGCGCCACTTCGGCGAGGCGGTTGAAGAGAGCATCATCGAGAAGTAGCGGGATCGAGCAACGCGAGATCCCGTATGCGAACGGCGAAGCCGCGAGCCGAGTCGTCGATCGTGCTCGGCGCGGGCTGGGGGCTGTTCGAGGCCGTGACAATGCTCGACCTCATCGTCCTGATGACCGGGTTCCGACTGGGGGTGTAACGGCGCTGTTGACGGTATGAGTTAAGAGTGCGTTACAGCTGTAGCCAACGAAAAGCACCTCAAAGCGTGTCGGGCAGTTGGTTAATCCCGATGGACGACAAAGGAGTTGTATGAGACCGCTCGCGAAAACGATACTCGTTGGGGGTGGTGTGGTATTTGCTGGCTGGGTTGGGTGGGGCATCTACTCGACCAGGAAGACAAAATCAGTACCGTATGAACAGCTACGAACGCTAAACGGCAGTGAACTTCGTCGCTATCCCCAGACGATTCTTGTCGAAACGACGGCACCAAATCAGCGGATCGCATTTCGACGACTCTTCAACTACATCTCGGGAGCCAACCAAGCTAACGAGTCGATCTCGATGACGGCCCCTGTCGAAACTCAATCCGGGGAATCAATCGCGATGACGACTCCTGTTCGGTCAGAGGCGTCCGAGACTGAAGCTGAGACGATCCGGATGGCGTTCTATCTGCCCGCAGAGTATACTCCTGAAACGGCACCAGAACCGACGGAAGCGGATGTCACACTCGTCACCGAACCACAGAAGACAGTCGCTGTGGATCAGTTTTCTTGGTACGCCCCAGAGTGGCGGGTCACGCGACGGACGCAGAAGCTTCTTTCCACACTCGATCGTGAAGGCATCGAACCGGAGGGAGATCCCTATCTCCTCCGATATAACGACCCGTGGACACCGCCGTTTATGCGGCGAAATGAAGTGGCGGTAGCGGTGGTTAACGAGGACTGACTGTTGGTATGATCGAGTCGTTCAGAATAGGATATCAACAGATAATGAGTAACAGAGCCGAGACGACTTATATACCGTACAGCTCGCCGTACTTCTCCTCGACGTAGTCGGTAAAGGCGTCCGCCGAGAAGTCCTCGCCGGTGGCGCGTTTCACCAGCTCGTTCGTCTCGTAGCGGGAGCCGTGCTGATGGACGTTCTCACCGAGCCACTCCCGAAGGTCGTCGAACTCGCCCGCGGCGATCTGGTCGTCGAGGTCGTCGATCTCCGATTCGGCGGCCGCGAACAGCTGGGCGGCCATCACGGAGCCGAGCGAGTAAGTGGGGAAGTAGCCGAAGTTGCCGTGGCTCCAGTGGATGTCCTGCAGGCAGCCCTCGGCGTCGTTGTCGGGGCGGATTCCGAGGTACTCCTCGTACTTGTCGTTCCAGGCCTCGGGTACGTCCTCAATCGCGAGGTCGCCGCGGACCAGGTCGCGTTCGATCTCGAACCGGACGACGATGTGGAGGTGATAGGTGAGTTCGTCGGCCTCGACGCGAATGAGGTTGTCCTCGTGGACCTGATTGAACGCCTGATAGGCGTCCTCGACGGTGGCGTCGTCGGTCTCCGGGAAGTGCTCTTGGAAGGTCGGGAGGAACAGCTCCCAGAACGCCCGGCTGCGACCAACGTGGTTCTCCCAGAGCCGCGACTGCGACTCGTGGACCGACAGATCACGGGATTCCCCGAGCGGGGTCCCGAACTGCTCCTGCGGGAGCCCGAGGTTGTACTGCGCGTGGCCGAACTCGTGGATCGTCGAGCCGATCGCGCCGAGCGGGTCGGACTCGTCGAATCGGGTGGTCACCCGGCAGTCGAACTGGTTTCCCGCGGTGAACGGGTGCGAGGAGACGTCGAGCCGGCCGCGGTCGAAGTCGTAGCCGACCAGTTCGAGCGTCTCGCGCGCCAGCGCCTCCTGCTCCGCTTCTGGGAAGGTTCCCTCGAAGGTGTCGACGGCGAGGTCGGCGTCGGACTCGCGGATCGCGTCGATCATGGGGACGAGCGTCTCGCGGAGCTCCTCGAGGATCGACTCCGCGCGCTCCATCGAGAGGCACGGCTCGTAGTCCTCGAAGAGCACCTCGTAAGGGTCGCGGTCGGGGTCGATGTGCTCGGCGTACTCGCGTTTCAGTTCGACGTGCTTCTCCAAGTAGGGTGCGAACGCGTCGAAGTCGTCCTCGGCTTTCGCCTCCTCCCACGCCTGTAGCGCTTCCGTGCCCGTCTCGGAGATCTCCTCGACGAGCTCGACGGGGACGGCGTCGGCGCGTTCGTAGTCGCGGCGGATCTCGCGCACGACCGCCGCCCGCTCGTCGGTGAGGTCGGCGTCGGCGAGTTCGTCGAGCAGGTCGCCCGTCTCCTCGTCGGTGACCATGTCGTGGCGGATCGAGGAGAGCGTCGAGAGCTGCTTCGACCGCGCGGGAGTGCCCCCTTCGGGCATCATCACCTGTTGGTCCCACCCGAGCACGCCGGCGGCGCTCCCGACCGCGTTCCAGCGTCGAACGCGGTCCAGGAGGGCGTCGTACGCCTCGGGGGCGTCGGCTGCGTCGTCGGCCGCGGCTTCCGTTGCCATACGCCGCAGATCGGCCGCGTCGGTTAAGAAGGGACCGGACGCGGAACCCGCCCCTCGACCGCCACGGGGGGGCCAGCGCACGAGCCTCATGTCGGAACCGGACGAACCGGCCCCCGAGCGCGACCTATTTCCGGCCGGCCGCCGAACCGCCGGCAACGAATGGAGATCGACGAGGACACCATCGACCTGCGATCCGACACCGTCACGACTCCCTCTGAGGCGATGCGCGAGGCCGCCCGCGACGCCGAGGTCGGCGACGACGTGTACCGGGACGACCCGACTGTCAACGAGTTAGAGCGCCGCGCCGCCGATGCGGTCGGCACCGAGGCCGCGCTGTACGTCCCCTCCGGGACGATGGCCAACCAGATCGCCGTCCATGTTCACACCGAGCCCGGACAGGAACTCCTCTTAGAGCGCGAGTCTCACATCTACCGGTGGGAGCTGGCGGGCGCGTCGAAGCTCTCGGGCACCCAGACCCGAACGATCGATGCGGGCGATCGCTGCGTCCCGACGCCCGAGTCGGTCCGAGAGGGGCTCGTCGAGGAGGACCTCCACCGGCCCGGCACCGGACTCCTGTCGCTGGAGAACACCCACAACTACCGCGGCGGGACGGCGATCCCCGTCAACCAGATCACCGCAGCTGCCGAGGTCGCTCGCGACGCCGACGTGCCGGTCCACCTCGACGGCGCGCGCGTGTTCAACGCCGCGGTCGCGCTCGGCGTCGACGCGAGCGAAATCGTCGCGCCCGTCGACACCGTCACCTTCTGTCTCTCCAAGGGGCTCGGCGCGCCCGTCGGCTCGATCGTCGCCGGCGACGAGGCGTTCGTCGAGGACGCCCGACGCGTCCGCAAGCTGTTCGGCGGCGGGATGCGACAGGCCGGGATGATCGCCGCGCCGGGTCTGCTCGCCCTCGAAAACGTCGACCGGCTCGTCGACGACCACGCCAACGCCGAGCGACTCGCGACCGGCCTCGACGCGCTCGACGGGATCCACGCGCCCGAACCCGACACGAACATCGTCGTCGCGCACACCGAGGACGCCGGAATCACGGCATCCGACCTCGTGACGGCCTGTAAGGATGCGGGCGTCGGCTGCGTGGAGTTCGCCGAGTACACGACGCGATTCACCACCCACCTCGACGTCGACGGCGATGACATCGACGCCGCGATCGACCGGATCGGCGACGTGATCGCGGAGCTGGCGTAGTGACGAGTTTATAGGCCTCTCTACGGTTATTTATAAGCAGCTTCGGAGAATCAATCGACGAGCCGACGGCTCAGCACTGTAGGGCGACCGCCGCTACGGTGCGGACGTTGAAAGGTGACCGCCCCGCGCGAACGCGAGACGACCAGTGTGTCGCACACCGGCGGCCGGTCGAGTAAGCATCAGCCGCTCCGGTACTTAAACCCTCGTTCGTGCGGCTCCGATCGTGTCGGTCGGGTCGACGGAGTCGGTTCGGCCGATGGAGTCACTCCGGCCGGTGAACCTCGCCCTCGCGCGCGTCGGCGTCTTTCCGACGCAGCGCAGCGGCTGCGTTGTTGGCGTCATAGCCGAAAAACACGTCTTTCGCGTACGTCTCCGCGACCTCCGCAGCGTGAATTAGGTCGTCGACCGCGACGTCGACCGCGTACAGCTCCAGCGAAAACGGGGTCTCCGGCGGCGCGCCGTGCACGTCGTAGTCGCCGCCGAGCCGCGAGCGGAACCCGCGGGCGATGGTCTCCAGCCAGTAGGTCGTGGCGTACTCAGTGTCGTACAGTGGGACCACGAACTCGTCGACGTGCTCGGCGAGGCGGTCGAGGTCGAGGCCGGCCCGCGCCCGAAGATGGCCGGGGTAGGGATCGGGGTACAGCGTGAGCAACACCCGACCGGGGACCCGATCGGCGGCGTCGGCGACGAACTCGGTGATTACGTCTGCTCGCCAGTCGCCCCGGTCCTCGCGGTCGCTCTCGGCGAACAGTCGCTCGCAACGGTCACAGCGACAGAACCCCTCTCGCGGGAACCCCACGTCATCGAGGCGCACGTCGTCGTTTTCGGTGGCGCAGTCCTCGATGATCTCCAAGAGTCCCTCGCGGTACTCCGGGTGGGTCGGGCAGATGTACGCCCAGTCGAAGTAGTCGCGGTCGCGAGTTGCCGGCTCACCGCGCTCGTCGACCGGGACGAGGTCGGGATTTTCGCTCGCCGCGGCGTTGTCACCGAAACACGACACCATGTTCACGGCGTTCGGCAGGGGAGCGGCCGCCCGCCCCGTGACGTCTTTGACCTCGTAGAAGCCGAGATCGAACGGCTCCATCTCGACCTCGTCCGCGTTGCGCGTGACGACCCCGTACATACGCGCCACTACGGGAGTGACGGGTAAAAACGGCGGGCATCCGCCCGCGAGGAGTTCGTCATCAACGGCGGAAATGGTTGGCAAGCGATTCAGCCGAGGAGTGCGCGGCGATCCGGTTACTGGACTTCGACCGGCTCCTTATCGCCGGCAAACAGGAAGTACGCGAGCGCGACCAGCGACAGGACTACGACGAGCTTCAGTTTCTTGCTCATATCCGACACGTCGGGCGGCGGGCGCTAAAATCTACCGGAGCCCTCGTCGATCGCTGACGGTGCCCTCCCCCGTCAGACGTCGATGTAGTCGGCGATGTCGCTCCGGAGGATCGTCGAGCAGTAGTCGCAGCGGACGCCGTCGGCGACCACGTCGAACCGGGTGTCGATCGGCTCGCCGGCGTTCGTGATGCAGTTGCGGTTCGGACACGAGAGCACGCCAGTTACGCTGTCGGGGCGGGTGACGCGGTTCTTCTCGACCACCTCGAAGTCGCGGACGATGTTGATCGTCGCCTCGGGCGCGATCAGCGAGAGCACGTCGACCTCCGACTGCGAAAGTTCCCGTTCCTCCACCTTCACGATGTCCTTGCGGCCGAGTCGGTCCGAGGGGACGTTCATCCCGACCGAGACGCCGTACCCCTCGGAGCCGTCGATGCCCAAGATCGCGAGTACGTTGAGCGCCTGCCCGCCCTCGACGTGGTCGATCACGGTGCCGTCGCGGATCTTCGAGACGCGCAGCTCGTGGTCGCTCATCGGTCCACCTCCATCCCCTCGTCGCCCTCGGCGTTCTCGAGGAGGATGTCGAGCAGCGCCATCCGCACCGGGATCCCGTTGTGCGCCTGCTCGAAGTACGTCGCGTGATCGGTCTCGTCGACGTCGGGCGCGATCTCGTCGACGCGGGGAAGCGGGTGCATCACGGTGAGGTCGTCGGGCGCATCTTCGAGCGTCTCGGCGTCGATCTGGTACTCGCCGGCGACGCGGTGGTACTCGTTTTCGTCCGGGAACCGTTCCTTCTGGATCCGGGTGACGTACAGCACGTCGAGCTCGCCGAGCACGCCCTCCAGATCGGTGTGTTCGCGCACCTGTGCGCCGGTTTCGTGGAGGTCGAAGCGCACGGAGCGTGGGAGCCGCAGCGACTCCGGACTGATGAAGTGCTGGTTGGCGTCGAACTCCGTGAGCGCCGCGGCCAGCGAGTGGACCGTGCGGCCGTACTTCAGATCGCCCATGATCCCGACCGTGAGGTCGTCGAGTCCGTGGTTCTCGCGGATCGTGTGGAGATCGAGGAGGGTCTGTGAGGGGTGTTGGCCCGCGCCGTCACCGGCGTTGACGACGGGGACGGAGACGCGCTCCGCGGCCAGTGTCGCGGCGCCCTCGCTGGGGTGGCGGAGTACCAATGCGTCCGCGTAGCCCTCGATGACGCGAACGGTGTCCGAGAGCGACTCCCCTTTCGAGACCGACGAGGAGTCGACGTCGCCCATGCCGATCGTATTCATCCCGAGGCGTTTGGCCGCGCTGTCGAAGCTCATCCGGGTGCGCGTGCTCGGCTCGAAGAAACAGAGCGCGAGTACGCTGCCGGCGTGCCGGTCCGCGTAGGCGGCGGGGTCGTCGGCGACCTCCCGGGCCCGGTCGAGCACCGCCTCGATGTCATCCCGCGAGAGCTGGGTCGCGGTGATGAGGTGGTCCTGACGCATTGTCGAAGAAGGGGGTCGGCAGTATCTTGAATCCCTCGGCTCGGCCGCCGACAAGGGTGTTCACGTCTGTGTGGATCGTCACGAGCGACCGTTTCGAGATTCGCAGAACGTGAGGCGCGTCAGCACGTTTCAGGTCCCGCCTGCCGTCGGCCGCGCTTATAAACCGATCCGCGCCCAACAGACAGATATGTCCGCCAACGATCCCGCCGACCTGCTCCCGAACGATCGCGTGAAACAGGCTGCGCTCGACGGCGACGTGACCCAGCTCCACCGCGGGAACCGGTACGGCGAGGAGGGCGACGCCTTCGAGGTCGACGGCGTCACCTTCGAGCTGACCGAGGTCACCGAGCGCACCCTCGGCGACATGACCGACGAGGACGCGAAACGAGAGGGGTCGCCGTCGCTAGAGGCGTACAAGGAACGAATGGTTCACGCGCACGGCGGGAGCTTCGACTGGGACGACGACGCCGACGTAGTCCGACACCGGTTCCGGCGGGCGGAGTGAACGGATGAGCGGCGGGAGAACTCGACGCGTCGAGAGTCACCCGCCGAACGCGCCCAAACTCGACTGGAGCTCTCGATCCGGCACTTCCTCGGTGAGTTCGTAGCCGACCAGATCGCGGGCGTCGACCGCGTAGGTCGACCCGCCGCGATCGAGCACGAGCACGCGCCCCTTCCAGCCTCGGACCGTCCCGGCCGCCATCGTCTCCGCGACGGGACGGTCGTCGAGGTCGAGGCCGTAATCGAACGCGAACCGCTCGATCGGATCGAACCCGTCCAGCAGCGACTCCCACGCCGCTGCGTCCACGCTGCGACCGAATCCCCTGAGCTTCGTCGGGACGCGTACCCGATCGACGAGATTGTCGCGCTCAGCCAGTTCGGCCTCGACCTCGCGCGCGATCTGCCCGTCCGGGTACGTCCGGATGTGAGCCGCGCGGTCGGCGCCCTGCTCGCGGAGCCGGGTCTCCAGCCGCCACAGGCGCGTGACGCCCACCTTCCACACGTCGGGCGCGAACGCCGCGAGGTACACCGCGTGCTCCTCGTGGCAGTCCATCTCGTCTTTTAAACACGTCCCCGTACAGCGGGCGCAGACCCAGACGCTCCCATGGGCATCGCAGTAAGGGGTGTCGGCGGCGTCGCAGGCGATATGTTCGCCGTTGTGGACGGTTCCCGCACAGCGGCGGTCGCCGAGCCCGAAGGCGAGCTCCGTACCGGCGGTCGCCTCGACGAACTCGACCGCGCCGCCGCTGGCGACGGTGAACCCTTCGCCCGACTCGTAGCCGACGACCTGCACGCGATTCCCTACGGGGAGCCGCGACTTAGGCACGTCGTCGGAGCGATCGAATCGGCGGCGGCCCGTCGTTCGACGAATCGGCGCCGACTACCACCCGTCCGAATCGCCCGCGAACGACCCTCTCGAGATCCTCGGCAGACGAGACAGTTCGGATCGATTGACCAGTACGGGCCGAGGCTATAACAGCGGTGAAGCCGATGAATTCCGCACGAACATGTTCCCAGAGGGCCGCAGTATCGGAGTCACCGAGGCGCTCCACGGGTCGGTACCGGACCCGGTTCTCGTGCTCTTCGCACTGCTCACGCAACTCGGTGACGTTTGGTTCCTCTTTCTGCTCGGGGGCATGCTCTACGTCGCCGGCGACGAGCTCCCCCGGTGGGGAATCGACCGGCGGCGCGGTCTATTCATCCTCGGCCTCCTGCTCACGTACGTCGCCCTCATCGGGGTTCTCAAAGGGTTCTTCCTGTTTCCGCGCCCGGTCGGAGCGGGTGACCCGCCCGTTGTACGGTGGGTTCCGTCCGTCCTCCAATGGGTGTTCGCCGATATCACCACGGCGGACGGGCCGGGGTTCCCGAGCGGTCACACCTTCGGAAGCACGCTGGTGTGGGGCGGGTTCGCGCTCATTGTTGGAGAGGGAAAACGGTCGCGTGCGTGGCTGGCATTCGCGGGCGCCGTCGTCGGGATCGTCTCGCTCTCGCGGCTCGTCTTAGGGGTCCACTACCTCGTAGACGTCGTGGTCGGAGTCGGTCTCGGGCTGGTGGTACTGGGGGCGCTCTACGTCGTCGCCGACCGCGGTACCGTCCCCGGTCGGGTGCTCCTCGTTAGCGTCGGCGTCGGGGTGTTAGGGTTGCTGCAGGGGGCCTCCTTCGAGAGCGTGGCCGCGCTCGGAAGCGCCGTCGGCGCGTGGCTCGTGTGGCGCGGCGTCGCCGATTCGACGCCGGCCCACCCGTCGAACCGCCGAGAAGTCGGTGCCGGATCCGTCATCCTCGGACTCGCAGGGGGTTTCTTCGCGCTCCTGTACGTCATCGAACCACCGCTGCTGGTCGCGTTCTTCGGTTCCGCCATCGCCGTCGGCAGTACGGTCGCCGCCCCGCTGGCCGGTGAGAAACTCGGCGGGGAGTACGGTGCTTGACCGCACAACAGTGAGGGGACCACGGAGGTCGTATCCACCGACTCTCACGGACTGGAGAGACCGGACGCGGTTTTAACTCACGTCGTGTGCGATCCGATCGCATGCTCGATGCAGCGTTGACGACCGCCGCGGGCAACGAAGGGGTCGACCTCGTGCTTACCGTGGCGAACGCGGGCGACGATCCGGTTACGCTCCGGTTCCGAACCGGACAGCGCGTCGACTTCGCGGCCTACCGGATCGGCGGGAAGGACGGGAGAGACGAAGCAGATAGCGACGCCGACCCGGTCTGGCGGTACAGCACCGGCCGGATGTTCACGCAGGCACTCGGCAGTGAGACGCTGGAACCGGGTGATTCGGCCACTTACGAGGCGAGGTGGCGGGATCCGCCACCGGGTCGGTATCGATTCGTCGGCGAGGTGATCGCGGAGGAATGCGACCTGACCGCGACGGGGGCCGCCGAGGTCGACTGAACCGCGTCCGGCTATTCCGCTTCGTCGCCGTGGACCGCGCGATCGACGGCCGCTTCGAGGCGCTTGCGGGTGCGGTGGCTCGACTCGGCGTCCGTCCGCACCTCGATCAGGTGCGAGCCGTCAGCGTCGCGGGCTCCCGTGTACGCATCCGCGAGGTCGTCAGCGACGTTCCCAGCAGACTCCACGGAGTCCGGTCGCGCGTCGATCCGAGTGTACGCCAGCCCGTGGAGATCGGCCATCGGCTCGAACTCGATGCCGTGCGGCGTTTTGAACGACTCCGTGAACTCCGGTTCGAACGACTCGATCGGGAGCTCGTGGAAGATCCCGCCGCCGTCGTTGTTGATCAGCACGACCGTCGCGTCGACGTCGCAGCGATCGAGCGCGAGGAGGCCGTTCGTGTCGTGGTAGAGCGCCAGATCGCCGACGACGAGCGTGAGGTCGTCGGTCGTCGCGGAGCCGGCGCCGAGCGCGCTGGAGACGATCCCGTCGATCCCAGAGACGCCGCGGTTGCCGAGGGCGGTGACGCTCGTCGTCGTCGGCCCGACGAAGCGGTCGAGGTCGCGCACCGGCATCGAGTTGGAGACGAACAGCGTCGCGGGGTCGGGAAGCGCGTCGGCCACCACGCGGAGCGCGTCGCCTTCGTGGAACTCGACCGGCTCGTCGTCGGCCGGGATGTCCCCGTCTCGCTCTCGACCGTGGATCTCTTGGGCGACTCGGTCAGCGTCCTCCCACTGCGCGCGCCAGTCAGCGTCGCCGTCGCCGCCAGCAACGAGCCGGGACAGGCGAGCGCAGAGGCGGCTCGGCTCGGCGACGACGAGGTCGGTCGCCGCGAACTCCGCCTCGCGCCAGCGCCCGGCGGGATCGACCTGGTACTGGTCGGCGCCCGTCTCGGCGAGGTACTTTCGGAGGCGCTTGGAGGTAGGCGACGCGCCGAGTCGGAGGACGACTTCGGGGTCGTTCCAGCTATCAGACGCATCGGCGTCGCCCGCCTCCCCAGCGACTTCCGCCGAGAGGTACGCGTCGTAGGCGCCGATCACGGGCGCGACACGGGTGTGGCCGCCGAACCGGACGCCGGAGAGCGGGTCGGCGAGGATCGGGAACCCCGTCGCGTGCGACAGCGCCGTGACGGCCTCGGCGTCGAGCCCCGGCGGGTCCGCGGGGCCGGCGACGATCAGCCCGCGGTCGGTCGTCATAAGCTCGTTGCCGAGCCGCCGGAGTGCGTCGTCGCCCGGCTCGGGCGACCCGGGCGTCACGTCGACGTAGGGGCCGTCGCGACCGCGTTCGGCGACTGGATCGAGGTCGGCGGGCACGTCGTCGAGGACCCGGGTCGGCTCCAGCGGCTTTTTAAAGGGAACGTTGAGGTGGACCGGCCCGGGATCCGCGCCCTCGGCGGTCCCGACGGCGCGGGCGACGGTGGTCCGGAGCGAGCGGAGCGCGCGGTCGTTGGGGGCGGGCTCCGGCAGATCCTTATAAAACCGGACGGCGTCACCGTACAGCTTCTCCTGATCGGCGGTCTGGTTCGCGCCCGAGTCGCGGAGCTCCGGCGGGCGGTCGGCTGTGAGCGCGAGCAGGGGGACGCGGGCCTCGCTCGCTTCCATCACGGCCGGATGGTAGTTGGCGGCGGCGGTGCCGGAGGTGCAGATCAGCGGCGTCACCTTCCCGGTTCGGCGCGCGCGGCCCAGGGCGAAGTAGGCGGCCGAGCGCTCGTCCAGTTGGGAGAAGACGCGCAGGTCGTCGGTGCGCGCGGCGGCCACCGTCAGCGGCGTCGAGCGGCTCCCGGGCGAGGCCACGACGGCGTCGACGCCCGCGGCGACGAGCTCGTCGATCAGGGCGCGCGCCCACAGCGTGTTCCGGTTCGGCGCGGTCATGACGACCGCTTGGGGGTGCCGATTTAAATACTCCCGCGGGTCGGCGGTGACACCGTCGAACGCATTTTTGATCGAGGTTGAGGCGGGCCCGTTACGTTCTGCAACGCTTATGCACGCCGAACGACTTCGATCGGACATGAGCGACGACGACGCCGTCGACGTCGAGGTCGAATCCCCCGACGCCGCCGCCGACGCGGCGAGGACGAACGGCACCGCGGACGCGGCTGCCGAGGAAGCGAGCAGTGACGCCCGCGCCGACGGTGAGGCGCTGGCCGCCGCCGTCGCCGAGCACGACGAGGCCCTTGCTCGGGAGGTCGCGGCGCTGGAAGCCGATTTCGCCGAGACGCGCGACGAACTGCTCGCGGCCGAGGAAGAGGTCGAGGAGCTGACGAGCAAGCTCGCCCGCGTGAAGGCGGACTTCAGCAACTACAAGCAGCGCGCCAAGCGGAAGCAGGACGAGATCCGCGAGCGCGCCTCGGAGGCGCTCGTCGAGCGCATCACACCGGTCCGCAACGACCTCCTCCGCGCGCTCGATCAGGAGGAGGGAAGCGATCTCCGCCCCGGCGTCGAATCGACGCTGGAGAAGTTCGACGAGGTGCTCGCCGACGAGGGCGTCGAGGCCATCGATCCCGAACCCGGCGAGGAAGTCGATCCCGCCCGCCATCAGGTAATGTTGCGGGTCGAAAGCGACCAGCCCTCGGGGACTGTTCACGAGGTGTACGAGCCCGGCTACGAGATGGGCGATCGCGTGGTCAGCGAGGCGAAGGTCACCGTCAGCGCCGACGAGGAGTAGTCTCGGAGCAGTTAGTCATCGAACGTTCTCGGTCACGCGTCCGTACGCCGCCGCCAGCTCGTCGAGCCCCGCGTCTGGCTCGGCCGCGTGCGGCACCGACAGCGGGGAGACGGAGACTTCCCCATCGATGACCGCCCGGCGATCGGTGCCGACCGAGTCGGGCACATCGCCCTCGTTCATTTTTCCCCAGATCGGGTCGGAGAAGCTCACGCGACCGTTTCCGTCGTGTGCCGCCTCCATCCCGTACCATGTCGAGGGCGCGGTGACGCGCATCGGCGCTGGGGTGTCGCGCTCTCCGTCCGGATTCGCGATCGGGGCGTTAACGTTGAGGTAGTCGGCGCGGTCGAACGCCCCCGACGCGGTCGCCTCCGCGACGAGGTACCGGGTCGCGCGGGTCGCGTTCGCGAACTCCGCCGGCTCCAGCTTCCGCTTCCACCAGTCTTCCCCGCCCGGGACGTACATCGAGGTCGCCACCGCGGGCACGTCGAAGAAGGCCGCCTCGACCGCGGCGGAGACGGTCCCGGATCGCCCGAGCGTGTACGCGCCGAGGTTCGCCCCCTTGTTACAGCCCGCGACCACGACGTCGGCGTCCGGGACCAGCGCGTCGAGCCCCGCGACGACGCAGTCGACCGGAGTGCCGTCGACGGCGTAGCCGAGCTCGTGGTCCGCGATATCGACGCCGTCCGAGAGCGCGCGCCCGGCCGACGATCGGTCGCCGGTCGGTGCGACCGTCACCACGTCGTAGTCGGCCGAAAGCCCGTCGTAGAGCGCTCTAAGTCCGACGGCGTCGATCCCGTCGTCGTTCGTCAACAGGACGCGCTCGACGCTCATACCGTTACCTCGGGCGGTTCGGCCAAAAGTCCACCGTCCCGCTTAGGCGCCGGGAAATGCCAAGGAGACCGCGAGCTCACCGCGCCGAACGGAAAAGCCCACGTATCTCGAACCCAATCGCCCGATATGGGATTCGGGGACACGGCGAAGAAGATCCAGACGCTCGCCGACAAGGCCGAGCGAACGTACCAGAAGATAAACGAGCTCCGCAGCGAGGTCGAGGAGACGCAGACGACCGTCCTCGACACCTCCGAGCGGATACAGAAGCTGGAAAACGAGATGGCCGAACAGCGGGCCGTTCTCGACGCGGTCGCGACCGAAGTCGGCGTCGACTTAGAGAGCGTGAGCACCGAGGCGCACATCACCGACGCCGAGGAAGTGACCACGTCCGAGGGAGGCGACGCCGGGGACGTGAGTGGTACCGAGAACGCGGGAGGCGCCGCCGAAAGCGACGGCGGCGAGTCCGCGGACGCCGGAAAGTAAGTCCGAGACGGCCGGATTAGTCGTTGTCTTCTCTCCGTTCTTCGCGCTCTGCATCCGCCTGCGAGACGACCTCGGCCGGCACGCCGGCGACCGTCGTCCCGGGCGGCACGTCCTCGGCGACGAGCGAATTCGCGGCGACGCGGGCGCCCTCGCCGACCGTGACGCCCGGGAGGACGATCGCGCCCGCGCCGATCATCGCGCGGTCCTCGACGACCACGTCGCCGAGGCGGTACTCGTCTTGGAGGAACTCGTGGCAAAGCAGCGTGGCGTCGTAGCCGATGATGGCGTCATCTTCGACCGTGATCCGCTCGGGCCAGAACACGTCCGGGGTCGACTCCAACCCCCACGCGACGCCGGCGCCGACGGTGACGCCGATCCGGCGCAACAGCCAGTTTTTCAGTCGGAGGCTCGGGCAGATCCGCGCGAGCACGATCACGACGTAGTTGCGGACGACCGCGAGCGGTGACTTCGCGTTGGGCCACGACCACAGGGAGTTGCGTGGCCCGGGCGTCGGGTGGCGCTCCAGCCGGTCGCCGCGGTGGCCGTCGCTCTCCGTGGCGTCAGTCTCCGCGGCGCCGAGACGCTCGTCCTCGTGAGTCACGGGAGAGCGTTCGGGCGGCTCCGGTAAAAGTATCGCTGACGGCGCGAGCTACTTTCGGATCTCGGCCATGTGCTCGATCCGCCGCTCGACGAGGTCGGCCGTCCCGATGTCGTGACGGATGCGGACGCGGTCGCCGGCGGCGGCGAGCGCGTCCTCGGCCTCAGCCTCTGCGGCCGCGATGGAGTCGCCGCGACCGACGACCGCGAACGCCCGAGAGGTGGTGGTGTAGAGCCCGTCGTCGCGCTCGTCGACGCTGGCGTAGTAGAGGAGCGCGTCGCCGACGCTCTCCTCGTCGACCGCGATCTTCGCACCCGCGTCGGGGTCGGTCGGGTACCCCTCCGGCACCGCGTACTTACAGACCGTCGCCTCGCCGGTGAAGGAGAGTTTGGGGAGGTCGTTTCCGTCACGCGCGGCCGTGAGCACGTCGATGAAGGGCGTCTCCAAGACCGGGAGCGTGTTCATCGCCTCCGGGTCGCCGAAGCGCGCGTTGAACTCGACGACTTTCGGGCCCTCGGCGGTGAGCATGAACTGGCCGTAGAGGACGCCCTTGTAGTCGGGGAGCGCGTCGACGACTGCCTCCAGCACGTCGACGGCGTCGTCGTAGTCGCCCTCGGCCATGAACGGCAGCGAGAGGCCGGTGTCGGTGTACGAGCCCATCCCGCCGGTGTTCGGTCCCTCGTCGCCCTCGTAGGCGCGCTTGTGGTCCTGCACTGCGGGGGTCGTGCGGAGGTCGCCGTTCGCGACGAACGCCTGCACCGTGAACTCCTCGCCGACGAGCCGCTCTTCCAACACGACCCGGTCGTAGTCGGAATCGCGGAGGTACGTCTTGGCCTCCTCGGCAGTCACCTGATCGCCGATCACCTTCACGCCCTTGCCGCCGGTGAGCCCGGCCGGCTTCACCGCGAGGTCGCCGTCGTACGCGTCGATGTGGTCGCAGGCGGCCTCGATGTCGTCGAACACCGCGTAGTCCGGACAGCCGGGGATGTCGGCCTCGTCCATGAACTCGCGCTGGTACGCCTTGTCCGTCTCTAAGCGCGCCTCCTCGGCCTGCGGGCCGAAGGCGTACACGCCGGCCTCGTCGAGCGCGTCGGCGACGCCCGCCGCGAGCGCGGATTCCGGTCCGATCACAGCCAGATCAGCGCCGACCGCGGTCGCGTAGTCGGCGACCGCCTCGGCGTCGGTCTCATCGATCGTCTCGAACCCGTCTGCGAGTCGGCGGATTCCCGGGTTTCGGTTGCTCGCGCAGGCGTACAGCGCGCAGTCGTCGGCGACGGCGCGGGCGATCGCGTGTTCGCGCCCGCCGCCCCCGACCAAGAGTACGGTCTCCGTCATGTGCGACCGATCACTACACGGTAGTGTAAGCTTTACTCTCTATCTGCACAGAGATGAACACGTTCGTGGACACATGCGGCGGCCGTCGCTCGTGTGACGGGTTTTTGCCGCACCGGATCGAATCGGGCGTATGTCACAGCCGACCGAGCGGAACCGCCTCGACGGGGAGGCGAGTCCGTACCTCCAACAGCACGCCGACAACCCCGTTAACTGGCAGCCGTGGGGCGAGGAGGCCTTCGAGCGCGCCCGCGAACACGACGTGCCGGTGTTCGTCTCGATCGGCTACTCCTCGTGTCACTGGTGTCACGTGATGGCCGAGGAGAGCTTCGAGGACGAGTCGATCGCCGCCGTACTCAACGAGAAGTTCGTCCCCGTGAAGGTCGACAGAGAGGAGCGGCCCGACGTCGACAGCACCTTCATGACCGTCTCACAGCTCGTCACGGGCGGGGGCGGGTGGCCCCTGTCGGCGTGGTGTACGCCGAAGGGGAAGCCGTTCTATGTGGGGACCTACTTCCCGCCGGAGCCGCGCCGGAACCAGCCGGGGTTCCGCGACCTCTGTGAGCGCATCGCCGACTCGTGGGCAGATCCGGAGCAGCGCGAGGAGATGAAGCGGCGCGCCGACCAGTGGACGACGAGCGCCCGCGACGAGCTGGAGTCGGTGCCGGAGCCGGACGCTGCTGGCGACGCGAGCGGTACGGGCGGCGCGGGCCCCCCGGGCCCCGACCTCCTTGACGAGGCCGCGGCCGCGGCGATCCGCGGATACGACGACGAGTACGGTGGGTTCGGAAGCGGGGGCGCGAAGTTCCCGATGCCCGGTCGGATCGACGTCCTCCTGCGGGCGTACGCGCGGAGCGGCGGCGACGCCGCCCTCACGGCCGCAACGGGTACCCTCGACGGGATGGCCCGCGGCGGGATGTACGACCAGATCGGCGGGGGGTTCCACCGGTACGCGGTCGACCGCCAGTGGACGGTCCCGCACTTCGAGAAGATGCTGTACGACAACGCGGAGCTTCCGATGGCGTACCTCGACGGCTATCGGTTGACGGGCGACGCTTCGTACGCCCGCGTCGCGAGCGAGACACTCGGATTTCTCGACCGCGAACTCCGCCACGACGACGGCGGATTCTTCAGCACGCTCGACGCTCGGAGCCGACCGCCCGAGAACAGGCGGGGGAACGCGGGATCCGACGAGAGCGACGACGCCGACGACGTCGCCGACGTCGAGGGCGCGTTCTACGTCTGGACGCCCGCCGAGGTCGACGCGGTCCTCGACGAACCCGCGGCGTCGCTCGCGAAGGACCGGTACGGGATCCGCTCGGGGGGGAACTTCGAGCGCGGGACGACCGTCCCCACGATCGCGGCGTCGATCGCGGAGCTCGCCGATGAGCACGACATGTCGACGGAAGCGGTCCGAGAAGCCCTGACGGCGGCCCGCGTCGCGCTCTTCGAGGCGCGCGAGTCGCGGCCGCGCCCCGCTCGCGACGAGAAGGTGCTCGCGTCGTGGAACGGTCGAGCGATCTCCGCGTTCGCCACCGCCGGGCAAGTCCTCGGCGAGCCGTACGCCGACATCGCGAGCGACGCGCTCTCGTTCTGCCGCGAGCGCCTGTACGACGAGGAGACCGAGACCCTCGCGCGGCGCTGGCTCGACGGCGACGTGCGCGGGCCGGGCTACCTCGACGACCACGCGTTCCTCGCGCGCGGCGCGCTCGACGTGTACTCGGTCACCGGCGACCCGGAGGCGCTCGGATTCGCGCTCGATCTGGCGGCGACGGTCGTTTCGGACTTCTACGACGAAGCGGACGGGACGATCTACTTCACGCGGGATCCGGACGGAAACGCCGGTCACGGCGGCGACGATACCCTCTTCGCCCGGCCGCAGGAGTTCACCGACCAGTCGACCCCGTCGAGCCTCGGCGTGGCGGCGGAGACGCTCGCGCTCCTCGACGGCTTCCGGACCGACCGCGAGTTCGCCGAGGTCGCAGAGACGGTCGTGACGACCCACGCGGACCGGATCCGCGCGAGCCCGCTGGAACACGTCTCGCTCGTGCGCGCCGCCGACCGCGTCGCCTCCGGCGGGATCGAAGTGACCATCGCCGTCGACGCAGTGCCGGACGCGTGGCGCGAGACGCTCGGGGAGCGCTACCTGCCGGGCGCGCTCGTCGCCCCGCGCCCCCCGACCGAAGACGGGCTGGCGGCGTGGCTCGACCGACTTGATATGGACGAAGCGCCGCCGATTTGGGCCGACCGCGACGCGGTCGACGGCGAGCCGACCGCCTACGTCTGTGAGGGGCGCACGTGCTCGCCGCCGGAGACCGACCTCGACGCGGCGCTGGAGTGGCTGGCGGCGCGGCGCAGATCTGAGTAGCGACGCCGGAACGTCCATCGTTCGAGCGGGAGGCGGCACGTTTTACGCACCTCGGTTCGGAGGGGCGATCATGGAGCGGCACGATCTTCTCTATCGCTTATACGACGAGTTCGACGTGGAGACCCTCCGAGAGTACCAGTCGCTCGTGGACCTGTTCCCGCCGGTCGACTCGCGGGTAGCGCTGGAACACTGGGAGGACGCCGGCGAAGAGCTCGCTCGGCTGAAACGCGAGATTCGCGAAGCGCTGCCCGCGGGCGCCACCTTCGCGGAGGTCGCGGCCTACGCTGACCGCGAGGCGGCGTTCACTGCGCTCGATCTGCACGCGCGCTACGACCGCGCCGTCAACGCCCTCGTGTTGGACGTCGACGAGACGCTCCGGTCCGCGGGCGGCACGGACAACGAGATCCCCCGCGAGACGCTCCACATGCTGACGGAGCTGCACGACGCCGGCGTGCCGATCGTTATCTGCACCGGTCAGACGCTGGAGAATGTGAAGGGGTTCATGATCCAGGGGCTCGGCAACGAACTCGTCCACTCCGGGCGCTTCTCGATCGTCTACGAGGCCGGCAACGGCGTGTTCACGGCCGGGCACGGATCGCGCACGAAGTGCCTGCTGTACGAGGACCTCGACGAGGCGGTCCGGGGGGTCTTCGGCGCGGTGCGGTCGCGCGTGCTCCCCGATGCGCCCGAGAACGTCCGACGCGGCTGTCACCTTCAGGGCAACGAGTTCAACGTCACCCTGAAGCCGAACTTCGAGACCGGCGGCGCGGACGCCGAGGCCGTGATCGACGACGGGCTCATCCACCTGATCGACCTGCTCGGCGAGGTGGTCGTCGATCGGATCGCTGAGGACCTCGACCCGAGTGACTTCGACACTGAGGGCGACGCGACCAACGCCGACCTCGCGGACCGCGGCGCGGCGTGGGCGCGCGCTCATTACGCGGCGGCCGACCCCGAGATCCGAGAGGTGATCGAGGCGACCGCGGTCGATAACCCGATCGACGACCCGGCCGAAATCGAGGACGTGCCGGAACCGGTCGCCGCGCTGTTCGACCGGATAGACGTCGGTTACTACCGCGCGGACGCCGCGGAGATCAGCTCGCTAGAGTTAGACAAGGTTGCAGGCGTCGAGGCGGCGCTCGACGTGCTCGATGTGCGGGATCCGTTCCTACTCGTGATGGGCGACAGCAAGTCTGATCTCCGCGTGATGGAGTGGGCTGCCGAGCACGACGCGGGGATCGCCGCGGCGCCGGAACACGCCTCTGCGGACGTGCTCTCGCACGTACTCGACCGCGACGAACTGGTGTTTGGCAGGGGCCAATCCGCGACAATACTTCGGACGGTCTACGTCCTCAACCTGCTGGCTCAACTGGAGTAAGTCACATCGTAATTATAAGTCCCCGTCACGACGCTGCGCCCATGCATGATTTCGTCGTCGTGGGCGCGGGGCCGCCGGGGTCGCGGTTCGCCCGCCGCGCGGCCGCGGCCGGTCGCGATGTCGTCGTTTTCGAGAAGGGGTCGATCGGGACCCCGCTGGCCTGCTCCGGACACGTCTCGGACGACGTATGGGAGTACGTCCCGGACGACGCCCGCGACGAACTCCTCCAGAACCGGGTGTACGGCGCGCGCTTCCACGTCGGTGGCCCCGGGTCGAAGGCGTACCCGTTTTATAAGTCCGAGCCCGTCTCGAACGTGATCGACCGCGTCGGACTCGATCGCACTCTCGCCGACTGCGCGCGTGAGGCCGGCGCCGATGTCCGAGAGAACCACACGGTCGTCGGCGTCGACGAGCGTGACGACCGGGTCGTCGTCGAGGTCCGGACGCCCGCGGGCGACGTGGAGACGGTCGAGGCGCGCATGGTCGCCGGCTGCGACGGCCCCACGTCGCGCGTCCGACGGTCGCTCGGTCTCCCGGAGCCGGACGAACTGCTCCACGGTGTGCTCGCGTTCGACGAGGCTCCCGACGACGGCGACCTCGTCGACGTCCACCTCACCGCGCCGACGTTCTTCGCGTGGCGGATCCCCCGCGGTGACGCCGGCGTGGAGTACGGGCTCGCGGCGCCGCCGAGCGACGACGTGTCCGCGATGTTCGACCGGCTCACCGACGCGTACGACGTGACGACCGACCACTTCTGCTCCGGAGCGATCCCCGTCGGTCCGCCGGAGCGCGTGACGACGGACCGGGCATTTCTCATCGGCGACGCCGCCGCGCAGACGAAGCCGTTCACCGGCGGGGGGATCCTCTACGGGATGACCGCGGCCGACGTGGCGGCCGAGGTGATCGACCCGAGGGATCCGGCGACGCTCGCCGACTACGAGTCGGGGTGGCGGGACGCAATCGGCACCGAAATCCGGCTCGGCTCGGCGATCCGCCGGTGTTACTCCCTCCCCGAGCCGGTCCAGCGGACCGGGCTGTGGGCACTATCCGGCGAGATCGGCGTCCACATGGACCGGCCGAGCTCCTTCTTCTCGCCGGCGCATCTCAAAAAACTGTTCTCGCGGAGCAACCGCGAGAATGCGCCGCGGTAGTCGGCGTCGGCAGGGAGAACTACTCCTCGACGATGTCCGCGAACGAGACGTTCTCGCGGACGCTGGTGATCTCGACGGTCGGCTCGTCGCCCGGCTGAGAGTCCGGAACGATGACGACGTACCCTCGCTCGATCTTCGCGATCCCGTCGCCCTTGTCGCCGAGCGTCTCGATCGTCACTTCCCGTACGTCGCCCTCGGAGACCGGCGGGCCGGACGCTACGGGGTCGTTCGTCGGCCGCGTCGTCGTCGACGTGGGGGTCCCGCCGGTACCGTTACCGGCGACGGTTCGGTCCGCGGCGCCGTCGGTCGCGACGGTCGCGCCGTCGCCGTCCCCCTCGCGTTTGATAAGCGCCACGCGGTACGACTCGCCCGCCTCGATCGTCCCGTGTTCGATCTCCGTGGCGGGGATCTGAACGACGTGCTCGTCGCCGCGCTCCTCGATAGTCCCGGTAAACAGACACTTCAGCGAATCCGTGAGTTCGACCATACTGACAGTAATGAGTACGCCAATGAAAAACTCCCTATTTGTGCAGCGGCGAACCGAAGCATTCCCACCGCTGCGAACCCCTCCCCAGAAGAACATAAACGTTTACCCTGTTCCGAATGAATCGGGAGCCATGAGCCGAAACTACGAGTCGCTCCACGATCCGAACGCGGAGTACACGATGCGAGAACTCTCCGCCGAGACGATGGGAACAACGGGCTCGCGCGGCGGCGGGCGCGACGTCGAGATCACGGACGTGCAGACGACGATGGTCGACGGGAACTTCCCGTGGACGCTGGTTCGCGTGTACACGGACGCGGGCGTCGTGGGTACCGGCGAGGCGTACTGGGGCGCCGGCGTGCCGGAGCTCATCGAGCGCATGAAGCCGTTCGTGATCGGCGAGAACCCGCTCGACATCGACCGGCTGTACGAACACCTCATCCAGAAGATGTCGGGCGAGGGCTCCGTCGAGGGCGTCACTGTCACCGCGATCTCCGGGATCGAGGTGGCGCTGCACGACGTGGCCGGCAAGATCCTCGACGTGCCCGCCTACCAGCTGCTCGGTGGCAAGTACCGCGACAAGATGCGCGTCTACTGCGACTGCCACACCGAGGAGGAGGCTGACCCCGAGGCGTGCGCCGACGAGGCCGAGCGCGTCGTCGACGAACTCGGCTACGACGCCCTGAAGTTCGACCTCGACGTGCCGAGCGGCTTCGAGAAGGACCGCGCGAACCGCCACCTGCGCCCCGGTGAGATCCGCCACAAGGCGGAGATCGTCGAGACGGTCACCGAGCGCGTGAAGGACAAGGCCGACGTGGCCTTCGACTGCCACTGGACGTTCTCGGGCGGCTCCGCGAAGCGCCTCGCGGACGCCATCGAGGAGTACGACGTGTGGTGGCTCGAAGACCCCGTGCCGCCGGAGAACCTCGAAGTGCAGGAGGAAGTGACGAAGAACACGGTCACGCCGATCGCGGTCGGCGAGAACCGCTACCGCGTCACGGAGCTTCGCCGCCTCATCGAGAATCAGGCGGTCGACATCGTCGCGCCCGACCTGCCGAAGGTCGGCGGGATGCGCGAAACCCGCAAGATCGCGGACGTGGCGAACCAGTACTACGTCCCGGTCGCGATGCACAACGTCGCCTCCCCGATCGCGACGATGGCGGCGACCCACGTCGGCGCCGCGATCCCGAACTCGCTCGCGATCGAGTACCATTCCTACGAGCTCGGCTGGTGGGAGGACCTCGTCGAGGAGGACGTCATCGAGGACGGCTACATCGAGGTGCCGGAGAAGCCCGGTATCGGCCTCACACTCGACATGGACACCGTCGAGGAGCATATGGTCGAAGGCGAGACGCTGTTCGATCCGGCGTAAGCCGGAGCGAGCTCGATAGACGAGCGCAGCGAGTCTATCGGTGTTTGACGAGGCGTAAGCCGAAGTCAAGCGCGGAAATCGAAGATTTCCGCAGTTCGACGAAGCGTAGCGTCGCTTCGTCGGGCGCTACTCCTCGGGCATCCACGCTGGCCGGGCCACCGTCGCGTTTCCGAACTCAGAAACGCCGTATCTCGTCTGCCGGGAGAACTCGTCGTTTCCTCTCGTGATGTTGAATTCCGCGATGTATCCCGTCTCAGTAACGACGACGTGCCCGGTCGCGTTATTGGCTGGAACGCGGATGGGGTCTCTGATGCCGGTCACGTTGTACCTGACAGCTGTCGTCCCCTCAACGGTGACCGTCTCAGTCGCGTTTACATCGAGTTCCAACAGGGGTCGTTGCAGCTGCAACCGCTCGTGCGAGGCGACGCGAGCTTGTGTCCAATTTTCGTCGGGATTCCGATTCAGCTCTCCCGTCGTTCGATCGTACTCGAACACGCCCTCGGCGCTGAAGTAGTAGTGAACGTCACTACCGAATAGCGTATCGCTCCATCGCACTGAGGCGGTGCCGGCATCGGTGTCTACCGTTCTCACTGTCGTGCGATTGCTGTCCTCGTCGGTTATGCTCAACCGACTTCTGCGGGAGGTGTTGTTCACTGTCTCATCGTGCGTTTGCAGCGCAACGGAGAGATCTGCGATCTCCTCCTGTGACCACCCCGATGGATACGAAAAATTCTCCACTGTCGGTTCGGGGGTCGGTTCCTGTTGGTCTGTGGCAGGCAACCCAGAACAGCCAGCCAAGAGGATGACAAGGGCCAGCGTTATCGCGGGGAGGGGGCCTCGGATCCGGCGGACCATACCAACACTGACTGGCGTCCGGTGAAGATGTTTGTGGCTACTCTCGCCGCGCAAGCGACGATGCCGACCACGGAAACGTTCAATTCGGCGGGTGGCCTACCGGGGCGTATGGAGGCGACAGCCACGAAACCGGAGCAGAGTCCCGATCGAACCGAGGTGGCAGGCGCCCGTCCCTGAGGTCGTCGGCGTCGACATCAGCGGCCGCCACGAGGAGGCGGGTGAGTACCTGATGGTCGCGGCCGCGGTCCACGCGCGGATCGACGCAACCCGAATCCGATCGGTCGAGGGGGTGGGCTTCGCCGCCGTGCGCGGAGGGCCGACCCTCGATGCGACCGTCGCACTCACGGCCGAGGCGGTCGGGAACCTCCCGGAGCCGCCGGACGGACCGATCGTCGCGGAGGGCGGTGAGTTCTACGAGGAGCCGGCCGGGCGAGTGGGACTGAGCTTCCAACCCGAGTTTAAATACGTCGAGAGCATAGGGGAACGCGAAACAGTGCAGGCAGCACACCACGCCGCGTACGCCGCTCGCGATCTCCTGTTATGACCGGGAGCGTCGAGGGGCGGGACACCGACACCGAGCCGACCGCCGCCGAGCGGCGCGCGGTCGTCGCCAAGCGCGTCGAGTCCGGATCCGCGGACTTGACGGAGATCACCCAACTCGCGGCCGCCGCGGGCTACGACGTGGTCGGCGAACTCACCCAGACTCGCACCGAGGACGCCGCGTTCATGTTCGGAGAAGGGAAGGTCGCGGAGCTCCGCGATCTGGTCCGCCGGACCGACGCCAACGCCGTGATCATCGACAACGACGTTGGGCCGTACCAGACGTTCAACATCGGCGGCGAGCTTCCCGAGGGCGTCGAGGTGATCGACCGGTTCGCGCTCATCCTCGAGATATTCGGACAGCGCGCCAACACCCGGAAGGCCCAGCTCCAAGTCGAACTCGCGGAGCTGCGGTACGAACTCCCGCGCGCCGAGGCGAAGGCGAGCCTCGCGAAGCGCGACGAGCGGCCCGGGTTCATGGGACTCGGCGAGTACGACGAGAGCGTCGAGCGCGACATCAAACGCCAGATATCGGAGATCCGCGACGAGCTGGCGTCGATCGCGGAGAAGGAGGAGGCGCGCCGCGAACAGCGCCGCGACTCAGGGTTCGATCTGGTCGCGCTCGCGGGCTACACCAACGCCGGCAAGTCGACGCTGATGCGGCGGCTCGCCGCCGAGATTGACGTCGACGAGAACGCCGAGCGCCACCCCGACCTCGACACGACCGCCGAGTCCCAAGACATGCTGTTCACCACTCTCGGGACGACCACCCGCCGGGCAGAGATGGAAAAGCGCGATGTCCTCCTCACCGACACGGTCGGATTCATCGCTGATCTCCCCCACTGGCTGGTGGAGTCGTTCGAGTCGACGCTCGATTCGGTGTACCGCGCCGACCTTGTACTACTCGTCGTCGACGCCAGCGAGCCCGTCGAAACAATGCGCGAGAAGCTCGTTACGAGCCACGACACCCTCTACGAGCGCAACGAGGCGCCGGTCGTCACCGTGTTCAACAAGGTCGACCGGCTGGCGCCGGGCGAGCTGGCGGACAAGCGCGCCGCGCTCTCGGGTGTCGCGCCAGATCCCGTCGCCGTTTCGGCAAAAACGAGCGCCGGCGTCGCGGAGCTCCGCGACCGCGTCGAGGCGGAGCTACCGGACTGGGAGCGCGAGCGGCTCGTCCTCCCCCTCTCCGACGACGCGATGAGCCTCGTCTCGTGGATCCACGACCACGGCCACGTCGAGGCGGAGACGTACGCGGACGATCAAGTCACCCTCGACTTCGAGGCGAAGCCGTCGATCGTGGCGCGCGCTCGGTCGAAAGCGGCCGGGCTCGCGCCCGCAGGGTCGACGTAGGCTCCTCCCGCACGCCGGAGTTTCGGACAAAGTATACGTTCCTTCGCTTGCGTGGTAGTATCATGGATTACGCCGGAGTTGACGGCCGGCGGACGAACGGGCTCGAAGACGGCGACGACGCCGTCGAGCCGCCGGCCGGGTTCAGCGATCGGGCCGTCGCCAGCGACGCGGGACTGTACGAGGCCTTCGCCGAGGAAGGACCTGAGGCGTGGCGCCGCGCCGCCGACCTGCTCGACTGGGAGCGTCCCTCCGAGACCGTCCTCGACGACAGCGATCCGCCCTTCTACGAGTGGTTTCCGGACGGGCGGCTCAACGCCGCGGCCAACTGCGTCGACCGCCACCTCGACGAGCGCCGGAACCAGCTCGCGATCCGCTGGTTCGGCAAGCGCGGAGAGCGCCGGTCGTACACCTATCTCGACCTCCACCGCGAAGTGAACGCGCTCGCGGCCGGCCTCCGCGATCTGGGGGTCGAAGAGGACGACGTGGTGACGCTGTACCTCCCGATGGTTCCCGAACTGCCGATCGCGATGCTGGCGTGTGCCCGGATCGGGGCGCCTCATAACGTCGTCTTCGCGGGGCTGTCGGCGGAGGCGCTCGCGACCCGGATCGACGCCGCCGACTCGGAGTACCTCGTCACCTGCGACGGCTACTATCGCCGTGAGGACGCGTTCAACCAGAAGTCGAAGGCGGACAACGCCCGACTCCGGGCCGACGTCGACCTGTCCGAGACGGTGGTCGTCGACCGGCTCGGCGACGCGCTCGACGTGCCGCTGGGCGACGACGAACACGAGTACGAGGCGATCGTGGACGCACACGACGGAGAGACCGTCGAGCCGGTCGCGCGCGACGCCACCGACCTCCTCTTCGTGATGTACACCTCCGGGACCACGGGTCGTCCGAAAGGCGTCGAGCACGCGACCGGGGGGTACCTCTCGCACGTCGCGTGGACGACCCGGAACGTGCTCGACGTGCGCCCCGACGACACCTACTGGTGTGCGGCCGACATCGGCTGGATCACGGGGCACTCCTACGGCGTGTACGGTCCCCTCTCCGTCGGGACCACGACCCTCCTCTACGAGGGGTCACCCGACTACCCCGACCGCGACCGCGTGTGGGACCTGATCGAGCGCAACGCCGTCAGCGTCTTTTACACCTCGCCGACCGCGATTCGCTCGTTTATGAAGTGGGGCGCGGAGTACCCCGAGGCCCACGACCTGTCGTCGATCCGCCTGTTGGGGACCGTCGGCGAGTCGATCACTCCGAAGGCGTGGCACTGGTACCGCAAGCACGTCGGCGGAGGCGAGGCGCCGATCGTCGACACGTGGTGGCAGACCGAGACGGGCGCCATCTCCCTCGCGACCCTGCCGGGGATCACGCCGATGAAACCCGGCAAGGTCGGCCCGCCGCTGCCGGGGATCGACGCGCGCGTCGTCGACGAGGACGGCGATCCGGTCGAGCCCGGCGAGCCGGGGTACCTCACGATCGCCGCTCCGTGGCCCGGCATGCTCCGCGGGCTCCGCGAGGGCGACGAGCGGTACCGCCGGGAGTACTGGCTGGAGGGCGACGACGGGTGGCGGTACCGCACCGGCGACGGCGCCACCGTCGACGAGGACGGCTACGTGACGATCCTCGGCCGCGTCGACGACGTGATCAACGTCCGGACGCACCGATTCAACACCGCGGAGCTGGAGTCAGCCATCGTCGGGGCCGACGGCGTCACCGAGGCCGCGGTCGTCGGCGACGACGACGGGAAGATCGTCGCGTACGTGACGACTCGGGGCGACATCGACCCCGATGAATCCCTCCGCGAGACGATCGGCGAGCGGCTGGCGCAGGCGGTCGGCGACGTGGCGCGCCCCGACCGGATCGTGTTCACCCCTGACCTCCCGAAGACGCGGTCCGGGAAGATCATGCGCCGCCTTCTGGAGGACATCGCGCGCGGTGACGAGTTTGGCGACGTGAGCGCCCTCCGCAACCCCGAGGTCGTCGGCGAGATCGAGTCGGCGGTTCGCGAGGAGTAATCACGAGCGCCTGTGGGACCACGTCGCGTGGGGCGTTGCCGAGACGGGGTGAGCCGGCCAGCACGATAGCGGACCTGCGTTCACAAGGGGATCCGGTGATAGATTTTCGCCTTCAAATACATCCCCGAAATCGATTCGTGGGTTTCGGGGGAAAGAATGATGGAGAGACGATGGCAAAGAAACGAAATCGAACTAATTGAGTCGGTTATAGCCTTTTCGGGGGAAAGATTTATTTCGTTTTTCTAAGTGTATACGAAACGAATGGTCGAGGGACTTGACGCCGAGGAGTATGAGGCGCTCGTGACCGGGGCGGAGACGTACCGCGCCGCGCTGGTCGTCCGTCTCGGCGGCGAGGCGGGGCTCCGAACTGGCGAGATTACGTGCGTCACCCCGGGACACCTCCGTGAGACGGAAGGCGACGCGGATCTCTCCCTCCTCGCGGTTCCATCGGACGACACGGAAGGGGAAACCAAAGCGGGCGACGATCCCGAGACGGAGGGCGCACCACGGGACCACAGCGGGATCGACCGCGAAACGGCGATTCCGGCGTCACTGGCAGCCGAGCTGCGGCGGTACGCAGAGAGCGCCGACCTCCGCGAGTCGGAGCCATTCGTCGACGTGTCGCCCCGCCGCGTCCAGATGATCGTGAGCGAGACCGCAGAGCACGCGGCCGCGCGGACCGACGGCCTCGTCGACCCCGACGTGACCCCGCGAGATCTCCGACGGACCTTCGCGCGACGACTCCTCGTCGACCGCGGCGTCGACCCCCACGCGGTTCGCGAGGCCGGCGGCTGGGAGACGATGGCGACGCTCGACGGTTACCTCGGGGCGCTCGACGGGGACGCAATCGCCGAGGCGATCGCCGGCGATCGGGCCGGGTCCTCGGACGGACCGGCGGCAGAATCTGCGCCCACCACCCTTGGCGGGTTCGAGGCGCTCGCCGACGGAGACGACCGGAAGACGCCCCTCGCGACGGTTCCCGGCGGCGTAGTTGAGGCCGATCGCTGGGCCGAGGCGTGGGTCGCCCGCGGGATGGGGGACCGAGACCGCGTCGAGATCGCGGGCGCGGCCGGGGCCGACCGAGAGACCCTCGTCGATCGCGGTGCGACCGCCGACGGTCCGTGTCGTGACGCGGTCGAGGCGGGAGAGCCGGTCGCGACCGAGGGATCGCCCGCGACCGCGGGTCGACCGGCGATCGCGGTTCCCGTTCGGTACCGCGACGTGACGCACGGCGCGCTGTGCGTCGTTGCCGGCGGAGAGCCGCCAGTCTCTCCCGTCTCGCCGGCCGAGCGCCGGGAGATCGCGGCGCTCGGCCGGTGCCTCGGGTGGGCCGTGACTGCGGGGCGCTGGCGCGACCTGCTCCACTCCGACGCGGTGACCGAGGTGGAGTTCCACACCGGCGACGAGGGTGCGTTCCTCTCCCGCGCGAGCGCGGCGCTCGGCTGTCGGATCGATCTGGCCTCGACGGTGGCGGTCGACGACGACGCCTCTCGCTTCTACCTCTCCGTCGAAGGGGCGCGCCCGCAGGCGCTGGCCGACGCAGTCGCGGGTGCGTCCGGCGTCTCGGATCTCCGCGTGATCGAGACCCGAGAAGACGGTTGCGACGTGTCCGTGCGCGTGGAGGGCGGGTCGGCGGTCCGAGCGCTCACCGAGCACGGCGCGACCGTTCGCGACGCGACCGCGGAGGACGGGCGGGTCAGGGTCGTCGCAGACCTTCCGGAAGGCGCCGATGTCCGCCCCGTCGCCGACGGGTTCCGGGCTACCTTCGCCGACGCGCGACTCGCGAGCAAGGAGTCTGTCGCGCGGCCGGCCCGTAGCGAGGACTCGTTGCGAGACGGAGTCGCGGAACGGTTCACCGACCGCCAGTGGGCCGCGCTGTCGGCTGCGTACCACGGCGGATATTTCGACTGGCCGCGCGGGAGCACCGCCGAGGAGGTCGCCGACGCCATGGACGTCTCCTCGCCGACGTTTCACAATCACCTCCGGAAGGCCCAACGCAGACTGCTCGACGAGCTCTTCGAGGACGGCCGGCGGGCCCGTCGCCTCGATCAGGGGTGAATTAGCCCAGAGCGATTGGAACCCTCCAAATCGCAGGCCAAATCTATCACGATTTTTCGTATTTAGCGCCAGCGTTTATATGGTGAGATCGGTTGGGTATGCCCGTACCATGACAGAGGGAGACGGTCAACTTGAAGCGAGATTAGCAGAGCAGGAGGTGTTCGAGCCGCCGGAGTCCTTCGTTGAGCAGGCGAACGTCTCGGATTCCGGCGTCTACGACGAGTTCGAGGAGAACTGGCCAGAGTGCTGGGAGGGGGCGGCTGACCTGCTCGACTGGGAATCCGACTACGACCAGGTGCTCGACGACAGCAACCCTCCCTTCTACGAGTGGTTCACGGGCGGCGAGCTGAACGCGTCGGCCAACTGCCTCGACCGACACCTCGACGACCGCGGCGACGAGGTCGCCATCGAGTGGATCGGTGAGCCCGTCGACGAGGACGACCGGTCGTACACCTACGCGGAGCTGCACCGCGAGGTAAACGAGTTCGCGGCCGCGCTCCGCGATCAGGGCGTCGAGGAGGACGACGTGGTGACGATGTACATGCCGATGATTCCGGAGCTGCCGATCGCGATGCTGGCGTGCGCCCGAATCGGCGCGCCCCACAGCGTCGTGTTCGCCGGATTCTCGGCGGACGCGCTCGCGACGCGGATGAACTCCGCGGAGTCGGAGTACCTCGTCACCTGCGACGGCTACTACCGCCGCGGCGATCCCCTCGACCACCTCGACAAGGCGAACCAAGGGCTCGCGGGCGTCGAGCACGACACGACCACGGTCGTCGTCGACCGGCTCGGCCCGAACGGCGACGACTTCGGCCACGACCTAGGCGACGATCAGATCGACTACGGCGACCTCGTCGCGGACCACGAGGGCGCCGAGGTCGACCCGGTCACGCGCGACGCCGAGGACATGCTGTTCCTGATGTACACCTCGGGAACGACCGGGAAGCCGAAGGGCGTGAAACACACGACCGGGGGCTATCTCTCGTGGGTATCGTGGACCTCGCAGTCGGTCCTCGATATCAAGCCGGATGACACGTACTTCTGTTCGGCCGACATCGGCTGGATCACGGGTCACTCGTACATCGTCTACGGGCCGCTCTCGCTCGGGACGACGACGATGATGTACGAGGGGACGCCCGATCACCCGGAGCGCGATCGCCTCTGGGAGATCGTCGACGAGTACGACGCGACCCAACTGTACACCGCACCCACCGCGATCCGCGCGTTCATGAAGTGGGGCGCGAAGTACCCCGACGCCCACGACCTCTCCTCGCTGCGGCTGCTCGGCACGGTCGGCGAGCCGATCAATCCGCGCGCGTGGAAGTGGTACTACAAGCACATCGGCGACGAGGAGTGCCCGATCGTCGACACGTGGTGGCAGACCGAGACCGGCGGGATGATGATCACGACGCTGCCCGGGATCAAGGATATGAAACCGGGCGCCGCGGGGCCGCCGCTCCCGGGCCTCGACGTACAGATCCTCGACACGCTCGGCGACGAGGTCGAGCCGGGGAAGGCCGGCTACCTCACGGTACAGAAACCGTGGCCCGGCATGCTCCGGACGCTGTACAACAACGACGAGCGCTACATCGACGAGTACTGGGCGGAGTACTCCGACACCGACAGCGACGATCCCGACGACTGGGTGTACTTCCCGGAGGACGGCGCCAAGATCGACGAGGACGGGTACATCACCGTTCTCGGCCGCGTCGACGACGTGCTCAACGTCTCGGGCCACCGGCTGGGGACGATGGAGATCGAGTCCGCCATCGTCGGCGTCGAGGGCGTCGCCGAGGCGGCCGTCGTCGGCGGCAACCACGACATCAAAGGTGAGGCCGTCTACGCGTACGTGACCACCGAGGACGGGTACGAGGGCAACGACGAGCTCCGCGACGCGATCATCACGGGCGTCGAAGACGCCATCGGCCCGATCGCCCGGCCGGAGCAGGTCGTGTTCACGCCCGACCTGCCGAAGACCCGATCCGGAAAGATCATGCGCCGCCTGCTTGAGAACATCGCCGACGGGGAAGAGCTGGGTAATACCAGCACGCTCCGGAACCCGGAGATCGTCGAAGAGATCCAGCAGAAGGCCAAGGGCGAGTAGCCGAACGGCGGCTCCGTTTTCGAGGTGCCAGACGAGAGACGAAGCGCGCGGCACCACGAATAAATATCACGATAAAATCGTACAAATATACCACGATAATACACACCACAACACATGACAGATAATAACTCACGAAATTCGGACGACGCGGTCACCGATGGGGGCGTCGCCTCGGGCGCGGCACAGAAGCACCGACAGACCGACTACCTCGGAGCGGAAGTGAACATCCTGAATCCGAGCACGCCGTACATGCGTGATCACCTCCGAATCGTCTGGACGGGATTCGCCATCTGGGTCCTCGCGGTATGGGGCCCGGTGACCCTGACGCGGCTCGCACCCGATGTGATGACGACCCAGATGCCGATCCTTGCGTTCCCGCTCCACTACTTCCTCGTCGCGTTCGGAGCGCCGACCAGCGCGCTGATCCTCGCGTTCTGGTACTCGCGCAAGCGGGACGCGCTTGACGAAAAGTACGGTATCGATCACGCCACTGTCACGGAGACAGAGAGCGGTGCTGAGGTCGCAGCGGCCGACGGAGGGGTAGACGAATGACGGGGAGTTCGGCCCTCCTGCAGAGCGAGCTCCTTCCGGAGGCGCTCGACATCTCGTTCAAGCTGGTGCCGTCGATCCTCGTGATCGGGATGTTGGGGCTGTTCCTCACGATCGGCTACGTCTTCCGCGTGGCCGACACCGATAACATGTGGGTCGCGGGCCGGTCCATCGGGAACGTCGAGAACGGGATGGCGATCGGCGCCAACTGGATGTCGGCGGCGTCCTATCTCGGGATGGCCGCGTCCATCGCGCTGGCCGGCTTCTACGGACTGGTGTTCGTTGTCGGCTGGACGACCGGATACTTCATCCTGCTCATCTTCCTCGCCGCGCAGCTGCGCCGGTTCGGGAAGTACACGGCGCCGGACTTCGTCGGCGATCGATTCAACTCCGACACCGCGCGCGCCATTGCGGCGGTGACGACGTTCCTCATCGGCTTCGTCTACGCCATCGGGCAGGCGAAGGGGATGGCGCTCGTCGGCCTGTACATCTTCGGCAATTACGGGGCGTACGTCCCCGGCTTAGACGGGTACCAGGTGATGGTCGTCGCCATGATGGTTGTCACCGTCGGCTACCTGACGCTGTCCGGCATGCTGGGCGCCACGAAGAACCAGACCGTCCAGTACACCATCCTCATCTTCGCGTTCGTCCTCGGGCTGTTCGCCGTCGGCTACACCAACGGCTACTCCACGGTGTTGCCGCAGCTCGAGTACGGTGCGCTGATCAGTCAGCTCGGCAGCGAGTTTTCCGAGCCGTTCGCGTCCTCGAGCTACTACCTGTGGGTCGCCACGACGTTCTCGCTGATCGTCGGCACCTGCGGGCTGCCGCACGTGCTCGTGCGATTCTACACGGTTGAAAGCGAACGGACGGCCCGCTGGTCGACGGTCTGGGGGCTGTTCTTCATCTGTATCCTGTACTGGAGCGCCCCGGCGTTCGCGGCGTTCGGTACCGACCTCTACTCGCAGAACGTCAACCCGACCTACGGCGATCCCGGGATGACGGGCGCGGCCAGTGAGGTTATCGTCGTGCTGGCGGCGCAGCTATCGAACCTCCCCGAGTGGTTCGTCGGCTTCGTCGCGGCGGGCGGTATCGCCGCCGCGATCGCGACTGTCGCCGGGCTGTTCATCGCCGGCTCGTCGGCCATCAGCCACGACATCTACACGAACATCATCAACGAGGATGCGACACAGCGCCAGCAGATCTTCGTCGGCCGCCTCTCGATCGTCGCGCTGGGCGCGCTGACTACGTTGGCCGCACTCAATCCCGCATCCTCGATCGCCGCGCTCGTGGGATACGCGTTCTCGCTCGCCGGCTCCGTTCTGTTCCCGATGTTCTTCCTGGGTATGTGGTGGGAGAACGCCAACCGACAGGGGGCACTCGCCGGCATGACGACCGGACTGACCCTCTGGTCCATCCCGATGATCAACCAGATCGTTCCGACGTACATCGGCTCGCTTGAGGCGCCGCTGTCGGCGGGGCTGGCCCAGTGGATGCCCGCCATCGGCTCGGCGCTCATCACGCTCCCGATCGTGTTCATCGTCACCATTGCCGTTTCGATGGCGACCGACGAACCGTCGCTCGAAACGAAGCGGATCGTCCGGCAGTGTCACAGCCCCGAGCCGATGGGGCAACAGGAGACTGCCGAGGATGTCGTCGCCGACGGCGGCGAGGAGGTGGCGACTGATGGTGGCCGCGCAGCGGACGACGCGGGCGCCGATGGTGGCCGCGCAGCGGACGACGACGCGGCCACGGAGGAGTAATCCATGTACGAACACATCCTTGTTCCCACAGACGGAAGCGATGTCGCAGAGGCCGCCGTCGACCACGCGCTCGACCTCGCGGAGAAGTACGATGCCGAGGTCCACGCGCTGTACGTGGTCGACATCGACTCCGTAAACTACAGTCTCGGAACCGAACAGGTCGACCGGCTCAAACAGGGCCGGTTTGACGAGATGGGGGAACTGAAAGAACAGGCGGACGAGGCGACCGGCGTGGTCGCCGAGCGCGGAGCCGAACGCGGCGTTGCTATCGTCGAGCACGTCTCGGGCGGTCGGCCGCACAAAGTGATCGGCGACTACGCCGAGAATCACGACATCGACCTCATCGTAATGGGGAGCCACGGGCGCGCCGGCGTCCGGCGAGCGCTGCTCGGGAGCGTCACCGAACGGACGCTACGTTCGACACACGTTCCAGTTCTCGTCGTCGACTACCTCGACGAAGACTGAATCGCCGCCGAACGCGCACCCCACCCGGGCCCGTTCGAGAGCTGAACCGTTCCGGAACACCGACGTATTTCGACGCTGACGTTCATCCATGACCGACGCCAATCAGATCGACGAGCCCGATGCGGACGAGAGCCTCGCTGACCGGGTCCGGTCTCACATCAAGGGGAACCGGACCGGAATGATACAGGATCTCGCGTTCGCGGTCGTCTGGGTGACGATCGTGTCGGTGCTGTACGATTTCGTGTTTTCCGCCTCGCCGCGATGGGTGTTGTACATGTTCATGCTCGCCGGTATTCCGGCGTACTTCGGCTTCTTCATCTCGCTAGAGATGGCGAGAGCACAGTAGTGATCTGACGCGTAGTGGACGCGTATTGGCTCGCAACGGGCACGTATTGTCTCGCAGTGGACACGTACTGGAGTTTCACTGACCGAGTTGCCGAATGTCTTCGACATCGAGAATCGACGCCCCCGGGTCGATCGTCGCCCGGTATGCGGCCCGCGCGACCGTTTCGACGGGGAGCGGCCGCGACTCGCCGAGACGATCCGCTATCGGAGAGGCGGAGTCTGCGAGTCGGAGTCCAGCGTTCAACAGCCGAGAGCCGTGGGACCGATCGGCACCGTACACGGGCCCCGGACGGAGCGTAACCTGAGCGAACGCTAGGTCAGCGATTGCTGCCTCGGCGCGTCGCTTGGCGGTTAGGTACGCGTGGCGGGTTCGCGGCGGCGCCACCGCCGCCGAGAGGAACACGTACGTCTCGACGCCCGCGCGTTCGGCTTCCAGCGCGGTGATAATGGCGCTGTCACCGTTGAGTCGCTCGAAGGTGACCCCCGAAGCCGGTGTTTCGTCCATCGTACCGACTGCGTGGATGACGGCGTCGACATCGACGAGCCGATCACGCCAGGCGTTCGGTCGGAACAGGTCGGCGCTGGTCCACGAGACGCTATCGACCCACGGCGCGTCGGTGGCGGGACGGCCGCCACGAGAGACGCTCCGGACGTCGTGTCCGTCTCGGACCGCGAGCCGGCAGATCTCGCGACCGATGAACCCGCTACCGCCGACGACAAGGAGGGTCGACATGGCTACCCGTTGTCGCGCATCATCCTTGCCGTTTCGGTCACTGGGCACAACTGGGCGACCCACACAACACTTATGATGCAGTCGGGAGTTTGTTGAAGTGCGATGGCGACAGGCAAGGTCGATTTCTTCAACGACACTGGCGGCTACGGATTCATCGAGACTGACGACGCTGACGATGACGTGTTCTTCCACATGGAAGACGTCGGCGGCCCGGATCTCGAGGAGGGACAGGAAGTAGAGTTCGAGATCGAGGAGTCCGATAAGGGCCCGCGCGCGACGAACCTCACCCGACTGTAATCGGTCGGCGTCGACGCCCTCGGACAGCTCTCGAAATGTGTTCTGCGTATATCACACGCACTAGCAACGGCGCCGTCGAGTGCGGTGGTACTGATCGGGTTTAAAACCGATGGCGCGCGCCACCGCTCCTTTTAAACCGAAAAATCGACGCCGGTGGCCTCTGTCGAGTATTCCCAGAGTTCCCGCGCGTCATCGCGGTCGTAGGAGGCGTCGTTCGACCGACCCACGGTCGGGTGCCCGCGCATGTTCATCAGCCCGCCGGGCTCGATGTAGGCGCCGCCGTCGACGTCGGCGGTCGCGGCGTACAACATCGGTTCGGCCCCGATCGCGGCGTCTTGTCCGAGCACAGCGTTCGCCAGCCGCATGCCGATCTTCAGCAGGGGGTTCCCGCTCTCCGCGGCGGTGCGCAACTGGAGATTGGTGTCGGTGTAACCCGGGTGGCAAGCAGCGCTGCGGACGTTGACCCCCGTGTCGGCCTCGCGGTTCGCGGCGTCGATCCGGTGCTGGAGCTCGTAGGCGAACAGCAGGTTCGCGAGTTTGCTCCGACCGTACGCCTTCCACTTGCCGTACGACTCCTCCCAGTTGAGGTCTGAAAAGTCCATTTCACCCTGCTCGTGGGCACCCGACGACTGCGTGACGATGCGCGCGTCGCCGTCGATACCCTCGGCACCTTTTAAAAGGGAGAACAAGCGACCGGTGAGCGCGAAGTGCCCGAGGTGATTGACGCCGAACTGCGTCTCGAAGCCGTCCTCGGTCTCGCTCCGGGGGATCGCCATCACGCCCGCGTTGTTACAGAGCACGTCGACCGCGTCGTAGTCGGCGGCGAGCCTATCGGCGAAATCTCGCACCGAGTCGAGCGACGCGAGGTCGCACTCTCGCACGTCGAGTTCGCCGTCGATGTCGCCGCCGGCGTCGGCGCGGATCTCGTCGGCCGCGGTCTCGGCGCGTTCGGCGCTCCGACACGCCATCACCACCGTGGCGCCCTTCGCGGCGAACGCGCGCGTACCCTCGTAACCGAGCCCGCTGTTCGCGCCGGTGACGACCACCGTCTTCCCGTCCAGTCGCGGCATCTCCTCGGCGGTCCATTCTGCCATAGATCACGAAAGGGGCGTCGCGGGGAGAAACCTGTCGACGGGATCGAACGTTTCCGTGTTGTGCGATTCGTTCCCGAATAGGGCGACGAGACGCGTTCTCACGTCGGGATTCACTTTCACTTCGCCGGCGGTGCGTTTTTAGGTGCCTCGGTGGAAGGGGAGGGTACCGAATGACGTCCTTCCAGTCGACGATCGGCGACGAGGAGGGGATCGCGGAGGAGCTGGCCGAGGGCCAGCGCGAGATCTCCATCGCCGAGTTCTTCGAGAAGAACAAACACATGCTCGGGTTCGACTCGGGCGCCCGCGGGCTCGTCACCGCCGTCAAGGAGGCGGTCGACAACGCCCTCGACGCGACCGAGGAGGCCGGCGTCCTCCCCGACATCTACATCGAGATCGAGGAGGTGGGCGACTACTACCGGCTCGTGATCGAGGACAACGGGCCGGGCATCACGAAAGAACAGCTCCCGAAAGTGTTCGGGAAGCTCCTGTACGGGAGTCGTTTCCACGCCCGCGAGCAGTCTCGCGGTCAACAGGGAATCGGGATTTCGGCGGCCGTGCTGTACTCGCAGCTCACGTCCGGCCAGCCCGCGAAGATCACCTCGCGCCCCAAGGGGCAGTCCCGGGCGCAGTACTTCGAGCTGATCATCGACACCGACACGAACGAGCCGGAGATCAAGGCGGACGAGGAGACGACGTGGGACCGCCCCCACGGCACCCGCATCGAACTGGAGATGGAGGCGAACATGCGCGCCCGCAACCAGCTCCACGACTACGTGAAACACACCGCGGTCGTCAACCCCCACGCGCGGTTCGAGCTGCGCGAGCCGGGACTCGACGAGCCGCTGAAGTTCGAGCGCGCGACCGACGAGCTGCCGGCCGAGACCGAGGAGATTCGCCCGCACCCCCACGGCGTCGAGCTGGGCGCGCTGATCAAGATGCTGGAGGCGACCGAGTCGTACTCCGTCTCCGGATTCCTCCAGGAGGAGTTCACGCGAGTCGGCAAGAAGACCGCCGACAGCGTCATCGACAACTTTCGCGACGTGTACTACGGTCGCGAACTCGCGTGGTCGCCCCCGCGCGCCCACGACGATCGCGACGTCGCGGCCGCGGTCGCGGGCGCGGTCGCCAACAAGGGCAAGGCGGCGACGACCGACTTCGCCGACGGCATCGCCGAGACGGTCGCAGGCAACGACCGGCTCTCCCGGTCCGAGCTCGCGACGATCGTCGACAACGTCGCGGAGACCGTCGAGGACGACACCGGCAAGACCTTCGGCGGGACCGTCCGCGAGAACGCGGTCGACGCCGCGTGGCAGGCGATTTCCGGCGCCGGAGATGACGACGGAGCGGGCGACAGCGAGGACGGCGAGAACGTCGATCCGAGCGAGTCGTCACTCGTCGCCGACGCCTACGCCTTAGTCGACGACGCCACCTCGACCCGGAAGGACGACGCCGCGGTGCGGGCGATGGCCGAAGCGCTCGCGCGCCGGTTCGAGAACCTCGACGGCGACGCGTTCCGGATCACTCGCGACGACCTCGAACGCCTCGTCGCGGACGCCGCCTCGTTCGTCACCGAGCAGCACGACGTGACGTTCGGCGAGACTGCCCGCGAGAACGTCGTCGAGACGTTCTGGTCGCGGGCGCGAACGGTCCCGGACGACCCCCCGAAAGTAACGGCGATCGCGGGCGACCGCGACGCCTCGGCCGACCTGCTCGAAGCGATGCGGACGACCGACATTCTCGCACCGCCGACCGACTGCCTCGCGCCGATCACGGCCGAGCTGGTCGAAGCCGGGCTTCGGAAGGAGTACGACGCTGACTTCTACGCGGCCGCGACCCGCGATGCCGAGGTCCACGGCGGCGACCCGTTCATCGTCGAGGCCGGCATCGCCTACGGCGGCGAGATCCCGGCGGAGGGGTCGGTGGAGCTGCTCCGGTTCGCGAACCGCGTCCCGCTCGTGTACCAGCGTGGCGCCTGCGCGACGACGGACGTGATCAAGTCGATCGGGTGGCGCAACTACGGGCTCGATCAACCCGGCGGGTCGGGGCTGCCCAACGGCCCGGCCGTCATCAGCATCCACATCGCGTCCACGAACGTCCCCTTCACGAGCGAGTCGAAGGACGCACTCGCGAACGTGCCGGCGATCGAAGACGAGATCGAACTCGCCGTTCGCGAGGCGGCCCGCGAGCTGAAGTCGTACCTCAACAAGCGGCGCTCGATGCAGCAGCGCCGGGAGAAACAGGACGTGCTCGGCCGGATCCTCCCGGAGATGGCGGACAAGGTTTCGGAGGTCACGGGCCGGCCGCGCCCCGACATCGACAGCGCGCTCGCGCGGATCATGAACAACGTCAGCGTCGAGCGCGAGGTGAACGACGAGACGGTGACGCTCGTCGTCGAGAACCACTCGGACGTGAACGAGCAGCTGGAGATCACGGACATCGTCTCGGCGGAGCCGACAGACCTCTCGGACGGGACGGTGGTGGACATGGACGGCGAGTGGTTCGTCCAGTGGAAACCCGAGGTACCCTCGGGCGACGAGCGGGAACTGACGTACGCGATCGACGGCGACGCAGACTTCGAGGTCAGCGTCGGCGGCGTCGAAACGGAGAAACTCACGGTGAACGCGTAAATGACGACAGAAAGCGACGCACGAGACGAGCTGATCGACCTGGCGGCCGACTTCTACGACCAGTTCGCCGACGGGAAGATCCCGGAAATGAAGCTTCCCACGCGGACGAAAAGCAACATCGAGTACGACACCGAAAGCGGCGTCTGGACCTACGGCGACCGCACGTCGACGCGAAGCGCCAACTCGGTTCGGGGCGCGCGCAAGCTGCTGAAGGCGGCGTACACGATCGAGTTCCTCGCGGACCAGCTCGACGAGGACCGCTCGTCGACCCTGCGGGAGCTGTACTACCTCTCGGAGTCGTGGGACAACGACGAGGCGCAGTTCAAGAGTCAGGACGAGTCGAACGACCTCGTGGAGGACTTGGAGATCGTCACGGGCGTCACCCGCGAGGACTTCCACATGCGCCCGGAGGAGTCTGGCGCGACCCTGATGGGACCGCTGTTGATCCGCGAACAGACCCGACGCGGGGAGCGCGAGATCCACTGTCAGGAGGACGTTGGCACGGGCGGCTACCAGATCCCGAACAACCCGGACATGATCGAGTTCCTCGACGACGACATCGACTTCGCGCTCGCCGTCGAGACCGGCGGGATGCGCGACCGACTCGTCGAGAACGGGTTCGACGAGGCGTACAACTGCCTCGTCATCCACCTCAAGGGCCAGCCGGCGCGGGCGACTCGCCGGATCACGAAGCGCGTCCACGACGAACTGGACGTTCCGGTGGCCGTGTTCGCCGACGGTGACCCATGGTCCTACCGGATCTACGGCTCCGTGGCGTACGGCTCGATCAAGTCCGCGCACCTCTCGAAGTATCTCGCGACGCCGGAGGCGCAGTTCGTGGGGATCCAGCCGGAGGACATCGTCGAGTACGACCTCCCGGCTGATCCGCTCGCCGACTCCGACATCAACGCCCTCGAATCGGAGCTGGAGGATCCCCGATTCCAGACCGATTACTGGGAAGAACAGATCGAACTACAGCTCGACATCGGGAAGAAGTCCGAACAGCAGTCGCTCGCGAGTCGCGGGCTCGACTTCGTTACCGACACCTACCTCCCCGAGCGGCTCGACGCGATGGGCGTGATCTGAGCCCTCCCGGAGATACCTCGCTACTCGTCCGCTTCGTCGAGTTCGCCGATCTCGCGGCGCTCACCGTCCGCGTCGTCGTTCACGTACTTATAAATGACCCCGTCCTCCTCGTCGGCGGTCGCGTTGTGCGAGCCGTCACAGAGCGGCTTCGAGTCCGAGAGGCCACACTGACAGACGTAGATCATGCCGTCGTCACCCATGTCGGACTCGTCGAGTTTGGCCGGTCCGTTCTCCTCGTGTGTGACTTCGCGTGCCATGGTCGTCAATCGACGCCCACCCGAATACGGTTTGTGGCCGCAGATCGGGAGCGACCGGTGCGGGCGTGACCGGTCTCCGCGTGACCGCCGCAACCGCCTTGAGCGTGGGCGCCGTGTATCGGGTATGAGCGAGACCGACGGGCACGACGAACTGACCGACGAGGAGTGGCGAGAACGACTCTCCGAGGAGGAGTACCGCGTGCTCCGCGAGAGCGGCACGGAGGCCAAGTTCTCCGGCGAGTACGTCGACCACCACCCCGAGGACGGGGAGTACCGCTGCCGGGCCTGCGGGACGGTACTGTTCGAGGCCGAGACGAAGTACGAGTCCGGCTGCGGCTGGCCGGCCTTCTACGCCGCCGAGGAGGAGTCGGTGACGACGACGACCGACACGAGCCACGGGATGCGCCGCACCGAAGTCCGGTGTGCGAACTGCGACTCGCACCTCGGCCACGTGTTCGACGACGGTCCCGAGCCCACCGGCAAGCGGTTCTGCATCAACTCGGTCGCGATGAAATACAACGAGGAGTGATCGGTCTCAGCGAATCCGGCCTCATACCCCCTCGTCGAGGAGTTCGCGGGCGATGATGTTCTTCTGGATCTCCGTGGTCCCCTCGTAGATCTGGGTGATCTTCGCGTCGCGGTAGAGCCGTTCGACGTCGTGGTCGTTGACGTAGCCGGCGCCGCCGTGGACCTGGACCGCCTCGTTGGCGACCTCCACCGCGGTCCGGGAGGCGAACTCCTTGGCCATCGACGCGAGCGCAGTGAGATCGCCCGATTCGTTGTCGACCGCCCACGCGGAGCGGTAGGTGAGCCAGCGAGCGGCCTCGGTGTTCGTGTGCATCTCCGCGAGCTTGTGTTTGATCGCCTGGAAGTCGCTGATCGGGCGGTCGAACTGCTCGCGCTCCTCCGCGTACTCAAGCGCGCGCTCGGCCGCGCCGCGGGCGATCCCGACGCCCTGCGCGGCGACCGCGGTGCGCGTCTCGTCGAAGAACTGCATGAGCTGGAGGAATCCCATCCCGCGCTGGCCGATCAAGTTCTCGTCAGGAACGCGCACGTCGTCGAACCGCAGTTCGGCCGTGTCGCTCGCCCGAATCCCGAGCTTGCCGGTGATCTTATCGCGGGTGAGCCCGTCGCGGTCGCCCTCGACGAGGATCTGCGAGTAGCCGGAGTAGCGGTCGTCGATCTCGGGGTCGGTCTCGCAGACGACGACGAAGTAGTCGGCGACGGTCCCGTTCGTGATCCACATCTTCGACCCGTTGATCACCCACTCGTCGCCGTCCTTCTCCGCGCGTGTGGCGACCGAGGTCACGTCAGAGCCCGCCTGCGGCTCCGAGATGGCCGAGCCCATCACCGCGTCGCCGGCGGTCACCTCGGGCAGGACGCGCTCCTTCTGCTCGTCCGTGCCGAACTCCATCAGCGCCTCCGCGCCGAAGCCGGCGCTGGAGACGCAGAGGCCGATCCCGGGGTCGGCGGCGAACAGCTCCTCGGTGAGGATCGCGTTCTCCACCGACGAGTAGCCGACGCCGCCGTATTCGACGGGGACGTGCGGCGCGAGCAACCCCATGTCGGCGGCCTTGTCCATGACCTCGTAGGGATACTCCTCCTCGACGTCGTACTCGGTCGCGACCGGGCGAATCTCTTCTTCGGCGAACTTCCGTACCTCCTCGCGTAGCTGCTTCTGTTCGTCCGTTAGCTGGAACTCCATACGTCGCTCTTCCGCAGAGTTGTTAATAATCGTTCGTAAATGTTCAAGAATTTGGATCGCGTTTACCGTTTCTCCACTTGGCGAAGTGAGCGATAGCGGGAGTACGTGAATCGATATGACTGAGCGATTGTTTATAAGTGAGAGAGTGGTGTTGCTGGCGGCTATTTATACGTGATCGACGACTCTACGATGAACTCCTCCAAAGCCCCAGCCGCGAGGCGCGAAGCGCCTCTGGCAGCCGGCGGCAAGGCCGCCGGCGACTGCCCCTTTGAGTCCCGCACCGCAACCGCAGCCTCACACCTCCCCAGCCTCGCCGCTCGCGCTTAAAAGCGCTCGCGGCGTCTCTCGCGCGTGCGACTCGCAGCCTGACGACTGCTCGTCGGCACGCAGGGCGAGAGCGAAGCTCTCGCTTGCAGCCGGCGCGTAGCGCCGGCGACGCCACCGCGCCGGTTGTTTATAAGTGAACGTCGGCGTCGCTCACGGCTATTTAAATAGTGTATCGTCGCTGACCAACTGCAACACCCACCCCGCTATCGATCACGCGGCGGGCCCGATAGCGGCCGCTACGACCGATATCGGTCGCGGTTCCCCCGATCGAGCAAAATTCGACTGCGTCCCGTCAGTCCCGTCCTTCCACGAACGTCGCGATCCGGTCGGTGGCCTCCTTCAGTTCGCGCATCGAGGTCGCGTACGACACCCGAAGGTGTCCCTCGCCGCCTTCACCGAAGACGGAACCGGGGACGACCGCGACGCCCTGCGCCTCCAACAGCTCCTCGGCGAAGGCCTCGTCGTCGCCACCGCAGTCCGGGAACGCATAGAACGCGCCACCCGGTTCGAATGTGTCGAGGCCCATCTCGTTGAACCGGGAGACGACCAGCCGTCGCCGGCGGTTGTACTCATTGACCATCTCCGCGACCTCATCGTCACAGCGGTCCAGCGCCTCGCAAGCGGCGTACTGCGGCGTCGTCGGTGCCGACAGCATCGTGTACTGGTGGATCCGGTTCATCGCGTCGATCGCGTCTGTGGGCCCCAGCGCGTACCCGAGTCGGAGTCCCGTCATCGCGTACGCCTTCGAGAACCCGTTGACGACGACCGTGCGCTCGCGCATCCCCGGCTGGGTCGCGATCGAAGTGTGCTCAGTCCCGTAGGTGAGCGCGGAGTAAATCTCGTCGGCGATCACCCGGAGGTCGTTGTCGCGACAGAACGCGGCGACCTCGGCGTACTCCTCCTCGGTCATCGTCGCGCCGGTCGGGTTGTTCGGGTAACAGAGGACGAGGAGATCCGCATCGGCGGCGCCCGACGCCTCCAGCGACTCCCGAGTGAGCGCGAAGTCGTCTTCGGCCCGCGTTGGGACCGTCAGTTGCTCGCCGCCCGCCAGCTCGATCCCGGGGCCGTAGGAGATGTACGTCGGCTCGTGGACCGCGACCGTGTCACCGGGGTCGACGAGCGCGCGGAACGCCAGATCGACCGCCTCGCTCGCGCCGGTCGTGACGAGGATCTCGTCGGTCGGGGCGTACGTCTGGTCGTAGCGCTCGTGGTGGACCGCGATCCGCTCGCGGAGCGCGGCCATCCCGCGGTTCGAGGTGTAGGAGGTCTTCCCGCGTTCGAGCGAGTCGATCGCGGCGGTGCGGGCGGCCCACGGCGCGGAGAAGTCGGGCTCGCCGACCCCGAGGGAGATCACGTCGTCGCGCGCCTCCGCGAGCTCGAAGAACTTCCGGATCCCCGACTCGGGGAGGTCGCGAGCGCGGTCCGAGAGTCTCATGGCGAGACGGAGAGGCGGTCGTCGTCGTCGCCGTCCTCGAACCGTATCCCGCCGTCCTTGTAGGTCTCCATGATGTAGTGGGTCACCGTCTGGGTGACCTCCGGCATGGGCGCGACCTGCTCGGAGATGAACCGCGAGACGTCCTGCATCGTCTCGCCGAGCACCTCGACGGCGAAGTCGTAATCACCGGAAACGAGGTGGAGGGCGTCGACCGCGGGGAACTTCGCGATCCGGTCGGCGACCTGCTCGTAGCCGGTCTCGCGGTCGAGTTCGACGTTGATCTCGACGAGCGCCCGGATCTTCCCCTCGTCGACGCGGTCCCAGTCGACGACCGCTTGGTAGCCGTGAACCACGTTATCCGCCTCCAGCGCGTCGATCGCTTCCGCTACCGCTGCCGCGTCGAAGCCCGTCTGGGCCGCGATGTCGTCGATGTCTTCGCGGGCGTTCCGCGCCAACACGTCGAGTACCTCGCGCTCGGCGTCCATACCTCATGATCACGCGGGGGCGGTTTATCAGTAGCGACGGGCGCAAGACGGGCGAGACCTCACGGCATGGAAGAATCACGGTCGACGCACACCCCCCTTCCGCCACCCCCACCGCTTTCCGCGTGGCGTGCGATCGGTCGACCATGGCTTCAGACACCACCAGCCGGAGTGACACGTTCGACATCGGCGGCGACCTGACCGTCAACCGACTCGGCTTCGGCGCGATGCGGATCACGGGCGAGGACATCATCGGCCGACCCGACGACGAGGTCGACGCGAAGGCCGTCCTCCAGCGCGCGGTCGAACTCGGCGTCGACTTCGTCGACACCGCCGACTCCTACGGCCCGGGCGTCTCGGAGCGCCTCATCGGCGAGGCGCTCGGCGACCCCGACGACGTGGTCGTCGCCTCGAAGGCCGGCCTGCTCCGCAACCGTGAGGGCGAGTGGCTCCCCCACGGCGACCCGGACTTCCTGCGGAATCAGGTGCTGTGTAGCCTCGACCGGCTCGGGACCGACACGATCGACCTGTACCAGTTCCACCGTCCCGACCCGGACACCGACTTCGAGGAGTCCGTCCACGCCTTTGCGGAGATGAAGGACGCCGGGCAGATCGCCCACGTCGGGCTCTCGAACGTCACCGTCGAACAGCTTGAGACCGCGATGGAGATCGTCGACGTCGCGACCGTCCAGAACCGCTACAACGTCGGCCATCGCGACGACGAGGACGTGCAGCAGGCCTGCGAGGGCAACGACGTGGGGTTCATCCCGTGGGGGCCGATGTACGCGATCGATGGAGACGAGACTCCCGGCGCGCTCGACGATGTCGCCGACCGCCACGACGCGACGGCCCGGCAGGTCGCGCTCGCGTGGCTGCTCAACCACTCCGACGTGACGCTCCCGATTCCGGGCACGTCGAGCGTCGATCACCTCGAATCGAACCTCGCGGCCGCGGAGCTGTCGCTGACGGACGAGGACATGACCGCGCTGAACGAGATCGATTCACAGTAAGAACGGAAGGCTCGCCGTACTGCGAACGGTCACTCGACGGTCTCGATGTCGGCCATTTTAGCGACTTTCAGCGCGGTCGCGACGTTGAACGCGAGCCCGATCGGCGCGGCGACGACCGCGGCCAACACCGCCCCGATCGGCCCGGCGTGTGTCAGGAGACTCAGGGGGACGGAACAGACGGCAGTCACGACCGCGACGAAGAGGAAGAACCCGAGCGGCTGGTGGCGCCGCACGAGTTCGCGCGCGCGCCGCGCCGCGGACTCGATGCCGCGGTCCTCTAACACGAGGATATACACCGTGGGGAAGAACAGATAGGAGAGTACCAACGCCGCGAGGATCGCAACCACGAACAGCAGTGGGACCACGAGCAGCGGGAGGAAGACGGCTGCCAGCGCAACGATGACGAGCGCCTCCAGCGCGATCATCCGAACAGCGAACCGGCGGACGCCGGCGACAAAATCGAACCGACCGGTCGTGAGCCCGTCCGCAATGCTACCGAAGTACCCCGCGCTCAACGCCCCCGAGACGACGACGTACGCCCCGAGCAGCGGAACGAGGAGAACTAGCGACTCCAGCGTCCCGAACGGGACCGACACCGACAGCCCGCCGCCGGTGGGCGATTCGACGAAACTCCAGAGGTCGTACCGGTAGATGGGGAACGACGCTCGGATCGATATCCCGTCGGTCCGCGCCGCCGCCAGCAGGTCGCTGGTGTTTAACAGGGCCGTGGCGAGCGGGACGAGCGCGAGTGGGAGCAACCGAGAAAGGTGCGCGAAGGTACGTTCGAAAATCGGTTCCGTCGGAGACGGCGCGCCGTCTGACGGGCCATTGGAGGGCTGGGCCATATCGGCGATTCGCGTTCGACTGTCAAAAAAATCACCCGAATCTCTGGATATCCGGGCTCGCGTCGCCCCGCCCCGACTTCCCGGGTAGCTGCCTCCCTTCTCGGGCGACCCTACTCGTCGAACGGGTTCGTCAGTTCGACCGTCTCCTCGCGGTCGGGACCGACGCCGACCGCGTAGATCGGGGTGTCGATCTCGTCGGCGACGAACTCCAGGTACTCGCGGGCCGCTTCCGGCAGCGCGTCGTAGCCCCCCTCAGCGACCGCGGCCGAGTCGAACGACTCCCACGTGTCGAGGGTCTCGAACACCGGCTCGCAACGCTCCCACCGCTCGGTCGTCGTGGGAACGGTGTCGATCTCCTCTCCATCAAGCTGGTAGCCCGTACACACCTTCAGATCGTCGAGCCCGGCGAGCACGTCGACGTGGTTGACCGCGACGCCCGTGAACCCGGAGACGCGCGCGGCGTGCCGGAGCATCGGGAGGTCGAGCCAGCCGATTCTGCGGGGGCGCCCGGTGACGGTGCCGAATTCGCCGCCCTTCTCACGGATGTCGTCAGCGAGCGCTTCCTCGTCGGCGTCGCCGTCGAGTTCAGTCGGGAGCGGTCCCTCGCCGACTCGCGAGAGGTACGCCTTCACGATGCCGACGACTTCGCCGTCGCCGACCGTGGTGACGCCGAGCCCGGAACCGACCGACGCGGCGCCGGCGGTCGGGTTCGAGGAGGTGACGAACGGGTAGTTCCCGTGATCGATGTCGATGTGGGTGCCCTGCGCGCCCTCGAAGAGGATCTCGTCGCCCGCCTCGTGGCGGCGGTGGAGGTAGTCGGAGCAGTTGACGGTCATCCCCTCGTCGGCGAGGCGCTCGCCGATCGCGGCGAACTCCTCGTGAAGGGCGTCGACGTCGAACGCCGCGGCGCGATCGTCCTCCCCCTCAAGCTTGAGCCCGTACACGTCCTCGACGAGCGCGCGCTTCTGCGGGACCGCGTACTCGAGCTTGTCGCGAAGTACGTCGGGATCGAGCAGGTCGGCGACCCGGATTCCCCGACGCCCGGCCTTGTCCTCGTACGTCGGACCGATGCCGCGGCCGGTCGTGCCGACCTCGTCGCCGGCGTCGTCGTCCGCCTTGACCTCCTCTTCGATGCCGTCGAGCACGCGGTGATACGGGAGGATGACGTGCGCCCGGCGGGCGACCCGCACGTCGGGGTCGAGCCCGCGTTCGCGCAGGTCGTCGATCTCGGTGAACAGCGTCTTCGGGTTGACGACGCAGCCGTTGCCGAGGATACCGGTCGTCCCCCGGACTGCGCCGCTCGGCACTAACGACAGCTTATACTCGACGCCGCCTTCGACGACGGTGTGGCCGGCGTTGTCGCCGCCCTGATAACGGACTACGACGTCCGCGTCCCCTCCCCACCGGTCGACGAGCGCGCCCTTCCCCTCGTCTCCCAGCTGGGAGCCGACGATGGTGAGTGTCATACGACCCGGTGGTTCCGGGCGAGAGGTAAAACCGATTACGGTCCAGCGTCGAGAATACACCACGAAGGTGCATTAGACGCGTGGCGTACGCGCGTAGCTATCGTCGTTCGTGCAGGTACTCTCGCGTTCGGCGACGGAGCGGCTTAATCGGCATGACACCGCCGCGATCGAACGCGTTAACTACTGCCACGTCAAAGCGTCGGGTCGAGCGATTCCGGGTCGGCCCCGACAGCAACTTTTAAACCGGGGCATGACTAGTTAACATGTGCCATGATAGATCGATTAGAGAAGGAGGTAGACATGCTGGAACGTCACCTCCAGGTCCTGCGGATGGTCATCGAAAACGAGCCGATCGGCATCGTGAAAATGTCGAACGAGACTGGCTACCCCCATCACAAGGTCCGCTACTCGCTGCGCGTGCTCGAAGAGGAGAACCTCATCGAGCCGTCCAGCCAGGGCGCGATCACGACCGAGCGCACCCACGAGTTCGTCGACGAACTCGACGAGAAACTCGACGAGACGGTCGAGAAGCTCGGCTCCATGCGGATCGACGACGCCGCAGAACTCGAGAACTGAATCGGTTTGACTTCACGCGAGGCGAGTACGGTATCACGTTAGGCTGCGTTTAAGCCGCGTTTAGACGCGTTTGAACCGTATTCGAACGGTGTTTGCTCAGTTCTTCCGCGTTGCCCGTACTGCCTCGTTCACTCTCCTAACTTCCTCCCGACATCCTCCCGAGTCGTTCCGGCCGCATTTCGAGAGCCTTCCAGCGATCGCTGGCCAGTTCAGGAGATCGCGCGAAAGCGGGAGCGGACCGATCGGCCCGGCGGTTACAGGTCCGGGACCGTCATGTGGAAGCCGCCGTCGCGGGCTTCGACGAGACAGAGGTGGTACCCCTGCTTGCGTGAGAGCTTCACGAAGCTCTCGCGCTTCGACCGGCTGAACAGTCCGCCACCGACCGCGTCGCTCGCGGTCTCTAACGCGCCCGGCTCGAAGAAGCTCTCCGTTACCGCGAACGCCGCGGCGAACGGCTCGTTCGACTCGGCGATGTCGCGACCGTTCTCGACAAGCGACTCCAATGCCCCCTCGGCGGTCGGGTCGCGGCTGTCGTTCAGGTCGGCGACGAACAGCGGGTTCCCCATCCGGTCGCGCAACACCAGATCGAACGAGCGCTGCTCGCGGGTCTCCTCGCCGTTCTCTCGGATCACGATCGACACGGAGCCGCCGATCTCCGCGCGGTCGATCTCCGGGATCGCGTCGTAGAGGTCGCGGAGCACGCTCTGGTTGCCGGTGCTGCTCACCTCGAACGGGAGGTCCTCGACGAGCCACCGGGTGAAGCCGTGTTCGATCGTGTCCTCTAAGAACTCCTCGTACGGGCGACCGTCGACGGCCAGCCCATCCGTCTCGAAGCTGGTGTGGTGCTCGATCCGGAGGTTCTCGCGGAGCGCGTCGCGGTCGACCGCTCCGTCGTGGGCGTCTTCGAGCGTCGCGCCGCCCTTGGACTCGTACCTGACGAAGAGGTTCGTCCCGCTTCGCGCCTCCGCCGCCGAGATCGTCCGATCGCTCTCCGGGAGCCGGTCGCGAGCGGCCGACAGCTCCGACTTCAGCCGGTCGCGCTCCTCACGGAGCGTCGATAGTTCCGACTCCAGTCGGTCGACCTCGGTCGCGAGTTCGTCCCGCTCGTCGGCTATCTCGTCGCGGTCGGTCGCGAGAGTGTCGCGTTCCGCCTCCAGCGACTCCCGTTCTCGTGTGGCGGCTTCGAGTGCGGCTTCGAGTTTTTCGACGCGCTCGTCGACCCGCTCGCTCGCGCCCGATCCCGACGCGCGCTGCGAGACGGCCGACCGGTTCGACCGATCTCCCTCAGTCGAACGCGGCTCGGGGGACCGGTCATCGACGGGCGCGGCGGCCGAGCCGGTGTCTCCGCCCCGGCCGGCACTTCTGGAGCGCCGACGGTCGCCCGCCTCGCTCGTGGATCGTCCGCCCGCATTCGGATCGGTCTCATCGCGGCTCCGGCTACCCGGCGGATCGCTCGCCTCTGACGGGTCGAGCGCGGGGATCGACTTCTGCTCGCGCCACTGCTCCTCCTCGGAGAACACGTCGTCGTTTGGATGGTCAACATCGGACTCGGGCGCGTCGGAGGCATCGTGTGCGTCGGGGGAATCAGATCTGTCGGATACGTCGGATCGATCGCCGACTGACTGGGGTGACGGCGCGTCGTCGGTTCCGTCGTCGGTCGACCGCGCCCCAACCCGTCCGGCCGGCCCGCGCCCGGTCGAGGCGTTTGTCTCGGTGCTTGCTTCCGATTCCCCGGTAGCCGCCGTCTCGGCCGTATCCGTGGCCCCTCCGATTTTGCTCGGTTCGTTCGGCTCGTCGGGCTCGCCCGCTCGTTCTCGGGACGGGGACGGTGCCTCGTCTCCTCCTTCGCCGTCGTGTACGCCTCGTGCCGGCTCTCCGCCGTCGTCGTCCGTCTCGCTCTCGAGAGTTGCGTCGCGGACGAGATCGTCATTGACCGGGTCGTCCTCGGTGGGATCGTCTTCGGGCGTTTCGTCCTCGGAGGCCTCGTCCTCGGCAGTTCCCTCGTCAACGACCTCATCTTCGACGACGACCGCATCCCCGGCGGCGGTCACGTCGCCGGTCGCTTCGGGATCTGGAATCTCGCGCACGTCTAGATCAACCTCGTAGACGGTGTATATTCCGACCTCTTCGTCGGCCAGTTCGAAGGCGTCGTCGTCGGTTTCGAGCCGGCGCGAGTTGCCGACGTACGCCGCGGCCATCGACTCACCGGCGGTGTAGGTGACGTAGTAGTCGCCGGAGAGCACGTTCTCCGACAGTTCGATGTAGCCGGTGAACCCGCCCTGTGAGAGCTTCCGGTCGGCCTCCGAGAGCGACGTGTCGTTCGTGTAGTACTGCGCCCGCGGCTCTCCGCCCTGCTCCTGCATGGCGAATAAGACCGGGAGGACCTCGGCCGGTGACTGATAAACTGTCCCGGAGGCGTCCGCGAACGCGTCGAGGTCGGCGTCGGCGGTGCCGACGACGCGGCCCTCGAACACGAACAGCCACCCCGTGCCGTTCGTCACCGCGCCGGAGAATCCCCGGTCAACGAGACGCCTGAGCCCCGCGAACCCGTCCGAGAACTCCCGGGCGTCCCACCCGGTTATCTCCGCTCTTCGCTCTGCGTCCATTCTTGCGTTTACGTCGCCTGCAACGACCCAAATACCTTCCGGAGCGTGAGACGGTCGTCTGACGCCGGTCGTCGGTCGATCCGGGCCCGGTCGGGAGGACGCTCCCCGCCTCACCGATCGCGGCTATTCCTCATCGACCGCGGCGATCGCCTCGCGGCCGAGTTCGATCACGTCCCGCTGGAGGTCGCTCTCGGCCAGTTCCCTCGGCGTGTACCAGCGCCAGCCGTCGGCGGCGACCTCGTCCGCGCCGCTCGGCGCGATTTCGCGAGAGTCGACCCGGGCGTAGTAGAGGTGGTCGACGTGCTGGTGGCCGACCGACCCGTCCTCGTGGACGTTGATGTCGTGGAGCATGAGGTGCGCCGGCTCCGGGAGCCCGCGCGTGTTCGGCCCCTCGATCGACGACTCGGTCGCAACGAGTTCGGCCTCCAGTCCCGTCTCCTCGCGGATCTCTCGGAGTGCGGCCTCGTGAGGAAGTTCGTCGCGGTCGACGTGCCCGCCCGGCGGAAGCCGGATCCCCAGCCGCTCGTGCGCGTGGAGCGCGGTCGCGCCGTCGTTGACGACGTACGTCGTCGCCGTGAAGTGGCGAGTGGTCTCCATACCCGTGGCTCGGCCTGTGACGGCTTGGGCGTTCGGAAAAACGGCGGGCGTCGACGGCTTCGCGCCGGTTCCTCTCAGGGAGCGCGTCAGTTCAGTGTGGCGCCGTCCTCGGCCTCTAACAGCTCGTGATAGCGGTTCCGGATGGTGACCTCGCTGATGTTCGCGACATCGCTGACCTCGCTTTGGGTCACCTTCTCGTTGACGAGCAGCGAGGCGGCGTAGACGGCGGCGGCCGCGAGCCCCACGGGCGATTTGCCCGAGTGGAGCCCCTGTTCCTTTGCCGTGTTGAGCAGGCTTCGGGCCCGACGCTCGGCCTCGTCGGAGAGGCCCAGATCGGAGGCGAACCGGGGGACGTAGCTCTCGGGGTCTGCGGGCTGGATCTCCAGTTTGAGCTCGCGAACGACGTAGCGGTACGTCCGGGCGATCTCGTCCTTCTCGACGCGGGAGACGGCCGCGATCTCGTCGAGGCTTCGGGGAGTTCCGGCCTGTCGGGCGGCGGCGTACAGTGACGATGTCGACACGCCCTCGATGGATCGGCCGGGAAGCAGGTCCTCGTCGAGTGCGCGCCGATAGATGACCGAGGCGGTCTCGCGGACGTTGTCGGGGAGCCCGAGCGCGCTGGCCATGCGGTCGATCTCGCCGAGCGCCTGCTTCAGGTTGCGTTCCTTGGAGTCGCGGGTGCGGAACCGCTCGTTCCAGGTGCGCAGCCGCTGCATCTTCTCGCGCTGGCGGCTGGACAGGGACTTGCCGTAGGCGTCTTTATCCTGCCAGCCGATGTTCGTCGAGAGCCCCTTATCGTGCATCATGTTCGTCGTTGGGGCCCCAACGCGGCTCTTCTCGTCTTTCTCGCTGGAGTCGAACGCGCGCCACTCCGGCCCGCGGTCGATCTCGTCTTCCTCGACGACGAGTCCGCAGTCGACACAGACGGTCTCGCCGTGTTCCGTGTCGCTCGCGAGCTGACCGCTGCACTCCGGGCAGCGCAGCTCCTCGTCAACCGATTCGGTCTCGGTTTCGGATTCGGTCTCGTCGACGTGCTCCGCCGTGTACGTTCGAACGTTTTCGCTCATTGGTTAGTTCAAGTGGAGGGAACGAAGGGACCGAGAGACGCATCTCGGTTGGTTTCCTCACCGTCATGTAAGCGTCGAACGTATTTAAATTCTTGGGGCAGTTTCGGATCGGAGAACGCACGATAGATCGGTTTAAAGGCCAGTTACGACGGGTATTCCCGGTTTTTTGGCTGACCTTAACGCCCACCGAATCCCATCGTCGATCGGCGACACGTACCTATATAGCTATTTCGCGGGAGAGCTGACCGACAGTCGGCCTCGCAGTTTCCGCGAGGACAACGGATTTGGGGGTCGGCCGAGCAGGTGCCGTATGAACCGCGCGCGACTCGACGACCGGCTCGCCGATCTCGACACGGACGGGTACCTGATCGACGCCTCGCAGGACGACGCCAACCAGCTGTATCTCTCCGGGTTCACCGGCCCCGACCCGTTCCTCACGCTGTACGCCGACGGCGAGATCCACGTTCTCGTCGGCGGACTGGAGTACGGTCGCGCCCGCAAGGAGGCGACCGCCGACACCGTCGAGCGCCACGCCGACTACGACTACGAGTACGGCGGCCGCGAGGCCCGCAACGACATGTACGCCCGGTTCGTTCGCGACAAGGGCGTCGAGTCCGTGTCGATGCCGCCGCGCGGCCCGGTCGGCACCGCGGACGCGCTCCGCGAGCGCGGGATCGAGGTCGCCGTCGACACCGACGACCGGATCCGCGAGGTCCGAGCGGTCAAGACCGACGAGGAGGTCGACGCGATCCGCGAGGCCCAGCGCGCTAACGAGGCGGCGATGCGGGCCGCCGAGGCGCTGATCGCCGGCGCCGAGGTGGCCGGCGAAGGTGACGACACAGAGACAGGTGTCCTGCTTCACGACGGCGATGCCCTCACCAGCGAGCGAGTGACCGAGGAGATCGAGGTGACGCTGCTGCGGCACGGCTGTGCGCTCGATCAGACGATCGTCGCCGGCGGCGTGCAGGCCGCGGACCCCCACGACCGCGGTTCGGGGCCGCTCCGGGCGGACGAGGCGATCATCGTCGACATCTTCCCGCGGTCGAAGGCGACGAAGTACAACGCCGACATGACCCGGACGTTCTGCGTCGGCGAGCCGCCAGCGACGCTCCGCGAGTGGTACGATCTCACCGAACGCGCGCTCGACGCCGCGCTCGACGCCGTCGAGCCGGGCGCGACCGGCGAGGATGTCCACGCGGCGGCCTGCGAGGTGTACGAGGACGCGGGCGAGCCGACGTTCCGGACCGACCCCGAGACGGAGACCGGATTTATCCACTCCACCGGCCACGGGGTCGGCCTCGACGTCCACGAGTCCCCGCGGCTCGCGAGCGGCGGCGAGGAGCTGGAGCCCGGCCACGTGATCACCGTCGAGCCCGGGCTCTACGACCCCGAGGTTGGCGGCGTCCGGATCGAGGACATCGTCGTCGTCACCGAGGACGGCTACGAGAACCTCACGGCGTACCCGATCGAGTTTGAGGTCTGATTGCACATCACACCCGGCCCCGCTGGCCGCGACCGGAACCCGCTTTGACCCGCGTCGAGAACGGCGACCGTGAACTGGCGGTACAAACACACCGCGCTCGCCCTCTGTACGCTCGCGTTCACCGCGACGATGGTCGCGCGGCTGGTTATCAGCCCGCTGATCCCGCAGATCCGCGCCGAGTTCGGCGTCACGAACGCGACCGTCGGGTTGGGGCTGTCGGGGATGTGGCTCGCGTACGCGCTCTCGCAGTTCCCCTCCGGCGTGCTCGGCGACCGCTACGGCGAGCGCACCGTCATTCTGGCCGCCGTCGGCGCCACCGCAGTCGCCTCCCTGCTCATCGCCGTCTCTCCGTCGATCCTCGCGTTCATCGTCTTCGCCGTCGTGCTCGGCGCGGGCGCCGGCCTCCACTACTCGGTAGCGACCACGTTCCTCGCCAAGCAGTTCGACAACATCGGCCGCGCCATCGGCGTCCACGTCGCCGGCGGCCCAATCGCGGGGCTCGCCGCCCCGCCCCTGGCCGCGCTCGTCGGATCCCGGTACGGCTGGCGCGCCGGTATCGCCCTCGGCGTCGCCGTCGCGGTCCCCGTGTTCGCCCTGTTCGCGTGGCGGGTGCGTCCCACCGAGCCGCTCCGGCCCGACCAGCCCGTGCGCGAGCGGTTCGCACTCGGGCCGCTCGCGGAGTTGCTCTCCCGGCCAGAAATTCTCTACACGACCGCGCTGTCGACGATGGGCGCGTTCACCTGGCAGGCGACCGCCTCCTTCCTCCCGTCGTTCTTGGAGTTCGGGACGGAGCTGTCCGCCGGAGTTTCGGCGCTGCTGTTCTCGCTGTACTTCCTCGTCCACGGCGCGACGCAGCCGGTGACGGGGTCGATGTCAGATCGGATCGGCCGCGACGCGACCGTGATGGCGACGATGGCCGCCGGAGTCGTCGGCTACGGGCTACTCGTCGCGGCGGCGGAGTTCGACTTCGGGCGTCCCATCACCGTCGTCGGCGTCGGCTTCGTCGGCCTCGCGATGTCGTGGGGCGCGCCGCTGCAGTCGCGGTTCATGGACCTCCTCTCCGACGCCGAGCGCGGCGCCGGGTTCGGGCTCGTCCGGACCGCCTACATGGTCGTCGGCGCGTCGGGAAGCGTCGTCGTCGGCGCGGTCTCCGACGCCGCCGGCTGGTCGGTCGCGTTCGGGCTGCTCGCTGGCGTGATGGTGCTCGGGCTGGCCGCGCTGCTCGCGAATCGACTGTTGCGGCTCGGGTATTAGCGGGCTGTCGCCAGTTTACAAGACGGAGTCAGTTAACGAGGAGAACCCGACTACAGCCGGTCGTCTTCGAGGCTTCCCGGGTCCTGCGCCGTGTCGAACATGTTGTTCTCGGCGCCATCAAGCATCTCGTCGCGGGGCTCGTCGTCAACGATGGAGACGTTGTACGCCTCGATCCCGGAGGCGATCAGGTCCTCAGCGGCCTGCTCCTCGGAGACGAACTCCTGTTCGGCGAGCTGCTGAAACTCCGCGTACACGTCGTCGGACAGATTCAGCTCGAAGGTGGGCATACGCATTCGTTCCGGCCGGACGCTTTTAAGCATTCCCTCGCCGGCGACCACCGCCTGCGGGCCGAAGTCGCGCCTCTGAGCCCAGACACCGGCAACAGGAGATCGGACGCGGTCCCGATCGACCTCGATCTGGCCCCGTCGACCGTCTCGGGATACCTCCGGCTCGTGACGGCGACCGTATTTAAACCGCCGAACAGTTCGGGAGTAGCTAGTTGTTTGTTTCTGGTCTAACAGTACGGTATGTCACGGCTCAGGAGAGCGTAATTAACATCTCCAGACGCCCAGAGGCATCGGGAACTCACGAGCGATCGCCGCGGCGGACGGCGGGCCGGCGCCGCGGAAACGCGTCCGTACCGCCGAGCCGGCTCATCGACACGATACACGATACACACAATGGATCGACGAACGATTGCCATCCTCCTCATCGTGCTCGCCGTGCTGCTACCGACGTGGTACGTCGGACTGCACGGTGAGCCGCCGTCGGAGGAGGTCAGGATCGACCAGAGCGTGAGCGAGATGCAACCGCTGGAGGGGTTCGTAGACACGCCGAACAAGCTCTCGCCGAGTCAGGTCGGCGTGATCGTCTGGATCGCGCTGCTCGGGCTTCTGGGAGCCATGGCGTTCTTCCACCGCTTCATGAATCGGGCCGCACGACCCGACCCGAGCGGCGGCGGCCCGGGTGATGCAGCCGACGCGACCGAAGCGGCCGCCACCGACGGCGGCGGGCTCGACGGACCGCCGCCAGAGGGGATGAACCGGGCGACGTTCCCGTGGTTCGAGACCGAAGACCGGTGGGTCGTCGAGTACCACGACGCGAGCGACGCCATCGAGGGGCTCGTCGCGATGGGCGGACTCACTGTCCTCGCCATCGTGTTCTCGGCGCTGCTCACCGCCGAGTACCTCACCTTGGCGCGGACCCAGTACTTCGGGGTCTACGCCTTCGGGCTGTTCATGTCGCTGCTGGGCTCGACGGTGTCGTACTACGCCTGGTTCATGCCCCACGTCGAAGTCGCCGAACGGAGGGACCACTGATGGGAGACGACGCAACCGATCCACGACAGACGCGAGCAGGAACCGACACTCATCTCGGCGACCGCGAGCTGTGCGACGCCTGCCCGGAGAACGACGACGGGCTCGCCGTCGACCCGAGCATCTACCGGCCGTTCTGGAAGGACGCGCGCGCCGAACTCAAACGGCGCGACTACGCGAAGGTCCTCGCGACGGTCGGCGGGATAACGGCGGTCGGAAGCCTCGTCGCCCCCGTCGCGGGGCTCACGCGGGTGTTCGACACCAAGTATCGGGGACCGGTGTACGAAGACGGGATCCCCCTCGTCGACGACGCTGGCGAGCGGATCGCGGAGGACCGCATCGCCCCGGGCGAACAGCTCACCGTCTTCCCCGAGCCGCGTCCGGGGATCGAGGACGCCCCGACGCTGCTCGTGCGCTTCGAGGAGTCGGCGTACGGCGACGAGGTGCGTGACGAGTACACCGTCGGCGGATACGCCGCGTTCTCGAAGGTGTGTACCCACGCGGGCTGTATGGTCGCCGACCGCGACGGCGACGTGCTCGTCTGTCCGTGTCACTCCGGCCGGTTCGATCCGGTGACGGGCGGGCAGGTCGTCGGGGGGCCGGCGCCACGAGCGCTCCCGCAGCTGCCGATCACGCTCTCGGGCGACGGGTACCTCGTCGCGACCGGGGACTTCCAGGGGCCGATCGGCCCCGGAGGCGAATGATGTCCCGGATCGACGCCGCGGTCGACCGAGCCGAGTCGGCGTACGACTGGGTCGACTCGCGGCTGGACCTCGACGACGCGAACGACTTCCTCGGGAAGGCGTTCCCGGCGGAGGATTCGTTCCTCCTCGGCGAGGTCGCGCTGTTCTGTTTCGGTATCCTCGTCTCGACCGGAACGTTCCTCGCGTTCTTCTACGAGCCGAGCACGGCCGCCGTCGAGTACGGCGGCAGCGTCGCGCAGTACCAGGGTCAGGAGATGCCGGCCGCGTTCAAAAGCGTCCTCAACATCACCTACGACGTGCCGTTCGGGATGTTCCTGCGGCGCATGCACCACTGGGCGGCGCACCTGTTCGTCGCGTCGATAGCGTTGCACATGCTCCGCGTGTTCTTCACCGGGGCGTACCGCAACCCGCGCGAGCCGAACTGGCTCGTCGGGACCGGCCTCGCCGGGCTAGCGATGTTCGCCGCGTACACCGGCTACTCGCTCCCGTACGACGAGTTCGCGAGCACGGCGGTCGGTATCGGCTACAACGTCGCCGCCTCGATCCCGATCGTCGGCGACCCGCTCGCGAGCATCGTCTTCGGCGGGCAGTTCCCGACGAGCGCGACGATCCCGCGGCTGTTCTTCCTCCACGTCTTCCTCATTCCGGCCGCGATCGCGGGGCTCATCGCCGTCCACATGGCCATCCTCGTCCGGCAGAAACACACCGAGGCGCAGCGCGACGAGGACGTGGCCGCCGCGGGAGGGGGCGGTGGTACCGCGAAGACGGGCGGGAGCGCCGAGGCGACCGACGGCGGCGCCCGCCTGATCGACCGCGACGATGACAGCGTCGTGATCGGGCTCCCCGCGTTTCCGAACCAAGCCGCGGTGAGCGCGGTCGTGTTCTTCCTCACGATGGCCGTGCTTTCGCTGCTCGCCGGCCTGCTCCCCGTCCACAACATCGCCCAGTACGGGCCGAACGACCCGGCGTCGACGCCGTCGCTCGTCATGCCGGACTGGTTCCTGATGTGGGGGTACGGATTCTTGAAGCTCACCCCCTCGTGGATGAGTTTCGACGTGCTTGGCGTGCACATTAGCTCGGAGTTCGTGGGCGGGCTGTTCCTCCCGAGTCTCGTGTTCGTCGCCGTGGCGGTCTGGCCGTTCATCGACCGCGCGGAGAAGCCGGAACACTTCACCCGGAACTATCTCGACCGGCCGTTCCCGACCGCGGTCGGCATCCTCGGCGTCACGCTCGTCATGGTCGCCTCCATCGCCGGGATGGACGTGATCGTCGCCGAGATTCTCGGCACGTCGACGGCCGTGCTCCGGCCGTACCTGATCGCGGCGCTCGTGCTCGTCCCCGCCGCGGCCGGCACGCTCACCTACGCGATCCTCGGCGGCTTCGAGGACGGTTCGGGGGCGGGCGGCGAGGAGGCGACGACAGACGATCGACCGTCGTCGGCCACGGAGGGATCGAGCGATGACTGAGTCGAGCACGTTCCGGCTGGCCGAGCTGTCGCCGCGCCGGTACCGCTGGGCGGATCGAGCGACGAAACTGGCCGGCGTGGGGCTGATCGCCGTCGGACTCGACGCTGGCGGCGGCACGCCCGCGGGCGTCGCGTTCGCGGCGCTCGGCGTCGCGCTCGGCCTCGCGACCGTTCTCATAGAGAAACAATGACTGACACGACAAACACGTCCGACGAATCGACACGCGACGAGTCCGGTACCGCGCGCCGCGACTTCCTGAAGGGGGCCGGGGTGGCGGCCGCCGTCGGCGCCACCGGCTTGGGCTCCGCGCAGGACCTCACCGAGATGACCGCGCTGGAGGTCGTCGACGACCCGATCGGCAACTACCCGTACCGCGACTGGGAGGACCTCTACCGCGAGGAGTGGGACTGGGACGGGAAGGCCCGCTCGACGCACAGCGTCAACTGCACGGGCAGCTGCTCGTGGCAGGTGTACACGCGGAATGGGCAGGTGTGGCGCGAGGAGCAAGCCGGCGACTACCCCCGATTCGACGAGTCGCTCCCGGATCCGAACCCGCGGGGCTGTCAGAAGGGAGCGTGTTTCAGCGACTACGTGAACGCCGACCAGCGCGTCACGCACCCGCTCCGTCGGACCGGCGAGCGCGGCGAGGGGAAGTGGGAGCGGATCTCCTGGGACGAGGCGCTCACCGAGATCGCCGAGGAGGTCATCGACGCCGTCGAGGACGAGGAGTACGACGCGATCAGCGGCTTCACCCCGATCCCGGCGATGAGCCCGGTCTCGTTCGCCTCTGGGAGCCGCCTCGTCAACCTGCTCGGCGGCGTCAGCCACTCCTTCTACGACTGGTACTCCGACCTCCCGCCGGGACAGCCGATCACGTGGGGGACCCAGACCGAGAACGCCGAGAGCGCGGACTGGTACAACGCCGACTACATCATCGCGTGGGGCTCGAACATCAACGTCACGCGGATCCCCGATGCGAAGTACTTCCTCGAAGCCGGCTACGACGGCGCCAAGCGCGTCGGCATCTTCACCGACTACAGCCAGACGGCGATCCACTGCGACGAGTGGATCGGCCCGGAGCCCGGCAGCGACACGGCGCTCGCGCTCGGGATGGCGCGCACCATCGTCGACGAGGGGCTCTACGACGAGGAGCATTTAAAAGAGCAGACGGACATGCCGCTGCTCGTCCGCGAGGACACCGGGAAGTTCCTCCGCGCGAGCGAGGTGTCCGGGCTGAGCGTCGACGCCGACCGGCCGGAGAAGGTGTTCGTCATGCAGGACGCCGACGGCACCCTCCGGACGGCGCCCGGATCGCTGGGCGAGCGCGACGGACAGCACGACCACTCCGTGAGCATCGAGCTCGACTTCGACCCCGAACTCGCCGTCAAGCGCACGGTCGGCACGACCGACGGCGACATCGAGACGCGCTCGGTGTGGCTGAATCTCCGCGACGAGCTGTCGGAGTACACCCCCGAGCGCGTCAACGAGATCACGGGCGTCGGCCGGCAGACTCACCAGAAGATCGCCCGCGAGTTCGCCGAAGTCGACCGCGCGAAGATCATCCACGGGAAGGGGGTCAACGACTGGTACCACAACGATCTGGGGAACCGTTCGATCCAACTGCTCGTCACGCTCACGGGGAACCTCGGCCGACAGGGAACGGGTCTCGACCACTACGTCGGCCAGGAGAAGATCTGGACGTTCAACGGGTGGAAGAACCTCTCGTTCCCGACCGGAAGCGTCCGGGGCGTCCCGACGACGCTCTGGACGTACTACCACGCCGGGATCATGGAGAACACCGACCCGGACACGGCGGCGAAGATTCGGGAGTCGATCGACAAGGGGTGGATGCCGCTGTACCCGAGCGAACGCGACGACAGCGGCCGCCCGGACCCCCGAGTCATGTTCGTCTGGCGCGGGAACTACTTCAATCAGGCCAAGGGGAACATCGCGGTCGAAGAGGAGCTGTGGCCGAAGCTCGATTTGGTCGTCGACATCAACTTCCGGATGGACTCGACGGCGCTCAACAGCGATATCGTCCTGCCGACGGCGAGCCACTACGAGAAACACGACCTCTCGGAGACGGACATGCACACCTACGTGCACCCGTTCACGCCGGCGGTCGAGCCGCTGGGCGAGTCGAAGACCGACTGGCAGATCTTCCGCGATCTCGCCGCGAAGATACAGGAACTGGCCGCGGACCGCGGTACGGAGCCGGTCGACGATCGGAAGTTCGACCGCCAGATCGACCTCCAGTCGGTCCACGACGACTACGTCCGCGACTGGCTCGACGACGAGCCCGGTGCGCTGTCCGAGGACAAGGCGGCCGCGGAGTTCATCCTCGAGAACTCCGAGGAGACGAACCCCGAGGGGACCGACGAGCAGATCACGTTCGACGAGATCGACGAACAGCCCAAACGGCTCCTCGAAACCGGCGACCACTGGTCGTCGGACATCGAGGAGGGCGAGGCGTACACGCCGTGGAAAGACTACGTGCAGGACAAGAACCCGTGGCCGACGTTCACGGGGCGACAGCAGTACTACATCGACCACGACTGGTTCTTGGAGCTCGACGAGCAGCTTCCGACCCACAAGGAGGCGCCGGTGTTACAGGAGAAGTCGGAGTACCCGCTGGGGTACAACACGCCCCACAGCCGCTGGTCGATCCACTCGACGTGGCGCGACAGCAGCAAGATGCTCCGGCTGCAGCGCGGCGAGCCGACCGTCTACCTCAACCCCGACGACGCCGAGGAGCGGGGGATCGAGGACGGCGACACCGTGCGGGTGTACAACGACCTCGACTCGGTCGAGGTGCAGGCGAAGATCTACCCGAGCGGGGAGCCCGGCACCGTCCGGCACTTCTTCAGCTGGGAGCGGTTCCAGTACCCCGACCGCAACAACTTCAATTCGCTCGTCCCGATGTACATGAAGCCGACGCAGCTCGTCCAGTACCCCGAGGACACGGGCGAGCACCTCCACTTCTTCCCGAACTACTGGGGTCCGACCGGCGTGAACAGCGACGTTCGGATCGAGGTCGAGAAGGTCGAAGAGGGGGCAGCGTCGCTCGACGCCGGTTTGCTCGGAGAGTCGGCGACGGAGTTGGAGTCGCCCGATTCGGGCTCGAAATCGCGCGGCGCGTTGGGTCGCGTCTCGGACCTGCTCGGAGGTGACGACTAATGAGCAAGACCACCGAGGATGCGACCCGCCAGACCGACGACGACGCTCGCCAGACCGACGACACGGTCCGCCAGACCGACGACGGCGACGTGTCGCTCGCGGAGGGCGTCGATCATCAGGTCGCGATGGTGATGGACCTGAACAAGTGCATCGGCTGCCAGACGTGTACGATCGCGTGTAAGACCAACTGGACCGAGTCCGGGGGCCGCGAGTACATGTACTGGAACAACGTCGAGACGAAGCCCGGCGCCGGCTACCCCCGCGACTGGGAGGAGTTGGGCGGCGGCTGGGACGAGGAGGGGCAGTCCCGAACGCCCGGCGAACTCCCGGAGAAGGAGGACTACGGTCGTGCGTGGGACTTCAACCACGAGGCGATCATGTACGAGGGGAGCGACGAGCCGCTCCGCCCCATGGAGAACGCCGACTGGGGGCCGAACTGGGACGAGGACGAGGGTGCCGGCGAGTACCCCAACTCCTACTACTTCTACCTCCCCCGGATCTGCAACCACTGTACGCACCCCTCCTGCGTCGAGGCGTGCCCGCGCTCGGCGATCTACAAGCGCGAGGAGGACGGGATCGTCCTCGTCGATCAGGACCGCTGCCGCGGCTACCGGTACTGCGTCGAGGGGTGTCCCTACAAGAAGGTGTTCTACAACGCACAGACGAAGACCAGCGAGAAGTGCATCTTCTGTTACCCCCGGATCGAAGGAGAAGGGCCGGAGGGCGAGGTGCGGCCCCCGTCCTGCGCCGAGGACTGCCCGCCGCAGCTCCGGCACGTCGGCTTCCTCGACGACGAGGACGGTCCGATTCACAAGCTCGTCAACGAGTACGAGGTCGCCTTACGGCTCCACCCCGAGTACCGGACCGAGCCGAACGTCTACTACATCCCGCCGTACGCGCCGCCACAGACCTCCGAGAGCGGCGAGACGGTGGACGCCAACCGGATTCCGCGCAACTACCTGGAAGAGCTGTTCGGCCCGGAGGTCGAGTCGGCGCTCAACACGATCACCCGCGAGCGGGAGAAGGCCGAGCGCGGCGAGGAGAGCGAACTCATGGAGATCCTCTCGACCGTGAACAACGACGACCAGTACCGGTTGGAGGTGTTCGACGATGACGGCTGACGACGCGAGAGCCGGCAGCGGACTCCGATCGCGGGAACTCGCCGTGGCGGCCGCCCTCGCGCTCGCCGTCGTGGTCGCGACCGCGGCGTTCCCGATGATCGTCGACGCTCGCGCGGCCTACGAGATTCCGGTCGAGCAGCAGGCGGGCGCCGGCGACCTCGCGGAGCCGACCGGGGACGCGTGGGAGTCGGTCGAGACCGTGAGCGTCCCGCTGAGCAGCTCCGGCGCGGCGGTGCCGGGCGGCACCGAAACCACGGTCGAGTCCGCCAGCGTCGCGGCCGCGCGAACGGACGAGCGGCTCTACCTCCGAATGTCGTGGAGCGACGGGACGGCGAACACGTCGACCGATTCGCTGCGCGAATTCGCCGATGCCGCCGCGGTCCAGCTTCCGGTCTCGTCCGAGGAACGGCCCCCGATCGCGATGGGATCGACCGACAACCGGGTGAACGTCTGGTACTGGAACGGAGCCGACGGAACGGAGTCGCTACTCGCCGGCGGCGCCGGCAGCACGACACAGATCCGGGAGTCGACGGTGGAGACGAACGCGACACACACCGGCGACCGATGGACCGTCGTGTTCAGCCGGCCGCTCGCGTCAGACCGCGCGAACGTGACCGACATCGACGCCGACGAGGACATGAACGCCGCGTTCGCGGTCTGGGAAGGGTCGAACGACGAGCGCTCCGGCCAGAAGGCGGCCAGCGAGTGGTACTACCTCTCGCTCGGCCCGAACGAGGGCGGGGCGCCGTACGAGACGGTGCTGTGGGGGATCGCCGGCATCGCCGTCGTGTTCACCACGCTCGTGACCGTCGAGGGCGTCCGCCGAACGAGGGGTGAGTGACCGTGTCGGAACCGATCTCCGAACACGACGGGCCCCGATTCGACGAGGAGTTACCGAGCGGCGCGATCGACGACGAAACCGTCGCCCGCGGGAGCGTCTACGCGCTCGCTGCGGCGGCGTTCACCGAGCCGAGTCAGGGCGTCTACGAGCACTTCGCCGACGGCTCGCTCGACGACGCCGTCGCGACGCTCGTCGAGCAGAGCGGCCTCGACGTCGAGCCGCCGGACCTGACCGTCGAAGACGACCGCGAGACGCTCGCGGCTCGGTACAACGACCTGTTCGTCGTCGGCTACTCCGAGGTGATCGACGGGACGGACGGGACGGTCGAGAATCAGGGGCCGCCGGTGTCGCTGTACGAGTCGACGTACCGCTCGGACGTGTCGTGGAACGACGTGAACCTCGATCTCGCCCGGGCGTACGAGCACTTCGGATGCGAGATCGGCGGCGACGAGCGCCGCCACCACGACCACGTCCGACTGGAGCTCGAGTTCGCGGGGTATCTCTGTCGGCTGGCCGCCGCGGGCGACAACGCAGACAGCGGTGCCGACGCCGCCGAGCCAGCCAACCTCGACCGGGCGCGGCTCGACTTCCACGACCGACACCTCTCCGTCCTCGCGTCGGGGCTTCGAGACGCCATCGACGAGGAACCCGGAACGAGCGTCTACGGACGCCTCGCGCGCTTCCTCGACGCGTTCGTCGCCGCCGACGTCGACGATCTGGCGGTCCGGCTCGACGCCGGCGTCGGAAGTGATCGCGAGCACGCGGTCGCTGACGGTCCGGACGGAGACGGGGCCGACGGAGGTGGTCTGTCGTGAGTTCGCCGACGAAACGCGCGACTGCGCGAGCGACCTCACCGCGGTCCCCCGGTCGCTTCGGCGGTCGCGTGGGCTCGGTCGGCCTGCTCGCCGCCGTCGCCGTCGGGGTCGCGACCGCGATCCGCGTGCTGTACAACGCGCCGTTCGAGCCGGTCGCGTTCCCGCCCCGACTGGTCCCGGCTGTCGGGACGGTCGCGGCGCTCGCGTCCGGGGTCGCGCTCGCGGCCGTCGGGCTCTCGACGGAGCGTCCCGTCGTTCGCGTCGGACTCCTGTTCGCCGGGGTGTTCGGCGTGCTCGCGACGGTCTCCGGTGCGGCGACGGTCGCTGCGGCCGTCGCGATTCCGGTCGGCGCGGCGCTCGCGTTCGCCCGCGCAATGGGGCCGCCAGAAACCTACTTCGAGCTTCGACGGGGCGTCATCGCGCTGACGTTCGCGCTCGCCGTCGGGCTCTCGCTCGCCGCGACGGCCGGACTCGTTGGGTCCCCCTTCCGAGCGGCCGGATCCGCCGCGTTCCTCGCGGGGGTGACCCTCCTCGCGGTTCGGGCCGAGGGCGACCCGGTCGCCCTCGGTGCCGGCGCACTCGCGTTCGCGGGGGTCGTCGCCGCGAGCGCCGCCGCGCCGTACGTTACCGGGAGCGCGCTGCTCGCCGGATTCGCCGTCGTCGGGAGCCCGCACCTGCTCGTCGCGACCGCCGCGTTCGGCGGGGTCGCTGCCGCCGTTTCCGGGTTCCGCGGCGGCGACGCGCGGCTCGCGATCGGCGCGGTCCTCCTGCTTCTCGCGGGCGTCCCCGCGACGCCGGGGGCCGCGACCGCCGTCTGTCTCGGCGCGGCGCTCGCGGTGCTCGACGCGGACGAGTTCTTCGGGAAGGCGGACGGGCCGGACGAACCGAACGCTACCGAGGTGAATACCCGATGAGAGACCCTGACGAGGCGACTGACGGACCCACCGACCCGCGCGTCCACCCCGAGGAGAGCCCCGGATTCGGCGAGGAGCCCGACGGGCTCGAAGACATCGAGGTGAGTCGCGACGTGACGATCGGCGACGCGAGCCCCCGGGAGCTACAGGCGACCGACACCGCGCCGCTCCGCGGGACCGACGCCGCCGAGAAGATCGCGGACCTCGTCGACGGCGATCCCGTCGAGCGCCGGCGGGCCGCGCTGGCGCTCGGCGAGGGCCGACCCACCGAGGCCTCCCTCGACGCGCTGATCGAATACGGCCTCGCGGACGACGACGCCGACGTGCGCCAGTTCGCAGTCGAGGCGCTCGGCGAACTCGGCGGCGAGCGCGCCGGCGAAGCCGCGGTCGCAGCGTGTGACGACCCCGACCCGTGGGTCCGCGCTGAGGCCGTCGTCGCGCTCGACCGGATCGGCCGGAGCGAGCACGCGCCGACCATCGAGACGGCGCTCGACGACGACCACCACGCGGTCGTCAGGAACGCGATGGTCTCGCTGTTCAAGCTGCGCGGCGAGGCGCTGTGCTCCGTCCTGCTGGAGCTGTCGCACGCGGACAGCGAGCGCCTCCGAGAGTGGGCGGTCCACCTGCTCGCCGGCGTCGACGACGAGCGCGCCACATCCCGCCTCGACGCGGTCGCGAACGACGAGACGCAGTCGAAAGTCGTCCGGAGCACCGCCGTCCGCGCGCTCGACGCCGACCCCGGGAAGTTCCGGCGGCAGTTCAGCGGCGGCACCGAAAACGACAGCGCGGACCTACCCGGCGAGAGCACGCTCAACCGCCGACCGGACCTGTGAACCGCTCGGGTCCGGAATCGGCGACGACACTGACACCGACACCAATACCATGACAGATCCCACCGCAGATATCTCAGACGACGCCGTCGACGCCGACGAAACCGACGAAACGGACGAACCGAACGCTCAGAAATCATCCGCCGATGCCGTAGAGGTGGCGCTCCGGAAGGTCCGGGACCCGGAAGCCGGCGTGAGCGTATTCGAGGCCGGCGTCGTCGAGGACGTGACGGTCGCGGATGAGACCGCAACGATCACCGCGGACCTGCGGGAGTTCCCGCGGGACGCCGTCGAGCGGGTGTCGGCCGCCATGGTACGCGCCGCCTCGGACGCGCCAGGCGTCTCGAACGCGCGCGTCGAGCAAGTCGACCCGAGTCCGGACCTCGACGGGCGGTCGTCGGGGATCGAGACCGCGGACCGGGTGATCGCGGTCGCGAGTACGAAGGGCGGCGTCGGGAAGACGACGGTCGCGACGACGCTGGCGTGCGCGCTCGCAGCGGGTGACAGCGACAGTCAGGGTTCCCCCTCGGTCGGACTCTTCGACGCCGACATCTACGGGCCGAACGTCCCCGAGGTGATCGGTGCGAGCGGCCCCGTCTACAGCGACGACGACGGAAACCCCGTCCCGGTCGACGCCGGCGGGCTGGAGGTGATGAGCATGGCGCTGCTCTCGGACGACGGCCCGCTCGCGTGGCGGGGTGCGATGGCTCACGCCGCGCTCTCGGACCTGTTCGAGACCACCGCGTGGAGCGGCCCGGACACCGTCGTCGTCGACATGCCGCCGGGAACGGGCGACGTGGCGCTGACCACCTTACAGGAGGTGCCGGTTGACGGCGTCGTCCTCGTCACCACGCCGTTTCACGCCGCCGTCTCCGACACCGGTCGGGCGCTGGAGCTGTTCGAGGAGAACGACGTGCCCGTGCTCGGCGTCGTCTCGAACATGGGCGAGTTCGTCTGTGACGAGTGCGGCACGCCCCACAACCTGTTCGGCGGCGACGACCCCATCGAGGCGCTCGATATGCCGATCCTCGCGGAGCTCCCGTTCGATCCGGAGATGCAGTCGACGCCGGCGCCGAGGGCCGACGCGCTCCCCGAGCACGCCGACGATCTGGCCGCCGCCGTCGACGAGCGCTACGAGGAGGTCTGGTCGGTCGATCCGCCCGCGGACGCCGTCGACCTGCGCGGGCTCGACCCGGAGACACGCACGGAACGCGTCGAAGAACGGTTCCGCGAACTCGACGCCGGTGAGGAGTGTTTCATCGTGAGCGATCGCGACCCCGCGCCGGTCCGGGGGTTCCTGCTGGATCTGGTCGACGCCGACGAACTCCCGAGTTTCCGCGTCAAGCGGCAGAACCCGGAGACGTGGTTCGCGCGAGCGACGCGACCGTAATCCTTCTTCGCGGCTCTGTTGGGAGTATCCGGCTCTATTGAAATCCTATTCTTCAAACACATTATCGCCTGAAACAGCCGGTCGGTGGGGACTGCGAACTACACGAGGAGACCTGCAAGAGCAGTTACAGCGATGACCAGTCCACCAACTGCTTCTTCGTAATTCCGTTGGTATCCGCTATACGAAGATAGCGCGAGAGAACCAATAGCGGCGACAAGTAGGTGGATCTGTGGAGATGTAATCACGTCCACTAATATTCAGATGACCCGTATATATCTTTTCCAAGGCCAGAATCAAAGCGTGAGGCAGATCCTCTGTACTGACCGCAGGGGAAACAATACATGTCACTTTCTAAGGGTTTCAACAGAGCCGAGTATCCGTAATTGATCCATTTCCTCCCGGTCCCGATCGATACAGGCACAGCGGTGAACGATAGCGGGAGTGGGTGTTGCTGTTCGTTTGCGACGACAGGGTGTTTAAATAACTGTACGCGACGGTGACGGTCACTTATAAATGACGACGCGGTGGCGTCGCCGGCGGCTTTGCCGCCGGCTGCAAGCGAGAGCTTCGCTCTCGCCCTGCCGCGAGTCGTCGCGGCTGGGGCTTTAGAAGAGTTCACCGCGTCATCGATGAGTTATAAACAGTCGATAGCGACACCATTCCACGGAGCCGTCTTCCCTTATAAATCGCTCCAGGCACCGAGGAACCGCTGGACCGCGGTCAGGTGTCCGACGGCCGCGAACAGCGCCAGCAGGAGACCGACGACGTTCAGGCCGGCGACGATCGGCGCCGAGTAGACGGCGGCGACGACGCCCACGATCCCCATCAGCGCGAGCCGGTCGGCGCGCCCGAGCAGGCCGCCGTACTCCCGACCGATGCCGACCGCCTGAATCTGCGTGCCCATGTACGATGTCATCAGCACGCCGGTCACCGCGGCGAAGCCGAGCGCGTACGACTCGATCCCGACCGTGAATCCGGCGATCACCGCGATGTCGGCGTAGCGGTCGAGGACGTGATCGAGGAGGTCGCCGCCGTCGGAGGAGACCTCGAGGTGGCGCGCGAGCGCGCCGTCGACGAGGTCGAGCCAGCCGTTGAGCAGGACGCAGAGCGCCCCGACGAGATAAAAGACGGGCTCACCGACCGCGAACGCACCGGCGGCCGCGACCGCGACGCCGAACGCGAGGACGCTCACTTGGTCCGGCGAGAGCCCGATCTTTGCCGCGGCGCGCACCCACGGCCCGAGCAGGCGGTCCGCGACCGAGCGGTACTGGTCGAGGGTCATCTATCGATCCGACGGTCGCGGCGGGCTCATATATAATCCATGAAGTCGACGGTCCCCGCGCTCGGCTCGCGATCGCCCTCGATCGCCGCGCGGATCGCGTCGGCCACGGACTCCGGGTCGCGGTCAGTGGTGTCGATCTCGTAGACGTTGTCCATGCCGTGTTCGGCGACCGCCTCCGAGAGGATCACGTCGAGCGCCTCGCTCTCCGCATTTTCCTCGGCGGTCGCGTCCGACTCGCCACGCTCGCGGAGCCGCCGCTCGATCGTCTCCGGGTGACACCGGAGGACGACCACGCGGTCGACGTCGAACCGGTGCGCGAGGTGGGAGTCGAGCACGCCGGACCAGTCGCCGAGGTGCTCGCGGACCGCGTCGAGGTCGGCGACGAGCGTGTCCCGGTCGGCGTCGCGCTCGGTCCAGAGGTCGTCGTCGCCTTTAATGCGGTCGTTAAGATGGATCACGTCGTACTCGTCAGCGAGCAGTGCCGTCGCGGTCGACTTGCCGGTTCCCGGGGTGCCGGTGACCGCGACGCGGATTGGGGAGTCAGCTTCGTCGCGCTCGGTCCCGCTCACGCTCGAACACCCAACCCGAGGTCCGCGAGCGTCTCGTTGAGCCGGGCGACGGCCTCGCGGGTCCCCTCGCGCGTCCCGGTCGAGATCCGGACGTGGTTCGGGAGCCCGAAGGAGGTACAGTCGCGGATGATGACGCCGCGCTCCTGCGCCTCCTCGGCGACCCGCTCCGCGTCGCCGACCTCGGCGAGCACGAAGTTCCCGGCCGACTCGACCGTGGGGGCGTCCAGTTCGTCCGCGATGTACTCGCGCGCCCAGCGTGCCGTCTCGACCGACTCCGCGACGTGCTCCTCGTCGTCGAGGGCGGCGAGCGCGGCCCGGCACGCGAGTTCGTTCGCCGCGAAGGGAGTGTTGACCCGAGCGTACGCCTCGCCCCACGCCTCCGGGACGACGCTGTACCCGATCCGGAGCCCGGCGAGGCCGTACGCCTTCGAGAAGGTGCGCAGCACCGCCACGTCGTCGCGCTCGTCGACCAGCGGGATCGCGCTGTCGACCTCGGCGAACTCCCCGTACGCCTCGTCGACGACGACGAGCGTCTCCTCGGCGGTCGCGTCCGCGATCGCCCGCACCTCGTCGAGGGGCATGACCGAGCCCGAGGGGTTGTGCGGCGACGTGAGGTAGACGATCCGCTCGCCGCCGTAGGCGCTCAGCACCGTCTCGGCGTCCTGCGCGAAGCCGTCGTCGGGAGAGAGCGCGTACTCAGAGACCTCGCCGTGGTGGTACCGGGCGGACATCGCGTAGTAGGCGAATCCCGGTTCCGGCACGAGCACCTCGTCGCCGGGCTCCAACGCGGCCCGCGAGAGGTAGTCGATCGAGCCGTCGGCGCCCGGCGAGACCCACACCTGCTCGGTCGACACGTCCCACTTCTCGGCCAGCTTCGCGGTGAGGTCGGTGTGCGAAGATTTCGGGTACTGGTGGACGCGGTCGGCGTGCTCGCGGATCGCGTCGACGGCCGCCGGGCTCGGCCCGTGGGGGTTCTCGTTCGAGGAGAGCTTGATGAGGTCGTCGGGGTCGAGCCCGCGGTCGCGGGCGACCTCCTCGACGCCCCGACCCGGCACGTACGGCGAGTGATCGGAGAGATCCCGTGGTTGCATGGGCGTCGATCCGGGCGGGGCGCTCTTAAGAGTGACCGAACCGATCGTTCACCGGAAACGCGGTGTGTAATCCAGCGACACGGGGCAAGGAGGAGCGGTCGCCTAGTCGCGAGAAAACGTCCGCGTGGTCGGCGAGAAACGGTCGCGTTCTCAGGGCACGCGCACGTCGTGTTCGAGCGTTCCGACGCCCTCAATCTCGACTTCGACGGTGTCGCCGTCTGAGAGGGCGCCGACGCCCTCTGGCGTCCCGGTCGAGATCACGTCGCCCGGCTCTAAGGTGAGGTAGGTCGTGATCTCCTCGATCAGCGTCGGCACGTCGAACATGAGGTACGAGCGGTCGCTCGACTGCTTCGTCTCGCCGTTGACGCGGAGCTCGACGCTCGCGTCGGCCGGCACCTCGTCGGGGGTCGCCATCACGGGGCCGAGCGGCGCGGCGCCGTCGAACGCCTTCCCGCGCACCCAGTTCTGCTCGCGGTCCTGGTCGTCGCGGTTCGACACGTCGTTCATGCAGGTGAACCCGGCGACGACGTCCATCGCGTCGTCGGCGTCGACGTCTTTGCACTGTTCGCCGATGACGACCGCGATCTCGGCCTCCCAGTCGATCCGGTCTTTCCCCGCGGGGACCGTGATCTCGTCGCCGTGGCTCGCCAGCGCGTTCGGCGGCTTCAAGAAGAGGAGGGGCCGGTCCGGCACGTCGTTGTCGAGCTCGGCGGCGTGGTCGGCGTAGTTGCGGCCGATACAGACGATCTTCGTCGGCTCCGCGGGCGGGAGCACGTCGATCGCGGGGTCGTCGAGGGCGTACTCCTCGCCCGCGAAGGCGACGGTGTCGGTCTCGGGGTCGTACGTTCCCTCGCGGATCGAGCCGGCCGGGTCGCGGAATCGCGCGTGGTGCATACCGGCCCATCGAACGGACTGATAAAAGGATTGCCGGAGGCCGTTCGGTGCGAGCGGGCGGGTCGATCGATCAGCGCTCTCGCTCCCGCTCCCGCTCCGTCTCCTCGTCCCGTCCGAACTCGGAGTCGTCGAATTCGGAGTCGTCGAACTCGGAGTCGTCGAGGCTGACATCCGGATCGATCGCCGTCTCGTCGGCGTCGCCGCCGAACAGCTCCGCGCGGGCGCAGCCGGCGCAGTAGTGGTTGCACCGCAGCGAGTGGGTCCGAATCGGGACGCCCGCGACGACCGTCTCGTCGCGGCGCCGGCGGACGACGCCGCGCTCGAACGCCTCGCCGCAGACGACGCAGGGCGCCTCGGTCCGCTCCGTCGACGGGGTGATCCGGTGGTCGACGGTGCGGATTCGGCCGAACCGGGAGAGGCCGTGTCGGCGGTCGAGCCGCCGCTCAGCGGGCGGAGACAACGCCAGCCCGAGCGCGGCGAACGCGAGCCCGAACAGCGCGCCGAGGCGCGCTCCCTGCCCGACCGCGACGGCGGCGATCCCGAGCCCGACCAGCAGGAGAATGCCGCCCAAGAGGTAGCCGGAGAGGGCGACGAGCGGGTCGCCGTCGCCGGGCGCCCCCAGTTCGCCGTCCGGGAGCGGGCCGTCGGAGACGCTGAGCCGACGCGTCTCCGCCAGCTCGGCGTAGTTGTACCAGCCGTACAGCAGGTTCCCGACGCCGCCGGTCGTCAGGAGGAGGAGGACGTGGGCCGGGATCGAGCCGATGTCCCTGGCGACAAGCACGACCCGGTCGCCGTGGTCCTCGGTGAGCTCCCAGCCGTCGTCGAGGTGGTCTCGTACTCGGACGCGGAACTCGCGTCGGGCGTCGGAGTCGGCGGTGGGATCAGGGGGGCCGGCTGTCGGGGGCTCGGCCCTCCCGCACCGCGTTCCGCAGTTCGCGCAGAACTCGGCGGCGGGCGCGACGGGCTCGCCGCACTCCGTGCAGTAGGCGGCTGAGGCGTCGTCCCGCGATTCCGCGGCGCGCAGGTCGGCGCCACAGCCCGGACAGAAGTTCGCGCCGGGCGTGACCGCCCGATCGCACTCGCGACACCGATCGGTCCGCGACGGGGCGTCGTTCCGCTCGGAGGGCATCGACAGGCGGTTCGTTCGGTGAGCGGTTAACTCCTCTCCCGGAGAGAGCCGGCCGCGGCGTCGGTTTTTATTACGACTCGCCGAGATGTTCAAGCCGTATCATGGAACTTACTTGGCACGGCCACTCGACGTGGCACGTCGTCGTCGACGACACCGAACTCCTGATCGATCCGTACTTCGACAACCCGAAGACCGACGTCGATCCGGAAGAGCTCGACCCCGACTACCTCCTCTTGACCCACGGTCACTCCGATCACATCGGCGACGTGGACCGCTACGAGGGCGCGACAGTGGTCGCCACCCCGGAGCTGACGGGGTACATCCAGGAAAACTTCGGCCACGAGAACGCCGTCGGCGGGATGGGGATGAACATCGGCGGCACCGTCGAGTGCGGCGACGCGTGGGTGACGATGGTCCGCGCGGACCACTCGAACGGGATCGACACGGGCTACGGCACCTCCGCCGGGATGCCGGCCGGGTTCGTCATCGGCGACAAGAAGCCGACCCAAGAGTCCGACCCCGACTGCACGACGTTCTACCACGCCGGCGACACCGGGCTGATGTCCGAGATGGTCGACGTGATCGCGCCGTACCTCGAACCCGACGCCGCCGCGCTGCCGACGGGCGACCACTTCACGATGGGGCCGGCCGGGGCCGGCATCGCCGCCGACTGGGTGGGCGCCGACGTGGTGTTCCCGATGCACTACGACACGTTCCAGCCGATCGAGATCGACACGCGCGAGTTCGTCAACGAGGTGAAGGCGGCCGGCGCCGCGGCCGAGCCCGTCGTCCTCGAGGGCGACGAGACGTACGTGCTGGAGAACGAATTCGGTAGCGACGGCGACTGATTCGGCACGGCGAGCCGCGAGTCGGTCCGCAGCCACGACCGTTTTTTCGCGTGACAGCGCGACCGAAGAGTCGCAAGACATCGGGGTTCGAACGACGATCCGGAAGTCGCTCGCGGACCTCGCCGTGGCGCTGTCGTTCCCCCTGCTGCTCGACGGGACCAGGTCGGCGGCGGACGTTCGCGGCGACGACTGAGCGAGCAGGCGACGACCGAGCCCGTCGGTAACGGTGCGCCGTCCCTCGACGCGCCTCACGACGTGCCGATGCCGGTAACCTTTATCCTCGCGAGACCGAACCGGAGGACGACTATGGCAGACATCGAGACATCCACCGTTTCCGAGGAAGGCTACGCCTGCACGAGTCAGGTCGGCGAGTTCGACCTGCAGATCGACGCGACCGACGAGACGGGGCCGAACCCGAACGCCGCGCTCGTCGCGACATACGCCTCCTGTTACCTCCCCGCGTTCCGCGTCGGCGGGAGCCAGCGCGGCGAGGAGGAGCTCGGTAAGGTCCAGATCGACGCGAGCGCGGTGCTCGACGACGACGACGACCTCGAGTCCATCGCCTTCGACGTCCACGTCGCGGCCGACCTCGACGACGAGACCGCGACCGACATCGCCGAGCGCGCCGAGGGCATCTGTCACGTCCACAGCGCGCTGCGCGACGACCTCCACGCCGACGTCAGCGTCTACCCGGGCGCGTTCTGAGGCGGCGACTCGACACTTCAACCGGTTTTTTCGCGACGGCGTCCTCCGGCCAGCCACGCGATCAGCGGGACCGCCGTCGGCGAGGGGTCACGGTCGCTCGACGCCGGTGAACTCGAAGCGAGCGCCGCCGTCGGCGCCCGCCGTCAGCGTCACCTCCCAGCCGTGGGCCTCCGCGATGCGCTCGACGATGGCGAGCCCGAACCCGGTTCCCGACTCGGAGGTCGTGTGACCGCTTTCGAACACCTCATCGCGCCGGTTTTCAGGTATTCCGGGACCGTTGTCGGCGACGTAGAACCCGTCCGAAAGGTCGCCGACGACGACGCGGTCCCCGCCGTGTTCGGCCGCGTTCCGGAAGAGATTCTGGAGCAGGCGTTTGAGCCGGCCGGGGTCCGCGAGCACGTCGCCCTTGGTCTCGACGGCGACCTCGACCGAATCGTCTGCGTCGTCTCCGGCGTCGGCTCCATCGCCACCTCCGTCGTCGCCGATCGAGCCGAACGCGTCGGTCGCGTGCCGGGTCGCCAGTTCGCCGAGGGAGACGGGGTCGACCGACCCCACGGCGTCGCCCTGCCGGGCGAGGGTGAGCACGTCGGCGATCAGTCGCTCCATCTCGTCAAGCGCGGTGTCACAGCGCTCGAAGTACGACTCGTTACCCGTCTCCCGGGCGAGACGGAGGTAGCCGGAGAGCACGTTGAGCGGGTTCCGGAGGTCGTGCGAGACGATGCTCGCGAACTCGTCGAGCCGCTCGTTTTCGCGTTCGATCCGGCGCTCGTACGCCTTCCGCTCCGAGATGTCGCGGCTGGTGGCGAGGAACCGGTCTTCGCCCTGCACGTCGACGCGACGGATCTGCACCTCCACCGGGAAAGTCGTGCCGTCGGCACGCCGGAACGTCGTCTCCAGCCGGTGCGTCTCGCCCATCTCCAAGCTCTGCCAGACGTCGATCGCCTCCGCAGGGTCCATGTCCGTGTCGATCTCCCAGACGTCCATCTCCACGATCTCCTCACGGTCGTAGCCGAGCTCGGCCGCCATCACCGGGTTCGCGTCGACGATCTCGCCCGCCTCATCGTGGATGTTGATCATGTCCGGCGAGTCCTCGTAGAGGGCCTCCAACCGAGCCGAGGTGCGTTCGAGATCCCGCTGACGGCGGCGTTTTTCGGTCACGTCGCGGGCGATGCCGAGCACCCCGTCGAACTCGCCGTCGATAACGAGCCGCTGGAAGCCGAAGTCGACGATCGCGTCGGACCGGACGGGAAAGTCGAGTTCGACCGTTCCAGACAGGGTCTCGCGGTCGCCCGCGACCAGCGCCGCGAACGGATCGTCCTCGCTCCTCTCGCGGAGCCGCGCGACGAGCGGGCTCTGCCGACCGATGAGTTCCTCGGGGGTCGAGTCGTACACGTCGACGATCCGGTCGTTGACGACCGAGAACCGCCCATCGGCGTCGTAGACGGCCACGGAGTCGGGGAGCTCGTCGACGAGCCGCCGGTAGCGCTTCAGGTCGCGTTCGCGCTTTTTCTCCTCCGTCACGTCGATGTGGATCCCGACGGCGCGAACCGGCTCTCCCTCGTCGTTGCGCTCGACAACGCGGCCGCGGTCTCGGATCCACTTCCACTCGCCTCCCTTCGTCTCCATCCGGTAGTCGCACTGGAATTGCTCCGTCGCACCGGAAAAGTGCGCCTCCAGCGCCGACCACACGGCGCTGAGGTCGTCGGGGTGGACCCGCTCTTCCCACCCCGCGAGATCGAAGGCGATCTCCGACCGATCGTAGCCCAGCATGCTGGCCCACCGCTCGTCGAACCGCACCTCATCGGTGCGGATGTTCCAGTCCCACACGCCCGCATCGGCGCCCTCGACGGCGAGCCGGAGCCGCTCGGAGAGTTCGCGGAGTTCGCGCTTGCGCTCCTTCTCCTCGGTCACGTCGCGGAAGTACACCGAGAGGCCGGTGTCGGAGGGATACGCGTCGATCGCGAGATCGAGATCCGGGCCGGCGAAGTGGAACTCGAAGGCGGTCGGTTCCCCGGTAGCCATCGCGTCGCGGAACTGCTCCTCCAGTTCGGTCCCGCGAAGAGCCCGGAACCGGTCCCAGATCTGGTCGCCGAGCAGGTCCTCGGCGTCGCGTGGGAGCAGCTCTGCCGCCCGCTTGTTGAGGTAGGTGAGCCGCCAGGACTCGTCGATACCGCAGAACGCGTCCGTCATCCGGTCGAGATGCTCCGTCACTCGACGCTCGGTGTGGGACCGAGACACAGCGTAGTCGACACGGGACGCGAGTGTCGCGTAGGGGTCGTCGTTGCTCTCGTTGTCGTCGGGAGCGTCTGGGGCGTCGGGGGCGTCGGGGGCGTCGTTGTCACCGCCCACCGGAAGGTACTCGTCGACGCCCGCAGCGACCGCCTCGCTCGCGATCGCCTCCGATCCACGGGCCGTGAACAGCACGAAGGGGAGGTCGCCGACGCGCTCGCGGACGGTACGAAGGAACTCGACACCGTCCATCCCGGGGAGGTCGTAGCCGCTGACGACGCAGTCGACCGGCTTGCGATCGACGACGCTGAGCCCTTCGGCCGCGTCCTCGGCCCGCGTCACCTCGAACCGGTCGGCCCGATCCTCGATGCCCGCTGCCGCGCGGTCCCCGACCGCCAGTTCGTCAGCGACGAGGAGCACCCGGGCCGGCTCGGACCGCGCGTCCGCCGCGAGCGCGTTCGACTGTTGTCCATCCCGTTTCGTCATTCGTTCGTGTGTCTATTACCCGACATAGTAACTATGTTCATTTCACATGTCAGGTCGCATCCGTCACGCCGACGCGTACGCGACGACGGCGCTGGACGCCGCGTACCCGATCGCCGCCGCGACGACGCCCGCGACGAGCGCGACCGCGAACTCCCGGGCGACCGCGAACGCGATCAGGAACCCGGCCATGCCGACCGCGTTCGCGCACAGCAGCCGGAGCGTTCGGTAGGACGGTTCTCGGGGAGACATACCCGGCGTATGAGGTCGCGAAGCAAAAAGGCACGAGTCACCGGCAGGTCGCGAGTCGCCGACGGAGCACGGGCCGTCGGCCGAGCGCCCGCGGCTGACCGCAACCCGGGACGGTTTCGGACAGGGAACGGCCCCGGGTCGAAGCGTGGAACGGTTTAGGGCAGATGGCGCGGCCAGCGGCTCCATGCGATCGCGAGACGATCCGACTGAGCGGCGGCGACGACCGAGCGCCCGGGAGCCGACGCGTCCTCACCGAGGAGCGGGACGGGGATGGCGCGGCCTCGAGTCCCGAGAGGAGGTATCGCAGACGGTCGTTCCGGGAGCGACGCTCATCGCGGTCGCGGCCCTCGCGGCGGTATGGGCGGCGAGCGGACTCCTCCGGGAGCGGTCCCTCGCGATCGCGGTGCTCCTCGTCGCGGCGGGGTGCTGGCTGGGCGCCATCGTCGTCGCGCACGTCGCGGCCGGGGTCGCGGCCAGGGTTGCGCATCGCTCCGGGACGAGTCGATGACTCCCACCGGCGCGAGACCCGCGGAACGATTTTGGGGTCGGCGCCGGAATGGGCGTGTATGGTCGCGATGGAATCCGACTCGGAGCTCGACCGCGGCGACGCCGCGCCGGCGTTCGAGCTACCGGGCACCGACGGCGAGACGTACACGCTCGACTCGTTCGACGCGGACACCCTGCTCCTGGTGTTCACCTGCAACCACTGCCCGTACGCGCAGGCGAAGTTCGACCTCCTCAACGATCTGGCGGCCGAGTACGACGACCTGGCCGTCGTGGGCATCAACCCGAACGACGCCACGGAGTACCCCGACGACTCCGTCGAGGCGATGCGCGAGCGCGTCGCCGACGGCACGATCGCGTACGACGCCTACCTCCGCGACGAGACCGGCGAAGCGGCGGACGCGTACGGCGCGGTCTGTACCCCCGACCCGTTCCTGTTCGGCCGCGACGGCGATGCGTTCCGGCTTCAGTACCACGGCCGGCTTGACGACGCGTTGAACCCGGACGACGAGCCGACCGAGTTCTACATCCGTGACGCCGTCGACGCGGTCCTCGCGGGCGAGGAGGTCGAGGTCCCGGACCGCCCCTCGCGAGGCTGTTCGATCAAGTGGCCGGATGAGTGAGGTAGGGAGATCGGCGGCGCTTTTTAAGTGAATGATGGTGCGTCGGAGCCGCCGGAAACGGGGACGTTGGAGACGACTACCGTCGATCTGCCGACGGGATTTATAAGAGATCGAAGCGGTTTCGAGCAGCCGTCGCCAGTTCAGTGTCAACTGCGAACGAACGAGCGCCAACGACTTCTGCGAACGAACGAGCGCCAACGACTTCTGCGAACGAACGAGCGCCAACGACTTCTGCGAACTTCCCGATGCCGTCGTCGACTACTCGTCAATACCGCAGCGAGA